>NZ_JACHOF010000006.1:0-225084 GCF_014199765.1 Xanthomonas sp. 3058 | reverse complement strand
GGCGCAGCCGCCCGCAGGGTGGCGCACACGGTGATGCGTCCATGACAAAACGGCAGGACAGCCGTTTTGCACGGCGCAGCCGCCCGCAGGGTGGCGCACACGGTGATGCGTCCATGACAAAACGGCAGGACAGCCGTTTTGCACGGCGCAGCCGCCCGCAGGGTGGCGCACACGGAGGTGCGCCATGAAAGCAGGCCGCAACCGCGCCCGTAGCAACTTCAATCTGCGCGGCCGCCTGACGTTGGTCGGCATCGCGCTGGGCCTGTGCTCGGTGACGCTGATCGGCCGTGCGGCGTTCGTGCAGCTGGTCAATCGCGATTTCTATCAGCGTCAGGGCGAAGCGCGTTACCTGCGTGAACTGCCGATCGCCACCTCGCGCGGCATGATCACCGACCGCAATGGCGAGCCGCTGGCAGTGTCCACGCCGGTGGAATCGATCTGGGTCAATCCGCAAGAGCTGCTGCGCAATCCGGACCGTATTCCCGAACTGGCCAAGGCGCTCGGCCAGCCACTGGACGAGTTGAACGCCAAGCTGGCGCAGAAGGCCGGCAAGGAATTCATGTACCTGCAGCGCCGGATCAACCCGGACAAGGCGCATGCCATCGTCGACCTGAAGATTCCCGGCGTGTTCTCGCAGCGCGAGTTCCGTCGCTTCTATCCGCAAGGCGAGGCGATGGCCCATGTGCTGGGCTTCACCAATATCGACGACCGCGGCCAGGAAGGCCTGGAGCTGGCCTTCGACGAATGGCTGCGCGGCAAGCCGGGCTCCAAGAAAGTGGTGCGTAACGCGCGCGGTGCGATCGTCGAAAGTGTGGATCTGGTGCGTCCGGCGCAGCCGGGCAAGGACCTGACGCTGAGCATCGACCGTCGCATCCAGTTCCTGGCCTACAAGGAACTGCGCAACGCGCTGGTCGAGAACAACGCCGCCGGCGGGTCGATGGTGGTGATGGACGTGGCCACCGGCGAAGTGCTGGCGATGGTCAACCTGCCCACCTACAACCCCAATTCGGTCACCGGCATCAACCCGTCGGCGCGGCGCAACCGCGCGGTCACCGATCTGGTGGAGCCGGGTTCGACGATGAAGCCGCTCACCGTGGCCACTGCGCTGACCGCCGGCGTGGTGACCAAGGACACCATCATCGATACCAACCCCGGCTACATGGCCGTGGGACGCTTCACCATCCGCGATGTGCCGCGCAACAACGGCGTGCTCAACGTGACCGGCGTGATCACCCGCAGCTCGAATATCGGCGCGGCCAAGATCGCCGCCAAGGTGCCGGACCAGACGTTCTATCAGTCGATCCGCAACTTCGGTTACGGCAGCGCGCCGCATAGCGGCTTCCCGGGCGAATCGGCCGGGGTGGTGCTGTCGCCACAGCGTTGGAGCGGCCCGTCCAAGACCACGATGTCCTACGGCTACGGCCTGTCGGTGACGCCGCTGCAGATCGCGCAGGCGTACGCCACGCTGGGCAACGGCGGCAAGCTGACACCGCCGACGTTCGTGCGCGGCCAGCACAACGAGACCCGTCAGGTGATCACGCCGGAAGTGGCGCGCCAGGTCATCGACATGATGGAAACCGTGGTCACCCAGGGCGGCGCCAAGGGCGCGGCGATCCTGGGATATCACGTGGCCGGCAAGACCGGTACCGCGCGCAAGAACGGCGCCAACGGTTACGAGCGCGGGCATTACAACGCGCTGTTCGCCGGCCTGGTGCCGGCCACCCGTCCGCGTTTTGCCACCGTCATCGTGATCAACGATCCGCAGGGCAAGGTGTATTACGGCGGCCTGGTGTCGGCGCCGGTGTTCCACAAGGTGATGGAAGGTGCGCTGCGGCTGATGGACGTGCCGCCGGACGACATCCAGTCGTGGCTGGCCGCGCAGGCCGCCGGCAAGACCGGTCAGCCGATCGCCAAGCCGCATCCGGTCGATCTGGACCCTGCGTTGGTACCGGACCCGGTGGACGAAGTGTCTGCCGGCATTCCCACTGCGCTTGCGCCGGCCGCGCTTCCCGCGCACGCCCAGCCGGCGCCGTTGCAGGAGAGCCATCAGTGAGCCGCTCCATGCCGCTGTCGCAGCTCTTGCCGGACGTGCCGCTTGCGCACGACGTGCAGGTATCGGGCCTGGTGATGGATAGTCGTGCGGTCCGCCCGGGCGATGCCTTCGTGGCGATTGCCGGTTTCGGTGCGCATGGCCTGGGCTTTGCCGAGCACGCGCGCGCCAATGGCGCTGCTGCGGTGTTGTTCGAGCCACCGGCACCAGCCGAGTTGCCGGCGCCGGCCGATGCGATCGGCGTGCCCGATCTGGCTGCGCGGCTCGGCGCGATGGCCGACCAGTTGCACGGCCAGCCGTCGCGGACCATGCGCATGGTCGGTGTGACCGGTACCAACGGCAAGACCTCCAGCGTGCAATTGCTGGCGCAGGCATTGACCTTGCTTGGCACGTCCACCGGCACCATCGGCACATTGGGGGTGGGCCTGTACGGCACCACCGTGCCGACCGGCTTCACCACGCCGCTGGTGTTGCAGACGCACGCATTGCTGGCGCAGTTGCGCGATGAAGGCGCGCAGGCCGTGGCGATGGAAGTCAGCTCGCATGCGCTGGACCAGGGCCGCGTGGATGCCGTGCACTTCGACGTGGCGGTGTTCACCAATCTCACCCGCGACCATCTCGATTACCACGGCGACATGGCGCAATACGGCGCCGCCAAGGCCAAGTTGTTCACGCGTGCGGGCCTGAAGGCGGCCGTGGTGAATCTTGACGATGCCTTCGGGCGCACAGTGTTCGCCGCACTCGATCCTGCGCTGCGCGCGATCGGCGTGAGTTCGCGCGCGCAGGCCGATGCCATGGTGCGTGCGCAGGCATTGCAGCTGGATCACAACGGCATCAATTTCGCGCTGCACATCGCCGGCCAGGTGCATCCGGTGCACTCGCCGTTGCTGGGCCGCTTCAACGTGGACAACCTGCTGGCCGTGGCTGGCGTGTTGTATGCGCTGGACCTTGCGCCGGCCCAGGTTGCCGACGTGCTGGGCCGGTTGCAGCCGATCCACGGGCGCATGAACCGGCTCGGCGGCGCGCATGGCGCACCGTTGGTGGTGGTCGATTACGCGCACACGCCCGACGCGCTGGAACAGGCATTGGCCAGCCTGCGTTCGCATGCGCAGGATCGGCTGATCTGCGTGTTCGGCTGCGGCGGCGAACGCGATACCGGCAAGCGCCCGCAGATGGCGGCCATTGCCGAGGTCAATGCCGACGTGGCGATCGTCACCGACGACAACCCGCGGGGCGAAGACGGCGATGCGATCGTGGCCGATATCCTGCGCGGCTTTGCGCGCCCGGATGCGGCGATCGTGCAGCGCGACCGCGCCGCCGCGATCCATCAGGCCATCGGCATGGCCGGTGCCTCCGATATCGTGCTGATCGCCGGCAAGGGCCACGAGCCGTATCAGGAAATCGCCGGCGTGCAGCATCCCTTCGACGATGCCTTGGTCGCCGGGCAGGCATTGCTGCCGCGCACCGGGCTGGGAGTGCGCGCATGAAGCTCACCCCGCTGTCGTTGATCGCCCACTGGGCCGGTGGCGAGCTGCATGGCGACGACGCCATGATCGATACCGTCGGCAACGACACCCGCACGCTGGCCAACGGCAGCCTGTATGTGGCGTTGCGCGGCGAACGGTTCGACGGACACGACTTTGCCGCCGATGCAGTGGCGCACGGCGCCAGCGCGGTGCTGGTGGATCGCCTGCTGCCGGCGCTGGGCGTGCCGCAGGTGCTGGTGGAAAATACCGAGCTTGCCCTGGCGCGCATCGCCGCCGGCATGCAGCGCGACCGCGCCACGCGGGTGATCGCCTTGACCGGTTCCAACGGCAAGACCAGCGTCAAGGCCCTGCTGTTGTCGATCCTGACCGAGGCCGGGCGCGTCGACGGCACCACCGTCTACGCCACGCCGGGCAACCGCAACAACGAGATCGGCCTGCCGTTGGCAGTGATCGCCGCCCCCGACGATGCGGATCTGGCGATCTACGAAATGGGCGCCGGCAAGCCGGGCGATATCGCCTATCTCACCGAGATCGCGCAGCCGCACGTGGCCCTGGTCAACAACATCGCGCCCGCGCATCTGGAGCGCCTGGGCAGCCTGCTCGGCGTTGCGCGCACCAAGGGCGCCATCTACGCCGCACTGCCGGCCGATGGCGTGGCGGTGATCAATGCCGACGATGCCTTCGGTGCATGGTTCGAGCAGCAGCTGCATGCGCAGCCGGTGCAGGGCCGTCGCGTGGTGCGCTATGGCCTGCAGGCCAGTGCCGAGATCACCGCACGTCAGCTCCGTCTGCATGCCGAGGGGGCGCACTTCACCCTGGTGACGCCGCAAGGCCAGGCGCAGATCGCGCTGCCGTTGCCGGGCCGTCACAACGTGCTCAACGCGCTGGCAGCGACCGGTCTGGCGTTGGGTGCGGGGATTGCATTGCCGATCATCGCCGCTGGCCTGGCGCAGGCGCGCCCGGTGGCCGGCCGTCAGATCGCCCACACGCTGCCTGGCGGCGCGGTGTTGATCGACGACAGCTACAACGCCAACCCGGGCTCGCTGGACGCCGCCATCGATACCCTGGCCGCTGCGCCAGGCACCGGCTGGTTGGTGCTCGGTGACATGCGCGAACTCGGCCCGGAAGGCGCGGCATTGCACGCCGCTGCCGGACGTCGCGCACGCGCGGCCAAGTTGCAGCGCCTGTACGCGTTGGGCGAGCTCAGTGCCGCCGCCGCGCAGGCGTTCGGCGACGGCGGCCGCGTGTTCGCCACCCATGCCGCGCTGGCCGCGGCCTTGCAGGCGGATCTGGCGCAGCTCGCCGTTTCGCAGACTCAAACGCAGGAACCTTCTTCGATGCACGAACACACCGGTGCGGCGGCGCAGACTGCCGCCACCACGGCGCAACTCCCGCCCACCTTGTTGGTGAAAGGCTCGCGCGGCAGCGCCATGGACCGCATCGTCACCGCGTTGCTCGCACCGGCGGAGGGCGCATCGCATGCTGCTTGAGTTGGCCCGTTGGCTACAGCAACTGGAGAGCCTGTTCGGGCTGTTCAACTATCTGACCTTTCGCGGCATCCTCGCAGCGCTGACAGCGCTGTTCCTGTCGTTGTGGATGGGCCCGGCGGTGATCCGCAAGCTGGCCCAGTTCAAGGGCGGCCAGCCGATCCGCCAGGATGGCCCGCAGACACATTTTTCCAAGGCCGGCACGCCGACCATGGGCGGCTCGCTGATCCTGCTGACGGTGACCTTGTCGGTGCTGTTGTGGGGCGACCTGCGCAACCGTTACGTGTGGTTGGTGCTGGCGGTGATGATCTGCTTCGGCGCGATCGGCTGGTACGACGACTGGATCAAGATCGTGCGCCGTGATCCCAACGGTCTGAAGTCGCGCTGGAAATATCTGCTGCAGTCGATCTTCGGTCTGGCGGCAGGGCTGTTCCTGTTCTACACCGCCGATGTACCGGCGGCGATCACCTTCTACATCCCGATGTTCAAGTCGATCGCGCTGCCGTTGGCCGGCGTGAGTTTCGTGGTGATCGCCTACTTCTGGATCGTCGGCTTCTCCAATGCGGTGAACCTGACCGACGGCCTGGATGGTCTGGCGATCATGCCGACCGTGCTGGTGGCCTGCGCGCTGGGCGTGTTCGCCTATGCCTCGGGCAACGTGGTGTTTGCCGAATACCTGAAAATCCCGCTGATTCCCGGGGCTGGCGAGCTGATCATCATCTGCTCGGCGATCGCCGGCGCGGGCCTTGGCTTCCTGTGGTTCAACACCTACCCGGCCATGGTGTTCATGGGCGACATCGGCGCGCTGTCGCTGGGCGCGGTGCTCGGCACCATCGCGGTGATCGTGCGCCAGGAACTGGTGCTGGTGATCATGGGCGGCGTGTTCGTGATCGAAACGTTGTCGGTGATGATCCAGGTCGCCAGCTTCAAGCTGACCGGCAAGCGCGTGTTCCGCATGGCGCCGATCCATCACCACTTCGAACTGAAGGGTTGGCCGGAGCCGCGCGTGATCGTGCGCTTCTGGATCATTTCGGTGGTGCTGGTGCTGATCGGCCTCGCCACGTTGAAGGTGCGCTGATGAACGACATGTCCCGCCAGGCCACACGACTGGACGCCATCGGCGGCCGCTACGATCCGTGGCTGCTCGGCGCGGCGGCCACGCTCGCCTCGCTGGGCGTGGTGATGGTCGCGTCCAGCTCGATCGAGTTGTCCGACAACCCGTTCTATTACCTCACCCGCCATCTGCTGTTCCTGGGCATCGGCATCGGCCTGGCGTTCTGGGCGATGCGCACCGAGCTCAAGACCATCGAGCAGTACAACCAGGTGTTGCTGCTGGCCTGCTTCGGCCTGTTGATGGTGGTGTTCGTGCCCGGCCTGGGTAGCAGCGTCAACGGTGCCAAGCGCTGGATCAACCTGGGCGTGTCGAAGTTCCAGACCGTCGAAGCGGTCAAGGTGCTCTACATCGTCTGGCTGTCCAGCTACCTGGTGCGCTTCCGCGACGAGGTCAATGCGACCTGGCCGGCGATGCTCAAGCCGCTGGGTGTGGCGGTGGCGCTGGTCGGCCTGCTGCTGATGCAGCCGGACTTCGGCTCGTCGACGCTGCTGCTGGCGATCACTGCCGGCATGCTGGTGCTGGGCGGGGTCAACCTGCCGCGCATGTCGATGCCGATCGTCATCGGCCTGCCGGTGTTCGCCTTCATCGCGATCCTGGAACCGTACCGCCTGCGCCGCATCACCTCGTTCCTGGATCCATGGGCCGATCAGCTCGGCTCCGGTTATCAGTTGTCGAACGCGTTGATGGCGGTGGGACGTGGCCAGTGGACCGGCGTGGGCCTGGGCGCGTCGGTGCAAAAGCTCAACTACCTGCCCGAAGCGCATACCGACTTCATCTTCTCGGTGATTGCCGAAGAGCTCGGGTTCGTCGGCGTGTGCGGGGTGATCGCGCTGTACGCGCTGCTGGTCGGCCGGGCGTTCTGGCTGGGCATGCGTTGCGTGGAAATGAAGCGTCATTTCTCCGGCTACATCGCCTTCGGCATCGGCTTGTGGATCAGCCTGCAGAGCTTCGTTTCGGTGGGCGTGAACCTGGGCATCCTGCCGACCAAGGGCCTGACGTTGCCGCTGATCTCCTCCGGCGGTTCATCGGTGCTGATGACCTGCGTGGCGATGGGCCTGCTGCTGCGGGTGTCCTACGAAATGGATCGTGCCGAGCGCCTGCGCAGCAAGTTGTCGCCGCAGGGTGCGGGTACGGCGACTGCCGAGCCGGCCGAGCCAGTGGTCGAATCCGTACCGCCGGCCTATGCGCCAGCGCGTAAGCCGCAGCGCGAAACCGCTGCTGCCGCTGCGCCTGCACCGGTCGCAGCCGCAGCGGTGGCGCCGGCATCGGCCATCTTGCGCGGCACCAGCCGCATGCAGCCGCGCGTGGAACCGACGTTCGGGAGAATCGCATGAAGGCGGGTGACCATGCGGCTCCCTCGCAAGCGCCCGCATCGTCGGTCGCGGACGTGCGTCCAGTGATGATTCTGGCTGGCGGTACCGGCGGGCACATCTTCCCCGGTCTGGCCGTGGCCAAGGTGCTGCGCGCGCGCGGCGTGCCGGTGACCTGGCTGGGCGCAGACGGCGCGATGGAAACCCGCCTGGTGCCGCAGCACGCCATCCAGATCGATACCCTGGCCATCAGCGGCTTGCGTGGCAAGGGCATCGCCAAGCTGCTCGGCGCGCCGGTGCGGGTGATGCGCGCGGTGCGCGCCGCCGGCTTCGTGCTGCGCAAGCGCCAGCCGCGCGCGGTGATCAGTTTCGGCGGTTTCGCTGCCGGCCCCGGTGGCCTGGCCGCACGTCTGCTCGGCGTGCCGCTGCTGGTGCACGAACAGAACCGCGCGCCGGGCATGACGAACAAGGTGTTGTCGCGTTTCGCACGCCGCGTGTTGACCGGTTTCCCGGGCAGCTTCGTTGGCGAAGAAGCGGTGGGCAATCCGGTGCGCGCGGAGATCGCAGCGCTTCCGTCGCCGGCCACGCGTCTGGTCGGCCGCGGCGGTGCCGTACGGGTGCTGGTGCTCGGCGGCAGCCAGGGCGCACGTGCCTTGAATCAAGCCGTGCCGGCAGCGCTGGCGGCACTCGGTCACCCGGATGTCGACGTGCGCCACCAGTGTGGCGAAAAGCTGCGCGCCGAAGCCGAAGCCTCATACGCGCAGGCCGGCGTCAACGCCAGCGTCGAACCCTTCATCGCCGACATGGCGGCCGCGTATGCATGGGCCGATCTGGTCGTGTGCCGCGCCGGCGCCTCCACGCTGGCCGAGCTGTGCGCCGCCGGCGTCGGCAGCGTGCTGGTGCCGTTCGCCGCCGCCGTCGACGATCACCAGACCCGCAATGCCGAATACCTGGTCGGCGCTGACGCCGCCGTGCTGCTCAAGCAGGACGACACCCTGGCCGTGCGGTTGCAGCAGGTGCTGCAACCCCTGCTCGCCGACCCGGCCCGTCGCCTGTCGATGGCAAACGCCGCACGCACCCTGGCCAAGCCGGATGCCGCAGAGCGCATCGCCGACATCATTCTTCAAGAGGCCGGGAGTGGGGATTCGGGATTGGGCATTCGTCAAGCGCAACAGCACAAGCAGGACAGCATGCAGAGATCCGTTAATGGCGACCGCTCCGCGCAGTTGGTCGCCACCAATCTCCAATCCCGAATGCCAAATCCCGGCACCTCCAGCGGAGGTGCTGCGTGATCCGCCGCCTGCAGGACAGTGGCGATCTGGTACGCGCGTTTCCGCGCGTGCATTTCGTCGGTATCGGCGGCACCGGCATGAGTGGCATCGCCGAGGTGATGCTGACGCTGGGTTATGAAGTCTCCGGTTCGGACAACGCCGATAACACAGCAACGCGCCGGCTGGCCAAGCTCGGTGCGCGGGTGATGCGCGGGCATTCGGCGGCCAATGTGCTCGGCACCGATTGCGTGGTGGTTTCTAGTGCGATCCGCGAAGACAACCCCGAGCTGATGGAAGCGCGCAGCCAGCGCATTCCGATCATGCCGCGTGCGGCGATGCTGGCCGAGTTGATGCGCTTCCGCCGCGGCATTGCAGTGGCCGGCACGCATGGCAAGACCACCACCACCAGCCTGGCGGCGGCCGTGCTGAGCGAGGGTGGGCTGGATCCGACCTTCGTCATCGGCGGGCAGTTGCTGGCGGCCGGTGCCAACGCCAAGCTCGGCGGCGGCCAGTGGCTGGTTGCCGAAGCCGACGAAAGCGATGGCAGCTTCCTGCGCCTGAATCCGTTGATGGCGGTGATCACCAATATCGATTCGGATCACCTGGAAAACTACGGCAACGATTTCTCGCGCATCCAGGCGGCATTCGCAGAATTCCTGCAGCGCCTGCCGTTCTACGGGCTGGCGCTGCTGTGCATCGACGACCCGGAAGTGGCCGCGCTTGCGAGCAAGACGCCGCGCCACGTGATGAGTTACGGCATGAGCGAAAACGCCGACGTGCGCGCCGAGGATGTGATGCAGGACGGCCCGCGCATGCGCTTCACGCTGCGTCTGCCCGAAGGCACCACCACGCCGGTGACGCTGGCTTTGCCGGGCCGTCACAACGTGCTCAACGCGCTGGCCGCTGCCGCGATCGGCTGGCAGCTGGGCGTGGCGCCGGAAACCATTGCGCGTGCGCTGGAAAACTTCGCCGGCATCGGTCGTCGCTTCAACGATCTGGGCGAAGTCACCACCAGTGCCGGTGCGCGCGTCCGCGTGGTCGACGATTACGGCCACCATCCGCGCGAGCTGGAAGCGGTGTTCGCCGCCGCGCGCGGCGGTTGGCCGGACAAGCGTCTGGTGGTTGCATTTCAGCCGCACCGTTACAGCCGCACCCGCGATCAGTTCGACGCCTTCGCCGCAGTGCTGAGCACCGTCGATGCGCTGGTCCTGAGCGAGGTCTATCCGGCTGGCGAAGCGCCGATTCCGGGTGCCGACTCGCGCGCGCTGGCGCGCGCCATCCGTGCGCGCGGTCGCAGCGAACCGGTGGTGGTCGGGCAGATTTCCGGCCTCGCCGAGGTGTTGCCTGACGTCCTGCAGGACGGCGATCTGTTGCTGATGATGGGTGCCGGCGATATCGGTTATGTGGCGCAGCACATCATCAACAACGGCTTCACCGGAGCCGCCGCATGAGCACCCATATCGAAAGCGCCCGCATCACCGATCCAGCTGTCTTCGGTCGTGTCGCCGTGCTGCTCGGCGGGACGTCTTCCGAGCGCGAAGTGTCGTTGAACTCCGGCAGCAACGTGCTCGACGCCTTGCGTGCGCGCGGCGTCGATGCACAGCCGGTCGACGGCATCCCCGCATTGGCGCAGGCCCTGGTCGAGCAGCGCTTCGATCGCGTCTTCAACGTGCTGCACGGCCATAACGGCGGCGGCGAAGACGGCATCGTGCAAGGCCTGATGGAAGCCTTCAAGGTGCCGTACACCGGCTCCAACGTGCTGGGTTCGGCGTTGAGCATGGACAAGATCCGCACCAAGCAGGTGTGGCTGTCGCTGGGCTTGCCGACGCCGCGCTATGCGCGCCTGGCTGCCGGCGCCAGCGCCGATGAGATCCATGCCGCCGCACGGCAGATCGGCTTGCCGGTCATCGTCAAGCCGGCCAACGAAGGCTCCAGCGTCGGCATCAGCCGCGTGTTCGACCAGGCCCAGCTCGAAGAAGCCGTGGTGCTGGCGGCACGCTACGATGGCGCGCTGTTGATGGAACAACTGATCGAAGGCGACGAACTCACCGTGGCCGTGCTCGGTGAACACGCGCTGCCGTCGATCCGCATCGTGCCCAAGGGCCAGTGGTACGACTACAACGCCAAGTACGTGGCCGACGATACCCAGTACCTGTGCCCGGGCCTGGACGGCGATGCAGAAGCGCAGATCCACCAGCTCGCACTGGATGCGTTCCGCGCTGCGGGCGCGCGTGGCTGGGGCCGTGTCGATGTGATGCGCGACCGCGCCAGCGGCCAGCTGTATCTGCTCGAAGTGAACACCGCCCCGGGCATGACCAGCCACTCGCTGGTGCCCAAGGCCGCGCGCCAGCTCGGTATCGATTTCGAAGAGCTGGTCTGGCGCGTGCTGGAGCAGACGCTATGAAGCCGGGATTTGGGATTCGGCATTCGGGATTGGTGAGCAGCGACGCCGCGCGCGCCGTTGCTGTTGCTGCTGCCGTTGCGAATCCCCAATCCCCAATCACGAATCTCGCGCGCGGAGCGCGCGCATGAACGCCACGCTGCGCATCCTGGCGTGGTTGATCGCGGTGGCGCTGGTGGCGTTGCCGGTGGTGGCTGTGCTCAATGGTTGGGTTGGCGCCGAGCGTTGGCCGTTGGCACGCTTGCGGGTGTCCGGCGACTTCAAGCGGGTGCCGGCAGAAGAGTTGCGTGCGGTGGTCTTGCCGTATGCGCGCTCGGGCTTTTTCGCAGTCAAGTTGCAGAACGCGCAGGACGCCATCGCGCGCTTGCCGTGGGTGGAAAGTGCGCAGGTCCGCAAGCGTTGGCCGGACGTGCTGGAAGTGCATGTCACCGAGCACAAGCCGTTCGCGCGCTGGGGAACCGACCGCATGTTGTCCGAGCAGGGCCGGTTGTTCCGCACCCCGCCGTTGCTGAAGGATTTCAAGCTGCCGCAACTCGGTGGCCCGGACAGCAAGACCCAGGACGTCATGGCGCTGTACAACGAATCGCGCGCACTGTTCGCACCGGCCGGGCTGGATGTGGATCGCCTGGAAATGGACGCGCGCGGCAGCTGGTCGCTCGGCCTGAGCAACGGCGTGCAGATCGTGATCGGCCGCGACGACGCGCGCGCGCGCCTGCAGCGTTTCGCCCGCGTGCTACCGCAGCTGGCCGACCCGCAACGCCCGGTCGCCCGCGCCGACCTGCGCTACACCAACGGCTTTACGGTCGAACGAAAAATGGAAGAAGGCGCGCCGGAGACCAAGAAGAAGGGTCCTGCGGCCACACCTGCCGCACACCACACAGTCGTCCTGGAATTGCCTCGCGCCCATACCCCGCTCTTCTCCAATCCCGACTCCCGAATCTCGAATCCCGGCTTTAAGACATGAACCGCAAAGGCGACAAATCCCTCATCGTTGGACTGGACATCGGCACCTCCAAGGTCGTCGCGCTGGTCGGCGAGTACTCGCCCGGCAATCCGATCGAAGTGATCGGCATCGGTTCGCATGAGTCGCGCGGTCTCAAGCGCGGCGTAGTGGTGGATATCGAATCCACCGTGCAGTCGATTCAGCGCGCGGTGGAAGAAGCCGAGCTGATGGCCGGTTGCGAAATCCGCTCGGTGTACGCATCGATCTCTGGCAACCACGTGCAATGCAAGAACTCGCCCGGCATCGTGCCGATCCGCGACGGCGAAGTGACCTGGAGCGATCTGGAACGCGTGCTGGATGCGGCCAAGGCCGTGGCCATTCCTGCCGACCAGCGCATCCTGCATGCGATCCCGCGCGAGTACGTGCTGGACGATTCGCAGGAAGGCATCCGCAATCCGGTCGGCATGACCGGCGTGCGCCTGGAGGTGCATGCGCATCTGGTGGTGTGCGCGCAGTCGGCCGCGGCCAACATCACCAAGTGCGTGCAGAAATGCGGCCTTCAGGTGGACGATCTGGTGCTGTCGTCGCTGGCTTCCAGCGTGGCGGTGTTGACCGCCGACGAACGCGAGTTGGGCGTGGTGCTGGTGGATATCGGTGCCGGCACCACCGACCTGGCCGTCTACGTGCAGGGCGCGATCTGCCACACCGCATCGCTACCGATCGCCGGCGACCACGTCACCAACGACATCGCGCACATGCTGCGCACGCCGACCCCGGAAGCCGAGCAGATCAAGGTGCGTTACGCCTGCGCGCTGGCGCAGCTGGCCACCGCCGAAGAAAGCATCCAGGTGCCGTCGGTCGGCGACCGCCCGCCGCGCCGCATGCCACGGCATGCGCTCGCGCAGGCGGTGCAGGGCCGTTACGAAGAAATCTTCGAAATGGTGCAGGCCGAGTTGCGCCGCTCCGGTTTCGAGGAAATGGTGCGCGCCGGCATGGTGCTCACCGGTGGCGCGTCGAAAATGGAAGGCGTGGTCGAACTGGCCGAAGAGATGTTGCAGATGCCGGTGCGCGTGGGCATTCCCCAGCACGTCACCGGCCTGGGCGAAGTCGTCGGCAACCCGGTGCACGCCTCCGGCGTGGGCCTGTTGCTGATGGGTAGCCAGATCGAACACCCGCGTCGTCCGTCGATCCCGACCGGACGTGCCGGGAGTTTGTTCAAGAAATTGAAGAACTGGTATCGCGGCGAATTCTGAGGGGCCGGGATTTGGAATTCGGGATTTGGGATTGGTAAGTGCGGAAGAAAAAACAGAAGTGGCAGCAACGATTAAGTAGAGAGCGGCGAGCGGGTAGGCGGTAAAATTCTTTGCAGCAATTACATCGAGGAGCAGGTGTGGTGAGTGGTAGAGCGCAGCAGCGGATCTATGGCCCCCCGCACACGAATCCCGACTTTCAAACAACAACACTCGCCGTGGTGCGGAGTGGACAGGGACCAACGCTTTTGCGAATCCCCAATCCCCACACCCCAATCCCGGCTCAAGAGGACACTGACATGGCACATTTTGAACTGATCGAAAAGATGGCTCCCAACGCGGTAATCAAGGTCGTTGGCGTGGGCGGCGGCGGCGGCAACGCGGTTGCGCACATGGTCAACACCAACGTCGATGGCGTGGAATTCATCACCGCCAACACCGACTCGCAGGCGATCAAGAACTGCGGCGCCAAGCTGCAGCTGCAGCTCGGCACCAACGTCACCAAGGGCCTGGGCGCAGGCGCGAACCCGGAAGTCGGCCGCCAGGCCGCGCTGGAAGACCGCGAGCGCATCATGGACGCGCTGCAGGGTGCGGACATGGTGTTCATCACCGCCGGCATGGGCGGCGGCACCGGTACCGGTGCTGCACCGGTGGTGGCACAGCTGGCCAAGGAAATGGGCATCCTGACCGTGGCCGTGGTCACCAAGCCGTTCCCGTTCGAAGGCCGTCGCCGCATGCAGGTGGCGCTGAAGGGCATCGAGGAACTGAGCCAGCATTGCGACTCGCTGATCACCATCCCCAATGAAAAGCTGATCACCGTGCTGGGCCGCAATGCCACCATGGTGCAGGCGTTCCGCGCCGCCAACGACGTGCTGCAGGGCGCCGTGCAGGGCATCGCCGATCTGATCGTGCGTCCGGGCCTGATCAACGTCGACTTCGCCGACGTGCGCACCGTGATGTCGGAAATGGGCCTGGCGATGATGGGCACCGGTTCGGCACGCGGCGACGATCGCGCGCAGGCCGCTGCCGAAGCCGCCATCCAGAACCCGCTGCTGGACGACGTCAACCTCGCCGGTGCCAATGGCATCCTGGTCAACATCACCGCCGGGCCGGACTTCACCATGGCCGAGTTCGACGAGATCGGCCGCACCATCGAAGCCTTCGCTTCGGAAGATGCGACCGTGGTGGTGGGGACCGTGCTCGACCCGGACATGCAGGACGAGGTGCGCGTCACCGTCGTGGCCACCGGCCTGAACCGTGCAGTGGCTCGTCAGTCGCAGCGCCCGGATCAGCGCGCGCCGATCAAGCTGGTGCGCAACGCCACCACCGGCCAGCCGGAATTCGGCGACTTCGACACCAGCAGCGGCGACGCGGTGTCCAAGTCGGTTGGCGGCAGCATGGGCCTTGGCCTGCGCCGTCCGAGCAGCGACTCGGTCGGCAGCAGCAACCCTGGCGGCGGCTCCACGGCGCCGGCCGCAGACCTGCCCAACGACTACCTGGATATCCCGGCGTTCCTGCGCCGCCAGGCCGACTGACGTACGTTCGCTGCGCCGCTTCGGCGGCGTCGCCAGCACTGCCCCGGAGCTCGCTTCGGGGTCGCAATGCCATGTCCTCTTTCTGCCGGATCGCCCGCGATCCGGCAGCTTTTGCAGTGGCGTGACCAGGCGATTACAGTTGCCGTCACGCGCGGCTTGTTAAAATTCGGATAATCTCAACGCATCGACAGCCGGTTCAGCGTCTGTCTGCATTGTTCCTCCAGACTTCGCATATGACCCAGCAACGCACTCTCAAGAACACCATTCGTGCCACCGGCGTCGGCCTGCACAGCGGCGACAAGGTGTATATGACGCTACGGCCGGCTCCGGTCGATCATGGCGTGGTGTTCCGGCGTGTGGACCTGGAACCGATCGTCGAGGTGCCCGCCGATGCCGAGCTGGTCACCGAAACCACGCTGTGCACGGGGCTGACCCGCAATGGCGCCAAGATCCAGACCGTCGAGCATCTGATGTCCGCGCTGGCCGGCCTGGGGGTGGACAACGTCATTGTCGAACTGTCCTCGGCCGAGTTGCCGATCATGGACGGTTCTTCAGGCCCGTTCGTGTTCCTGCTGCAGTCTGCCGGCATCGTCGAGCAGAACAAGTCCAAGCGTTTCATCCGCATCAAGCAGCCGGTGGAAGTGCGCGAGGGCGACAAGGTCGCACGCTTCGAGCCTTACGAAGGCTACAAGCTCGGTTTCACCATCGAATTCAATCACCCGATGATCCCGGCCAGGCAGTCGCGCCAGGAAATCGAGTTCTCCACCTCGGCCTACGTCAAGGAAATCTCGCGCGCCCGCACCTTCGGCTTCATGCGCGACCTTGAGTACATGCGCGAGCGCAATCTGGGCCTGGGCGGCTCGATGGACAACGCCATCGTGCTGGACGAGTTCCGCGTGCTCAACGAGGACGGTCTGCGCTATACCAACGAATTCGTACGGCACAAGATCCTGGACGCCATCGGCGACCTGTATCTGGCCGGCGGCGCCATTCTGGGCGCCTACGAAGGCTTCAAATCCGGGCATGCACTCAATAACAAGCTGGTGCGTGCGCTGTTGGCCGACCAGGCCGCCTGGGAATGGGTCAGCTTCCCGGAAGGCACCGAGCAACCGCCGGTCCTGTACGCCAGTCCCGTCTACGCCTGATGTCGGGGAATGGCGCCAGCGGCGTCCGAAGTGTGAACTCCATCGGATTTTCGGCCCGTTCTTAACACTTATTTAAGACTTCCCTAACTCCTGCGCGTCCTGCGACCGCTAGGATGCGCCGGGTCGTCTGCATCTTCGCAATCCTTTCACACCCTGGCGGCCGCTTCGCACCATGCGGCACGGACCTCACCGTTTTGTCGGTAGGACGTCCTGCAAGGAAGCCAGCGCGTCGCGCAGACCTCGATGCGTCGCCTCGGACACCGGGCGCGCAGGGTCGCGGTTCTGCTGCATTGGGGAATGCAGCTGAGTGGTCGCGGTCTTGACGGTCACTGCGGTGGCCTTCAGTCCGATGGATCGGGCGGCATCAAGGATTTGGGTCTCGGCAAGCCGCACCTTGGCATGCCAGACCGGTGAATCAACTAGAAAAACGAGCTGTTCGCCTCGGACATTGGCCAACCGGCAACGGGTGGCCAGATGGGGCGGTAACAGGGGACGCAACTGCCGGTCCAGCGCATCGAGCCACAAGGCCCGGCGCAAGGGGTCGCCAGCCTTTTCGCCCAACGCTGCCTCGATGGCCGGTTGTGGAGTGGAAGGGTTGCGTGCGTTGGACTTGGGCTTGGACATGACACTCATATGGCGTTGAAGAAAGTCGTAATCAAATCTCGGCAGACCCGGGCCCAGCGGTTGGCCCAACAGTTCCAAGGCTTTGCGGCGGATCGACCGATGCTCGTCCTCGGTGCGGTCCTGGGCCTGGGCATGCTGATCGGCGTCGGTGCCAGTACCGCCACCGGCATGGTGACCAATTCTGCGCTGGAGGCCAAGGTCGCCCGGCAGCAGTCCGAACTTGCGCAGGCGCAGCGCGCCTCGCAGGCGCAGGTCAATGCACTGGCCGCGCGCATGGGCGAGTTGCAGGCGCAGGCGACCCGCCTGAATGCCTTGGGCGAGCGCCTGACCGAAATGGGCAAGTTGAAGGACGGCGAGTTCGACTTCGACGAGCCGGTCGGCGTCGGTGGCGGCGATGAGCCGGTCAACGACATGCCGGTCAAGGTGCTCAAGCAGAATCTCGGGCAGGTCGAGCAGCAGTTCTCCGCCGCTGGCCAGCAGTTGGACGTCCTGGCCTCGCTGATGTTCGATCATCAGCTTGAGCAGAATTCGGTGCCATCGCGGGTGCCGATCCGCAATACCTACATCACCTCCGGCTTCGGTGGCCGCGCCGATCCATTCGATGGTGGCTCGGCCTTCCACAAGGGCGTGGATTTCCATGCCAACGTGGGCGACCCGGTGATGTCGGTGGCCGACGGCGTGGTCAGCTACGCCGGCGTGCGCGGCGGCTACGGCAACGTGGTCGAGGTGGACCACGGCAATGGCTACGTGACCCGCTACGCGCACAACTCGCGGCTGGTGGTGAAGGTGGGCGACCTGGTGCGTGCCGGCCAGCAGCTGGCCAAGGCCGGTTCCAGTGGCCGATCCACCGGCGCACATGTGCATTTCGAGGTCTGGGTGGACGGCAAGGTGGTCAATCCGCGCAAATTCCTGGGCGATACCAATACGCCGGTGGGACGTCGAGGACGCGGTTGAGCAGGCGGCGCGCGGTGCTTGATTCGTGAAGGCCCGCCCCAAGCTACAATAGGGTGTTGCCATCGACAGGGCGCAGTGCGCCCTGTTTCGTTTACGGCGGTCGGGTCTTGGGACCGGCGTCGGTCAAACCGTTCCTTTTCAACCGGTTTCTTCAATGATCAACAGTCTGCTTACCCGTGTCTTTGGCAGTCGTAACGAACGCCAGCTGCGCCAGCTCACCCGCCTCGTCACCCAGATCAATGCGCTGGAGCCGACGATCGAGAAGCTCTCCGACGCCGAGCTGCAAGCCAAGACCCCGGAGTTCAAGCAGCGGCTTGCCATCGGCGAGTCCCTGGACAAGATTCTTCCAGAAGCGTTTGCGGTGTGCCGCGAGGCCAGCCGTCGCGTGCTCGGCATGCGCCATTACGACGTGCAGCTGATCGGCGGCATGGTGTTGCACCTGGGCAAGATCGCCGAGATGCGCACCGGTGAAGGCAAGACCCTGGTGGCCACGCTGCCGGTGTACCTCAACGCGCTGCAGGGCGAGGGCGTGCACGTGGTCACGGTCAACGACTACCTGGCGCGCCGCGATGCTGCGCAGATGGGCAAGTTGTACAACTGGCTGGGCCTGAGCGTGGGCGTGGTGTATCCGGGCATGCCGCACAGCGACAAGCGCGAGGCCTATGGCAGCGATATCACCTACGGCACCAACAACGAGTTCGGCTTCGATTACCTGCGCGACAACATGGCGCTGTCGCGCGCCGACCGCTATCAGCGCAATCTGCATTACGCGATCGTCGACGAAGTCGACTCGATCCTGATCGACGAAGCGCGCACCCCCCTGATCATTTCCGGCCCGGCCGACGAATCGCCGGAGTTGTACATCCGCGTCAACCGCATCGTGCCGCAGCTGACCAAGCAGGAAAGCGAAGAGGGCGAGGGCGATTACTGGATCGACGAGAAGGGCAAGCAGGTGCATCTGTCCGAGGCGGGCATGGGCCACGCCGAAGAACTGCTGATGCAGGCCGGCATCCTGGAAAACGCCGAAGACGGCCTGTATGCCGCGCAGAACCTGAGCGTGGTGCATCACCTCAACGCCGCGCTGCGTGCGCATGCGATCTACCAGCGCGATGTGGATTACATCGTGCGCGATGGCGAAGTGGTGATCGTCGACGAATTCACCGGCCGCACTCTGACCGGGCGTCGCTGGTCCGATGGTCTGCATCAGGCGGTCGAAGCGAAGGAAGGCGTGCCGGTACAGCGCGAGAACCAGACGCTGGCCAGCATCACCTTCCAGAACCTGTTCCGCATGTACAAGAAGCTGTCCGGCATGACCGGTACGGCCGACACCGAAGCCTACGAATTCCAGAGCATCTACGGCCTGGAAGTGGTGGTGATTCCGACCAACCGCCCGACCGTGCGCAAGGACCACCCGGATCAGGTCTTCCTCAACCGCAAGGGCAAGTTCAATGCGGTGCTGGCCGATATCGAAGATTGCGCCAAGCGCGGCCAGCCGGTGCTGGTGGGCACCACCTCGATCGAAACCTCGGAGATGCTGTCCGAGCATCTGCGCAAGGCCGGGGTCAAGCACGAAGTGCTCAACGCCAAGCAGCACGAACGCGAAGCCACCATCGTGGCCAACGCCGGCCAGCCGGGCGCGGTGACCATCGCCACCAACATGGCCGGTCGCGGTACCGACATCGTGCTGGGCGGTTCGCTGGAAACCGAGTTGCACGGCATGGGCGAGGACATCAGCGACGAACAGCGCCAGCAGGCCAAGACCGAATGGCAGCGTCGCCACGATGCGGTCAAGGCGGCCGGCGGCCTGCACATCATCGGTACCGAGCGCCACGAATCGCGGCGTATCGACAACCAGCTGCGCGGCCGTGCCGGTCGCCAGGGTGACCCGGGTTCCTCGCGCTTCTATCTATCGCTGGAAGACAACCTGATGCGCATCTTCGCCTCGGACTGGGTCCAGAAGGCGATGCGCATGATGGGCATGAAGGAAGACGACGTCATCGAGGATCGCCTGGTCAGCCGGCAGATCGAGAAGGCGCAGCGCAAGGTGGAAGCGCACAACTTCGACATCCGCAAGAACCTGCTGGATTTCGACGACGTCAACAACGATCAGCGCAAGGTGATCTACGCCCAGCGCGATGAATTGCTGGATGCCGAATCGGTCAAGGACAACGTCGACGGCATCCGCGGCGATGTGATCTACGATCTGGTCGCCCGTTTCGTGCCGCCCAATTCGGTGGACGAACAGTGGGACCTCAAGGGCCTGGAGGCCACGCTGGAATCGGAGCTGGGCATGCCGCTGGCGCTGAGCGAGATGGCGCGCACGCAGGAAGAGCTGGACGCCGAGCAGATCGCGGCCAAGGTGCAGGCGGCGGTGGATGCGCACTTTGCCGAGAAGGAAGCGGCGGTGGGCAACGACACCATGCGCTCACTCGAAAAGCACGTGATGCTGACCGTGCTCGACCAGGGGTGGAAGGAGCATCTGGCCAAGATGGATTACCTGCGCCAGGGCATCTATCTGCGCGGGTATGCGCAGAAGCAGCCCAAGCAGGAATACAAGAAGGAAGCCTTCGAGCTGTTCTCCGAGATGCTGGAGAACGTCAAGCGCGAAGTGATCAACCTGCTGGCGCGCGTGCGCATCCGCAGCGAGGAAGAAGTGGCCGAGCTGGAAGAGCAGGAACGTCTCCAGGCGCAGGCACGGCTGATGGCCTCGCAGTTCCAGCACCAGGAAGCCGGCGGCTACGGCGCCGACGAGGAAGTGGAGCAGATGCAGGGCGGCACTGCGCCGGTACCTGTGTCGCAGGTCACCCGTGATGAGCCCAAGGTCGGTCGCAACGATCCGTGCCCGTGCGGCAGCGGCAAGAAGTACAAGCACTGCCACGGTCAACTCAGCTGAGCTGAGTTGACCGTGGTGCAGCCCGTGGAGCGGGCTGCACACCCGCTATCCGCGTTGCGGATAACGGGCTCACGGTGCTGCTTCCGATCCCCCGCGCCTTCGGCGCGCCCCCCTTACCAAGGGGGGCTGTACTTACGAAGAGCATCCGTGGGTTGAATCAGAAGCCGCGATACGACACGGCGGACTGGGGCATGTGATCGTCTGCTTCGATCTCCTGCCCTTGACGCATTCCTTTTCCGAAGATGCCTTGCTTGAGGGACGTGACAGGGCCTGCGGCGAGTGCACATTGGGCATTGCCGGCTATTGGCTGCCTTTCGCGGGAAATGGCTCGGTGCCTGGGCAGATCAAGCGCGTCCATCTTTCTCCGTCGTATCGCAGCACGTCGTCGTAGCCGAACGACCAGAGCACGCCATCTGCGACCTGCAGGCGGTTGGCACTGCGGAGATCGGGAGAGATGCCGGTATCGACCCTGCACAGCCGGTCCGATGACCAGGTGTAGAGCGAGGTCGCCGAGCTCAACCAGAGCGTTCCGCCAAACAGCGCGACCGACAGGAATTCCTCAGTGCATCCGGCAGCGCCAACCCGGCTGAAGCCGGTTGCGGCGTTGCCTTTCAGAAGCGTGCCGTTGCGGCCGCAGATCCAGAGCGTTCCGTCCTGATCGGCTGCGATGGCATTGAGCCAGGCACCTGACGGATTGTCTTCGGGTATCCATCGATCGCCAGTGCGCGAATAGATGCGCCCCCGGTCGCCCAGTTTCGTGACCGCATACAGGGTGTTGCCCGACAGGCACAGGTCGGCCACGTCGTAGTGGTCGCCGGGCACCCCGATGATTCCCCGATCGACAGGCTCCCATCTCCCCGGTGCGCTCCGCCGATAGATCTGGCCGGCATAGCCGAAGGCGTAAAGTTCGCTTCCGAGTTGCCGGATGCCGCCGAGATAGCCGAGCTTGCGCGACGTCGGCTTGCAAAGGCCCGCATCGGGAATGTCCTCGATGACCGATTCCTTTTGATGGAACCACACCTTGCCTTCTTCCGAAACGCAGACGAACGCCGGACGGTCCATCGTGCCCGAACGGAAGGTGCAGACATCCACGACCACATCGTCGAGGTTTTGCAGGCCCCACGCGGGAGTGGATGTTGCGTCGTCGAGGACGATGAGCTTGGTCGGCGGGTCGAAGGGATCGCTGTCCCCCACATAAGCCAACAGCATGGCCAGGTCCGAATATTTGGCGTACCCGCTGCGAAAACGTATCTGGCTCACTGGCTTAAGCCTCTCTTCAAAGAATCCAGAGCGAATGCCGCCGCCGAACAGGCTTTGGAGCGGCTCACCGTTGCAGGCGGCGAGGTCCGCTGCGGGGCGAGGGCGGGATCACCCATCGTTCGAATGCAGCGTCGATCCTGGAAGTCATAGTACCCATCCTGTCTGTGCGTTCAGAGGGAGGGTGGGGAGCGCAGGGCTTGCCTCCGGTCGCTCGCGTCTTTGGCGCCATCTTGACTGGCCCGGCACCTGAAACCGCACCCGTAGCCGTTTCCTCGCAAAACACGGTGCGGCCCGTGCGTGTCGCGCCGCCGTGACCTTGCTGCGCTCCACCGCCGCGCCACACCCATGCACCGCCTGCGCGAGGGGGGCGTATGCTCGGCCCATGTCCTGCGTGGAGTGCGGTCATGGCGCTGTCCAGCCAGCAATTGAAGGTATTCGTGCCTGCGCGCGATTACGCGCTGTCGCAGCGGTTCTATCGCGCGCTGGGGTTCGTGCAGGAGGACGAGGTGGGCAATGTGACCTGCTTCCGGCATGGCGCGCATTGCGCCTTTCTGCTGCAGGATTTCTATCTGCGCGAGCTGGCCGAGAACCTGATGCTGCATCTATGGGTGGACGATGCCGACAGCTGGTGGCAGCACGTGCACGACACGGGCCTGGACGAGCAGTTCGGCGTGACGTGCAGTGCGCCGGAAGACCGGCCGTGGGGCGCGCGCGACTTCACCTTGCACGATCCCAGCGGGGTGCTGTGGCGCATCGGGCATCCGTTGTAGGCGGGAATCGGGAATCGGGAAGTGCAACGGCGGGCATGGTGCGTGCTTCGACCAATCCCGATTCCCGATTCCCGAATCTCCAATCCCAGCCCTCAAGCGATTGCGCTGAATGGCTCACTCGCGGCACTCTTGTGCCCATGCCCGATTCCCTGAGATCCATCCACGTCGTTGCCGGCGTGATCACCGACGCGCGCGGTCGCATCCTGTTGACGCGTCGTACCGAAACCCGCGACATGCCCGGCCTGTGGGAATTCCCCGGCGGCAAGCGCGAGCCCGGCGAGACCTCCGAACAAGCGTTGGTGCGCGAGCTCAACGAAGAACTCGGCATCGAGGCGCAGGTGGGCGAGTGGCTGATGGACGTGCCGCAGCTGTACCCGGACAAGCGCCTGCGCCTGGAAGTGCGCCATATCACCGCCTGGAAGGGCAGCCCGCGCGGCCGCGAAGGTCAGGCGATGACCTGGGTGGCGGCAGACAAGTTGACCCGCTATTCGATGCCGCCGGCCGACGTGCCGGTGGTGGGTGTGCTGCGGCAACCCGACCGCTACTTGATCACGCCGGAACCGGAGGACGCTGAGCTGTGGCTGGAAGGGCTGGAGCGCGCGATGCAGGCTGGCATCACGCGCATCCAGCTGCGTGCGCGGCAGATCGAGCCGGCGCGCTGGCGGGCATTGCTGCAGCAGGTGATGACGCTGCGGGGGCGGTCGCGTGCGCAGCTGCTGCTCAATCGCGACATCGCGTTGGCCAGTGAACTCGGCATCGGCGTGCATCTGGGCTCGGAGCAACTGGCCACGCTGCGTGAGCGCCCCTTGCCGCCGGACCAGCTGGTGGCCGCCTCGTGTCATGGGCTGGAGGATTTGCGCCACGCACAGCGTATCGGCTGCGATTTCGCGGTGCTCGGGCCGGTGCAGAGCACGGCTTCGCATCCTGGTGCCACGCCCTTGGGATGGCAGGGCTTTGAAGCCTTGCGCGAGCACGTTTCGCTGCCGATCTATGCGCTCGGCGGCATGCAGGTCGGTGATCTGAGCCAGGCACGTGCGCATGGCGCGCAAGGGATCGCGGCGATTCGGTCGCTCTGGTCGCAGTGACCGAGCCGTCGCCTGCGTTGGTGGTGTTCGGCGGATTGCCGGGCGTCGGAAAGAGTTGTATTGCCCAGGCGCTACTGGCGCAATGCACTGGGTTTTATTTGCGCATCGATACCATCGAGCAATCACTACGCGAAAGTGGTGCACTCGCCAACGACGTCGGACCAGCCGGCTACATGATCGCTTACGCGCTTGCCGAGGCCAATCTACAGCAGGGTCGCGTGGTGGTCGCCGATTGCGTGAACCCATTGCCGGTCACCCGTGAAGCGTGGCGTGGTGTCGCGCGTCGCACACGCAGCCGCTTACTGGAGATCGAAGTGGTGTGCAGCGATCGCAATGTGCATCGGCAGCGCGTGGAATCGCGGCACGGCGACGTCGTCGGATTGCGCGTGCCGGATTGGTCCTCCGTGCTCGCGCATGACTACGCGGCGTGGACCGAGCCGCATGAGGTGATCGACAGCGCCGTGCTGAGCCCGCAGCAGGCTGTCGCGCAGATCATGGGCCGGCTCGCCGCGTAGCCTGCACGCGCACCCGATGAGGCCTGTGGTCTCAAGTGTTCGCGTAGCCGATGGGCGCATTGCCTCCTGGCCAACGCAGGCACGTCTCCACTGCAATCCGGCAGAGTCGTTTCAGCCGGGCGCTGCGCTAAAACGTCACCCAGAAGCAGTTGTACTGCCGGCGCAGTCGCAACACGCTGCGTGCGGGCGTGCCGCTGGCGAGGTTCTGCTCCAGTCGCAGCCCCCACGGACGTGGGCGGCCCGGGTCTTGGGTTGGCGCTGCGTCGATCGCGGGGCTGTCCAGTGGCACGGCCGTGGTCGAGGCGCTGTTGGTATCGCGCTCCCACGGTGACGGGTCGCGTTGCGGGTACATCGGCACGATGTCCAGCAGGGGGCGCTGCACGATGGCTTCCAGGCGGCTCAACACCTGGTTGGCAGCGGCATCGGATTGCCCGCTCCACAGATACAGGCTGGACAGGCGATTGACATCGCGGCTGTCCACTGCCAGTTGCAGCAACGACACCAGTTCGCTCAGTCGACGCGGGCAGCCGTTGCGATACAGGTCGGTGTTGCCCTGGGGACGTGCGGCAGGCGGTGGCCGCGAGGCCGCGCCCACGTCTTCGCAGCGGCGGTCGGTAAACATGGTCTGCCCATCGGGCGTCACGCAGCGACGGATCTCCTGCGCCTGCAGGCGCGCGGCGGGGCAAAGGCAGAACAACAGCAGCAACGGCAGCAGGAGACGAGGCATCGGCGCAGCGTAACGGTGCGTGCGTGAGCCGGCGGGCAACGGAGTGCCCGTTTGGGCAATGATCGTTGGCCCAGGTGCGCGTCTGCGAAGCGCGGGCGGTCAGGCGCGTGCCGGCAAGCGCGCTTTTCGTCGGCTTCGCTCAGCTCAGCGCCCGAGCAGCTGCAACACCTGCGTGGTCGGCTTGGCCAGGTTGAGCGTGTAGAAGTGCAGGGCGGGCGCGTCACCGGCGATCAGGCGCTCGCACAAGCTGGCCACCACTTCGGCCCCGAAGGCGCGCACCGCATCGGCATCGTCGCCGTAGGACTGCATCTTCTTGCCGATCCAACGTGGAATCTCCGCACCGCACTGCTCGGAAAACCGCCGCAGCTGCGAGAAATTGGAGATCGGCATGATGCCGGGAATGATCGGGATCTCCACGCCCATGCGCTGCACCGTGTCGCGGAAATGAAAGTAGGCATCGGCGTTGTAGAAATACTGGGTGATCGCCGCATCGGCGCCGGCATCCACCTTGGCCTTGAAGTAACGCAGATCGCTCAGTGCATCGGTCGCCTGCGGATGGGTTTCCGGATACGCGCCGACTTCGATGCGGAAGGCATCGCCATGTTCGGCGCGGATGAAGGCAATCAGGTCCGAGGCATAGCGCAGGTCGCCCGGGTGGCCCATGCCGGAGGGCAGGTCGCCGCGCAGCGCCACGATGCGGGTGCAACCGATCGCGCGGTACAGCTTGAGCAGTTCGCGGATTTCCTGGCGGCTGCCGCCGACGCAGGACAGATGCGGGGCGGCCTCAAAGCCATGCTTCTGCTTGAGGTGGCGCACCGTTTCGGAGGTGTAGCTGAGCGTGGAGCCGCCGGCACCGAAGGTGCACGACACATACTCCGGTGCGCAGCCCTTCAACTTGGCTGCGGTGCGGTCCAGCTGCGCGCGCTGGTCGTCGGTCTTGGGCGGGTAGAACTCGAAGCTGAGCTGCGTCATCGCGGCGGGTCCGGCGGATCGTGCACGCATAATATCGCTTCATCGCGATGAATGCATATTTGGTTGCGCGTGTCCCGATTCCGCTGTGTCGCAAGCTGCGTCGTCGGTGCATGTGCCCGTCGAATGGTCGGGTCTGCTCGTGCGGCGTGTCTGGATGTCTGTCGCACGGTAAGCTGAGGCACCCCACGTAACTTGACCGGAGCGCGACATGCAAGAAGAGGAAATGGACGTCATCGCCGAATCGTTGGGTCGCATCTGGGTTGCGTTGGCGCGCAGCGTCGGCGATCTGGCGCTTGCCCTGGCCGAGCAACCGGGCGTGGATGGCAACAAGCTGCTGAGCGACTTCGCTGCACGCCTGCCCTCTGACCAGGACGATGGCACCTCGAAGGTATTCGAGGCGATTCGTCAGTACATCGATCAGGGCCCCGCTCCCAGCGAGGAGTGAGTGTCTGCCGTGCGCGTCTGCCCGTGCAGACGCGCGTGGTACGGCGCGGCCTTGGCGTGTGCAGCGTTGGTTCCTGGCGACGCGTTCCGATGCACACCTGCGCCAGGCGTTGACGCAGGCATGCTTACACTCGGCGCACTTTCTACGGAGCGCCTGTATGAGCGAGACCACGATGACCGCCATCGCCATTGCCGATGGCAAGGGCGACGCGGATGCGCTGTATGCCTGCGAGCAACCGCGCCCGCGCCCGGCGCCGGGGCAGGTGTTGATCCGCGTGCACGCCGCCGGCATCAATCGGCCCGATCTGCTGCAACGCGCAGGCCACTATCCGCCACCGCCTGGTGCGCCGGAAACGCTGGGTCTGGAAATCGCCGGCGAGATCGTCGAGCCGGCTGGTCGCTGGAAGGTGGGCGATCGGGTCTGTGCGTTGCTGGGCGGTGGCGGTTACGCGCAGTACGCGGCAGTGGACGCGCGGCATGTGTTGCCGATTCCCGCCGGCATGGATCTGGTGCACGCTGCGGCGCTGCCGGAGACCGTCTTCACTGCCTACGCCAATCTGTTCGAGCATGGCCGGCTGGCTGCCGGCGAGTGGTTGCTGTTGCATGGCGCCACCTCCGGGATCGGTGTGACCGCGATCCAGTTGGCCAAGGCGGCCGGCGCGCATGTGCTGGCCACCGCGCGCTCTGCCGGCAAGGCCGCGCAGGCGCGTGAGTTGGGCGCCGATGTGGCGATCGACTCGACCACCGAATCGTTCGTCGCCGTGGCCAAGGCGCACGGCGGGGTGGATGTGTCGCTCGACATGGTGGGCGCTGCGGTATTTGCCGACACGTTGGAAGCGCTCAACCCGCGCGGGCGCATCGTCTATATCGCGTCGCAGGCCGGGTCGAAGATCGAGGTGCCGATTCCACTGCTGATGCGCAAGCAGGCCATTCTCACCGGATCGACGCTGCGACCGCGCAGTGCCGACGAAAAAGCGCGGCTGGCCGCGGAAGTGGAGCGCGTGGTGTGGCCGTGGATCGAACAAGGCAGGTTGCGTGTGTTGCTGGACAAGTGCTTTCCGCTGAAAGAGGCCGCTGCAGCGCACCGGTACCTGGAGCAGGGCAGCCATCTGGGCAAGGTGGTGCTGGAGATGTGACCGCGCATGGTCGACTGCGTCCCGATACCGGTCGGCTGTCAGGCAGCTGCCGGCAATCGGGTTCGCTGCATCGCTGTCGTAGCGTGTTGCATGTGCAGCAGGATGGCCGAAGCGTGACCAACACCCGCGCGATCGCCCTGTGGCCGTGTTGCCCGGCGCCTTGTCAATCGACGCGCCGCGTTGCCGGCAATGCCTATGCGGCGCTGCCGACCACCGCTTCCAGGTGGTGCCCGTCAGGATCGACGACGAACGCGGCGTAATACGCCTGGCCGTCATCCGGACGCAGGCCGGGCGCGCCGTTGCAGCGGCCGCCGTGCTGCAACGCGGCCCAATGAAACGCATCCACCGCAGCGGCGTCGTGCGCAGCGAATGCCAGATGGAAGCCGACACCTGGTGCGCACTCTGTCGCCTGCCGCTGCTTCAGTGCCAGGCTGTCTTCGCCGCCAGCTTTGCCGTAGCCGACGGCCTGGTCGGGCGTGCCCGGTTCAAGATCGGACCACACCCGCACATCGCCAAGTGCGCCGAGCGCAGCATCGTAGAAAGCGGCGGATGCCTCGATGGCGCGAACGCCCAGCGAAACGTGATGCAACATCGGTGTGCTCCTTGATTGGTGGCGGCGATTGATATCGGCACCTTCGCGTGTCGGTGGCGATCCTGGTCTGCCGCGACGCCGTGGTCAACCAACCTGATGGCAGGGTCGACACGGTTGGCACGCGCGCGCCCGATCCGGTGCTGGAGCGCTGCAGCAACACACGACAACGACCGGGTGTGGCGGCGCGCGTCCCGTGTTGCAAGCGCCACCTCCTGCATGCCGCGACCAGGTGGCGGAGGTATAGCAAAACACGCAGGAGCGATGTCTCGCGGCGAGCCGGGGGCTGCCCGTACACTGCGCTCCTGCATCGCGCCGCTGCCGCGTTGGTCTGTATCGGACAGGTGCGCGGGCCGCTATTTCTCATCCACACGAAGGTTCCGATGAAGCATCCAGACGCACTGCGCATTGCCCTTGTCGGTATCGGCAAGATCGCCCGCGACCAGCACGTGCCCACCATCGCCGCGCGCAACGATGTGCAGCTGGTGGCGACGGTGAGCCGGCATGGCACGGTCGACGGTGTGCCGTCGTATCAGACCCTGGAAGAGGCGTTCGCCGCGCATCCGCAGATCGAAGCGGTGGCGTTGTGCACACCGCCGGTCGGGCGGCACGCGCTGGCGCAGACCGCATTGGCCTCCGGTCGCCATGTGTTCCTGGAAAAGCCGCCAGCGGCCACACTCGCCGAGATCGACGATCTGCGCGCGATGGCGCAGCGCGCGCAACGCAGCCTGTTCACCAGTTGGCACTCGCGTTGCGCCGCAGGTGTGGAGCCCGCCCGCCAATGGCTGGCCGACAAGCAGATCGTGCGCGCGCATATCGCCTGGAAAGAAGACATTCGCCATTGGCACCCGGGGCAGGACTGGATTCTGGAACCCGGTGGCATGGGCGTGTTCGATCCCGGTATCAACGCGCTGTCCATCGCGACCCATCTGCTGCCGCGCACATTGGCGCTACGCGCTGCGCAACTGCAGACACCACAAAACCGCCAGGCGCCGCTGTCCGCCACACTCGCGTTTGTCGATACGGCCGGTGTGCCGGTGACGGCCGAATTCGATTTCCTGCAGACCGGTCATCAACGCTGGGATATCGAGGTCGAAACGACTGCCGGCCTGCTCAATCTCAGCGAGGGCGGGGCCAGATTGAGCATCGACGGGCAGCCGCAAGCGCTGCCGGCATCCACTGAATACGACGGGCTGTATCGACGGTTTGTGCAGTTGGTGCGCGCCGGCGAGTCGGAGGTGGATATCGCACCGTTCGTGCATGTGGCCGACGCCTTCCTGCTCGGGGCACGTACGGTCATCGCGCCGTTCGAGTGGTAGCCAATCCGTGCAGCCATGCATGGTGTCGGCAATGCATGCATCGCCTCATGCGGTCAGCGTGAGCCTCGCCGCACGGCATGGACGACCGAGATCAAACGCCTGCATGCGCTGTGTCGGCTTGCGGTGCAGCAGATACTGCTGCACCGGAAGAGGCCGGTACGCTGCCTAGTTGCGATAGACGTGGCGCAAGTCGTTGCCGGTGTGCAGCTGTTGCAGTTTGCTCAGCGGGACCTCGACCCGGTCGGTGGTGTAGTACCCCGGTTGCCGTGCGGTGACGCCGCGCGCATCGCTCTCGGCGCCTTTCCACTTGCTGTAGCCCTTGGCCGGAACCGCCAGGGTCACGTTCTGGCCGCTGACCTGTTCCACTTTCACCACGCCGTAGGCGTGTCCTTCGAATGCCCCGGGTACTACCGCCTCCAGATCCACCGTGTACAGGTCGCCCTGGCGGGGCTGCGCCAGCAGCGCATCGTCCTGCCTGGAGGTCTGTGCCGAGCTGTACGCGCCGAAGGCCACGAGCGCTGCGATCAGGCAGAGCAATACCAGGCCGCCAAAACGGCGGTAGGCCGGAATCGGCGATGTGCCCAATGTGGCTTCGAAGGTCTTGGTGTCCAGCTGTGTGGTGTGATTGCACCCGTCGCAAACACGCAGGTAGCGCTTCTTGGTCACCCAGCCGAAGAGATACCACAGATGGGCGTAGCGATAATGCAGCACGTTGCGGAAACTGCGCTCCTGCCCGCATTGGCTGCAGTTGGCGGTATTGGCAGCGCCCAACGGGATGACATCGCCACCCGATCCCCAGATGATCATGCGTTCGTCCTTGATACGTTGAAGAGCCTGAATATTATTGCGAAATCGGCGAGATGGGTAGCCAGGGTGCCGCAGTGCTTTATGCGTTGGGCAAGCCAGGCACTGGTGTCCGGGGACGACAGCGCGTCACGCCGTATCGGCGCGCTTGCCCTGAACGTGCATGACACGCTGCGCGCCGTCCGTTCCTGGCCAATCTAGTGTCGTGCCACGGGGCGGGGGCGGAGCACGTTAAACTGTGTGCAGATCCTTTCGCTCACTGATCCCATGCGCAATCCATTGCAAGAACAGCTGCTCAAGGCTGGCCTGGTCAAAAAAGCCCAGGTGGACAAGGTCGCACGCGAGCAGGTCAAACAGCGGCATGCCAAGGGTGCGGCGGTGGTGCCGGTGGACGCCGACAAGGTGGATGCGGCACGGCTGCAGGCCGAGCGTGCAGAACGCGATCGCGCGCTGGCCGAAGAGCGCAATGCGCAGCTGCGGCGGCAGGAAGTCCTGGCTCAGATCAGGCAGATCGTGGACACCAGCAAGATCAAGCGCGAGGGTGAGATCGATTACCGCTTCAACGATGGCAGCGTCATCCGCAGTGTGCTGGTCAACCCGGCATTGCGCAGCCAGCTGGCCAGTGGCGCCGTGGTGATCGTGCGCCACGGCGACGGTTTCGAGCTGATTCCACGCGCTGCCGCCGAGAAGGTCTACAGCCGTGATGCGCAGGCCGTGGTGCTGGATCATGGCCGCATGGATGCCGCTGCAGCGACAGACAGCGACGATGACTATTACAGCCAGTTCAAGGTGCCGGACGACCTGATCTGGTAGCTGGTCGCGTGCAGGGCTGCAGGCTACCCTGACGGTCTTTGCTGCCGATCATCTCGACATGTCGATCGTTCTCACCGCGTTTGCCCGTACCCGCCTGTTCCCACGCGATGGCCGTCGCAACGCCATCCAGGATTGCACGCCCGAGCAGTTCATCCAGCGCCTCAACGACGAGGCGCCAGTGCGCGTCATCGAAGGCTACGCGCCGTTCTGCCAGCTGCATGTGCATCGCAACTGGACCTCGACCCGCTGCCTCACCGTGCCGATCGCCGACGACAACCGCCACCAGCTGCGCTCCGGTTATGAAGCACGCAGCACGCAGGAGTTGCCGGTATTGGTGCGATGGTTCGAAGGCGTCGAGCCACCGGTGGCCGCGTATCTGCTACCCATCCTCTACAGCCGCGATCAGCTCGCCAAGGAAGGCGCGCCCATCGACGCGGACTGGGGCGTGGTCGGTTGTCTCTACACCGCCGAACCTGACGAAATCCCGATGGCGCCGATCACGATGTTGCGCAACGCGCTTGGCGTGGAAGAAGGCGGCTCGGGTGTGGCCCTGGACCGCGATGCCTATCGGCGCAGCGTGGCGTTCTGGGAACGCAATGCGAATTGGCGGCCGTGATTGCCGGTGCTGTGTGGATGCTGGTGGTGGAGCGGCGGCGCGCGCCGTGGTGCCGGATAAAGCGCTTTAAAAAAGCCCTGTGTCGTCGAACCTTATCGTGAGGTAAGGCAAGCATGCATGCGCACGCGTTTGCCCGACACGCTCAACATCGCTAACCGATGCCGAAGACAGCGGTATCGGGCCGCGTCCAGGCAATCGTGGTGATTGCGCCTTGCACCAGGCCCTGATCCCTGAGCTGTGCAAACACCGCTGCCGGCGGCCATCCTGCTGGTGTATCGGTAAACGGAATCTGCAATGACTGCAGCAGGCTGAAAATCTCCGCCAGTTCCTGATGGCTGTGGAATGGCAGTCGTACGCCGTCTTTGGCGTCGGTGCCATGCGCAAGCAATTGTGCGGACATGTCGCCGCGTTCGCAGGCGACGTGGACCTGCTGCTCCAGAACGGCGCGGACATCAGTCATGGCTGGTGGCGGTGACTCAAATGCCATCCAGAATCCGGGCGCGTCGCTGGTTGTATTCTGCTTCGGTGATGACTTGTTGCGATTTCAGGGTCTCCAGCTCCGCCAGTCGAGACTGCACCGTGTTTATCGCTGTCGAGTGTGGCGTGGCGGATGTGACCGATGCGCGCGTTGCACGCTTGGCCGCCCAGACCACCAGTGCGATGACGGCAGCGGCAATGCCGAAAATGACCAGCAGGATGAGCCAATGCCAGATACTGAAGCTACCCATGTTGTTTCCTTTTAACGAGGGAATTTGAAACGGTTTGGCACTGCTGCGCGACACGTCTCCACGTCATGCGTGCAGACGCGGTGCGTGGCACGCGGTACAAAGACCCGGAACGGGCACCCAACGCGCTCAGTCTAGAGCCGTCGCGGCCCCGCGTGGTCAGCGCGACAGCGACTGCTGGGGCTGCACCTGTTCCTGCGCCTGCCGCTGCGACAGGTCGGCGTCCAGTGCCTGGCTCTGGCGCGTGCTCGACTATAGGTCTGGTCGATGCAACCACGGACTCAGCGGCGCAGTGGCGACCGCGCGGGGCACGCTAACACTCGGCGCAGGCATCTTTTAGCGGCGGCGCACCGCAGCAAGCCACACCTTGGCGCGCTGTGACAGGCTGCCGATAACAGTCGGTCCGCCAGAAAGCAGCACGGGCGCCCGAAGGCGCCCGTGCTGTGCACATGATCGGCAGCGACGGCCGCAGGCCGTCCAACTCCCTGCTGGCGGCCGTGATTGTGATCGCGCCGCTGGCGTTTCATACGTCCGTGGATCAGCGGAACATCAGCGGAACAAGTGCGCCTGGATCCCCACGAATGCGCTGCGGATCTCTGCAACGCTGCCCAGCATCCGCTTGGCGTCATTGACCCCGCCGTAGCGGATCCGCAGGACGTCGCCGATCCTGCTGCTGGCCAGCTCGCCGGTACCGTTGCGCGCGTAGTTGCCCAGCACATACTCCAGGAATGAACGCATCTCGCGTTCGTATCCGCCAAGTCCGGTGGACGCCGCTGACTGCACCCGTTGCATCCGCGACAGCGGCGCGAGGGTGAACCGCACGTAGGCCAGCACGTCGAAGATGTCGCTATGGGGCGCATCGATCAGGCGCCGCATGTCGTCCAGACGCTCGCCGTCGTAACCCAGGTCCGTGAGGCGCTGGAGGAAGGCCTCGCGCCGGTCCGGGTCGCTCCAGATGGCGCGCAGTTCGTCCTCGTTCTTCAGCAATGCATCGAGGTCGCCGAACAGCTGCTGCATGAATTCCTGGGCGGTGATCATCCTGCCATCGTTGGACCAGTAAGTGGTCGCGGCAATGTAGTGGATGCTGCGTTCGCGGCCGTCGGAGAGCTTGACCACGACCCGCTTGGGCGGCTCGGGTTCGCGGACGCCACCACCAGGCACGCCGGGCTCGCTCTCGCGGGGCCGCCGTGGTCTGCGCGGCTCGGACGGATCATCCGGCGGCAGCGGCTCGCCATCCCACGCAGCATCGTTGAAGTGCGCATAGGCCTTCACGAAGTCGTAGATGGTGAAGTAGTCCTTGCCTTCGAACGTGCGCGTGCCGCGCCCGATGATCTGCTTGAACTCGATCATCGACTTGACCGGGCGTAGCAGCACGATGTTGCGGATGTTCAGCGCGTCCACGCCGGTGGACAGCTTTTGCGACGTGGTCAGGATGGTCGGCAGGGTCTTCTCGTTGTCCTGGAACTCGCGCAGGTGGCGTTCGCCCAGCTCACCGTCGTCGGCGGTCACGCGCTCGCAGTAGTGCGGGTCCGGGTTGTCCTTGATCTGGTTGATGCAGTTGCGTACCCGTGCGGCGTGCTCCTGGGTGGCGCAGAACACCAGCGTCTTCTGGCGCTGGTCGATCTGGTCCATGAACTCCTGCACGCGGCTGCGCTCGCGCTGGTCGATCACCAGCCGGGTGTTGAAATCGGCTTCCGTGTAGACGCGGCCGCGTTCCAATTCACCTTCCAGTACCACATCGCCCTCGGAGTAGGTGTACTCGTCCAGGGTCGAGGCCATCTGCCGCACCTTGAACGGTGTGAGGAAGCCGTCGCCGATGCCTTCCTTCAACGCATACGTGTAGACCGGCTCGCCGAAGTAGGCATAGGTGTCGCCATTGACATCGCGCTTGGGCGTGGCGGTCAGGCCCAGCTGCACGGCCGGCTTGAAGTACTCCAGGATCGCGCGCCAGCTGCTTTCGTCGCGCGCACCGCCGCGGTGGCACTCGTCGATGACGATGAAGTCGAAGAAGTCCGGCTCGTAGCCTTCGAAGGTGAACTGCGCGCTAGCGGACTGGCCTTCCGTATCGCCGCCACCGGTCATGAAGGTCTGGAAGATGGTGAAGAACACGCTGGCATTGCGCGGAATGCCGCCCTTCTTGCGGATCTCTTCCGGCCGGATCCGGCACAGCGCATCCGGCGCAAACGCACTGAACGCGTTGAAGGCCTGGTCGGCAAGAATATTGCGGTCGGCCAGGAACAGGATCCGTGGGCGACGCACCGGATCACGGCTCAGGTTCCACTTGGCATGGAACAGCTTCCACGCGATCTGAAACGCGACGGATGTCTTGCCGGTGCCGGTGGCCAGCGTCAGCAGGATGCGGTCGCGGTCCGTCGCGATTGCCTCCAGCACCGCGGTGATCGCGTTGTGCTGGTAATAGCGCGGCTGCCACTTGCCGCTGCCGGTCTCGAACGGGACCGCGCCGAAGCGCTCGCGCCAGTCGTTGCCGTGCGGGAAGCAGCGCAGCCAGAGGTGTTCCGGCGTCGGGAACGGCAAGGCGATGTCGCCTTCGGCGCCGGTGTCCATGTCGATGCCATACCAGCCGATCCCGTTGGTGGCATAGGCGAACCGGGCCTGTAGTCGCGCCGCATAGTCCTTGGCCTGACCGACGCCTGCGGTATGGCCCAGCCCGGCGCGCTTGGCTTCGATCACCGCCAGTTTGCGGCCTCGGTAACTCAGTACGTAATCCGCTGACAGCGAAGTACCGCGCTGGCCGCCGCCGAGGATGCGGCCAGGGCAGATCAGTTCCCGGTGGACCTGCGCGCCCTCCACCACGCCCCAGCCGGCATCGCGCAGCACCGGGTCGATGCGGTTGGCGCGGGTGTCGGCCTCGGTTTCATGCATCGCGTGCATAGCCCGCCTCGCGTTGTGCGCGGATCGCCAGGACAAATACGGTGTCCAGCTCGGTTACATACTGGTAGAGGGCAATGTATCCGCGAGTGCCTTGGCCAATGACCAGTTCACGCAGATCGTTGCGCGTCATGCGCCCGATCAGTGGATTGTTGGTGAGCACATCGGATGCGCTGACGATTTCGCCAAGACGCTCCTGGATATGCTCGGCCTCGTGCTGTTCCAGGTGGCCGATGATGCGCCGCAGGTCCTCGTTGACAGAGGGCAGGAACTCGACGCGCGCCACGCTATTTCGCGAACTTGCGGGGGACGGGAAGTGGCGTGTTATTGCCCTGAATGCGTTCCATCAGATAGCGGCGCATCTCTTCCCAGGGAATGCTCTCGCCGGTCTCGAGGAATTCGGCCCAACGGCGTTCGGCCTCTGCATGGAAGTCGGTGCGCCGCTCGGCCAGTTCGGCCTTCTCGGCAATGGCTTCCAGGATGAAGTTGTGCGACGTGGTGCCAGCCGCTTGCGCGGCCTTGGCGATGCGGGCCTTGAGCGCGTCCGGCAGGCGGATGGTGGTGGTGCTCATGCGGGGCTCCCGGTCAGGATGCCCAAATGTAGCACGGGAGTGTCACAGGCGCATCAGCGTCTCGAGCAACGCGCGCCTTGCAGTTTTGATTATGCGTATTGGCGATTCAAAGCCCGCTCGGTTAGACTTGTCGCAACACGACCCCCGCCTCTTGGTTCCCTCGGGAATCTACGCGGGGGTTCTTATTGCCTGTCGCCCGCCAGCCACCAGTCTTTCCAACCGTTGGGCGCTCCCATGTCCGCGCTAGACAACTGGCGTGTAGATGCCTGAGACGGAAAGGCGTCGAGATGCGCCGCCATCCGCTCTGGCCAACTGCTTCCGGGGCACACCACGCGCACCAGATGGCAGACCATCGCCAACTGGATGAACGGCTTGGTCAGCAGATCCTGCCTGTTCTCGAATGCAGCGCCCCAAGCAGGCCATGCGGTTGACGGTGGAATGGGAGAACTCACCATGTTTCGGTTCCACACGCGGCTGTGGTGGGCCACCAGATTGCGCAGGTAGCTCAAACAGCGCACCCAGCTTGCGAACACCTTCCAGTCGGCAATTCCATAGCGCTCAGCGATGGCCTGCTGGTCGGGCACTTTCATCATGGCCAGCAGTTGCGAGACTGCACCGAAGTCCCACACCTCGATAGCGACCCAGATCGGCAGGTCCGGGCCATGCTTCTCACGATAGTGCTTGACGAAGTCCTCGCGGGAGCGCTGCACCAAGCTCTGGTACTTCATCTGCCATGTGGCGAAGAATGTCTGGTTCGTCTGCGGCGCTCTTTTTTCGCGGAACGTGGGGTGGAAGTTGCGCTCATGAAGATGGGCGAAGGTGTCGACTTTGCCCAGTCGGTATGCCACCTCCACCCGCAGCGACACTTCGATTCGTTCAAGGGCATCTGCCAGCAGCACGCGTAGCCGACGATCGAACAGATACAGTTCGATGGCATCGGTGAACGTTGTCCCTGGCATGAAGTGATCCGTGCGCACCGAGCGGATCGACCCCGATTGCGGGTCCTGCTCATGCCGGAAGATCCGGAACGGATACCAGTACGCACTGAGCCGGTAGTAGCCGACACGCTGCAGCCACGCCAGTGCCCATTCCCTGTCCGACAGGGCCAAGCCGCGCTCTTCCAGCATCAAGAGCTGATCTTGAAAGGATTTCCATGGGCGATCGTAGGTACTGGCATCGGTCATGGCGAAGAAATTACGTCAGTTGGCCGGAGAAGGCGGCTTGGAGCAGGGATTGGCGGAGGGCGGCGACTTCTGCAGCAATGTGCGTGTATCTGGCTCGCAGGTTTGCAACGTGAGTTGAAAGGGCGTTTAGCTTTTTCACGATCGCCTCTTGTTGGTTAAGAGGCGGGAACGGGAACTCCGACTCCTCGAACGTCGCGAGATTGATGTTGTCTTGTGCGCTGCCTTTGCCTTTGAGCTTCAATTCCTCTGCGAAGTAGCGAAGCATGTACTCCACATAGTAGGGCGTTGCTTCATCGGGCTTGGGGACCATTCCGATTACGCTGTCAGGAAAACATGCCTCGATCTCCAGCACGCCGGTGTCTGCAATGTTTGCGGCGATGGTGATGCAAACTGTGCCGACCGGCCATAGTTTGCTCTGCATCAGACCCATCTCGTTGTAGCTCTGCGAAAACTCCCGGATGCCGCCTTGAGCTTTACGCACGTCGCCCGTCTGGATGAAAGGATACTTGCCGCCATAAAGCGCTGGATCATTGCGGGGGCGATGCTTGGATTTTCCACGTGAGAAGTCTTTCGCCGTTTCTGCGAGTGTCTTCATGTTTGCGGTGGGCAGAAGTTCGTCAAACGTTGAAAGTAATACTTGCTCGAACAGCGCTTGCCCGTCAGCGAGATTGGCTTCGGCATTGGCGCAGGCGCGGTCGAGGGCGCCGAAGGCCTGATCCAGCACTGCGACGATGCGCTTTTGTTCGTCCATCGGAGGGGTCGGAAACTCGATTTGACCCAACGCGGTACGACTGATCCTGCTCCGGGTTGTTCCGGTGCATAGTGCGGCCACCTCCGAAAGATAGGCGTCCGTCTGAGTAAAGTAGACGAAGAGCTTCGGAAGGATCAGTTGTTCATCGAGACGAACGATCGAGCAGTCAACCGCCGTGATCATCCGGGTATCCAATTCGGGCACGATGCATGCGCGGCCCACAGGATCAGGAAGGCGTGAGATCAGGATGTCTCCGGCTAAGACCTCCGTGCAGTTCAATCGAGCGAAGGTGCCAGCGCTGATGAAGCGCGCCTTTTCAGCCCGATCTTTGAATTCGCCTCCTCCGACGTTGCCAGTTTGAAGCAAGCGGATACCTGACGTTGACTGGTCTTTCGATTCTATCCAGTCACCATCGGAGAACATTTCAGCAAGTTCAGCCAGTGGACTGGTTGGCCACGACGTTTTAACTGGCCGGGCGAGTGCAGAGCAACTCACAGCATCTTCCTCACCTGCGCCAACAACTTCGCCGTCTCCACATCCCGCGCCAGCATATCTTCGATGATTTGCTGCGGGGTGCGTTGCGGCGCAGCCTCAGGCGCATGCGGGTTCTTAACTGACAGGTCGCAGGTGGGGGCGTCCACGTTGGACACGTCGACCGTCCAGCTCTTCTCGCCGCTCACTTTGGCTTTTTGCAGTGCTACGAATTCCGCAAGATCCGTATCATTCAGCGCATTGGTTTTTCCCATCGAGCGGCCGGGGTCGAGCTGGTAGTACCAGATCTTGCTCGTCGGCGCGCCCTTGTCGAAGAACAGCACCACGGTTTTCACGCCCGCGCCCTGGAAGGTGCCGGACGGGCAATCGAGCACGGTGTGCAGGTTGCAGCTGGCCAGCAGTTCGCGCCGCAGCTCGACGCTGGCGTTGTCCGTATTGCTGAGGAAGGTGTTCTTGATGACCACCGCGCCGCGTCCACCGGCTTTGAGCTTGCGGATGAAGTGCTGCAGGAACAGGTAGGCCGTCTCCGACGAGCGGATGGGAAAGTGTTGCTGCACTTCCTTGCGCTCGCCGCCGCCGAAGGGTGGGTTGGCCAGCACGACATCAAAGCGATCCTTTTGCTGGATGTCCATGACGTTTTCCGACAGCGTATTGGCGTGGTGGATATTGGGCGCGTCGATGCCGTGCAGAATCATGTTCATCACGCCCAGCACGTAGGCCAGCGATTTCTTCTCCTGTCCGTAGACGGTCTTACGCTGCAGCGTGTCCCAGTCCTTGGCCGACAGGTCATCGCGGCGCAGATGCTCCCAGGCCTCACACAGGAAGCCGGCGCTGCCGCAGGCGCCGTCGTAGATAGTCTCGCCGATCTGCGGCTGTACCACCTGGATCATCGCGCGGATCAGCGGGCGCGGCGTGTAGTACTCGCCGCCGTTACGGCCGGCGTTGCCCATGCGCTTGATGCGGGTCTCGTACAGCTCGGACAGCTCGTGCTTGGCCTGTGAACTGCCGAAGCTCAGCGTGTCCACGATCTCCAGCACGTCGCGCAGGGTGTAGCCGGAGCGGAAGCGATTGGAGACTTCCGAGAAGATCTCGCCGATCTTGTACTGCAGGCTGTCGGCCTGCACGGTGCTGTCCTTGAACGACTTGAGGTGCTTGACCAGCTTGCCGTTGACGAACTCGATCAGATCGCTGCCGGTGCGCGCGTTGGGGTCGGGCTTGCCGTCCCGCGTCTTCGGCGCAGCCCAGTCCTGCCAGCGGTAGGGCCGGGTCAGGAGCGGCGCGTAGGGCTTGCCCTTGAGCGCGGCCTCATCGGCCCATTCGTGTTCCATGTCGTCCAGGTACTTGAGGAACAGCAGCCACGAGGTCTGCTCGGCGTAGTCCAGCTCCGAGGCCAGGCCTTCATCGTTGCGCATGGCCTTGTCGATGGCATTGAAGGCCTGGACGTAGGCGTTGTGGCTGCCTTGCTCCGTCTTCGTGCTGCTTGCCTGGCGCAGGAGTGGCATCCGCGATCGACACGGAACCACCGCGGCCACGACCGGGCACGATGCGGCCTTGCTCAATCAGGTGCGCTTTGACCCGCGTGTAGGTGCTGTCGGCCCAGCCCAACGCGCTGCCTAGTTTGACGTTGCCTGCAGAGCCACCCAGTGACTCGAGTGTCTGCATGAATCGTTCGGCTTGTGTCTCCAGCGACATCGGGTATGGGCTCCAGCGTTCGTATCGGGCGGGCATTGTCGCAGCAAGCGGGCCCGCCGGCATCGATGCGGATCGACATTGGTTCTCCCTGATGATCGACGCGCAAGGCTGCGCTGCCATCCGACAGGCGCCGCGTGGCGCGGTACTCCCTCAACTCATGGGCAGAGCCGGTGACAGCACCATTCGAGGCGCGCCTGGTCCGCTGATCGCACGAAAAACGGGCGCCTTGCGGCGCCCGTTCTTGTCTGCATGGCGATGTGTTGCCAATGGATCAGTAGCGGTAATGATCCGGCTTGTACGGGCCAGCCACGTCCACGCCGAGATAATCGGCCTGGTCCTTGGTCAGGGTGGTCAGCTTGACGCCGATCTTTTCCAGGTGCAGGCGGGCCACTTCCTCGTCCAGGTGCTTGGGCAGGATGTAGACCTTCTTCTCGTAGGTGTCGCGCTTTTCCCACAGGTCGATCTGCGCCAGGGTCTGGTTGGCGAACGAGTTGGACATCACGAAGCTCGGGTGGCCGGTGGCGCAGCCCAGGTTCACCAGGCGACCGTCGGCCAGCAGGAAGATCGCGTTGCCGTTGCCGAACACGTACTTGTCGACCTGCGGCTTGATGTTGATCTTCTCCACGCCCTTGAGTGCATTCAGCGCATCGACCTGGATCTCGTTGTCGAAGTGGCCGATGTTGCACACGATGGCCTGGTCCTTCATCGCCTGCAGGTGCTCGACGGTGATGATGTCCTTGTTGCCGGTGGTGGTGACATAGATGTCGCCGCGGCCCAGGGTGGATTCGATGGTGTTGACTTCGAAGCCTTCCATCGACGCCTGCAGGGCGCAGATCGGGTCGATCTCGGTGACGATGACGCGGGCGCCATAGTTACGCAGCGAAGCCGCGCTGCCCTTGCCCACGTCGCCGTAGCCGCAGACCACCGCGACCTTGCCGGCCAGCATCACGTCCATCGCGCGCTTGAGGCCATCGGCCAGCGACTCGCGGCAGCCGTAGAGGTTGTCGAACTTGCTCTTGGTGACCGAGTCGTTGACGTTGATGGCCGGGATCAGCAGCTTGCCGGCTTCGGCGATCTGGTACAGGCGGTGCACGCCGGTGGTGGTCTCTTCGGAAACGCCCTTCCAGTCCTTGACCACGCGGGTCCAGTACCCCGGACGCTCGACGGCCACGCGCTTGAGCAGCGCCTTGATCACGCCTTCTTCGTGCGAAGCCGCCGGCTCGTCGACCCAGGTGCTGCCGTTTTCGAGCTCATAGCCCTTGTGGATCAGCAGGGTGACGTCGCCGCCGTCGTCCACCACCAGCTCCGGGCCGGTCAAGGTGCCGTCGGGCAGGGTGAAGGTCAGTGCGTCCAGGGTGCAGTCCCAATACTCTTCCAGCGTCTCGCCCTTCCAGGCGAACACCGGCGTACCGCTGACCGCGATGGCAGCGGCGGCGTGATCCTGGGTCGAGAAGATGTTGCACGAGGCCCAGCGCACGTTGGCGCCGATGTCCTTGAGCGTTTCGATCAGCACGGCGGTCTGGATGGTCATGTGCAGCGAGCCGGTGATGCGCACGTCCTTCAGCGGCTTGCTCTGCGCATGCTTGCGGCGGATCGACATCAGGCCCGGCATCTCGTGCTCGGCGATGTCCAGCTCCTTGCGGCCCCAATCGGCCAGGGAGAGGTCGGCGACCTTGTAGTCGGTCTGTGGGGCGATTTTCGTGACAGCGTTCATGCAATAGCTCCGGTAGGCAGATCAATGTCTGCAATTCCGGGCGCCGTTGAACGATGAATGCTTGTCGAGCCTGGCCGTGTGCCTGCACGGTGTGTGCAGTTGGCGGATCAGTCCGCCATACCGGTCGCAGCGCCCCTCGACGAGAGCGATGAGTATATCGGCAGCACCCCCCTCCGGCATGAATCGGCATCGGCCCAACCAACGGCAGGGGGAGCCACGCGCGGGCGCCTGCTAAGGTCCACGCTCGATCCAGACCGGGGACAAGTCATGCAGGGGACACCGATGAGGCAACGTTGGATGCAGCACGGACGGGTACTGGCGAGCATGCTGGCGCTGAGCGCAGCGCCGCTGGCTTTTGCTGCTGCCGCGCCAGCGGCCCAGCCTGCCACGGCCAGCGCGGCGAGCAATGGCTACCAGCTGCCCTCCAAGGCGCTGCAGGAGGTCGTGGACGCGCCGCGCGCGCCGCTGCTGCAGTTGTCGCCCAAACGCGACCTGGCCGCGATGCTGCAGTTGCCGGCGTTGCCGGATATCGCCGAGGTGGCCCAACCCGAGCTCAAGCTGGCCGGCCTGCGGATCCATCCGAAGACCTTCGCCAGCAGCCGGTTTTCCTTCGCCGGCAAGCTGTGGCTGCTGTCGGTGGCCGATGGCAGCGAGCGGCAGATTGCCGGCCTGCCGACGCCATTGTCGCTGGCCACGTTGAGCTGGTCGCCGGATCAACGCTACCTGGCGTTCCGCCGCGAGGATGCGGCCAGCGGGGCCAACGAACTGTGGCTGGTGGACGTGGCCGCCGGGCAGGCGAAGCGCCTGGTGGCCGGCTTGAACACCAGCGTCAACGACGAGTTGCGCTGGTTGCCCGATGGCAGCGGACTGCTGGTGCAGCAGCAAGTGGCCGGGCAGGGCGCGCCGCCCACGCGCGATGCAGTGCCGGACGGTCCTGCGACCCAGCAGACCAGCGCTGCTGCCGGCGTGCGCTCGCTGCCGACCTATCAGGACCTGCTGCGCAACGAGACCGATGCGCGCGTGTTCGAGTACTACGCCACCGGCCAGCCGATCATCGTCAGCGTGACCGGGCAGGTGCGCCCGATCGCTGCGCCCGGCATCTATCTCAACCTGTCGGTGTCGCCGGATGGCCGTTACATCCTGAGCGAACGCAGCGAGCGGCCGTTCTCGTATGTGGTGCCGGTGGACAACTTCGCGCGGCGCATCGAGGTGCTGGACCTGCAGGGCAAGCTGGTGCGGCAGATCGCCAAGCTGCCGCTGGTCGAAGGCCTGCCGACCGGCAACGACGCGGTGCCCACTGGCGTGCGCGACATCGCCTGGCGCGGTGATGCGCCGGCCACGCTGGTGTGGGCCGAAGCGCAGGACGGCGGCGACCCGGCACGCGCCAGCAAGATCCGCGATGCGGTGCTGATGCAGGCCGCGCCGTTCGCGCGCGCGCCGGTCACGCTGGCGCAGCTGGGCAGCCGTTTTGAAGGTATCCAATGGGGCCGGGGCGATCTGGCCATCCTCAGCGAGAGCTGGTGGAAGACCCGCCGCACCAAGCAGTGGCGGGTTGCGCCGGATCAGCCGCAGCGCGCACCCGAATTGCTCTGGGACCGGTCCTCGCAGGACCGCTACAACGACCCTGGCACGCCGGCGACGGTGGCCGACGGCAAGGGCCGCCCATTGCTGCAGACCAGTGCCGATGGCAATAGCCTGTTCCTGCTCGGCAAGGGCGCCTCGCCGGAAGGCGACCGCCCGTTTGTGGACCGTTTCGATCTGCAAAGCAAACGCGCCACACGGCTGTTCCATTCGCAGGCACCCACCTATTCCGCACCGCTGGCGTTGCTGGATGCGCAAGGCACGCAGTTGCTGCTCAGCCGCGAATCGCCTGAAGAACCGGCCAACTATTTCGTGCAGGCGCTGGGCGATGCAACGCCCGCACCGCGTGCGTTGACCCACTTCGCGCATCCCTTGCCACAGCTGCGCGGCGTGCAGAAGGAGCAGATCCGCTACAAGCGCGCCGATGGCGTGGACCTCACCGCCACGCTGTTGCTGCCGCCCGGTTACGACCCCAAACGCGATGGCCCGCGGCCGCTGCTGATGTGGGCGTATCCGGGCGAGTTCAAAAGCGCCGACACCGCCAGCCAGGTCACCGACTCGCCTTACCGTTTCAACGCGATCAGCTACTGGGGCCCGCAGGCATTTCTGGCGATCGGCTATGTGGTGCTCAATAACCCGACCATGCCGATCGTCGGCGAAGGCGATGCCGAACCCAACGACACCTACGTGCCGCAGCTGGTCGCCGACGCGCAGGCGGCGGTGGATGAAGTGGTGCGGCGCGGGGTCACCGACCGCGAGCACATCGCCATCGGCGGGCATTCGTACGGCGCCTTCATGACCGCGAATCTGCTCGCGCATACGCGCCTGTTCAAGGTTGGCATCGCGCGCAGCGGTGCCTACAACCGCACGCTCACGCCGTTCGGTTTTCAGGCCGAAGAACGCAACTACTGGCAGGCGCAACCGGTGTACCAGGCGATGTCGCCGTTCAACTACGCCGACAAGATCAAGGACCCGCTGCTGTTGATCCACGGCCAGGACGACAACAACACCGGCACCTTCCCGATCCAGAGCGAGCGCATGTTCGCCGCGATCAAGGGGTTGGGCGGCACCGCGAAGCTGGTGATGCTACCCAACGAATCGCACGCGTATCGCGCGCGGCAGTCGATCCTGCAGATGCTGGCCGAGAGCGAGCAATGGTTGAAGACCTATCTCGGCGAGCCGGTGAAGGCGAAGGACGCTACGCGCACGCGTTGATCGAGAGATGCGCTGGCACCTGTAGGAGCGCGCTCGCGCGCGATGAAGCATCACCGAGAGAGCTTCATCGCGCCCGGGTGCGCTCCTACGGTGGATGCGGCCGCCGCGCGTCCCGGGAAGATTCGCCGCGGCGCCCACACGATTGCCGCGATCACCCGTAGGAGCGTACCTGGGCGCGACGGGGCATGACCAGGACAGCCACATCGCGTAGGAGCGGGCTAGCCCGCGATGGGGCATTACCGGGAAAGCTCCATCGCGCGCCAGCGCGCTCCTACGAGAGTCATCGGACAGAGCACTGGCACACGATGGTTGGTGTTGAAACCGTCGCGCTTGTCGCAACCATCTAATCCTTTTGGGTTAGTCTTCGACGACTTTGCGCTTGAAGAGGGTGTGCGTTTCCGATGAACGAGTACCGCAGCAGTCTTGTGTTCGCTACCCCCGATCTTCCCTTGCGCGACGATGTACGTCGGCTCGGCGCGCTGGTCGGTGATCTGCTTGCCGAGCAGGTTTCTGCGGAATTCCTCGATGAAATCGAACGCGTGCGCACCACCGCCATTGCGCGGCGCGAAAGCGATGCGCCACCGTCCACGCTGAGCGAACAGCTGACCGGGCGTGAGCCGCGCGAAGCCGAGTCGCTGGTGCGCGCCTTCAGTACCTATTTCCAGGTCGTCAACATCGCAGAGCGCGTGCACCGCATCCGCCGTCGCCGCGAATACCAGCGTAGCGGCACCGACACCCCGCAGCCGGATGGCCTGCACGATGCATTGCGCCGGCTCAAGGCGCAGGGCGTGACGCTGGAGGAACTCGGCGAGTGGTTGCCGCGCATCGACGTGGAGCCGGTGTTCACCGCACATCCCACCGAAGCGGTGCGCCGCGCATTGCTGGAAAAAGAACAGCTGATGGTCGCCAGCCTGGTCGACAACCTGGATGGCATGCGCACGCCCAATGAGCGCGCCAGCGATGCGGCGCGCTTCCGCATGGCCTTGACCGCGTCCTGGCAGACCGCCGACTCCTCGCCGGTGCGCCCCACCGTGGAGGACGAGCGCGAGCATGTGGGGTTCTATCTCACCCAGGTGCTCTATCGCGTGGTTCCGGTGATGTACGAAACCCTCGAGCACGCCATCGAGGAAACCTACGGCAGCGTGCCGAGCCTGCCGCGCCTGTTGCGCTTCGGCACCTGGGTGGGCGGCGACATGGACGGCAATCCCAACGTGGATGCCACCACCATCGCCGGTACGCTGGATGCGCAGCGCCGCGCGGTGCTGGACCGCTATCAAAAAGAACTCTGGCAACTGGCCAGCCTGCTCAGCCAGTCGACCACGCTGGTGGCGGTGAGCCCGGCGTTGAGCGAGCAACTGCAGCGGTATCGCGCGTTGTTGCCCGATGCCGCCGCACGCTCGCGGCCGCGCCACGGCGACATGCCGTACCGGCTGCTCAACGACCTGATGCGCGCGCGGCTGCAGGCCACGCTCGACGATGCCGATGGCGCGTACACCGCACCAGTGGAGCTGGAGCAGGATCTGCAATTGATCCTGGACAGCCTGCAGGCCAACAAGGGCTTGCACGCCGGTTGGTTCGCAGTGCGCCGTCTGTTGTGGCGCGTGCGCACGTTCGGCTTCCATCTAGCCCGTCTGGACGTGCGCCAGGAATCGAGCGTGCATGCGCGCGCGGTCGCCGATGCCTTGGGCCAGGACGACTGGGATGCGCAGGACGCCACACAGCGCGCCGCGCTGCTGGGCCCGTACGCGTCTGGCGAGCAGGCATTGCCGCGAGTGGATGATGCAGGCAACGCGCGGCTGGATGCGGTCTTCGCCGCACTCGCCGATGCGCGCACGCGGCATGGCGCCGATGCGCTGGGCAGCTACATCATCTCGATGGCGCATAACCGCGCCGACGTGCTGACCGTGCTCGCCCTGGCGCGCCGCGGTGGTCTGGTCGACGACGCTGGCGCGGTGCCGCTGGATATCGTGCCGCTGTTCGAAACCGTGGACGATCTGCGTGGCGGCACCGGCACCGTGCAGGATCTGCTGGCCGACCCGGTCTATCGCCAGCATCTGGCTGCACGCGGCGACACCCAGATGGTGATGCTCGGCTATTCGGACAGCGGCAAGGACGGCGGTATCGCCGCGTCGCGCTGGGGCCTGCAGCGCGCACAGGTGGAGCTGCTGGAAGCGGCGGCCGAACTCGGTGTGCGGCTCACCTTTTTCCACGGGCGCGGCGGCTCGATCGCGCGCGGCGGCGGAAAGACCAGCCGCGCGCTGGATGCGGCACCGCGCGGCAGCGTCGATGGTCGTTTGCGCGTCACCGAGCAGGGCGAAGTGATCCATCGCAAGTACGGCATCCGCGCGTTGGCCCTGCGCTCGCTGGAACAGATGACCGGCGCGGTGCTGCTGTCGAGCCTGCGCCCGCGTGCGCCCGAGCCGCGCGAGGAGCGCTGGCGGCCGGTGATGGATCTGGTGGCCGAACGCAGCACCGTCGCCTATCGCGCGTTCGTCGGCGCGCCGGATTTCATGCAGTACTTCCGCCTGGCCACGCCGATCGATGTGATCGAACGCATGACGCTGGGTTCGCGCCCATCGCGCCGGCTGGGCCAGGATGCGGCGCTGTCCAACCTGCGCGCGATTCCGTGGGTGTTCGCGTGGAGCCAGGCGCGGGCGGTGATCCCGGGCTGGTACGGCGTGGGCAGCGGTCTGCAGGCGGCGGTGGATGCCGGGCATGAAGAGACCTTGTGTGAGATGGCGCAGGACTGGCCGTTCTTCCGCACCTTTCTGGACGACATCGCGATGGTGCTGTCCAAGGGCGACCTTGCGATCGCCGAGCTGTTCTCGCGGTTGTCGGGCGACCTGCATGCGCGGTTCTTCCCCGGCATCGGCGCGGAACTGGCGCTGACCAAACGCTGGGTCAAGGCGCTGACCGGGCAACAGTCGCTGCTGCAGCACGACCCGCGGCTGGCCTTGTCGATCCGCCTGCGCAACCCCTATATCGACCCGATCAGCGTGTTGCAGGTGGACCTGCTGCAACGCTGGCGCGCCACCGATGGCGAAGACGACGAGCTGCTGCGCGCGCTGGTCGCCTGCGTCAACGGCGTCTCGCAAGGGGTACAGAACACCGGCTGATGCCGGCAGGGAACCGACCGTTGGTCGGAGAAATCGCGCAGTCGGCAAGCGGGCTCTGGTGTTACCGGACAAAAATGTCCGATAATGTCGGCATGACTGCAGCCCGCCCCGATGCCGCGCTCCGGCGCCGCCAAATTCTCGATGCCGCCGACGAAGTGTTCAGCGAACACGGCGTCAACGCGCCCCTGGAGCTGGTGATCGAACGTGCCGGCCTTGGCCGCGCCACGTTGTACCGCAATTTCCCCGACCGGTTGGCGCTGATGACGGCGTTGATGACCCGTGGCCTGGATGGCCTGGAGCGGCTGGCCGCCGATCTGGGCGACCAACCGGACGGCCTCGCCGTGCTGCTGCACGACGTGGCCGAGCACATCGCCCAATCCGCACCACTGGTGGATTTCTGGCGCTCGATCCAACGCGCGCACCCGGCGGTGGAGGCGACGGATCGCCGTGTGTTGAGCATCTTTCTGCCGTTCGTGCACCGCGCTCGCGACGCCGGCCTGTGCCGGGCCGATGTCGACGACGAGCAATTGCTGCTGGTGATCGACATGCTGGGCAGTTGCCTGCGCGGCAACGATGAAGGCGAACGCAAACGCCTGGCGCATCGCTCGGCGGACCTGCTGATGCATGCACTGGGGATGCAGGTGCCTGCGGGCGGCATGCGATGAGGCCGACCACGCGCGCCTGCCTGGGGCGCTGGGCCTTGCGGGGGGGGCTGGTACTGGCCGCCGTGTGGGGCGCCCTGGCAATCTATTTTTCGCTCACCGGCAATGCGTTCGTGCGGGCTGGCTGGGTAGGGTCGTGGAGCGCGATGGCGCTGGTGGCGTTGTGGGGCTTGCGCCGTGGCCGCGAGAATTGGGCGTTGGTGGGCATCTTCAGTGCCGCCTTCGTGGTGCTGGCGCTGGCGTGGTGGTGGATGCAACCCAGCCAGCACCGCGACTGGGCCGACGATGTGGCCCAGCGGTTGCAGCCGCAGGTGCACGGCAACATCGTCACCTTGCACAACGTGCGCAACTTCGACTGGCGCAGCGAAACCGACTACGTGCCGCGCTGGGAAACCCGCCAGTACGATCTGGACCGCCTGGTGAGCGCAGACCTGGCGCTGTCGTACTGGATGGGCCCGGCGATCGCGCACACGCTGGTGTCGTTCGGCTTCGACGACGGCTCGCGCGTGGTGTTCTCGCTGGAAATCCGCAAGGAGCGGGGCGAGTCGTTTTCGGCACTGGGCGGATTTTTCCGCAGCTTCGAAGAGACCCTGGTGGCTGCCGACGAGCGCGACATTCTGCGCGTGCGTACCAACGTGCGTGGCGAAGACATGTATCTGTACCGGCTGGCGATTCCCAAAGCCGGTCTGCGCCGCATGTTCATGGGCTACGTTCGCCTGGCCGACGACCTGAATCGCGCGCCGGCGTTCTACAACACCCTCACCAGCAACTGCACCACCATCGTGTTCGCGCTGGTACGGCAGTTGCAGCCGACCTTGCCGCTGGATCATCGCCTGCTGCTGTCCGGTTACGTGGACGAATACGCCTACGATCATCACGGCCTGCTGTCCGGCTACGACTTCGCAACCTTGAAGCAGCGTGGGCACTTCACCGCACGTGCGCTCGCTGCCGACACCGCGCCGGATTTCTCCGAGCGCATCCGCATGGGCATGCCGCAAGCGCCGGCACCTGCGCCAGCCGCAACCGGAAACGCAACACAATGATGAAACGCAGACAGATGCGCAGCAAGGCGCTGCTGGTGACCGGCGTGCTGGCAAGCCTGTTGGCCAGTGGTTGCGCGATGGTGAAAGTGCAGTCGCGCAGCAGTGGCGACTACATCGCGCTCACGCGCGGCGATGTGCTCAGCACTGGCGCGCTCAGCCAGGCCGGCAGCGAGACGCTGCAGGTCGCCGGGTTGCAACCAAAGGAGTGCCGCAAGGATCCGCTGCCGTGCGTGCAGCAACTCACCACGGTGGAAGGCATCGGCGATGAGCGCCGTCTGGCCGCCCAGGCCGAGCTGTGGACCGCGCAGGCGGTGGCGCTGAGCGGAAAGACGCCGGCAACCATGAACGACGCGGCGATGTCTGCGTGGCTGGAGGCGGCACGCCACGCCTATGCGTATCTGTTCTTCACCGCGCGTGCGCCGAGCGCGCGTGCGTTCGAGAATCGCCAGACCCAGGTGCGCGATTACTACAATTACGCCGTGCAGCAGGTGATCGAGGGCGTGTTTGCCCGCGGCCCCCGGAGCGCCGATGCGGCGCTTGCGCCGATCACGGTGGGGCACTGGCGCATGACGTTCGACATCTCTGCCTATCGCCTGCCCGGTGGCGGCAACACGCCGCGCGCGATCTTCTCGGCGTCTGCGCTGCGCTTCGATGGGCTGCGCAGCACCTATCGGCGCGATGGCTTCGGTGCCGAGCTGGTCGCCGAAGTCGACCCGCAGGTGGTCGGCGACCCGGCCGGACTGGCCTTGCAGGCGGCAGCCGGGGCCGCTGCGCCGGCCGCGCCGGCCGCGCCGGTTCGGCCATTGCCGACCTTCAGCGAGATGCCGTATGCGCCGGCCACGCTGCTGATGCGTTTCGAAGGCGATACCCTGGATGCGGTGCTGCGCACCGACGCGGTCACCATGGTGCCGTACGACCCGTACCGTCAGCACGAAGTAGTGCTGCATGGGCAGCGCGTGCCGCTGGCGGCCAACTTCACCGCCGCGTATGGATTGTGGTTGGCCAAGTCCGGATTCGCCGCCCAATCGCTGCGTTCGATGCTGGGCGGCACGCGCGGACTGGCTGCTCCGCATCTGTATCTGATGCAGCCTTACGATCCGAACCGTCGCGTGCTGCTGATGTTGCACGGGCTGGCCAGCAGCCCGGAGGCCTGGGTCAATGTCGCCAATGAAGTGATGGGCGACGAGGCACTGCGCCAGCGCTATCAGATCTGGCAGGTGTATTACCCGACCAACGCACCGATTGCAGTCAATCGCGCGCAAATCCAGACACTGGTGGAGAACAGCCTGAAGCAATTCGATCCCGCCGGTACGGCAGTCGCATCACAGGACATGGTATTGATCGGCCACAGCATGGGTGGGGTGATCGGGCGGTTGCTGGTGTCGTCTTCCGGTGAGCAGGTCTGGAACACGTTGCTGGAAAACTATCGTCTGGAAGGCGAGCGCGGTGAGCGCGTGCGCGCCAAACTGCGGCCGTTGCTGCATTTTTCGCCAATCCCGCAGATCGAGCGCGCCATTTTCATCGCTGCGCCGCATCGCGGCACGCCATTGGCCGAAGGTGGTATCGGCCGCTTCATCGGCCGCATGGTGCGTTTGCCACTGTCCTTGTTGAACAGTTTCGGCGATGTGCTGCAAGACCTGTCCAACAGCGAACGCGAAGGAGCGGGCGGGCCGCATCGGGGCAAGGGTCGCTTGCTGCCGCCGACCAGCATCGACAACCTGCGCGATACCGATCCGTTCGTGCGTGCCACGATGGACCTTCCGATCTCCCCGCGCGTGACGTACAACACCATCATCGGACGCGAAAAACCGCAGGTGCCGCTGGCCGAGTCCGACGATGGGCTGGTGCCGTACCGCAGCGCGCATCTGGAGGGCGCCGAGTCCGAACTGGTGGTGACCTCCTGGCACAGCGTGCAGGAAACCCCGCAGGCGATCCTGGAGATCCGCCGTATCCTGCATGCGCAGATGCAGGCCGAGGCCGGCGAGGCGCCTGCGCCTGCGCAGGGGCAGGGGCAGCCGCAGCCGCCCGTGCCTGCGACGACGCCTGCGACGTTGTAAGGCGGCGACACGTGTGATCGCTGGACGTTGCGCGCAGTCGCCGGCAAACGCAGTGAAGCAGCCACGCGGATGCGCGCGCCGCGTGCCCGCCTGGTGACGGATGCGACGCACGCATGATGGTTGCGGCCCGCCTTGCATCCCGCAGATAGCCCTGCGAGAACAACCTCGCGTCGCGGCTTGCCACACTAGCGTGCCACTGGCTGATCGGTCTCTCGCTGGTCGCGCAGCAGTCGTGTGCAAGCATCCGCCGCCAGCGCCGCCAATGCCCTGGGCAACCATGCGCACCGGCCTTGGCGCCTTATTTACCGTGCGCGTGCTATCAGGCACGTCTCGTACAGGCTCGAACAAGGAAAGGCGCGATGCGCAAGTTGTCGGCAGTGCTGTGGGTCCCCCTGTTGTTGGTCGGTTGCGGCCGTGGCGAAGGTCCGAAGGATGCAGCCGCTGCTGCCGATCCAGCCCCCGCGGCACTTCAGGCGGCACAGGCCAAGGGCGCGCCGGATGCGCCGGCAGCAGTGGAGGAAAGAGTGCCGGAATTTCCGGCCATCCCCACCATCGTCATCCCCGAGATCGTCGGCGTGACCCCGGCGCAACGCGCGCTGGAAGCCTCGCTGCAGGACATCCTCGACCCGATCGAAGGCGTCAGCGTGGCACCCGCGCGCTGCGGCGATGGCGGCACGTTGATCAACGATGCCGGCATCACCAGCGTCGATGCCAACGGCAATCTGCTGCGCAACGGCGACGGCGGCCTGTTCAACCTCAAGGCCGACGGCAGCGGCACCGCCAACTTCGAGGGCGGCCTGGTCAACGTCAATGCCGATGGCAGCGGCACCATCAACGCATCCGGGCAGGGCGGCGACAATGCCCTCATCGACGTGCAGTCCGACGGCGGCGGCACCTATAACGGCCCGGCCGGGCTGATCAGTTTGAACGGCAAGGGCGCCGGCACCTGGAACAGCGACAAGAGCGGCCTGATCGACAACCACGGCGATGGCAGCGGCACCTGGAATGGCCCGCGCGGGTTGGTCACCATCAACGCCGATGGCTCCGGCACCTGGAACGGGCCGGACGGCCTGGTGCAGAACCGCGGCGACGGGACCGGCACGGTCGGCACCCCGCCGCGCGAAGTGCGCATGCCGCCGCTGCCGAAGGTACTGCCTGCCGGCCGTTTCCCGCCGTTGCAGAAGTTCGCTCCACCTGGCGCACCGTGCGGCTATCTGATCACCTTGAACGACCGCATCCTGTTCGACTTCGACAAGTCCGACATCCGCCCGGATGCCGCGCGTGTGCTCGACACCCTGGCCGCCGCACTCGGCAAGGTAGCGACCAAGCAGATGGAAGTGCGCGGGCACACCGATGCCAAGGGCGATGATGCCTACAACCAGGCGCTGTCCGAGCGCCGCGCCAACGCGGTGCTGGCCGCGTTACGCACGCGCGGTGCCGCACAGGGCGCTGGCGCAAAGGGCTATGGCGAATCGCAACCGGTGGCGCCCAATACGGTCGATGGCCAGGACAATCCGGGCGGTCGTCAGCTCAATCGCCGCGTCGAGATCTTCCTGCGCACGTGAGCGAGGCTTGCAGGATCGTGTGAGCGTTAGCGGGTGCGCATGCGTGTTGCGCAGGCGTCGATCTCGACAGCGGCGATGCTGGCGTCGGGCGCAGGCGCGCACTGTTTGTTGTTTTGCGATCCTCGTAACGGCTGTGCTGCGGCAGGTCACGCCATCGCCTTGGCTTATATCTTCAAACGCAATGTGGGCGCCTTCCCCGGAGCGGGAAGGTGCGTTGTCGCAAGAAACACTGCAGAAACCATGACGCCTTCGCGTCATGCGGACTCATGTCGCGGCCTGCGAAGACGCGTGCGCGCCTGCGCCGGTGGCCGTATGCGCATGCCGGCAGCGATCCGCGCTTCCATACGCCAGCGACTATGCCGACTTGCGCGCTTGCTACGTGCATTTGTCAGGGCTGCAGCACACGTCATGGCATTGAAATATGCCGTCACCAACATGCGCGGCGCCTGCTTGCAGGTGTGACGCAGGTCCGCCGCAGGCCACGTCGCTCTCCCACACATCGCGGTCGCGCCGCCGTGGCATGAGCCCATGGCGCGTTGCTGCACGCATTGGATTTGATCATGATCGTTCGTTGTGCGTTGTTGCGTCCTTCGCGTCTGTCGCAGGCCTTATGCGTGTCGTTGTCGATTGTTTGCGGCCATGCAGCCGCACAGTCCGCGCCGTCCGCCGCAACGCCTGCGCAAGGCGAGATGGCCACCCTGGACAAGGTCACCGTCGCCGCCACGCGCTATAACGCGACCGACATGCAGATGGCCGCCACCAATACCGTCAACGTGTTGTCGGCCGACGATCTCAAGACCACTGCGGTCCACAACGTGGCCGAAGCGCTGGGCCTGATGCCGGGCGTGAATGTGGTCAACACCGGGCAGTCGTACTTTGGCGGCATCGATGGCGCAGCACGTGGCGAAGGCATGTTTTCCTCGGTACGTGGCCTCAATGCCGAGTACAACGTCAACCTGATCAATGGCATCAACGTCGCGCAAGGCATGCCGTACAGCCGCGGCGTGCAATTGAGTCTGTTGCCACCCTCGGGCCTGCAGACCATCGTATTGAACAAGACCTCCACTGCCGACATGGACGGCGATGCGATTGGCGGCACCATCGATTACCGCACGCCCAGCGCATTCGATTCGCCCGATCGTCAGGGTGGCAGCGTGACCTTGAGCGGACGCATGGAAAGCCGTGCGCGCGATTACGGCGATTCCGGACTGGGAAGCGGCGCCGCCGGCGATTGGCATGCACGTTTTGGCGATGCCGGGCAGTTCGGCGTGGCAGTCAGCGCGTACTACGACGAACGCCATTTCGTGAACAGCGAAGTGGCCGGCGCGTCGGCCGCGCGCAACGATGGTTCGTGGGAGTTTGCGCGTGCCGATGCCAGCGGCAATCTGGCTGCAGGGAGCGACCCGCAACAGGTGCTGCAGAGTACGGGCGTCAACATCGGGTATTCGCAAGGCGATACCCGCCGTTACGGTGGCAATGCCGCCTTCGACTGGCGGGTGGACCCCAGCCTGCATCTGTATGCGCGCATGACCTACGCCTTTGCCAAGACCGAGCAGAACACCGGCTACACCCAATTCGTTCCGGCCAATGTCAGCTTCACCCAGATCGGCAGCAGTGGCGTCTATCAGCCGCAGATCAATCGCGTCGCAGTGCGCTACTGGTACGAAACCAACCCGGAAGAAGCCGACCTTGCCACCATCCAGTTCGGTGCGGAAAAACAGCTGGGGCATTGGACCTTCGCGCCCAATATTTTTTACGGCACCGGCAATAACGATCGCCCGGATCACGTGGAAATTTCTGCGCGCAACGATCAATACACCTCGACCAACTTCGCCTACGGCGCCAACCGCTTCATCAGTTACGACGGCGACGGCTTCCCGGTCCCGTTGCTGACCCCGGCGATGCAGGCGCAGGCATCGGATGTGGGCAGCCTGTTCGCACGACGCACCGGGCAACTTTCCAAGCAATACAGCGGCCAGGACAAGGGCGGTGGCAAGCTCGATGTGGGCTACGACTTCGACGAAGGGTTGCTGAGCCGCATCGCATTCGGCGTGAAGTATGTGGACAGCTCGCGCAGCTTCACCGACCGCGACTGGACCAATGCCAAGTACACCGACGGCACCTTGTTGCGCGACACCGGGCTGATCGCGCAGCGCTACGACGCGGTCTATCCGGGGCAGTACGCACTCCCCACCGTGCGGCTCAGCAATGCGGCACTCAACAACCTGATCGCTCGCACGCTGACGCCGGCCAGCTTCGACAGCTGCGGGCAACTGGCGATCAACAACCTCAACTGCAACACCATGCGCGCCACCGAGGCGGTGAGTGCCGCCTATGCGATGGCGACGCTACGTACCGGCAATTGGGAAATCCTGCCGGGTGTGCGTTTCGAGCACACCGCCATCACCAACACGTTCTGGGCGCAGCCGGCGGCCATCAATGGGGCCGAGCAGGTCGGTGCATTCGCCAACAATCGCACCCGTTACAACGTGGCGCTGCCGAGCGTGTTCGTGAACTACCGGCCCGATGGCGATGCTGCGGTGTATCGCGGTTCGGTATGGACCAGCTACACGCGCCCGGCGTTCGTACAGCTGGGCGGTGGCCGCTCCACCGATATTTCCAGCGATGGCCAGACCATCATCACCGAAGGCAACCCGGACCTGAAGCCGATCAAGTCGCTCAATGTGGACCTGTCGGGCGAATGGCAGAACGACAGTGGCGGCCACGCAATGCTGGCGGGCTACTACAAGCGGCTGACCGATTACATCTACGAAAGCGGGTCCAACGCGGCCAATGCCGGCGAAAGCGGCAGTGGCAGCACCCGTTTCGTGCGTCCGCAAAACGGTGGCGATGGCCGCGTGCTGGGGATCGAAGCCGCAGTGCGGCAGACCTTCCAGGGGATGCCCGCGCCGCTGGATGGCTTCGGCATCGGCGCCAACCTCACCCGCCAGACCACCCGAGTGGATCTGGGCGAAGAAGGCTTCGCGCACGAGCGTATCCAGAACGCACCGAACCTGCTTGCCAACGCCGAGCTGTTTTACGAAAAGGGCGACTGGTCGGTGAATCTGAGCTACCACTATTCCGGCGAATACGTCTCGGTCTACGACTATCTCAACCGGGGGCAACGCTGGGACAATCTGTGGATCAAGCCGATCACCCGCGTCGATCTGCATCTGGGCTACGCGCCCAACGCGCATCTGCGCGTGGATCTGTCGGTCGCCAACCTCACCAAGCAGCACAGCTATTGGGCGCATGTGGGCCACGAGACCGATGCGATCTCGGACATCGTCGATTCCGGCATGACCAGCCTGCTGACCGCCAAATATGTGTTCTGAGTCCGCAATGAAAGCGGGGCAGGGCGGTGAATGCCTGCCCGCAGGCGATGACGGCAGCGACGCGATGGTGGCCGTAGGGCTGCCGTCGTGCGGGATTGTCGCGCCGGCGCACGCAGGTGTCAGGCGACGGTCGAAGGCAGTGCCTCGGCCGCGATGGCCGTTGCCGGCATTGGCGCTCGGCGCGTTGTTGCTGATCGGTTGCGCGCCACGTGCGCCCACGCCGCCGGCAGTTGCGCAGACCGCCAAGGCCGCGCAACTGGAGCGCGTGGTGGTGGTGTTCCGGCATGGCGTGCGTGCGCCACTGCAGGGCGAGGCTGCGGCTGCGCACTACGCAGATGCGCCGTGGCCGCAGTGGTCCACGCCGGCCAGCCTGCTCACGCCGCGCGGGCGCACCGCTGTGCAGTTGAGTGGCACGTATCTGCGGCAATGGTTGACCCAGCAGGCGCTGTTGCCGGGTACCGGTTGCCCTGCGCCGCAGAGCGTATCGGTCTGGGCCAATACCGACCAACGCACCATCGATAGCGGCAGCTTGCTGGCCGACGCGCTGGCACCTGGCTGCGGGATCGTGGCCGGGCATCGTGAGGCCGGTAGCAACGATCCGTTGTTCCGGCCGATCGAAGCTGGCGCGGTGCCGTTCGATGGCGCGGCAGCGGTCGCCGCGATCAACAAGCAAACCGGCGGACCTGCCGCATTGCTGCAAGGCCACGTGGCCGAGTTGCAGGCGATGCAGCAGATTCTCGGGTGCACCCGTACGCCCTGCGATTTTGCGCAGATGCCGTCCACGCTGGCGCCATCGGTCAATGGGCGCGGCCTGGCCCTGGGCGGGCCGATCGATCTGACCTCCGGCACTGGGGAAGTGTTGTTGTTGCAATACGCCGAAGGCTTGCCGTTGTCGCAGGTCGGTTGGGGCCGTGCCACGCCCGAACGCCTGGCGCAGGTGTCGCGCCTGCATGCGTTGTTGTTCGACATCTACGCGCGGCCGCATTACATGGCGTCGCGCTCGGGCGCGCCGCTGGCACGCGAAGTGCTGCAACGCTTCGGCGATGCGCAGGCACCGAAAGTCTCGGTCTTCGTTGGCAGCGATACGCATATTGCGGCGTTGAGCGGTTTGTTGGGCGTGCATTTCCACCTGCCCGGTTACGGCGCCGACGATCCGCCACCGGGTGGCGCGTTGTTGCTGGGTCTATGGCGCGAACCGAGTGGGGAGCAGGTCGTGCGCGCACGGTATCTGGCGCAATCGCTGGATCAGCTGCGCACGTTGGCGCCGCTGGATCTGGCGCATCCGCCGTTGCAGCAGGAGTTGGCGTTGGACCTGTGCGCGGCAGGGCAACGCATGGCGTGTCCGCTGCACGCGTTCGCGCAGGCGTTGGAGCAGCAGTTGCAACGCGATCCTTGAAGGCAGCGTCGTGCCGCGAGGTGCCAGCTGGCGTTTTTCTCCTTTGCGCGCGCCAACCGCTTCAGCGAACCGAAGCAGTTGCGAAATGCCTGCAGATCGCGTGTGCGGAGTCGGTCGGTGCGCGCGGTGTCGCATCCGGTGTCGGGACACGCGGTGAATCCGCCCCCGGACCAACTGTGTCATTGCAGGGGCTCTGGCCGTTGCGCAAGCCGGGCACGCAGATGCCTGCTTGCGCAACCGCAAGCGATGATTCCTACGCAAGCCGCGATGACGGCACGCGTGCCGCCAAAACGCAGATGGGCCGCATCGGCGGCCCATCTGCACTGCACTAGACACGCTCCCGCAGGAGCGGCTGACTTACTTCAGCTTGGCGTCGGCGCGCAGCGCCTCGGCACGGTCGGTCTTTTCCCACGAGAACGAGGTCGCGCTGTGCTGCGCGCCGGTTGCGTCGGTGTAGGTGAAATCCTTCGGCTTGCGGCCGAAGTGACCGTAGGACGCGGTCTGCTGGTACATCGGGTGGATCAGGTCGAGCATCTGGATGATGCCGAACGGACGCAGGTCGAAATGCTTGCGGATCAGCTTTTCGATCTGCTCGTCGGCGATCTTGCCGGTGCCGAAGGTGGTGACCGAGATCGAGGTCGGCTCGGCCACACCGATGGCGTAGGAAACCTGCACTTCGCAACGGTCGGCCAGGCCGGCGGCCACGACGTTCTTGGCCACATAACGCGCGGCGTAGGCGGCCGAACGGTCGACCTTGGACGGATCCTTGCCGGAGAACGCGCCGCCACCGTGACGGGCCCAGCCGCCGTAGGTGTCGACGATGATCTTGCGACCGGTCAGGCCGCAATCGCCCACCGGGCCGCCGATCACGAACTTGCCGGTCGGGTTGATGTGGAACTTGGTGCCCTTGTGCAGCCACTTGGACGGCAGCACCGGCTTGAGGATTTCCTCGCGCACCGCTTCGATCAGGTCTTTCTGCTTGACGCCCGGATCGTGCTGGGTCGACAGCACCACCGCGTCGATCGCGGTCGCCACGCCGTCTTCGTAACGCAAGGTGACCTGCGACTTGGCGTCCGGACGCAGCCAGGACAGCGCCGAGTTCTTCTTCTTGCGGATCTTGGCCTGCTGCTCGACCAGGCGGTGCGCCAGATGGATCGCCGCCGGCATGTGGCTGTCGGTCTCGTTGGTCGCGTAGCCGAACATCAGGCCCTGGTCGCCAGCGCCCTGTTCTTCGGGCTTCTTGCGGTCCACGCCCTGGTTGATGTCCGGCGACTGCTTGCCGATCAGGTTGAGCACGCCGCAGGTCTCGCCGTCGAAGCCGACGTCGGAGCTGTTGTAGCCGATGTCCAGGATCACCTTGCGGGTCAGCGCTTCCAGGTCGATCCAGGCGCTGGTGGTCACTTCGCCGGCGACGATCGCCACGCCGGTCTTGACCATCGTCTCGCAGGCCACGCGGGCGCGCTTGTCCTGGGCCAGGATGGCGTCCAGCACTGCGTCGGAGATCTGGTCGGCAATCTTGTCCGGATGGCCTTCGGAGACCGATTCGGAGGTGAACAGATAGCTGGACATCAGGCTTATATCCCTTAATTCGGATGAAAAGATGGGTGCGGATGATACACCCTCCGGCACGCCTGCGCATTGTGCGCCTGAATGGGCTGGTGTGGCGTTAAAACCGTGTGCTGGCGCGGGTTTGCATGGTCATGCGGTTGTCTTGATACTGCCATGCGGTGGTCGTGTCGAGCGGTCAGCATGCGCCCGTGCCGGGGCTGCGTCGCTGCATGCAGAGGTGGTCCCGGGGGAATCTGAGATGTCTTCGGGCATCGTCGTGCTGGAGTGAGGGCGCAGGACCACGTTGGCAGCCAAGTGGCCCTGGGCGGGATCGCCAGTGCGGCAAGCTGCGCCGCAGCGATGCGGGTGCGCTGACCGTTCGACGCGATGCCGACGCCTGCAGGCGGCGCACGCACCGGCTGCGCACGCACCGGCTGCGCACCGCTTTGCCAGCGGCTGCGAGGATTTTTGCCCTGGAGACGTCCGCATGCGCCTGTCCACCTTGCATCCTCCCGTCCGCGCCTTGTTTCTGTCCGATCTGCATCTGGGGTCGCAGCACTGCCATGCCGCCGAGATTGCCGCGTTCATTGCCCGCCAGCGCTGTCAGACCCTGTATCTGGTGGGCGATATCGTCGACCTGTGGTGGATGTCGCAACGCCGCGCGGTCTGGGACGCGGCGCATCAGCAGGTGATCGCCGCGTTGCATGCGCAGGCCAGGCGTGGCACCGAGATCGTCTACGTACCCGGCAATCACGATCGTGCCATCCGCCGCTTCTGCGGCCTGATGATGCCGGCCATGCAGGTGCGTCGACGCAGCATCCACACCTTGCTGGACGGGCGTCGGCTACTGGTCACCCACGGCGACGATTATGATGCGCAGACCCATTTCGGTGGGTTGCAGGAGCGCTTCGGCGACTGGTTGTACTACCGCATCCTCACCGGCAACCAGCTGACCAATCGCCTGCGTCGCCGCCTGGGCATGCGCTATTGGTCGTTGGCCGAATTTCTCAAACGCCGCAGCAGCGCCGCCGAGCGCTACATCGGACGCTTCGTGGCCGCCGGCCTGGCCGATGTGGTGCGGCGCGATCTGGACGGCATCGTCTGCGGTCACATCCATCGTGCGGCATTGCGTATGCAGGCCGGGCACATCTACGCCAATACCGGCGACTGGGTGGAGAGCCTGACGGCGCTGCGCGAGACGCAATGCGGCGCGCTGCAGCTGGTGAATCATCACGGCGAAGTGCTGGCCGAGCTGGCGCCGCAACAGATGGAGCAACGGCGCGCGGCGTGAGTGCGCCGTTGTTGTAGTGGCTGATGCAAAGGCCAAGCCTGCGCCGTTGGATGTGCGGCGCGTTGCGCCGTCTGCTGCGCTCTTGCGAACGGGCATGCGCTCACCGACGCGCTGCCGCTGTTGCAGCGGTGCGGTGCGGCGGAGCGCGTCACCTGGCTGACCGCACGCCAGCGAGAAGTGGCGTGAAGGCTCCGGGCGAGGTCTGGGCTGCTAGCATCGCTGCATGGATTCATTGACCCAGATCGTTCTTGGCGGCGCCGTCGCTGCCGCCATCGCGCCGGCCGGACAGCGCCGCGCCGCCTTGCTGGCCGGCGCCGCACTGGGCACCTTGCCCGACCTCGATGCGCTGGTGCTGCTGCCGCTCACCGACGACCCGGTCACGTTGATGACGGCGCATCGCAGCGTCAGCCATTCGTTGTTCGTGCTGCCGTTGGTGGGCTGGCTGATCTGGTGGCTGTTCCGTCGCTACGGCAACGGGCGCGTGGCCACTGCGCCCAAGCGCTGGTTCTGGGCGATCCAGCTGGCGTTGATCACCCATCCGCTGCTGGATGCCTTCACCGTCTACGGCACCCAGCTCTGGTGGCCGTTGCAGCCGCATCCGGCCATGTGGTCTAGCATTTTCATTGTAGATCCGGCCTACACGCTGTGGTTGCTGCTGGCGTGCGCGGTGGCCTGGTTTGCACGCGCGCGCCCGCTCGCCCAGCACGTGCTGGTGATTGGCCTGGTGCTCAGTTCCGGCTATCTGGGATGGTCGTTGCTGGCCAAGCACCTGGTCGATCGCCAGGCAGATCGCGCACTGGCCGCGCTCGGACTGGGCGATGCGCCGCGTTTTTCGGTGCCGATGCCGCTCAATACCTTGCTGTGGCGAGTGGTGGCGATGACTCCAAACGGCTATGTGATCGGTGAGCGCTCGCTGGTGGCCGACACCGGGCCGATGCAGTTTCGCGGCTATTCCAGCAACACCCAGGCGCTGGGAGAAGTGGCTGCGTTCGATACGGTGCGCCGGCTGACCTGGTTCAATCGCGGCTTCATGCGCGCGCGCCTTGTAGACGACGACTTGATGCTCAGCGACCTGCGCATGGGCCTGGAGCCGGACTACAACTTCAACTTCGTGGTCGCCCATCGCGCCGACGGGCAGTGGCAGCCGATCGTGCCCCGGCAGATCCAGGCTGCTTACCGCGCGCCGGTGGCACGCAATCAGATCGGCGCGGTATTGGCGCAGATGTGGCAGCGCATCTGGCACGAGCCCCGCAGCACCGTGCTGACCGGCGATCTGGAACATGCCGGTTCGCCAGCGGCTGCGCCTGCAGCGGCGAGTCAATAACCGTTGCGCTCGCCTGGGCGAAAGAAGAAACGCTGCAGGCTGTGCGATGGCAGCGCACCTGCGCCTTGCTGCGAGCAACGTGCCTGATGTCGGTGGAAGGCGCTGTCATAGCGAAGGCCGCCGGCTGATGGTTCACAACCACTGTCCGGCTTCGCGCGCCGTATCAGTCGTGTGGTGGAAACCATCGATATCGTGCCGATTCCGTCCAGTGCCGAGCACGATCCGTTCGATGCTGGGGGCGCCGGCGCCGTTGCCACTCTCATGCAGGTAGTGCATCGCTGTCGTCGTGGCCTCGCTGTCGTCGCACCAGTGGAACAGGTGCGCGCTACGCGCACGTGCGCGTGTTGCCCAGGCGGCCGCCTGGTCGTCGAAACTCCCCGCATCTCTGCGCGTATCGCGCACGCAGCGCTCATGCGCGCAACGTCAAAAGCTCAGGCAGCGGCCGATAGCGCGGGCGGTACGCCGGCAATCAACGCGTCGAAGTAGTCGCCGGTCAACGCCAGCTGCGCTTCCGGGGTTTCGGCGCGATTGACCACCGCGCGGAAGTCGGCGCTTTGCGGGTGATCCTTGGCGTACCAGCCCAGATGCTTACGCGCGATACGCACGCCCTGCGGCTGCCCGTAGAACGCATGCAGCGCTTCCAGGTGGTCGAGCAAGGTGTCGCGCACGAAGACCAATGACGGTGGCGGCAACAACTCGCCGGTGGCCAGGTAATGCGCCACTTCGCCGAAGATCCACGGACGGCCCTGCGCGGCGCGGCCGATCATCACCGCATCCACGCCGGTATCGCGCAGCACTTGCGCCGCTTTCTGCGGCGAATCGATATCGCCATTGGCAACCACCGGAATCTGCAGCGCGGCCTTGATCTCGGCAATGGTGGCGTACTCGGCAGTGCCAGTGTAGTGCTGGTCGCGGGTGCGGCCATGCACGGCCAGCGCAGTGATGCCGCAATCCTGCGCGATGCGTGCGATGGTCGGGCCGTTGCGGTGATCGCAGTCCCAGCCGGTGCGGATCTTCAGCGTCACCGGCACATCCACGGCCTGCACCACCGCGCGCAGAATGCGCGCCACCAGCTCCTCGTCGCGCATCAACGCCGAGCCGGCCCAGGCATTGCAGACCTTCTTGGCCGGGCAGCCCATGTTGATATCGATCAGTTGCGCGCCATGGTCCACGTTGTAACGCGCCGCCTCGGCCAGCTGCTGCGGCTCGGTACCGGCGATCTGCACACTGATCGGGTCCGGTTCGCCGGCGTGGTCCATGCGGTGCAGCGACTTGCGCGTGCCCCAGAAGCGCGGATCGGAGATGGTCATCTCCGACACCGCCAGCCCGGCGCCCAGGCGCTTGCACAGCAACCGGAACGGCTTGTCGGTGACGCCCGCCATCGGGGCGAGGATCACCTTGGGGGCGATGGTGTAGGGGCCGATCTGCATGCGCGCATTGTCGCCGCGGTTGCCGCTGCTGCCAACTCGGGCGCCGCCGGAGGGGCGCGTATAGTGGCGAGCGCTCACTCAGGTTGGAGCGGGCCAGCGCATGCGCCAGCCGGGTCGCGCGGACGCGACCGGGCCGAAGATCGCGGTGTCAGCGGATCAGCTGGTACAGCTCGAAGCCCTTGGCGCCGCCGTCCAGGATCAGCAGCAGTTCGTCCGGCCCCAGTGCGACCATCCGGCCGACGCTGTTGCCGTTGGTGCCGTCGGAGAGGTTGCCGGGCGCGTAGCGGCCTTCCGGTGCGTCGTTGACCGTGCTGGCACCAAGGAACGCGAACTCGCGGCTGTCCTTGGCCAGTGGATACAGGGTGCCGCTGCGGCGCTGCGAGCCGTTGAGCTTGCTGAAACGATAGCCGCAGGCATCGCGGCTGATCTCGGCCTTGAAATAGGGGTAGGCATAGGCGAACCGCTGGTCGACCTGGATCGAGCGCACCTTCCAGCGGCCGTCCAGCTTGCCCGGTACCTGCGGCGACTGCGCACGCTGCAGCAGCGTGCGCGCCAGCGCGGCGCCGTCTTGCTGGTCGGCATCGTCGTAGCGTGGCGCGATCGCCTGTTGCAGGCTGTCCGCGGACACGGTCACCGCAGCGCGGTCGGCATCGCTGGCAGTGCCGTTCCAGTCGCAGCGCTGCGCAGCGGCCGACAGCGGGACAAGCCAGGCGCACAGCGCAACGAACGGGATCAGGGAAAAACGACGCATCGAGCACTCCTTGTCGTGATGCAGGCCCGTCGCGGCGACGGGCGGTCAGGTGGGGCAGGGCGAGCGAAGCAAGCCGCTACCGCCATCGGCGCAGGCAGTCAGCCGGCGTCCGGCAGCAGCCGTGGCATCGACGCCGCAGCGCCTTCCACCTCGGTGGAGCGAGCGGCGTAGCGGGTGGCAAAGCGCACGTGGGTGATGAAGCTCGCACCCGGCGACTGCGCCAGCGAGGCCACCAGCGCGCCGTTGAAGGCATCGCCGGCGCCGGTGGTGTCGACCGTCTGCGCGCTTTCCGCACCCACCCGGTAATGCGCGGCGGTGTCGCCACGCAGCTGTTCTTCGGCGTGCGAAATGAACGCGCCCACCGCGCCCAGTGTCACCACCACGGTGCCGCCCGGCAGCAGCTTGCGGCACATCGAATGCAGCGTGTTGCCGTCCAGCGCGGCGACGTCGTCGGCATTGATGCGTTCGCCGACGTGGCGGCCGAGCAGGGCGGCGAATTCGGTTTCGTTCGGCGTCATCACGTCCGACAGCTTGAGCAGGCCGATCGATGTGGGTGCATTGGCCGGTGCAGCGTTGAGCACGGTCAGCACGCCGCATTCGCGCGCCAATGCCAGCGCCGATTCGATGGTTTCCGCCGGCGATTCCAGCTGCGCCAGCAGCACCCGGGCCGAGGCGACCAACGCGCGCTGGTTGTCGATGAAGCCCGCGCTCAGCACGGAGTTGGCGCCAGCGCCGATCACGATGGTATTGCGGCCATGCGCGTCGACATAGATGCCGCCGGTGCCGGTGGGCTCATTGCTGGGCTCGGCGATCAGCGCGAATCCATCGTGCGCGGCCAGCGAGCGCGCCAGCGCACCACCGGCATCGTCGCCCAGCGCGCACAGGAAATGCGTCTTTGCGCCGGCACGCGTGGCGGCGACCGCCTGGTTGAAGCCCTTGCCGCCGGGGCCGGTGCTGTAGCGGCCGGCGATGGTGGCGCCCGGCGCAGGCAGGACATCACAACGCCACACGTGATCGACATTGAAGGATCCGACAACGACGACCGAACTCATAAATACCCTTGCTTGTAATGACTGAATAAAACGTGGCGTGCAGCGATTAGACCGGCACACCGATGAACCCGCGCCGCCTCAACCGAAATGCGAGAGCACCCCGGCAATGGTAGCGGTCATGAAGGTGGCGATCGAACCGCCCAGCACCGCACGCAGCCCGAACTTGGCCAGATCGTGACGCCGTTCCGGCGCCAGCCCCCCGATACCGCCGATCTGGATTGCGATCGAGCTGAAGTTGGCAAAGCCGCACAGCGCATACGTGGCGATCAGCCGGCCTTCGGCGCTCAGGCCCACGCCTGGCACTTCGCCCTTCACGATACGCGACAGTTCGCTGTAGGCGACGAATTCGTTGATCACCACCTTCTGCCCGATCAGCGAGCCGACCGTGGTCGCGTCCGCCCATGGCGTCCCGATGACCCACGCGATCGGCGCCAGCACGTAGCCGAAGATGGTCGACAGGTTCGTCGGGCGGCCCAGCAGCGCAGCAGCGCCGGTGATCTCGCCCAGCCAGGTCAGCGGTGCGTTGATCAAGGCGATCAGCGCAATGAAAGCCAGCAGCATCGCGCCGATGTTCAGCGCCAGCCGCAAGCCATCGCCGGCACCGGCGGCGGCGGCGTCGATGACGTTGCTGGTGGTCTTTTCCACTTCCATCTTGACCGTGCCGCGGGTCAGCGGCGTGCCGGTTTCCGGCACCAGCAGCTTGGCGACCACCAGCGTGGCCGGCGCGGCCATGATGCTGGCGGCGAGCAGATGCTTGGCGTAGAACGCCTGCTGCGCGGGGTCGCTGCCGCCGAGCATGCCGACGTACGCGGCCAGCACGCCGCCGGCGATATGCGCCATGCCGCCGATCATCATCGTCAGCAACTCGGACTGGGTCATCTTGGGGATGTACGGGCGCACCGTCAGCGGCGCTTCGGTCTGGCCGATGAACACGCTGGCGCAGACGCTGGTGGTTTCCGCACCGGACACGCGCATCACCTTGGTGATCGCCCAGGCCATCGCACGCACCACCACCTGCATCACGCCCAGGTGATAGAGCACGCCCATCAGCGCCGAGAAGAAGATGATGGTGGGCAACACCTGGAACGCGAAAATGAAGCCATAGCTGTCGATGTTCATCAGGTTGCCGAAAATGAAGGTGGACCCTTCATTGACGAAGCTCAATACCTTGACAAAGCCCTTGCCCAGCGCGTCGAACACATCGCGTCCGCCCGGCACCAGCAGCACCAGTGCGGCGAACGAGATCTGCAGCGCCAGACCGGTGGCGACCAGCTTCCAGTCGATCGCGCGACGATTGTTCGAAAACAGCCAGGTGATGCCGATAAGCACCGCCAGACCGAACAGGCCGAAACCGATCCTTCCCAAACCTTCGACCATTCCAATCCCCGGAGCTGCTGGCGGCAAACCGAGAAGCCTAGAGCAGGGGGTGACGGTGGGCAAGGCGAGCGGTGTTCAGACGTTCCCCGTCAGCCCGCAACCGAGATGCAGCGGGCGCGGGTAGGGTGGAGTTGGCAAGCGGGTGAGCCACGCTTGCGCAAAGTCGGGGATGTGCGGCGTCGACTGGCTGTCCGGATGACGCCAGCGAAGGCCGCGCTCCGAGACTCGATCCGGCAACCAAGCGCTGCTTGTCGATCAGTTGCCGACTGCAGCCGAAAAGGTGCTTGCGCGCGTGCCGGCGTGGGACCTTATGCGGCATGGATGCCGCCACACGGTCCCGCCCCCGGGTACGCCACCGCGCTCCCACTTTCTGCGGTTACTGATGGGCAAGCAATGCCGTTGGTAGGCGGAATGCCTGCGGATCACGCAGTGATCATTAGGCCAACGTGCCACGCCCTGTCACCCCGGCAACCTCACGTCCTACACTGCGCACGCCGATCCGGGGCAGGGCGCCGCGGAGGTTGTTGGAGTCTGCCAATGCATTACCGTCGTCTGGGGTCCACCGGGCTGCAGCTGTCGGCCCTTTCATTCGGGGCCTGGGTCACCTTCGGCAAGCAGATCGGGCGTGGCGAAGCGCGCAACCTGATCGCCGCCGCCTGGGACAACGGTATCAACTTCTTCGACAACGCCGAGGTCTATGCACGCGGCCGCGCCGAAGAGGTGATGGGCGATGTGATCGCCGACCTGCGTCTGCCGCGCGATGGTTACTGCGTGTCGAGCAAGGTGTTCTTCGGCGCGGTGGACAGCCCGCGCCCCACCCAGCGCGGGCTGTCGCGCAAGCACGTCACCGACGCTTGCCACGCCGCGCTCAAGCGCCTGCGGGTGGAGTATCTGGACCTGTATTTCTGCCACCGGCCCGATCCGGACACGCCGATCCAGGAAACCGTGCGCGCCATGGATGCGCTGATCCGCCAGGGCAAGGTGCTGTACTGGGGGACTTCCGAATGGAGCGCCGACCAATTGCGTGCCGCCATTGCGATCGCCGAGCAGGAACACCTGCACGCGCCGGCGATGGAGCAGCCGCAGTACAACCTGTTGCACCGCGACCGGCTGGAGCGCGAATACGCGCCGCTGTGCGAGGGCGGGCTAGGCACCACGATCTGGTCGCCGCTGGCCTCGGGCCTGCTGACCGGTAAGTACAACGCCGGCGTGGATGCCGACAGCCGCCTGGGCCAGCCGGGCAATCACTGGTTGCAGGACGAAGTGTTGGGCGCACCCGAAGCCCGCCGCCTGGAACGCGCACGCGCGTTCTGCGCACTGGCGGCCGAACTGGGCCAGTCGCCCGCCCGCCTGGCCATCGCCTGGTGCCTGCGCAACCCGCAGGTGTCCACGGTGATCCTGGGCGCCAGCCGGGTAGCGCAACTGGAGGAGAACCTTGGCGCGCTGGAGACGCTGACCCAGGTCGATGCCGCCGATTGGGCGCGGGTGGAGGAAGTGACGCGCTGAGGCGGCGTTGGCCATGCGCAAGGCGTGGCAGCGCGGCGCAATGAGCGCGTTTCAGGCAGTGGTTTGACGCAGACGCTGTGGCTCATGGGTAAGCGCAGTCATCCAGGCGATCCAGGCTGCCGGCGCGGCTGGGTCAGGGCCGGGGTCAGGCTTAAGCCACCGCAGTGCTCCCTCATCCGCCCCTGCGGGGCACCTTCTCCCGTAAACGGGAGAAGAGAAAAGGGCGAACAAAGCAGCTCACCGGAGCCGTGTCCCAGCGTGAAGCTGATTGACCTTGTGAATCGAATTGGTCGAAGTGATCTGAGAATGAAGGGATAAAGATGAGAATGCCTCTTGATCATTAAATGAGAATGGTTATTATTTGTCTGGCCAACCGACTGGAGACCCAGACCATGACCGCTCATCCCGTGCAGCTCCGCTCCGAACCGGTCAACCTGCGCGACCGCGCCGCCCCGCGCGCCGTGCCCGCCGAAGACCTCATCAGCAGCGAGGCGCTGCTCAAGGGCCGTCGCGAAGTGCTGATCCAGCATGGCGACCGTATCTATCGCCTGCGCCATACCAGCAACGACAAGCTCATCCTCACCAAGTAAGACGTTTCATCCGACCCCGCGCCTGCGCGTCGGGTCGGATCACCCATCGCGGGCGCTGCCGCCGCCGTCCGTGCACACCCTGTCTCTTCCCGGCGGCTGATCGCAGCGTTGTCAGCAGCACGCGCTGCCGGGAATTTCCTTCAAAGGTTCCCGATGATTCGCCTGCATCCGCTGGTGGTCGCGCTGTCGCTTGCGCTGCCTGCTGTTCCGTTGTGTGTCCATGCCGCCGACCTCACTGCCGGCGGCGAGACCGCGCGTGAGGTATACGACTTCGATCGCCTGCAGGTCACCGCCACGCGCACCCAGCGCGCCCTGGTCGATGTGCCGAGCACGGTGGATGTGATCGATCGCGAACAGCTCGACAACCAGCTCGTGCGCGAGCTCAAGGATCTGTTCCGCTACACGCCGGGTGTCTCGGTGACGACCAATAGCGGGCGCTTCACCGGTGCCAGCGGCATTCGCATTCGCGGGCTGGACGGCAACCGTGTGGCGATCCTGGTCGACAACGTGCCGGTGTCGGACACCTTCAATTTCGGCAGCTACCTCAACGCCAACCGCAACTTCGTCGATCTGGAAACGCTCAAGCGCGTCGAAGTGGTGCGCGGGCCGGCCAGCTCGCTGTACGGCTCCGATGCGCTGGGCGGGGTGGTGGCGTTCGTCACCAAGGATCCGTCTGATTATCTCAGCGCCGACAAGCACAGCTATGTCGGCCTGAAGTTCGGCTACGAAGGCGACTGGAACGGCCTGTTCGCCGGTGCCACCGGCGCGTTTGGAGGCGAGCGCTGGAGCGGCATGGTGGCGGTGAGTCACCGCCAGGGCCAGGAGGCGCAGAACCAGGGCGACAACCGCAGCCGCGATTTCACCCGTACCGCAGCCAACCCGCAGCGCATCGATGGGCGCAGCGTGCTCGCCAAACTGGTGTACGCCCCGAATGCGCAACAGCGCTTCAAGCTCACCGTGGAAGGCAACGAAGATTACGGCAGCATTGATGCGTTGACCGGCATCGACACACGCACGCCCACCGCGTCGCTGCGCATTCTTTCGCAGCAGGGCCGCGACCACCAGACGCGTGCACGCGTCTCGTTCCGGCACGAACTGGATGCGCTGGACTCGGCGCTCGCCGACGATCTGCAGTGGCAGCTGTATCGCCAGGACAGCGAGAGTCTGCAGCGTACCGACGAGCTGCGTGGCAACAACACCCGCCGTCACAACGAACACAACTTCGATCAGCGTGTGTACGGCTTGCTTGTCAACGCGCACAAATTCATCGACACCGGCACGCTTAGCCACGACATCACCTATGGTCTGGACGGCACCTGGACCGATACCCGCGCCAAGCGCGACGGGTATTCGGTGAATCTGGCCAATGGCGTGGTGACCAATCGCGTGGGGCAGGACGTGTTCCCGGTGCGCGACTTCCCCAAGAGCGAAACCACCAAGCTCGGGTTGTATGCGCAGGACGAGATCCGCCTGTTCGATGGCAAGCTGTCGCTGACGCCGGGTGTGCGCGTGGATTATTTCCGCCTGTCGCCGCAGGTGGACGCTATCTTCCGCGAAGACAATCCCGGCGTTGCCGCTGCCACCATCGACGAACAGCAGGTCTCGCCCAAGTTTGGCGCGGTGTGGCGCTTCAGCGATGCGTGGTCGGCATATGCCAATTACGCGCATGGCTTCCGCGCGCCGCCGTACAACGACGTCAATATCGGCTTCACCAATCTGCAGGCGCGCTATACCGCCATCGCCAACCCGGACCTGAAATCGGAGACCAGCCGAGGTGGCGAGCTGGGGCTGCGTTTCAACGACGCGATCGGGTATCTGGGCGTCAGCGTGTACTACACCGACTACCGCAACTTCATCGAATCGTATGCGCCGGCTGGCTTCAATGCGGAGGGGCTGATGCTGTTCCAGTCGCGCAATGTGGACGATGTGGTCATCAAGGGCGCCGAAGCGCGCGGCGGAATCGATCTGGGCGCCTTGGCCGGCTGGCCGGGTTGGTCGCTCAATAGCGCGGTGGCATATGCGCAAGGCGACAATCTCACCGACGACACACCGCTCAATTCGGTCGACCCGCTGCGCGGCACGCTCGGTGTGGCCTTCGACAGCGATGGCTGGGGCGCGGAGTTGATCGGCACCTTCGTGGCGCGCAAGCGCCGCCCGCAGCTGGACAGCTATTACACCCCGGCCGGCTACGCCACGCTGGACCTGATGGGGCATTGGGCGTTCGCGCCGGGCGCCAAGGTCACCGCCGGCATCTTCAATCTGGCCGATCGCCGCTATGTGGACTGGAATGCGCTGCCCAACGGCACGCTGGCCAGCAGCACGGTGCTCGACCGCTTCACCGGCGCCGGGCGCACTGCCTCGGTCAGTCTGGCCGTGAGCTGGTAGTGGCCATGTCCATCGCCCGTCCACTGCCGTCGTTGTCGCATGCACCTGCCACGCGCGCTGGGTTGCCGCGTCCGCAGCAGTTGGCGGCGCTGGGCACGATGCTGTGTCTGTATCGGCCCGCATTGGGCAATGCACTGGAGGGCTGGCGGCACGCGGTGGATGCGGCGGCGTGCCGCCAGGTCGACAGCGATGGCGTGCGCGAAAGCATCTGGTTCTTCGACGCCGAAGGACAGTGTTGCTGGCGCCTGTGCCTGCTGCCGGACAGCGACTTTCTGATCTGGGATCGGCTGATCTCGCGCCTGCGGCCGCTGCCGATGGAAACCCATGCGGCAGGCGTCGGCGAGCGGCTGTGGCGTCGCCTGGCCGGGCGCATGCGCGGTGAGACCTGGCGATTGAGCGCGCTGCGCCTGCACACCGCCGCCAGTGGCGAGCAACCGTTTGTCGCCAGCCTGGCGACCGTGTCGGCGCTGGGTGCGGACGTTGCCGCGCGGCTGGCACGCGAAGAAGGCATCGACGGTCGCGTGGCCGTGGATGATTGCTGTTGCGCCCGCGCGGCCGCCTTGCGCACTGCTTCCACCCCATCAAGCAAGATCGATTCAACCCACATGACGACGTCGCTGGCGCGCCTGCGTCGCTGACGTCTCCAACCACTACACGAGAGTTCCGATGAGCCGAACGTTTCCGCGTTGCATTGCCCTGACACTGAGCCTTGCACCCTTGATTGCCGCCGCCGATGCCCAGCGTGATCGCCAGAGCATCCTGGCGATGCAGGGCGAATATGCCGTGGATTTTGCCTTCGACGAAACCGTGCTGCTCAAGCCCGGTTACGAGCGCGCCTCGGCCATGCGCAGTGGCGCCAATGAAGTGGTGATCGTGGTGGAGGATTCACCACGCAAGCTGGTGCTGCAGCATCTGTTGGTCGACGAAAAGACCAGGCATGTGACCAAGCATTGGCGGCAGGACTGGGTGTATGAGGCACCGCAACGTTTCGAGTTCACCGCCGACCAGACCTGGACGGTGCATGCACTGCCGCCGGCAGTCACCACCGGCGCCTGGACGCAATGCGTCTACGAGGTCAGCGACGCGCCACGCTATTGCGGCACCGGTCGCTGGGACTACGCCGACGGCCATCCCACCTGGACCAGCGATCCGAGCTGGCGGCCGTTGCCGCGCCGCGAGTACACCAAGCGCAGCGACTACAACGCGCTGTCGGTGATCAATCGGCACACGCTCACGCCCAACGGGTGGACCCACGAACAGTTCAACACCAAGGTGCTGCGCAAGCCCGACGGCAGCCAGGAGGCGATCGCGCGCGAGTTTGGCTTCAACGATTACCGCAAGACCACCGAGGTCGACTTCGCGCCGGCCTATGCGTACTGGAAAGCCACCCAAGGCTACTGGGCCAAGGTGCGCACGCGTTGGGCCCGATTCCTGGACACACCGCCCGGCCTGCATCTGAAAACCAAGCCGGATGGCATGGCAATGATCATGCCGCTGTTCCAGCAGGCCGAAGCGGTGCAGAACCGCAAGCCGGTCAAGGATGCACAACTGGATGCAGTCTTCACACAGTGGGTGGAGCGGGCAGATATATCGCCCTGAACCGGTTGCCGCGAATCACGCACTGCACGCATCACCTGCGCGCTGCGGAGCGTTGTGAAGTTCCGCAGCGCGCGTGATGCGATGCAGCCAGTTTGCGCACCAGACCGTGCGGGGCGCATCGGGGCACGTGGCACACCGATCGCAGGCGCCTTGTCGGGCACCCGCAGTCGCGTTGCTGGCTGGGTTATTCCTTGAACATCAAAAACGCCGCCACCAGGATCAGTCCGAACGCAGCCCAGTGATTCCACTTCAACGACTGGCCCAGGTAGAACGTGGAGAATCCTGCGAACACCAGCAGCGTGATCACTTCCTGCATGCCCTTGAGCTGCGGGGCGGAATACACTGCGCTACCCATGCGATTACCGGGCACCTGCAGGCAGTATTCGAAGAACGCGATACCCCAGCTGACCAGGATGGCGATCATCAGCGGCGTGCTTTTGTACTTCAGATGCCCGTACCAGGCGAAGGTCATGAACACATTGCTGGCGAGCAACAGCAGGATCGGGTACAGGTAAGCGGTGAAGGGCGCAGTGGGCATGACGGCAGGCAGAGATGAACGGGCGGGCAGCATAAGCCAACTGCGTTAAGCGCACGCGACCGTACGGACGAGTCCGGTGCTAGCGCTGCATTCCCCAGCGGCGCACGGTCAGCCGCTCGATCGCCTGGAAGACCACACCTTCCACCAGCAGCCCCAGCACGATCACCATCGCCAGGCCGGCGAACACCCGGTCGGTATACAGTTCATTGCGGTTCTGAAAGATGTACCAACCCAGACCGCCCTGGCCGGAGGTGGCGCCGAACACCAGTTCGGCAGCGATCAGGGTGCGCCAGGCGAACGCCCAGCCGATCTTCAAGCCCGACAGAATTGCCGGCAACGCGGCCGGGATCAGCAATTGCACCACGTAGCGCGAGCCGCGCAGGCCGTAGTTGCGCCCGGCCATGCGCAGCGTTTCCGGTACCGCCTGGAAACCGGCGTACGTGGTCAGCGCCAACGGCCACAGCACCGAGTGCACCAGCACGAAGACCAGGCTGCCGGTGCCCAGGCCGAACCACAGCAAGGCCAGCGGCAGCAGCGCGATGGCAGGCAGCGGATTGAACATGGCCGTCAGCGTGCCGAGCACGTCGCGGCCCCAGCGCGTGGAGGCGGCCAGTGCGGTCAGCACGAATGCCAGCACCACCCCGAGCGCGTAGCCCTGCGCCAGCACGCGCAGCGAAGCGCCCACGCGGCGCAGCAATTCGCCCGACAGCAGCCCTGCGTAAAACGCGCGTGCGGTCTGCAGGGCGCTGGGTAGCATGAGATCGTCGCCGACCACGCGCGCGGCGATCTCCCATCCCGCGACCAACACCGCCAGCACCAGCGCCTTGCGCAGCCAGGGCGGAGCCTGCCAGCGCGTCGGCGTGGCGGCGGCGACCACTGCAGGGTCAAGCGGTTGCAGGGCGACTTCGTACTCGGGGCGCACCGGTGGGATCGGCGGCAGCGCGCTCGCAGTGCGGCGGCTCATGGCAGCGCCTCGCGTTGGCGCACGGCGAGGCGACGCAATGGCGCCACCTTGTTGTCGTTCAGGGTGTCGTCGGGCAGATCGAACAGCAATCGATGAATGCGCTGCGCGGTCTGCTGAAATGCCACGCTGCCGGCGCTGTGCGGGCCGAATGCATGTGCGTTGAGTTCGGCGCGCACCTGGCCCGGATGCGGCGACAGCAGCAACACGCGATTGCCGACCACCAGCGCTTCTTCGATCGAGTGGGTGACGAACAACAAGGTGAAGCGCGATTGTTCCCAAAGTTCCAGCACCTGCTCCTGCATGCGCGAACGCGTCAACGCATCGAGCGCGGCGAACGGCTCGTCCATCAACAGCACGCGCGGGCGCATCGCCAACGCGCGCGCGATCGCCACGCGCTGCTTCATGCCGCCGGACAAGGTGTGCGGATACGCCTCGGCAAAGGCGCTCAGCCCGACCTGCGCCAGGCTGTCGTCCGCACGTTCGCGTGCTTCGGCGCGTGAGAGTTTGCGCGCCGCGCGCAGACCGAACACCACGTTTTCGCGCACGCTCTTCCACGGTGCCAGCTGATCGAACTCCTGAAACACGACCACGCGATCCGGTCCCGGCCCGGTGACCGCGTTGCCGTCCAGACGGATCTGCCCCTCGCGCGGAGTCACGAAGCCGGCCACTGCCTTGAGCAGGGTGGACTTGCCGCAGCCCGACGGCCCCAGCAGCACGAAGCGATCGGCCGCATGCACATCGAAGCGTACGCGGTGGGTCGCACGCACCACGCGTTGCGCGGAGGCGTATTCCAGGCTGACGTGATCGACCTGCAGCAGTGGGGTTGTCATCGATCAGCTCCCGCCCGCAATCGACGGATCATCGAAAAAGTAGTCGTTCAACGTGGTCGGGCGCTGCTTGATCGCGCCGCTGTGTTGCATGAACTTTCCCAGCCCCAAGGTGTTTTGCGGCACCACGGTGAACTGCACCTTCGGGTCCTTGATGATCTGCAACACCAGCGCGCGATCGATGCTCGAGCCATTGCGGCGCAGGAAGATATCCGCGGCCTGCTCCGGGTGTGCGGTGACAAAACGCGCGGCCTGATCCAGCGCAGCGACGAAGGCGCGATAGGTCTTGGGGTTGTCGCGGCGGAATTTCTCGGTGGCATACAGCACCGTCGCCGACGAGGGGCCGCCTTCGATGTCGTAGGAACTGGTCACGATGTGTGCGGCAGGATTGCGCGCCAGCTCCTGTTCCTGAAACGGTGGGCTGGCAAAGTGCGCGGTGATCTCGGTGCGGCCACGGATGATCGCGGCGGCGGCATCCGGGTGCGGCAATGCGACCTGCAGCGGGTCCAGTTGATGCGTGCCCTTGTCGCCCCAGCGTTGCTGCGAGGCGTGCTGCAGAAAGCGCGACTGCACCGACACGCCGGTGGCCGGTAGCGCAATCCGGTCCTGCGGGGTGAAGTCGCCGATGCTCTTGATGCGCGGATTGTTGCTGATCAGGTAGTACGGAAAGTTGCCCAGCGACGCCACGCCGCGCACGTTCTGCCGGCCGCGGGTACGGTCCCAGATGGTGAATAACGGCCCGACGCCGGCGCCGGCGATATCGATCGAACCGGTCAGCAACGCATCGTTGACTGCCGCGCCACCGGACAATTGCAGAAACTGTACGTCGATGTCCACGCCGGCGGCCTTGCCTTGCTGCTCGATCAGTTTCTGGTCCTGCGCCACGTCCAGCAGCAGATAGACGATGCCGAACTGTTTGGCCACGCGCAGTTTTCCTTCGGCCTGCGCATGCGCGCTGTGCAGCAACGGCAATGCGGCCAGGAGCAGCAGCGCAACACGGCGGGAAAAACGTCGGCGCTGCGGACGTGCGTGAGAAGTGACGGTCAAACGCATGCGGCGCTCCAGTCGAGAGGGGGAGGGAGGTCGCGCGTCCCACGGCGCATGACAGGCCTTGAGACGTGCGGGGCGGCGCGTCGTCTAGAACGGCGCATCGCCTTCGATGGTGGTGCGGTTGAGCCGGCGGCGCAGGTGATCGGGCGTCCCGGTTGCCAGATGCATCACCGAGCGGTTGTCCCAGAACACCATGTCGTAGGGCTGCCAACGATGCCGGTACACCAAGGCATCGCGGGTGCTGTGTTCGAACAGGGTCTGCAGCAACGCATCGCTTTCGTCGTCCGGCAAGCCGACGATGCGAGTGGTGAAATGCTCGCTGACGAACAGCGCTTTGTGGCCGGTTTCCGGGTGGGTGCGCACGATCGGATGCTGCACCGGCTTCACTTCGGCGATCTGCTCCGGCGTCAGTGCCGGGCGCCACGGATTGCGCGCACGCAGTTCTTCGTACCTGGCCAGATAGCTATGTTCGGCATGCAGAGCCTGCACGGTGCGCTGGAGCGCGTCGGGCAGGGTTTGCCAGGCCAGATGCTGATTGGCGAACAAGGTATCGCCGCCTTCGCTGGGCAGTTCCTGCGCATGCAACAACGAACCGAGACTCGGCGTTTGCTTGTACGACAGGTCCGAGTGCCAGTAGTGGCCGGCATCGCCCAGGCCGATCGGCTCGCCGTTTTCCTTGATGTTGGAGACCACCAGCACTTCCGGATGTCCGCGCAGCTGGAAATTGCGCAGCACATGGATCTGCAGCGGACCGAAGCGACGGCTGAAGGCGACCTGCTGGGCCGGGGTGATGCGTTGGTCGCGGAAGACCAGCACGTGGTGATCCAGGTGCGCCCGATGGATGCGCGCAAAGGTGTCCGTATCCAAGGGCTGCGACAGGTCCAGGCCGATCACTTCGGCGCCCAGCGGGGCATCGAAGGGGACGATCCGAACGCCGGAAGTCTGTTTGCTGGAAGCGGCATCGCGCGCCGGCTGCGCACGCGCTGCGGATGTGACGCTGACCATGACGGTGACACCTCGACGGCAACGAAGGCCGCCGTACCGGCGACCGGACACACCACTCTAGGCAGTCATGCCGCCGCTGCGAACGAACGATTGGCAAGATGCTTATGCGCTGCCGATATATGCGCCGCCGGCATGCCGGCGGCGCATTCCCGCACCGCCCGCTTCGAATGCGAACTGCGTGCTTCGGTAAGCGCGATCATCCGACGGTCGCGGCCTGGCGGCGGCGTATCCGCGTGGCGCGCGCTGCTACTCCGTCCGCAAGGCCAATGCCGGCGGCGTGGACAAAATCCGCCGCGTGCCCGACCAGCCGGCCAACAGGCTCAACCCCAATCCAAACGCGCCACCGATCAGCAGGCGCGGCCAATCCGGCGTCAGCGCGATCTCGAAGGCCTTCTGCCCGACTACTGCACCGATCACCGCCGCAGCGGTCACCGCCAGCGTCGCTGCCAGCAGGCCGAGTGCACCGAATTCCACCAGCACCGCACCACGCAGCTGGCCGCGTCTTGCGCCCAGCGTGCGCAACACCGCGCTGTCGTAGCGACGCTCGCCTGCGGTGGCCTGCAAGGCGGCCAGCAGCACCAGTACGCCGGCCAGCAGGCTGAAACCCATCACCAGTTGCACGGCCTGCGCCACCTGGTCGATCACCTCGCGCACGCGGCCGAGGATCGCATCGATATCCAGCACCGAAATATTGGGGTAATCGCGGCTCAGCGACGCCAGCTTCGGCGCATTGCCGGGCGGCAGATGGAAGCTGGAAATCAGGTTGTACGGCGCATCGCCGACGGAACCCTGATTGAGCAGCAAAAAGAAATTGACCCGGAACGAATCCCAGTCGGCCTTGCGGATGCTGGTGACGGTGAAACTGCGCTGCTGCTCGCCCAGCAACAAGGTGATGCGGTCGCCGAGTTTGAGCTGATAGCGCTGCGCCCAGCCTTCTTCCACCGAAGCCTCCGGCGCGGTGCTGTCGGCCGCCCAGAACTTGCCTTCCAGCAAGGTGTTTGCCGGCGGAAACGCGTGCCGCCAGGAGAAGTTGACCGGGCGGTTGTCGCCGTCGCCATCGTCGGCTGGATCGCGGTCGCCACGCAGCGGTGGTTTGTCGTTGATCGCCACCAGGCGCCCGGTCGAAAACGGCTCCACGGCGGCATCGTCCACGCCCAAACCGCGCAGCGTCTGCAGCACCGGCTCGGTCTGCTCGGGCTGGATGTTCATCAGAAAATAGTTGGGCGTATCCACCGGCAGGCGCTCGCGCCATTGCCCGAGCAGGCCGGGGCCGACCACCGCCAGCAGCAACAGCGCACATAGCGACAGCGATAGTCCGACCAGCTGCACCACGCTCAACCCACGTCGCCGTGTCAGCGAGGCCAGGCCGAGTTTCCAGGCACCGCGCAGGCGATGCTGGATCGGCCGCAGCAAGGCCAGCAGTCCCAGCCCCAGCAGCATCGCCACCAGTGCCAGCGCGGCCAGGCCGCCCAGCACCCAGCCGGCCAGCACCAGGTTGCCGGTCGCGTACACGGTCAGCGCCAGCGTCGCCGCCAATGCCGCGGCGTAGACCAGCAAGGAACTCGGCGGCACCGCGGCAAAGCTGCGGTTGAGCACGCGCATCGGCGGCACGTTGCGCAGCCGCAGCAGCGGCGGCAGGCCGAAGCCCAGCAACAGCACCAGCCCGATGCCTGCGCCGGCCAGGGCGGGCGTGGCCTGCGGCAACGGCAAGCGGTTCGGAATCAGGCTCCCCAGCGCCTGCACCAGACCTTCCTGCGCCAGCATGCCCAGCCCGATGCCGACCAGGCAGGCCGGGATCGCGGTCAACAGCAACTGCAGCGACAGCATCGCCAGGATGTCGCGCTGACGTGCGCCCAGGCAGCGCAGTACCGCCACGGTGTCGATACGGCGCATCGCAAACCGGTTCGCCGCCAACGCAGTGGCCACGCCGGACAACAGCACCGCCAGCAGTGCCGACAAGGCCAGGAACCGGCCCGCGCGATCGAACGCCGCGCGCATGCCGCGCTGGGTGTCCTCGATGCCGACCAGGCGGTATTCGCTGGCGCGCGGTTTCAGCCAGGCGCGCAAGTCGGCGATCGCATCGGGCGCGCCGGAGAACATCAGCCGATACGAAGCGCGACTGCCCGGGCCGAGCAGGCCGGCACCGGCGATATCGGCGCGATTGACCAGCAGCGGCGGCGACAGCTGCATCAGCTCGCCGGAGGCATCCGGTTCGGCACGCAGCACGCCGGTGATGGTGAGATGGCCGGCGCCGAATTCCAGCTGTTCGCCCACGCGCAGGCCCAGGGCCTCCAGCAGGCGGGGATCGGCATAGGCCTGGCCCGGCGGCGGTGCGCCCGCAGGCTTGCCCTGCATGCCGGCACTGTCCGCGGACACCAGCAATTGCCCACGCAGCGGGTAGCCCGCGCCGACCCCGCGGATATTGGCCATCTGGCTGGCGTCGCCATGGAACAGCACGCTGGGGAAGCTGACCATGCGCGTGCTCTGCAAGCCACGCCGCTGCGCTTCCGCGGCGAAGTCGGCCGGAATCTCCTGGCGGCCGGTCACGCCCAGATCGCCACCAAGTACTTCGGCCGCGCTGGAGGTCAACGCCAGGGTCACCCGATCGACCAGCGTGCCGACGGCCGTCATCACTGCTACGCCCAGCACCAGCGCGGCGAACACGGTCAGCAGGTCGCCGGCCAGGAATTCGCGGCGCACCGCGCGCGCGGCTTGGCGCAGCACGTTCATGCGGCCGAACCCGGCTGGGCGTGCAGGCGGCCGCTGTCGATGCGGTAGATGTGGTTGCAGCGCTGCGCCAGCGTCATGTCGTGGGTCACCAGCACCAGGGTGGTGTCGCTGGTGGCATTGAGCGCGAACAACAGGTCGCTGATCTGCGCGCCGGTGGCCTGGTCCAGGCTGCCGGTGGGCTCGTCGGCAAACAGGATGCGCGGCTTGGCCACGAACGCGCGTGCCAGCGCCACACGTTGCTGCTCGCCGCCGGACAGCTGGCGCGGGTAGTGGCGCGCGCGCGCGCTCAGGCCCACCGCTTCCAGCACTTCGCGCACCCGCGCCGGGTCTTCGCGTCCGGCCAGCTCCAATGGCAGCGCGATGTTTTCTTCGGCAGTGAGTGCCGGCAGCAGATGGAAGCTCTGGAACACGAAGCCCACCTCGCGTGCGCGCAAGGCGGCGCGCGCTTCCTCGTCCAACTGGCCCAGCTCCTGGCCGGACAGCGCGATGCTGCCGCGGCTGGGCAGGTCCAGCCCGGCAAGCAGGCCGAGCAGGGTGGTCTTGCCCGAACCGGACGCCCCGACGATGGCGATGCTGTCGCCTTCACTGACCGTCAAGCTCACGTTGTCGAGGATGTGGAGTGTTCCCTCCGGTCCGCTGACGGACTTGCCGACCTCGCGGACGTCGATGGCGGTGCGGGTGCTGGAGCGGGGGGCCAGACTGTCGATGAGGAATCTCCGAATGCGTGAAAGAACACTGCGATATGGCGTGCTGGTCCTGTGGCTGCTGACACTCTCCCTGCTCGCGCCGGGGATTGCCTCTGCCAAAAGTCCGGCTGCGACCGCACCGATCCTGGTGGTCGGTGACAGCCTGAGCGCTGCGCACAACATCCCGGTACAGTCCGGTTGGGTCACTTTGCTGGACCAACGCCTCAAGCGTGACATGGCGACGCCACCGGCGGTCGTCAATGCCAGCATCAGCGGCGAAACCACCTCCGGTGCGTTGACGCGGCTGCGCGGCCTGCTGCAGAAGCACCGCCCCGGCGTGGTGGTGATCGAACTCGGCGGCAACGATGCGCTGCGCGGGCTGACCCCGGCCCAGCTCAAGGGCAATCTGGAAAAGATGATCCAGCTCAGCCAGCAGGCCGGCGCCAAGGTGCTGCTGCTCGGCATCGATGTGCCACCGAACTACGGCCCGGCTTACCGTGAGCGCCTCAAGGCCACCTATGCCGATCTGTCCAGGCAGTACAAGACCGCACTGGTGCCGTTCTTCCTGGAAAAGGTCGCGCTGCAACCCGGTCTGATGCAGGCCGACGGCCTGCATCCCACGGCCGCAGCCCAGCCCAGGGTGCTGGAAACGGTCTGGCCGGCGCTGCGCCCACTGCTCGGACACTGACAGCTGGCAACTGGCTGCTGTCATAAAACGTTAGTTGGTCTTCACACCCTTTCCACTACCGATCCGGCATGTTTCACAAAGCTGAAGACCGAGGAAAGTCCATGCGTCAGACCAAGGAAACGTCCGGCCTCGTGCTGGTCGTCGAAGACAATCGCAACATCTCCGAAATGATCGGCGAGTACCTGGAAGGCCGTGGCTTCGAGGTCGACTACGCGCAGGACGGACTGGACGGTTACCGTCTGGCCGCCGAGAACAGCTACGACGTGGTCGTACTGGATCTCATGCTGCCGCGCCTGGACGGCATCGAAGTGTGCCGCCGCCTGCGTAACGACGCACGCAAGTCCACCCCGGTCCTGATGCTGACCGCCCGCGACACGCTCGACGACAAGCTCACTGGCCTGGGTTTCGGCGCCGACGATTACCTGACCAAGCCGTTCGCCATTCAGGAACTGGAAGCGCGCCTGCGTGCCCTGATCCGCCGCGAGCGTCGCCAGGTGGGTTCGGAAGTGCTCAAGGTCGCCGACCTGGTGCTGGACCCGGTCAGCATGCGCGCCACCCGTGCCGGCACCGAGTTGCAGCTCTCGCCGATCGGCCTGCGTCTGCTCACCATCCTGATGCGCGAATCGCCGCGTGTGGTCACCCGCCAGGAAATCGAGCGCGAGATCTGGGGCAATGGCTTGCCGGACTCGGACACCCTGCGCAGCCATCTGTACAACCTGCGCAAGATCATCGACAAGCCGTTCGACCGCCCGCTGCTGCACACCGTGCAGAGCGCTGGCTATCGCATCGCCGACATCGCCCAACCGATGGCCTGATGTCACGGCCGGTCGCCGCCCTGGCGACCGGCATTTCCTGCAGGCGCCCCCGCGCCGCTCGTTTCCGCGTGCTGCCGCTTGATTGCACGACGGTTTTACGGAAGCGTTGCCTATAATCCGGCGCTCTCCCCTGGATGCAGCAATGCCACACGGGCTCCCGAGAAAAATACGTCTTGCCTTCCTGCTGCAGGTCGCGCTGGCGAGCCTTGCGATCGTGCTTGGCGGCTACCTCATCTCCTTTGTCATCAAGTACAGCCTGGTGCGCACGGTACTCGCCGACGAGGCCGTGCATTTCTGGCGGATGCAAAGGAGCACGCCGGATCATCGCCCCCCGGAGACGCGCAATATCCAAGGCTATTTTTCGCCTGCCGGGGCCGGCCGTGACATGGTGCCGGCCGCGCTGCGGCAGCTGTCTCCTGGCTTCAGGGAGGTGGCGGCCGCCGATGCGTTGGTATATGTCGATCAACGTCCGCAAGGGCGCTTGTATCTGGTGTTCCCGCGCGCGCGCGCGGCCCATCTGACGCTGTGGTTTGGCGTGGTGCCGGCACTGATCGTGCTGCTGGCGATCTACGGCGTGTCCTGGTTCATCTATCGCGTGTCCAAGCGACTGGTGTCGCCCATCAGCTGGCTGGCGCGCCGCGTCTCGCAATGGGATCCACGCAACCCGGACGTGGATGAACTCGCCCCGGAGCGCTTGCCGGCAGAGCTGCAGGGTGAGACGCGCCAGCTGGCCGCTGCCCTGCATGCGCTTGGGCAGCGGGTCAGCGACCATGTCGCACGCGAGCGCAATTTTACCCGCGACGCCAGCCACGAACTGCGCACGCCGCTGACGGTGATCCGCGTGGCCAGCGACATGGCTCTGGCCGACGACGAATTGTCGCCACGCACCCAGCGCAGCCTGCGTCGCATCCAGCGTGCAGGCCACGATATGGAGGCGGTAATCGATGCATTCCTGATCCTGGCGCGCGAAGCCGAGATCGACCCGCAAAGCGAAACCTTCGATGCCGCCGAGCTTGCCAGCGAAGAACTCGAAAGCGCACGCGAACTGCTCGGCGACAAGCCGGTCGCTCTGCACATGGTGGGCGACCGCAGCCTGCAGATGTTCGCGCCGCCACGGGTGATGCGCGTGGTGCTCAGCAACCTGCTGCGCAATGCCTGCGCCTATACCGACGCGGGCAGCATCGACGTGGAAGTGACCCAGGACCGCATCGTGGTGCGCGATACCGGCATCGGCATGAGCGAAGAGGCTCGTGCCCGTGCATTCGAGCCGTTCTACCGCGCCGATCCGACGCGCCCGCAAGGCACCGGCCTGGGCTTGTCGATCGTGCGTCGGCTGTGCGACCGCTTCGGCTGGCGGATCGAGTTGCATAGCGAGGCCGGCGTCGGCACCTCGGTTGCGGTGGTGGTGGCATGAGGTCTGCGTCGCCAACCTGATATGCGCCGGCGCGGCTTGCGCGGGCGCCAGCCAAGCCGGCGCTACGCCGCAGCCGTTTCGCCGTTGCGGACCGACGCATCGCATCCTGCGGTGCATAACGCGCGCTGAGCCGCCGCGTTGCCGCCGCGCCGCGCACCCGGCTGCATGTACCGGTCATTCCAGCGCAGCACGTCGCCTGCCCATCAAACAACCGATCCGGCGAGCGTAACCGCCGGATCGGCTCTGGATCGGGCTACTTCTGCTCCAACACGGGCGCCACGACCTTGCGCCAGATCGCGTAGCCGTCGGCGGTCATGTGCAGCCTGTCCTCGCGGAACAGTTCCGCGCGCGGCTTGCCGCTGGAATCGAGCATCGGCGTGTAGATATCCACGAAGTCCACGCGAGACAGCGGTGCCAGTGCCGCCTTGATCAGTTCATTGGCCTTGATCACCGCAGGCAGCAACTGCGCGCGCGACGGACTGGGTTTGATCGACAGGTAGCTGATACGCGCATCGGGCAGATCGCGGCGGATACGCATCACGAACGCCAGCACATCGTCGCGCACCTGCTCGGGCGTGCGGCCGCTGTTGAGATCGTTGTCGCCGGCATACAGCACGACCTGGCGCGGCGCATACGGGATGACGATGCGATCGGCGTACCAGGTGCTATCGCGCACTTCCGAGCCACCGAAGCCGCGATTGATCACCGGCTTGTCCGGAAAATCCTGCGCCAGCGTCTCCCAGAAGCGGATCGATGAACTGCCGACGAAGACGATGCCGTGCTTGGGCGGTGGCTGGCGCGCATCGCTGGCTTCGAAGCGCTGCATGTCGTCTTCCCACGCGGCATTGGACACCTGTGCCGGCACCTGCGGCGCCGGATGCAGCGCGGCGGCCTGGACCTGGCTGGACAGCAACACAAGGGCGCACAGCAGCGTGCGCAAGGGATGTTTGATCATGCGGAGAACCTGCGGCAGTCAGCGGGCCGTCATGGTGCGACACGCTGCAGGCTGAGGGCAAACCCGCCGGCACCTGGCGGTGCGCGGCGGCACGGTGCAAGATTCGCACTTTCCTCAGCAGCGACCACGCCATGCGTTCGATCCGTTCCTCGACATGCCCTTGCGGCCGGAAGCGCTGACGCATGGCCGATCAACTGGGACACGTGCCGCGCGGCCCGCGCCGCATGCTCAAGGCAGCGGTCTGGTCGTGGCAGGGATTGCGTGCGGCGTGGCTGCATGAATCCTCGTTTCGGCTGGAGGTCTGTCTTGCCGTGGTGCTGGTACCGCTGGGGCTGTGGCTCGGCCAGTCGGGTCTGGAGCGCATCGCACTGATCGCACCGCTGCTGATCGTGCTGGCGGCCGAACTGCTGAACTCGGCGATCGAAGCGGTGATCGAGCGTTACGGCCCGGAGCATCACGTGCTGGCCGGTCGCGCCAAGGACATGGGCTCGGCGGCGGTATTCCTGCTGTTGATCAATGTGCTGCTGTGCTGGGGGCTGATTCTGCTGCCACGCTTGTTCTGAACAGCGGGCCGTTGTCGGCGCCGATAGCGGCTGGACGGTTGTGACAGGCATGGGACGAGCAAGTGCGTGCAGACGTGCGTGGCGTGCGATGCGCCAGCGCGCGTGTCGCTTGGCCGCGTAGCGTGCCGTACATCCTGCTGGTTGCCAGCATCGAGCTGGGCTCGCCTGCCTGCGCTGCCACGCGGGCACATGTGCATGCCGGCTTGACCTGCCACGTGGCATGCTCGGGTTCTCTTTCAACGGAATCGCCTGCATGCCCGTCCTGATTCGCGCCCTGGTGTTGCTGGTTCTGACCGTCTCGCTGTCAGGTTGCGGCTACAACGCGATCCAGCAGAAGGAAGAGGGAGTCAAGGCCGGCTGGTCGGAGGTGCTCAATCAATATCAGCGCCGCGCCGATCTGATTCCCAACCTGGTGCGCACCGTGCAGGGGTATGCCCAGCAGGAGCGTCAGGTGTTGACCGAAGTGACCAACGCGCGCGCGCGTGTCGGACAGATCCAGGTCAATGCCGATGACGCAGCCTCGTTGAAGCAATTCCAGCAGGCGCAGGGCGAGCTCGGTAGTGCGCTGTCGCGGTTGTTGGTGGTCAGCGAAAACTATCCGCAGCTCAAGTCCGACCAGGCGTTCCGCGATCTGCAGGTGCAGCTGGAAGGCACCGAAAACCGCATCACCGTGGCGCGCGGTCGCTATATCCAGGCGGTGCAGGACTACAACACCTATATCCGCTCGTTCCCGCAGGTGATCACCGCCAAGATCTTCGGCTACCAGCCCAAGCCCAATTTCAGCGTGGAAAACGAAGCGCAGATCTCGCGCGCGCCGCAGGTGGATTTCGGCAATCAACCGGCGCTGCAGCAGCCAGCACAGCAACCACAACAACCGCAGCCCGCACAATAAATACATGCAGCCTGCGCAGTGTCAAAAACGGCGCGATCTCATTCACGAGCTGTCGGGACACGCGCCAGGTTTGCCATGTCGCCCTGTTCATCGCCTGCTGGGTCACTAACAACGCTCGGACGCGGAACATCGACCCCTCTCCTTGCAGAAGAAGGATTGGGGTGAGGGCACGGTGGCGAAGCCCTTGGGCAGCGCCAACGGCATGTCGCTTCGCGCGTACCCTTATCGGCTCCTACGGGGCACCTTCTCGCGGTGGGAGAGGGGAACGGCCGAATCGCAATGCTCAGGTCAGGAGTTAGGTAATGCGGCAAACGCACAGATGGGTAGTTTGGATAATCGCGCTTCTGCTGCTGCCGGCCTCGCTGCTCGCGCAGGACCTTGCCGCCATTCCACCATTGCGCTCGCCGGTGGTCGATCTCACCGGCACGCTGGATGCAACGCAGACTCAGCAGCTGGAGCAGCAGGCGCTGGCCCTGCAGCAGCGCAAAGGCGCGCAACTGCAGATCCTGATCGTGCCGACCACGCAGCCGGAGGCGATCGAGGAATACACCCAACGCGTGTTCGACCAGTGGAAGATCGGCCGCAAGGGCGTGGACGACGGTGTATTGCTGCTGGTGGCCAAGGACGACCGCCGCGTGCGCATCCAGCCCGGTTACGGCCTGGAAGGCGCGATCCCCGACATCACGGCCAACCGCATCATTCAGGAGTACCTGGCACCGCGCTTCCGTGAGGGCGACTACGCAGGCGGCATCCGCGCTGCGACCGCGACGCTGGCCGGCCTGATCGAAGGCGAAGCCCTGCCGGCGCCGGTCAGCGGACACGCCGATGTTGGAACGGGCGACAACCGCGCAGGTGGTTGGATCATGGCGCTGTTCGTCGGATTTGTGGCCGCCATGGCCGCGCGCGGCATTCTCGGGGCGTTGCCGCGGCCGCTGCGTGCGTTGCTGACCGGTGTCGCTGCGGGGGGCGCGGCCCTGCTGTTCACCTCATTGCTGCTGGCCAGTGTGGGCGCTGCGGTGATCGGTTTGCTGGCGGGCCTGGCCTCGGGCTCGCCCGGACGGGTTGTCGGCGGCGGTGGCTGGGGCGGCGGCGGATTCGGTGGGTTTGGCGGCGGCGGTGGTCGCGGCGGCTTCGGTGGCGGCGGCGGTTGGGGTGGGGGTGGCGGATCATCGGGAGGCGGTGGCGCCTCGGGGAGTTGGTAATGCGGTGGCTCAAGCATGTTTTTTCGCCTTCGACGCAGCGTAGTTTTCCGCCCAGTTGCATGGATGCAATCGCTGCGGCGGTGGCGTCCAGCGAGCGCAGCCACACCGGGCAGATCATGGTGGCGGTGGAGTCCGACTTGCCGCTGGCCGCGTTATGGCGCGGGCAGACCGCGCGTCAATGCGCCGAGCAGGCCTTCGCCCGCCTGCGCACATGGGACACCGAAGCCAATAACGGGGTGCTGATCTATCTGCTGCTGGCCGATCACGCCATCGAGGTGGTCGCCGACCGTGGCCTGCGCAGCCGGGTGCCGGAGGCACAGTGGGCCGAGGTGTGCCGGCGCATGCAGCAGTTCCTGCGCGATGGCGAGCACGAAGCGGCGGTGCTGGCCGGGATCGAAGCGGTCACCGATGTGCTGACCGAGCATTTCCCGGCCGTTGCAGGTGCGCAGCATGAAGACGAGCTGCCCGATCGTCCGCAGCTCTTAGGCTGAGCGCGTGCGAGGTGTCAGAATAGACGCCTCGCTTTTTCGTGATCCGCGGTCCGCATGATCTATCTGCACGCCATTGACCCCATTGCCTTCTCGCTTGGCCCGGTGCAGGTGCACTGGTACGGGTTGATGTACCTGGCTGCGTTTTTCTCCGCCTGGGCGCTGGGGCGCTCGCGCATCCTGCGCGGCCGTCTGCCTGGCGTGGACATGGACGGGTTCTCCGACCTGTTGTTCTACGGCATGCTCGGGGTGGTATTGGGCGGGCGCATCGGCTACATGCTGTTCTACGCGTTCGACACCTTTCTGGCCAACCCGGTGATCCTGTTCAAGGTGTGGGAAGGCGGCATGAGCTTCCATGGCGGCTTGCTTGGCGTCCTGATCGCCTGCGGGTTGTGGGCACGCAGGCATCGGCTGCACTTCTTCGACGTGATGGATTTCGTGGCGCCGCTGGTGCCGTTGGGCCTTGGCTTCGGGAGGCTCGGCAATTTCGTCGGCGGCGAGCTGTGGGGCAAGTTCACCCAGGCCGGCTGGGGCGTGATCTTCCCGCATGCGCCGGAGCTGGCCAATCTGATGCCGTCGCAGATCCAGGCGCAATATGCCGCCGGTGCGCTGAATCGGTTTGCCCGCCATCCTTCGCAGCTGTACGAAGCCGCGCTGGAAGGCGTGGTGATGTTCGTGGTGCTGTGGGCATTCTCGATGAAACCGCGTGCGCGTTATGCGGTGTCGGGGATGTTCGCGCTGCTGTACGGCGTGTTCCGTTTCATCGTCGAATTCGTGCGCGTGCCCGACGCGCCGATCGGCTACCTGGCTTTCAACTGGTTGACGATGGGCCAGATACTCAGCCTGCCGCTGATCGTCGGCGGCCTGGTGCTGCTGGCCATCTCGCGCCGCGCGCCGGTGTTGCAGCCGGTGGTGGTGGAGAGCCCGAGCGTGGAGGCTGTCAAGTGAAGCCGTATCTGGACCTGCTGCAGCACGTGCTGGAACACGGCGCGGAAAAATCCGATCGCACCGGTACCGGCACGCGCAGCGTCTTCGGTTGGCAGATGCGTTTCGACCTCAATGCCGGTTTTCCGCTGGTCACCACCAAGAAACTGCATCTGCGCTCGATCATCCATGAGCTGCTGTGGTTTCTGCAGGGCGACACCAACATTGGCTATCTCAAGGACAACCAGGTTCGCATCTGGGACGAATGGGCCGATGCCGATGGCAATCTCGGCCCGGTGTACGGCAAGCAGTGGCGGCGCTGGACCGGACCGGACGGGGTCGAGATCGACCAGATGCAATGGTTGGTGGACGAGATCAAGCGCAACCCGGATTCACGCCGGTTGGTGATCAGCGCCTGGAATGTCGGCGAACTGCCGCAGATGGCATTGATGCCGTGCCATAGCCTGTTCCAGTTCTATGTGGTCGACGGCAAGCTCAGCTGCCAGCTGTATCAGCGCAGCGGCGATATCTTTCTCGGCGTGCCGTTCAACATCGCCAGCTACGCGCTGCTGACCCATATGGTGGCGCAGGCCACCGGGCTGGGCGTGGGCGATTTCGTGCATACGCTGGGCGACGCGCATCTGTACTCGAATCACTTCGAGCAGGCCCGCGAGCAACTGACGCGCGCGCCGCGCGCGCTGCCGATCTTGCGCCTGAACCCCGAGGTCACAGATCTGTTCGCATTTCGCTTCGAAGACATCGCCATCGAGGGGTACGACCCGCATCCGGCGATCAAGGCGCCAGTGGCGGTGTGAGTATTGCGTGCAGGTAGATGGTGATGCCACACGCCGGGTTGATGGTTGAAGGGATAAGCTCGGCTGCATGAAAATCATCTTGATCGTCGCTTTCGACCGCGACAATGCCATCGGCCGCGACAACGAGCTGCCCTGGAAACTGCCGGACGATCTCAAGCGCTTCAAGGCGCTGACGTTGGGCAAGCCGATCCTGATGGGGCGCAAGACCGCGCAGTCGCTCGGGCGTGCATTGCCCGGGCGATTGAATCTGGTGCTGACGCGTTCCGGGCAGGTTCCGTTCGCCGACATGCAGGCGGTGGGCTCGATCGATGAGGCGATTGCGCAGGCTGCTGCGACCGATGCGCAGGAGCTGTGCGTGATCGGTGGCGGCGAGGTGTATCGCCTGGTCATGGAGCGTGCCGATCTGCTGGCCGTGACCGAAGTGGACACCAGGGTGGAACAGGCCGACACCTACTTTCCGCCGATCGACCCGGCCGTGTGGGAGCCCGTACAGCGCCAAGCGCATGAGGCCGATGCGCGACATGCCTTTGCATTCGAGTATGTGGATTATCGGCGGCGTTAAGGGCTGACTGGCAAGCGGGTGATTCGATCCCAGTGACGTCGGTCGCCATGATCCTGGCCGAGGCAGCTAACCGACGATTTCGCCGTCGAGCAGGACATTCCCCGCGCGGGTTTGCGCCACCAGCTTGATAAACCGCAGCTTGCCCTTCACGCCTGCAATCATGCCTTCTCTATGGCCGCGGAAGACGTAGAAGGTTGCTTGGTCGTCATCCTCGAACTGATGCAGAAATTCGAGCGGAACTCCGTCTTCGAAACACCAGCTCGGTTCGAATGCCCATTGCGGCTTCTTGTCGATGCTCACGAACAGACCGGTCAGCTTCTGACCGAGCCATGTCTGCAGATCCGAAGGCCTTTCAGCAGTAAAGGCCGCATAGAGCCTATCGACGAACAGGGTCGACGCAGCGCCTGCGTTTTTTTCTGCGAGCAGGATGTCGTCAAGCCTCTCGTTGAAATCGGCCTTTACTGCGTCAAACGGATTCGCCGCCGCCTTCGCTGCAAACTTCTTTCTCAACGCGTCACCACGATTCATGCTGACATCTCCTCTGGGCGCTTTTGTCGGTGCGTTGGAGGCCGAGCCTGACACAGTGTCGGTCGCGTGGTGGATACGCGATATCGCCACCCTGTGTCGCCGGGGTCATGGCCGGCGGCACGGCTGCAACCCACATACCGAACAAGCCCGCGACTTCAGTCTGCGGCGGGAGCGGTTGGGGGCGGAGTGGAATTGCCGTTTGCAGTATCGCCACCGCCACCGCCACGCTGGCGTTGACGGCGGCGTGGCGGACGGTTGCGCTGCGCGGTCTGCGTTGGCTGGGTGATCGGCATTCCCGGCACCTGCACCACGCGCAGGTCGTCGGTATCCAGCTGCAGGGCGGTGAGCTTGCCGCCCCACACCGCGCCGGTATCGATGGCATGCACGCCTTGCGTGATGGTCAGCCCGAGCGCGGACCAATGGCCGCAGACGATCTTCAGATCACGCTCGACCCGGCCCGGCACTTCGAACCACGGATACAGGCCTTGTGCCTGCGTGCCTGGCGTGCCCTTGTCGTCGGTGGCGATGCGCCCGCGCGGCGTGCAATAGCGCATGCGCGTGAACAGGTTGATGATCGCCCGGCTACGGTCGTAGCCGCTCAAGCCCGGCGACCAACCGGGCTGATCGCCGTACATGTTGCGCAGCAGTTTGCGGTAGCCGCCGCCCTGCAGTTGCTGCTCGACCTCGCGCGCGTGTTTTTCGGCCATCTGGGTGGTCCACTTCGGCGCAAGGCCGGCGTGGATCATCATCCAGCCCAGCGCGCGGTCCACGTGCGCCAGCTTCTGCATGCGCAACCAGTCGAGCAGGACGTCGCGGTCTTCGGCCAGCACGATGCGCTGCAGATCCGGGTTGACCTTGCGCTGTTCTTCTTCCGAGCGCGCGCCGATCGCCAGCAGCGACAGATCGTGATTGCCCAGCACCACCACGCTGTGCGCGCGTAGCGAATGCACCAGGCGCAGTGTTTCCAGCGATTGACCGCCGCGGTTGACCAGGTCGCCGCAGAACCACAGCGTGTCCTGTGCGGGATCGAAATTGATTTTTTCCAGCAAGCGCTGGGTGATGTCGTAACACCCTTGCAGATCGCCAATTGCCCAGACGCTCATCGCGTGCGCTCCATCAGTCCAGCAGTCATCAGTGCAGCGTCCTGGGTACGCTCAGCACAAAGGCGGCGATCGGAGCGGTGAATTCGGTGCCATCGTCGGCCACCATGTCGTAGTGGCCTTGCATCTGTCCCTGCTCGGTCTCCAGCAGGACGCCGGAGGTGTAAGTGAATGCTTCGCCGGGGCGCAGCCATGGTTGCTCGCCGACCACGCCTTCGCCATCGACCTGCTCGGTGCGCCCGTTGGCGTCGGTGATCCGCCAGTGACGCGCGATCAGGCGCGCAGGCACGGCGCCCGCGTTCTGGATGCGGATGCTGTAGGCGAAGGCATAGCGGCCTTCGTCCGGGGTCGATTGATGAGCGAGGAAGCGGGGCGATACCTCGACCTCGACCCGGTAGCGCGGATCATCTTGCATGGCGAAAGTCTAAATAAAACAGTGTGGGAGGAGCGCTCAAGCCAGCTCGACATTGGCCAGACGGATGAAATCCGCGACCTCGAGTTGTTCGGCGCGTGCATCCGGACGCACCTGCGCGGCCTCGAAATGCGCCGGTTCGCAGACAGTGGACAAGGCGTTGCGCAAGGTCTTGCGGCGCTGGCCAAAGCCCGCGCGCACCACGTCGGCAAAGCGCCGGCGATCCTTGATCTGCACCGTGGCCGGATCGCGCGGCACCAGCCGCACCACTGCCGAGTCCACCTTCGGTGGCGGCCGGAACGCGCCCGGCGGCACCACGAACAGCGCGGTCACCTCGCAATACGCCTGCAGCATCACGCTCAGCCGCCCGTAGACCTTGCTGCCGGGACCGGCGGCCATGCGATCGACCACTTCTTTTTGCAGCATGAAGTGCATGTCGGCCACCGCAGCGGCATGGTCCAGCGCATGGAACAGGATCGGCGAGGAGATGTTGTAGGGCAGGTTGCCGACCAGGCGGATCGGTGTGCCATCGGCCAGCGCAGTGAAATCCACGCTGAGCACGTCGCGATGGATGATGCTCAGCGTGCCGATCGGTGCGGCGGCCTCGGTCAAGGGGGCGATCAGGTCGCGGTCGAATTCGATCACGGTCAATGCGCCGTGCTTGCGCAGCAGCGGGAAGGTGATCGCGCCCTGGCCGGGGCCGATTTCGACCAGGTGTTGGCCGGCGCGCGGGTCCACTGCCTGCACGATGCGGTCGATGTAGTACCGGTCGGCAAGAAAGTGCTGGCCAAGCGACTTCTTGGCCGGTGCGCTGAAAGAATGATTCATGCGCGCAGTTTAACGGAGCCAGCGCCTGCACGCGGCGCCGGTGCTGTGCGCATCGCGATGGGCAGGATGCGTGGTGCGCGCCGTCCATCGCACGCACCGCGCCTGACTCAGCCGCGCGCGGCCAGGCGCGCGCACAAGTCGGTCGCTGCCATCAGGCTGGACGGATCGGCAATGCCACGCCCGGCCAGTTCCAGTGCGGTGCCATGATCGACCGCCACACGCGGGTAGGGCAGCCCGAGCGTGATGTTGACCGCCTGTTCGAAGCCGCTGTACTTGAGCACCGGCAGGCCTTGATCGTGATACATCGCCACCACCGCATCGAATCCTGGCAGTTTTTGCGGCAAAAACGCGGTATCGGCCGGCAGCGGCCCGATCAGCTGCATGCCTTCGCCGCGTAGCTGCTCCAGCACCGGAAGGATGATGTCCAGTTCCTCGCGGCCCAGATGCCCGTCCTCGCCCGCGTGCGGGTTGAGGCCGAGCACGGCGATGCGCGGACTGTCCAGGCCGAAGTCGCGGCGCATTGCTGCGTCGGTGATGCGCAGGCAGCGCGTGACGGCATCGGCGGTGATCGCATCGGCCACTGCGCGCAGTGGCAGGTGGGTGGTGACCAGGGCGACGCGCACGATGGCGTTGGCCAGCATCATCACCACCGGGCAGCCGGCCTGTTCGGCAAGCAGTTCGGTGGTGCCGGTGTAGGGGATGCCACCGGCGTTGATCACCGCCTTGTGCACCGGGCCGGTGACGATGCCCTGCAGCGTGCCGGACAGGCAGTCACCGGCAGCGCCACGCAGGCCGGCAATCACGGCCGCTGCGTTGGCGGGGTCTGCCGTGCCAAACCGGGTAGGGACGGCTTGGCGGATCGGATGCAGCGGCAAGTCGCCGGGCGCACGTGCGTGTTGATCCGGGTCGAGCAGCCGCACAGACAACGACAGCGCCTTTGCGGCGCTGTGCAGGGTATCGGGATCGGCGTAGGCGATCAGGTGTGCGTCGGCACGCGGACGTTGGGCGAGCCGGACACAGAGTTCCGGCCCAATCCCGGCCGGCTCGCCTGGCACCAGCGCGAGCGACGGAAGCATCAACTCAGCGCGTCGGCTTGGCCGGCGGCGGTGTCGGTGCGGCAGGCGCGGCCGGTTCTGCCGGCTTGGCCGGAACCGCCGAGGCGTCGCCATCGGCGCGGTCGCCGGTGCGGAAGCTCACATACGCTTCGCCACGCAGTTCCTGCAGGTAGCGGTTGTACTCTTCTTCCAGCTTGCGACGGCCGATCGTTTCACGGACCTGGGCGCGCTGGTTTTCGGCGCTGACGTCGGTCTGGCGGCTCGCCACGCGCTGCACGATATGCCAGCCAGCCTGGGTGCGGAACGGTGCAGACACCGCGCCATCGGCCAACGCTCCCACCTGCGTGCCGAAATCCGGGCCGAACGCATCGGCCGGGAACCAGCCCAGATCACCGCCCTGACTACGGCTGTTGGTGTCCTCGGAGGACTCCTTGGCCGTTGCCTGGAAGTCGGCACCACCGGCAATGCGCGCACGCAAGGTGTCGATCTTGGCCTTGGCCTGCTCTTCGGTCTGGTTGTCGCTGACACGCACCAGAATATGGCGTGCGTTGTATTCAGTGACCAGCTTCTTTTCAGCGCCGGAATTGGCGTCGCGCATTTCCACCAGCTTGAGCAACTGGAAGCCGCTCGGGCCACGCAACGGGCCGGCCACCTGGCCCGGCTTCATGTCGCGGATCAGCTGCGCGAATGCGTTGGGGATTTCGTCCAGGCTGCGCCAGCCCAGGTCGCCGCCTTCCAATGCGTTCGGGCTATCGGAATAGCGCACTGCGGCCGCTGCGAAGTCCAGCTCGCCCTTGTCGATCAATGCCTTCACGCCGTCGACCTTCTTCTGGCCGGTGGCAATTTGATCGGCGGTCGCGCCTTCCGGCAGGCCGACCAGGATGTGCGCCAGGTGGTACTGGCTACCGGTGGTGGCCTGCTGGGCCAGCGCGGTATCCACTTCACCTTCGCTGACGCTGATGCGGCCTTGCGCAAAGCTCTGGCGCAGACGCTGCACGATGATTTCATCGCGCACCGAAGCGCGGAAATCGCCGTAGCCCATGCCGTCGGCGGCCAGCTTCTGGCGCAGGCCATCCACTGTGGTGCCGTTCTGCTGGGCGATGCTGGCGATGGCGCGGTTGAGCTCATCGTCGCTGACACGGATGCCGTTGCCATCGGCGCGGCTGACCTGCAACTTGACCAGGACCAGGCGCTCAAGCACCTGCCGCTGCAGGACATCGTCCGGCGGCAGCTGGCTTTCGCGACCGGCGTACTGCGACTTGACGTTGCGCACAGCGCGATCAAGCTCGCTCTGCAGCACCACGTCTTCGTCCACGATGGCAGCGATGCGATCCAGTGGCTGGGATTGCTGTGCCGAGGCCAGCGGCGAAACCGTGCTGGTGATGACCAGCAACGAGGCAAGAAGAACGGAGAAAGGCTTGGTCATGGAATCAAGTTCGGATCGTAATCGTCCGGATTAGGCGTGGTGTTGCTGGGCGGGACCAGATACAGGTCGTCGCGGTAATAGCCGAGAATAGCACGGCGCAAAGTGCGGTCCGTGTTCTGCCCGAACGAGCTCAGGCCCTTCAGCACGAACTCGAACTGGATGGAGTTGTCCATCTCGCCGTTGCGGTTGCGCACGAACCGGCGCACCAGCCCGCGTACCGCCAGGCAGCAGCTGTCCCACTGCACGCCGCCGATGATTTCCAGCGGCTTGCGGTCCAGCAGCGAGTAGTAATAACGGCCGACCGCGCTCCAGCTGGGATTGATCGGATACAGGAACGAGAAGTCGGCCTGCTCAAGCTGGTCCCTATTGCTGTTGAGATCGCGACGGTAGCGATACGCCAGATTGATGATGCCGTCGTTGTTGAGCAGATAGCGCGTGCGCAGGCTGGCCAGATCTTCCTTGCGCGAGTTCGGGTTCCACTGGTACGTGGCGCCCATCGACCAGCGGTCGTTGATCATGTAGCTGGCATCGGCCACCCAGGCGGACTTGCCCTGATCGATGGTCTGTTCGCTACCGGCTGCGGCGTTGGTGCTGTTGTTGATGCTGACCAGCGAATCGTTGAAATACAGGATCTGGCCCGCGCTCAACGACAACTTTTCGCGGCCATCGTCCTGACGCAACCAGCGCGAGGTCACCGCCAGGGTCAGCTGGTTGGCATCGTTCTGGCGGTCGGCACCGGTGTAGCGCGAATCGCGAAACAGCTGTCCGTAGCTGAAGGTGAACGGACGGGTGTCGAAGACCGGCAGATCGTTCTGGTCGCGGTACGGCACGTACAGGTAGTACATGCGCGGTTCCAGCGTATTGAGATAGTTGGTGCCGAACACCGAGGTTTCGCGGTCGAAGTACAGGCCGGCATCGAGCGAGGCGATCGGCAAGCTGCGGGTGGGCGAGCGGTTGCCGGTCAGCGGCGCGGTGGTCGCAAGTTTCGAATCCAGTTGGTAGGCGGTATAGCGCCAGGCCAAGGTGGGCGTCAGGAACCAGGCCGCGCCCGACAACGGCATCGAGATGTACGGTTTGACGTCCAGGCGCGAGCCGCTGCCGTACTCCTTGTTGCGGATATTGGTACGGACGTACTCATTACCGTTGTTATTATTGTTGCCGCTGTTTGGTGTGAACGTTACCTGGTACGAATCGTCATGGGTGAAGCGCACTGCTTCTGCGTAGACGCCGGCCTCGAAGATGCCGAACGGCTTGTCCCAGGTGAAATAGGCGCGCGGCTGCCGGTTGTAGGGCAGCGACTGCTCATCAAGTGTGTAATCGGTGAGCTGCCAGCGGTCGGCCATCAGACCCGCAGTCCAGGTCTCGCCGGTGCCGTAGATGCCCACGGTGCTCTGCAGGCTGGAGGCCGAGCCCATGCCGTTGATGCGGCTGTTGAAATCCTCCATGTAGCGGGTGTCGCTGACCCAGGAGATGCTGCTGCGCGCCTGCCAGTGGGTATTGAGGTTGTGGTAGCCGCTATAGAAGACGCTGCCACGGTCCTTGTCGCGCAACTTGTCGTTGGGCAGGTAGTTGCCGGTGACTTCGCCGCGGCCGTTGGCGTATAGATAGCGGAATTCGGTGCCGAACATGAAGCCGCGCTTGCTCATGTAGCGCGGTAATAGCGTCGCGTCGTAGTTCGGCGCCAGGTTGAGGTAGATCGGCTGCAGGTAATCGAAGCCGTTGCGGCCGGACAGGCCGAACTGCGGAAACAACAGGCCGGTCTGGCGGCGATCGTCGATCGGGAACTTGAACCAGGGGAAGTACAGCACCGGCACCTTGCCGATCTGCAGCACGGCGTTGCGTGCGGTGCCGAAGCCCTCTTCGTTGTCGACGTCGATCTCCGGCGCGCGCACCCGCCAGATCGGCTGCGAGGGGTCGCAGGTGGTATAGGTCGAGCGATGCATCTGCCCGACCTGGCCCTGCAGATCCACCGATTCGGCCGCACCGTTGCCGCGCCGGTCTACCAACTGGTACTGGATGTTGGTGACCTTGTGGGCGTCGGTGTCCTGATTGCCTTCGGCGCGGTCGGCGACCATGCGGAAGGAGGTGTCCTGGTAGCGGACATTGCCTTCGGCGATGTAGTTGCCGGTCTCGGTGTCCATGCGCAGGTTGTCCGCGCCCAGGAACTGGTCGCCGCGCTTGAGCGCCACATTGCCCTGGTATTGCGGGGTGGTGCTGGTGCCGGACAGCTGGTCGCCTTCGACATTGGTCGGCAGCTGCTGGCGCATCTCGGCGGCCTTGGGGTCGGCGGCGGGGGCGCCGTCGAAGCCAGGTAGCGGGTCCACGGCCGGGCACAATCCCCAGTTCAACGGCTTGTCGGCAGCCATTGCCGGGAGGCAGATGGCGATGCTCAAAGGCAGGGGCAGCAGGCGGAGAGCTCGGCGCACGCGTGATTCAACCAATAAAATGGCGACTAGCTTGCCGTATACCCCGCATGGGGGCAATGAAGAACTCCCTGACCGGGTGGGCGAGGTTCATCGCCAACAGGGGCGCGACTGGCGCGCCGGAGTGGCTCAACGGAGTGCAGCCACGTGCGCCACGCTGCTTTCGCGTAGCGCCTGCAGGTCGTAACCGCCTTCCAGCATGGACACCATCCGTCCGCGCGCATGCCGCTCTGCCAGGGCGCGCAGGGCGCCGGTCAGCCAGGCGAAATCGTCCTCGTCGAGCATCAGGTCGGCCAGCGGATCGCGCAGATGCGCATCGAAGCCGGCGGAAATCAGGATCAGCTGCGGGCGAAACGCATCGATCAGCGGCAGCATCTCGTCCTCCCACACATTGCGGAAGCGCAGCCCGTCGCTGCCCGGCGGCAATAGCAGATTGTGGATGTTGCCGATGCCACGCTCGTGGACGCTGCCCGAGTGCGGATACAGCCCGGACTGATGGGTGCTCAGATACTGCACGCAGGGGTCGCGCTCGAAAATCGCCTGCGTCCCGTTGCCGTGGTGGACGTCGAAATCCACGATGGTGATCCGTTCCAGCCCATGCCGGTCGCGGGCGTGGGCGGCGGCCACGGCGATATTGTTGAACAGGCAAAAGCCCATCGACACCTGACCGGTAGCGTGGTGGCCGGGCGGACGCACGGCGCAGAAGGCGGTGCGGCTGAGGTCCTGCATCACCGCGTCGACCGCGGCGATGCCGGCACCGGCTGCGCGCAATGCCGCCGCCCGCGAGCCGGGCGACATCACGGTGTCCACGTCGAGGCGGTGATGGCCTTCGAAGGCAGTTTCCAGCACCGCGTCTACCTGTGCGCGCTCGTGCACGCGGCACAGGTCGCCGAGTTTGGCCAGCGGCGCCTCGCGCCAGTCCAGATCCGGGAATGCGTCGCGCAAGGCCTGCATCACCGCTTCCAGGCGGGCGGGGCTCTCGGGATGCTCAGGGCCGGCGTCGTGACCGAGGCAGGCGGGGTGGGTAAAGACCAACATGGGGCAAATCTAGCCTCTCCGCCGAGCCAGGCGCATGGTCAAGCGCGCCGGCGGTCGTGCCGCCAGAGCACTTCCTGCTGGCCATCCACGCGCGCCAGCACGCGTGCCAGCACGAACAGCAGGTCGGACAGCCTGTTCAGATAGCCGATCGCCTCGCCGCGTAACGCTTCCTGGCGCGACAGTGCGACAGTCTCGCGCTCGGCCCGGCGCACGATGGTTCGGGCCAGGTGGCAGCGCGCGGCCGCTTCGCCACCGGCCGGCAGGATGAATTCCTGCAGCGGCGGCAGGCTGTCGTTGAAGTGGTCCAGGTGGCGCTCCAGCGCCTGGATATCGGCCGCCTCGATCGCAGCATGGCCGGGGATGCAGAGCTCGCCGCCCAGGTCGAACAGCTGGTGCTGCACGGTGGTCAGCAGCTCGGCGATCGCGGTGGGCACGCCGGGCGCAGCCAACAGCACGCCGATGGCCGAATTGGCCTCGTCCACAGTGCCGTAGGCGTTGACACGCAAGGCGTCCTTGCCGGTCCGGCTGCCATCGCCCAACCCGGTGCTGCCGTCGTCGCCGGTGCGCGTATAGATACGTGAAAGCCGGTTGCCCATCTCAGCCGGCCTGGGTCTGGCCGTGCGCGGTGGTCAGGCGCTCGGCGGCGACCTGGATCAGCGCTGCCGCCGCAACATAGAGCGCGGCGCTGCGCAGATAGGGGCCCAGCCAGTCGGTGTAATTCTTGAACCAGCCGGCCAGGGTCGGCTCGGCCACGCTGGCGCTGATCCAGTAGAAGCTGCCCTGGGCGATCAATTGGCACACCGCCACGGCGATCAGCAGCGCGGGTACCAGCCGGGCCAGCGCGCTCCATTGCGCGCCGTGATAGGTCCGGCGCAGCCACACCCCACCGGCCCACAGCGCGAAATAGGCCGGCATCAGGCACCAGTACGCCGGCGACACGCAGTAGTGCTGCCAGAAGCTCATGCCCTGCTGGGTGATGACCAGCCAGTCCACCGCGACCGCCAGGCCCATCAGCAGCGGGAACGCCAGTTTGCTGCGCGCGGCCAGATGGAACCCGCCGATGAAGAACACCGCCCAGGACGCGTCCGGGACCGGCGCGAAGTGATTGATCCGCGTGGCCGCCATCAGGATGGCGAGCAGGCTCAGAATCAGGGTGTCGTGCGAGCGAGAAGTCATGCGCGGAAGTAGCCGGATTGCAGGTCCGGGAGTGTAGCGTGGAACCTGGCGCACCCGCGCCACCGCCAGGTCTGCGGCGCCCGGCGGCGGGGAGGTAGTCAGGGCGCGGCGGACCGGCAGACGCGTCAACGTGTCCCATCCGGGGCTCGCGATGCGTTGCAGGCGAGGGCTTATCATGTGCGGATGACAGACCCACATGACGTTCTGATCGTTGGCGGCGGCCTGGTCGGCTCCAGCCTGGCGATTGCGCTGGACCGCCTCGGCCTGGATGTCGGGCTGGTGGAAGTCACTTCGGCCGGCACGCCGCCGGCTGTGTTCGACCAACGCAATCTGAGTTTCGCCGCCGCCACCATCAATGCGTTGGGCGCGCTGGGCGTGATGGCCAAGTTGCGCAGCCCGCCCGGGCCGATCCGGCGCATCCATGTCAGCCGCGCCGGCGATTTCGGGCGCGTGCAACTGGATGCCGCCGACTACGGCCGCGACTGCTTTGGGCAAGTGGTGGTGGCCCGCGACTTCGGCGATGCCCTGCAGGCACGCCTGGACGAACTGACGCGGCTGCGCCGGTATCGTCCGGCGCGCTGCATCGGCGTGGAGCCGGTGCAGGCCGGCGTGCGCACGGTACGGCTGGCGACCGACGACGGCGAGCAGCGCATCCGCGCCAAGCTGGTGGTCGGTGCCGATGGCACGCACAGCGCGGTGCGCGAACTGCTGCACATCGAGACCGACACGCACGATTTCCTGCAGACCTTGTTCGTCGCCCGCGTGCGCGCCTCCCGGCCGCCGGATGGCACCGCATGGGAGCGCTTCGGCGAGCATGGGCCGACCGCGCTGCTACCGCGGGGCGACCGCCATTACGGCGCGATCCACTGCGTGGCGCGCGCCGAGGCCGAGGCGGTCGCCGCGCTCGACGAGGCCGGCTGGCTGGCCCGGCTGCAGCGTGCGGCCGGCTGGCGCGCCGGGCGCTTTGTCGCCAGCGGCGAACGTAGCGCCTATCCGCTGGTGCAGGTGCTGGCCAACGACCTGAGCGTCGAGCGCGTGGTGCTGCTCGGCAACGCGGCGCAGACGCTGCACCCCATCGGTGCGCAGGGCTTCAATCTGGGATTGCGCGACGCGCTGACACTGGCCGAACTGATCGAGCACGATCGCAGCGATGCCGGGGCCGGCGCGTTGCTGGCCGACTATGTGGCGCGTCGACGCGTGGACCGCGAGCAGACGATCGGCTTCTCCAGCGGGCTGGCGCGGCTGACCGGCAATCCGGCACCGCTGCTGCGGCCGCTACGCAGTCTGGGATTGCTCGCCACCTCGCAGGCCGCGCCGCTGCAATCGATGCTGGTCGGCGGGGCGATGGGTTTCCGTGGCGATGTGCCGCAGCTGTGCCGGGGCATCGCATGAGCCGCCGCGGTACGCGCGATGCGGTGATCGTCGGCGGCGGCGTGGTCGGCGCCGCCTGCGCGTTGGCGCTGGCCGACGCTGGTTTGAGCGTTGCGCTGGTGGAAGGGCGCGAGCCCGCGCGCTGGCATGCCGATCAGCCCGATCTGCGTGTGTATGCCTTCGCCGCCGACAACGCCGCGCTGCTGGACAGCCTGGGCGTATGGAAGACCGTGCGCGACGCGCGCGTGCAGCCATACCGGCGCATGCGGGTCTGGGATGCCGGCGGTGGCGGCGAGCTGCGCTTTGACGCCGATACGTTGGGCCGCGAACAACTCGGCTGGATCGTCGAACATGCGCTGCTGGTCGATCGCCTGTGGGCGGCCGTGCACAGCGCAGGGATCGAAGTGCATTGCCCGGCGCGCGTGGCCGAACTGGAGCAGGACGCCGGCAGCGTGCGCCTGCGCCTGGACGATGGCAGCCGGCTGGAAGCGGCCATTGCCATCGCGGCCGATGGTGCGTCGTCCACCTTGCGCGATTTGACCGGCCTGCCGGTGTCGCGGCACGCCTACGCACAACGGGGCGTGGTTGCCTTCGTGGAGACCGAACAGCCGCACCAAGCCACTGCCTGGCAGCGGTTTCTGACCACCGGGCCACTGGCGTTCCTGCCGTTTGCCGATGGCCGTAGTTCGATTGTCTGGACGTTGCCCGACAGCGATGCCGAACGTGTGCTGGAACTGGACGATGCGGCGTTTTCGCGCGAGCTGACCCAGGCCTTTGCCGCGCGCCTGGGTGAAGTGCGTGTGGCCTCCGCACGCACAGCATTCCCGCTGCAACGGCAATTGGTGGAGCAGTACGTCAGTGGCCGCGTGCTGACCCTGGGCGACGCCGCGCATGTGGTGCATCCGCTGGCGGGGCAGGGCGTCAACCTGGGCCTGCGCGATGTCGCTGCACTGCGCGCGGAAGTGCGCGCCGCGCTCGCCAAACGTGCGGACTGGGCCGCTCCACACCGGCTGCAGCGCTGGGCGCGCACCCGCCGCAGCGAAAATACCGTGGCCGCGTACGGTTTCGATGCGATCAACAACGTGTTTTCCAACGACGAGATGCACCTGACCCTGCTGCGTGGATCGGTGCTCGGCCTGGCCGGCAGGCTGCCGCCGCTGGTCGATGTGTTGTGGCAACGGGCATCCGGCGGCGCGTAAGCAATCTTACGTCTGCCGGCCTGCTCTCTGGCTAGCCGGCACAGCCGATGATCTATGTCTTTACGATTATAGCGTAGGCCGCATCTTCCATACGACGCACGCGGCCGGGGTGGCTACAGTCGCGGCATGACTTCCGTTTCGCATACGTCCAGACCCACCTTGTTGCTGCTCAGCGGCCTGCTCTGCGACGCCGCCATCTGGCAGCCGCAGCGCGACGCGCTGGCGGATCTGGCCGATGTGCAGGTGCTGGATTTCCCCGGGTTCGACAGCATCGTGCAGATGGCTGCCCATGTGCTGGCGGGCGCACCGCCACGGTTTGCGTTGGCCGGGCATTCGATGGGTGGGCGGGTTGCGCTGGAGATCATGCGTCAGGCGCCCGAGCGCGTGACGCAGCTGGCACTGCTCGATACCGGCATTGCGCCGCGTCGCGATGGCGAACGCGAGGAGCGCCAGGCGCTGGTGGATCTGGCGCAGACGCAAGGCATGGATGCGCTGGCGCTGGCGTGGTTGCCACCGATGCTGCACCCCGCACGCATCGCCGATGCCGGCTTGATGCAAGACCTCAGCGCGATGGTGCAGCGCCAAACCGCGCAGAGCTTCGCTGGCCAGGTCAACGCGTTGCTGGAGCGCCCGGATGCCGCGCCGGTGCTTGCGCAGATCCGCTGCCCCACCTTGCTGGGGGTTGGGCGCCAGGACGCCTGGAGCCCGCTGGCACGGCATCAAGACATGGCGCGGCAGATTCCGCAGGCGCGCCTGGCCGTATTCGAAGATTGCGGGCATATGGCGCCGGTGGAAGCACCCGCTGCGGTGACGGTGGCGTTGCGCGATTGGTTGCAGGCCGCGTGATGGCGCAGGTGACGCAGTGTCTGCGTAACAGCGGCAGTTGCTGACCGCGCCGACCGGTATTGGCTGGACTTCAAGGAGGCTGCATGCACGACGATGCATCGATCACCATTGCCTGCGAGCAATTGATCCGCCGGTTCGCGCTGTACAACGATCGCCACGATCACGAGCAACTCGCTGCATTGTTCACTGACGATGGCGTGTTTGCGCGCCCGAGCGCGCCCGATGCGCCGGTGCATGGCCGTGCAGCGATTCTGCAGGCCTTTCGCGAGCGCCCGCCGCGCACCACGTGTCATCTGATGCTCAACACCCTGGTCAGCATTCAATCGCCCACATTGGCGCACGCGCACAGCAACGTGCTGCTCTACACCGCCGCCGATACGTCGTCGTCGCCGCCGCCGTGGAGCGCGCAAGCACCCGCGTTGCTTGGCAGTTTCGACGATGTACTGGTTTTCGAGCAGGAGCGTTGGTTGTTCAAGCAACGCCTTGGAACGTTGTTGCTGCGTATCGGCAGCTGAGCCGCAATCACCCGCACAGGCACGGTACTGGCGCGCGTTTCGCGCCGCGCGTTGCCGTCCCGCTTTCTCCCCCCACGTCGCGCTCGCAGTCATCTATCCCTTTGCATTGGAGATTCGCCCAGTGGAACGCGTTCGCATCCCCGCCCGTCGCCGCTCTGTCCTGTCACGTGCACTGCCACGCCGGCCGTGTTCATTGGTTGCGGGGGCGTTGTTCGCTGCCGCATTGCCGAGTGCTGCGCTGGCGCAAGCAGTGCCGGAAACAGCCGCACCTCCACAAGGGATCAATCTTGGCGGCACCAGTTTCATGGACGGCTTCGGCTCGCTGACGCCCGGCTGGACCGTCATCGAATATCTGCGTCACTCCAACTTGAATGCCATCAAGAACGCGAGCGGCGACGATTCGCCTGCCTTTCGCGATCCGCAGGTCGATGTCAGCGTGTTGCTCACACAGCTCATCTACGTGACGCCCTACACCTGGAAAAGCGGCTCGCTGAGCTTCAATGCCATCGTGCCGCTGGTCAATTACGACACCGCGTTTGCCGCTGACAGCCCGGTGCGATTGAGCAGCAACGGCTTCGGCATGGGCGACATTTCGTTCGGGCCGGCACTGCAGATGCCGCCGGTGATGCGCGATGGGCGGGTGTTTTTTTTCCAGCGTTTCGCAGTCGATGCGTTTGCGCCGGTGGGTAAGTTCGACCGCGACAAGGCGGTCAATCAAAGCACCGGGTTCTGGTCGGTGGTGCCGCATTGGGCATTCACCGTGCAACCCAGCGATGATTGGGAAATCAGTGCGCGCATCAATTACCTGTACAACTTTCGCACCAGCCGCGCCGGCGGGGTGCCGCCGATTCCCGGGTTCCGTTTCCGCAATGGACAGGCCGGCGATGCGGTGTGGGTCAATCTGGCCACGTCGCTCAAACTCAACGAGCAGTGGCGCGTGGGTCTGAACGGCTACTACCTGCAGCAGTTGAAAGACAACCGCACCAATGACCAGCGTGTGCCGGACAGCAAGCGCACGCAGGTCTATCTGGGTCCCGGCCTGTCCTGGCGCATGGACCAAAAGAATGTGCTCAATTTCAACGTGTACATGCCGATCAAGGTGAAGAACTCGGTGGCCGGCAACAGCTTCAATCTGATGTTCGTGCACTCGCTATAGCGCATGCAAGCTGGCATGCACGCTGACTGTCGTGGTCGGCGTGCATCGTGGAATAAAGCCGTGGTTTGCCGTTTGCGTGTTCGTGTCTCGCAGAGACGACCGACGAGCGCTACACGTGCATCGATGCCATTGCCTCTGCACGGCACCGTACATTCCGAAGACTCATAGCCCCATGCTGTGCCGCTGCGTATTGGCATGTTCGCGGAACAGCAATTCCGCACGCGCGCCATCGCGTTGCTCGATAGCCGCGACGATCGCACCATGCTGGCGGTGCCCGTAATAGAGATCGTCATAGGCCAGCGTGGCAGAGCGCTGACCGAACACCACGTTGACCGGGCTGACGAACGGCACCAGCGTGCAGCGGTCCACCGTCTCGGTGAGGATCGGTTTGTTGGCCGCCACCACGATGGCGCGATGGAAGCGGGCATTGATCGCACCGTAGGTCTGCTCATCGCCGGCATCGAGGCTGTGCTTGGCAAACAGCCGGTCGCCTTCGCACAGACAATCGTGCAGGGTGGAGAGCAATGTGGCCGACGCGCCCTGTTCGGCCACCGTGCGCGCCGCCATGCCCTCCATCAGCGCGCGCACCGCCAGGGCATCCAGGCTTTCCTGCTGGCTGAAGCGCCGTACCGCATAGCCACGGTTACCGACCTGCACCAGCAGGCCCTCCTGGCATAACGCCGGCAGCGCCTGGCGAATGGGCGTGCGCGAAATGGCCAGGCGCTCGGCCAGGGCCGCCTCGGTAATGCGCTCGCCGGGGGCAAAGGTGCCGCACAGGATCAATTCGCGTAGCTGCTGGACCGCTTGCAATCGATGGTTGTTCGCCATTGGCTCCATTCTCTCGCGCCGTACCGCAGCGCACGTTCCTTCGAAAGGGGGAAACTCGCAATTGCTTGTATAAAGGTCTTGCAGATGAGGTCGCTTGATGGCAATTTGGATCCCAAGGATACCGTTTTGGCGATCCGGAGTGGTTGGTCGTCCGTGTTGGGATCCATTGCATCGTCGATCCTGACTCAATCAATGACGTGCGTGCTGCCTTTCCTGGCTGCGGTGCGTCGCAGGAGCAAAGCATGGCTAGCATCATCGGCGGCATCGGAACCTCGCACGTTCCCACCATCGGCGTGGCTTACGACAAGGGCAAGCAACAGGATCCGGTATGGAAGCCGTTGTTCGACGGCTACACGCCGGTGGCTGAGTGGTTGGCCGAACAACGGGCCGACGTGCTGGTGTTCTTCTACAACGACCACTGCACGACCTTTTTCTTCGATCTGTATCCGACCTTCGCGCTGGGCGTCGGCGAGCGCTTTCCGGTCGCCGACGAAGGCGCAGGGCTGCGTAATCTGCCTCCGATCCGCGGCGACGTGCAGCTGCAAGCGCATATCGCCGAGTGCCTGGTCAACGACGAATTCGATCTGACGGTGTTTCAGGACAAGCCGATCGACCACGGCTGCGCGGCTCCGCTGCCGCTGCTGTGGCCGCATGTGCCGGACTGGCCGGGCACGGTGGTGCCGATTGCGATCAACGTCCTGCAGTACCCGCTGCCGACCGCCCGCCGCTGCTACCGGCTGGGCCAGGCGGTGCGTCGTGCGATCGAGTCGTATCCGCAAGATCTCAGGGTGGTGGTGGTCGGCACCGGTGGGCTATCGCACCAGATCCATGGCGAGCGCACCGGCTTCAACAACACCGATTGGGACATGGAGTTTCTGGACCGCTTCCAGCACGCGCCGGAAACGCTGACCGATCTCACCCACACCGACTACGTGCGCCTGGGCGGTGCCGAGAGCGTGGAGCAGATCATGTGGCTGGCCATGCGCGGCGCGTTGGATGGGCCGATCCGCAAGCTGCATCAGAACTACTACCTGATGACGACCACCGCGATGACCGTGGTGTTATACGAGCCGGGCGAAGAACGCGCCGACGCACCGCGCTCGGCAGAGCTGTTGGCGCGCACCGCCAACGCGGCATGAGGGCCTGCTGATGAATCCGCAAGTAGACGGCATGGACAAGATCGACGGTACCTATCTGTTCGATCTGCGCACCAGCAATCGCGCACTGCGCCTCAATCGTTTCTTCTGGCATATGATCCGCGCCCCATGGCGCGATCGCTTTTTGCAGGATGCGGAAGTGTTGATGCAGGAAGCCGAACTCACCGAACACGAGAAAGCGCTGGTGCGTGCGCGCGACTGGCTTGGACTGGTGCAGTACGGCGCCAATTTTTTTGTGATTGAAAAGTTCGCCCGCGTGGTGCGCACGACCAACCTGCAGGTCTACGCAATCATGCGCGGCGAGTCGTTCGAAGACTTCATGCAGACCCGGCGTGTGCCCGAGGCACGCTGAGCTGCGCGTCCCGGCCTCTGGCCGGGCGCCTCCACCCGACTTCTTAACGTAAGGCCCACCCCCATGACCATGTCCTCCGTGTTCTTCGAACACCGCATCAAGGTCCGGCATCTACGTGTCATCGAGGCGCTGGACCGGCAAAAAAGCCTGCTTCGCGCCTCACGCGTATTGAACGTGACCCAGCCTGCGCTCACGCGTGCCTTGCAGGAGATCGAAGAGATCGTCGGCGCGCCCTTGTTCGAGCGCCATTCCCGTGGCGTGCGCCCCAATGCGATGGGCGAGGTGCTGGTCCAGACCGCGCACGTCGTGCTGGGTCAGTTGCGCCGCGCACAGGATACGTTCGAAGGGTTGCTGCAGGACGATGCGCTCACCATCACCGTCGGCGCTTTGCCGGTGGCGGCGAGCGGCCTGCTGCCGGCAGTACTGGCAGCCTTGTACCGCACCGAACCCACGCTGCGTGTGCGCCTGCTGCATGGACGCACCGATGAATTGCTGCCAAAGCTTGCCGGAAACGAGGTGGATCTGGTTGTTGGACGCCTGTATCCACTGGCGCGCTACGACGCGTTGGTCCGCAAGGTGCTGTACCAGGATCCGATTGCGCTGGTGGCGCGGAGCGACCATCCGTTGTTCGCCAATGGCCCGGTACGAGTCGCCGAAGCGGTCGCGTACCGACAGGTGCTGCCGACCCTGAGTCAGCATGTGGAGCGCGACGTGGCGCAGGTCATGCGCGAGCACGGGCTGGCCACGCGCGATCAACTGCGGTCCAGCTCTGCCAGTTTCACCCGCGAGATCCTGCTCGGCACCGACAGCATCGCGGTGATGCCAAGCATGATGGTGGCTGGCGATATCGCACGTGGCGAACTGCGTGCCTTCCAGCTGCAGCAGCCCTCGCAAGCGCGCGCAGGTGGTGTGATCTATCGCGACAGCAATGCCATCCTCAAACCGGGCGTGCGGTTGTTGATGCGTGAGCTGGAACACCAACTGGCGCTGATGGCGCAACAAGGCGCGGTGTGGGTGGACGAACACATTGGCGAGGACGACATGCTGCTGGATGCGTCTGCGTAACAGATGATCGTCGTGCCAGGTGCGAGGTGTCTCGCCGCGCGGGACGAGTGCGGCATATCGCGTGCTTGGACCGTTGTACGGTGACCATTGCGCTGTCCGGCTGCAGTCGTGAATAGACTCGGCTGCCGCGTAAGGTTGGTTGAAACCCGCTCCATGCCCGGCTGATCCTGCGCCGGGCGAATCAAGCGCCATCGACTGCCGTGACCGACACCAGCCGGGTGCGGGCGTGCGCGACGATGCGCACGCACGCGTCGCACGGCCGCCAACATCAGGCTTCCTTGGCCAAGGCATCCTTCAATCGGGCCTTCTGCAGCTTGCCGGTGGCCGTGCGTGGCAGCGCCTCGACCAAGCGTAGGTGTTTGGGAACCTTGTACTTGGCCAGACGCTCGATCAGGTAGCTGCGGATTTGTTCCAGATCCGTCGCCTCAGCGGCGGGCACGATCGCCAGGTAGCCCACTTCGCCCCATTGCGGGTCGGCCATGCCGACCACGGCGCATTCGCGGATCTCCGGGTGATCGGCCAGCACGGCTTCGATCTCGGCGGGATACACGTTTTCGCCGCCGGAAATGAACATGTCCTTCTTGCGGTCCACCACGAAGAAGAAGCCGTCGTCATCGCGCCGGACGATATCGCCGGTGCGGAACCAGCCCTGCTCATCGCGCATCTCCGCAGTGGCCTGCGGGTCGCGCCAGTAGCCTGGGCTGAGGTTGGGTCCGCGCAACAACAATTCGCCTGGGACGCCCGCCGGGCAGTCGTTGCCATCGGCGTCCACCACCCGCGTCTGCACGCCGGGCGATGAAATGCCCGCCGCACCGAGCTTGTGACGAATCACGTCGCAATCCACCGACATGCCGAACACCGTGCCGGCTTCGCTCATGCCGAAGCCGCAGACCATGGGGATGCCATCGTCCAGCCAGCCCAGCAGGTCGTCTGCGGCGTGCGGCGCGCCGCCGCTGACCAGCGCGGTGAGATGACGCAGCGTGGCCGGATCAAAACCGGGCTGGCTGCGGAACGCCTGCATCATCTGCGGCACGCCGACATAGTGGGTAATGCCCAGCGCCGGATTGCCGAGCCAGCTCAATGTCCGCTTCGGTTCGAAGCCGCTCGAGACCTGGATCGACCCGCCCATCGCCAGCGCCGGCCGCACATTGGTGGCCAGGCCGATGATGTGGAACATCGGCGCCTCGCACAGGAAGCTGCTGTTGCCATCCACGCGCGTGGTGACGCCGAAGTTGTGCGCCACCTGCTGCAGATTCTGTTCGTTCAACATCACGCCCTTGGGCTGGCCGGACGTGCCCGAGGTAAACAGGATCAGGCTCACGCGCTCGGGCGGGATGTACGACGTTTCGGCGGGCGCCAGCGCCTTGGCACTGTCGATGAAGCTGGCCAAGGCGTCCACGTGCGCGCGTCCGGCCGCGACGTCATCGCCCAGTAACAGATACGGCTGCGCGCGTTGCAGCAAGGTGTCGAGCTCGGTGGCGCTCAGCCGCCAGTTGAGCGGCACATAGATCGCGCCGACCCGTGCACAGGCAAAATGCAGTGCGACCTGCCAGACCGAATTGCGGGCCAGCACCGCCAGCCGTTCGCCGTCGACGCAGCCGCGCGTCTGCAGCAAGGCGGCGAGCTGGCCGATCAGGGTGTCCAGCTCGGCATATGTCCATTCCTGCTCCAGCAACAGATCGCGTGCGGCAAGCCGTTGCGGTGTGAGGCGGGCATGGAAGGAAATCGAGTCGGTCGGCATGGGCATGGCGCTGTCTTTCCGAATGCAAAGTGGGGGAGTGACCGGCGTGAGTGCGGCAGAGACGGCAGGAAGGTTGAGGCGCGTGCGCAACGCCGCAGCAGGCGTTCACGGACGCGTTGCTGAAGCACCACTGCAGATGACGTGCCGTGGTGCGCAGCGCGCTGCATGGCGGCGACGCCTGCATGCTCGCCGCGTCGTTGGTGACGTAAACCTCAACTGAGATAGATGGTCTTGGTTTCCAGAAACGCATGCAGGCCTTCGATGCCGCCTTCGCGGCCCACGCCGGACTGCTTGAAGCCGCCGAACGGCATCTCGATATCCACCCACATACCGTTGATCGAATGGCTGCCGCTGCGCACGCGGCGCGCAATGCGATACGCGCGATCGACATCCTCGCCATAGACGGTGCCATGCAAGCCGTAGTCGCTGGCATTGACCTTGGCGATCAGATCGGCCTCGTCGTGATAGTCGATGAAGCTCACCACCGGGCCGAAGATTTCTTCGCGTGCGATGGTCATATCCGGCGTGACGTTGGCGAACACCGTCGGCTCGATGAAGAATCCACGCGGCAAATGCGCCGGGCGGTTGCCGCCCATCACCAACTGCGCCCCTTCGGCGCTGCCCTGCGCGATATAGGACTGCACGCGTTCCAGCTGCCGGCCGAGCGCCAGCGGCCCCATGCCGGTGTCGGCGGCGAACGGGTCGCCGAGCTTGAGTGCGCCCAATGCCGCGCAATACGCCTGCAGGATTTCGTCGCGCCGTTGCGCCGGCACCAGCACACGGGTCAGCGAAAAGCACACCTGACCGGTGATCGGCATGGAGTAGGGCACCAGGCTGGGCAGCACCTTGGAGAGGTCGGCGTCTTCGAGCACGATGGCGGCCGATTTGCCGCCAAGCTCCAGCCCGACCCGCGCCAGGCGTTCGGCGCAGGCCACGCCGATCAGTCGCCCGGCCTGGGTGGAACCGGTGAAGCTGACCTTGTCGACAAGAGGATGCCGGATCAGCTGCTCGCCGACCTCGCGACCGGCCGGCAACAGGTTGAACACGCCATCGGGTACGCCTGCGGCGCTGATGCATTCGGCCAGGATGTACGCATCGATCGGGGTCTCCGGCGAGGGCTTGGCCACCACCGTGCAGCCGGCGGCCAGTGCGGCGGCGACCTTGTAACAGAGCAAGACCAGCGGCGCATTCCAGGGCGTGATCGCCGCAACCACGCCGACTGGTTCCTGCACCACATGCACGCGGCCGCCATTGGCGCGTGCGCGCGGCTCGACGAACGGGTGCGTGGCGATCAGATCGCCGTAGTAGTCGAACAGGCCGGGTGCCTGCTGCGAGGCGCGACGGCTGAAACCGATGGTGGCGCCAACCTGGCCGGTCCAGGCTTCGGCCAGCTCCGGCATGCGTGCGCGCAGTTGGTCGGCAACGCGCTTGAGTATCACCCCGCGCTCGGGAGGCGACAGCTGCGGCCAGGGGCCGGTGTCGAAGGCGGCACGCGCCGCAGCCACCGCGGCCTCGGTATCTGCGTGCGATGGTTCGGTGTAGCGCAGCAGGCGTTCTTCGGTATGCGGGGCAATCACATCGAGATGGCGATCGCCGGTGCTTGCGCGCCACTGGCCGTCGATGAACAGGCCCAGCGGCCCACGCGCGGCGATCCCGCGCAGCGTTGCGGATAAGGCTTCCATACTCCCTCCTCGGTGCAGAAAACCACTGGCAGCGACAGCGATGCGTGGCTTGCACGCATCGCTTCAGGCGCCATGGGACGTGCTTAAGCGCTGTTTTTGGTGAGGTCGTATTCGCCCAGGCCGGGCTTGTAGCTCTTCTCGTCGATGAACTGACGGATGCCTTCCTTGCGGGCCGTGTTGTCGAACGAGTTGGCCGCTTCCTGCATGCGCACCAGATAATCTTCGGCTTCGTCGTAGGTCAGGGTGCCCACGCGGCGCACGGCGTCCTTGGCGTACTTCAAGGCGACAGGATTCTTGCGCAACAACAGTTCGGCCACTTCGCGCGTGCGTGCTTCCAGCCGTTCCAGCGGGACGCTTTCGTTGACCAGCCGCCATTCGGCCGCCTTCTTGCCGTCGATCATTTCGCCGGTGAGCGTCATCCACATCGCATCGCGCATGGACAGCAGCTCGACCGCCACCTTGGTCACGCCGCCGCCCGGCAGGATGCCCCAGTTGATCTCCGACAGACCGAACTGCGCTTCATCGGCGGCAATGGCCAGATCGCAGGCGAACAACGGGCCGAAGCCGCCACCGAAGCACCAGCCGTTGACCATCGCGATGGTGGGCTTTTGATACCAACGCAGCCGCCGGAACCAGCCGTAGGATTCGCGTTGCGAACGGCGCACGCCGCGCAGGCCCTGCGCTTCGGTTTCGCGGAAGTATTCTTTCAGATCCATGCCGGCCGACCAGGCAGTGCCTTCGCCGCCGAGCACCAGCACGCCGACGTTGTCGTCGAATTCCAGCTCGTCCAGCACATCCATCATGCGGCGGTTGAGCGCCGGGCTCATCGCGTTGCGCTTGTCCGGGCGTGCGAACTTCACCCAGGCAATGCGGTTTTCGATGCGAACCGATACCACGTCATGCTCGTTCAAGCGGCGTCTCCTTCAAGTCGGGGCTGCGGGATCAGAGGTCTTCGGTCAACGCGGTCTCTGCCGCGGTTGTCCGCTCCAGCGTGGCGCTGGCGTTCAATTTGCACAGCAGACGGAGCAGGGTTTGCTGTTCGACGGCCTGCAGGCCGGTGCAGGTGCGCGCGACGGCCCGTGCCAGACAGGCCTGCGCCACCTCGAGCGTGCGCTGGCCCTGGTCGGTCAGGTACAGGCCCTTGCTGCGGCGGTCGCGGCCGGCCAGACGTTCGATCAGGCCTTGCTCGGCCAGCGCATTGGCGATCTTCATGCCCGCGGCGCGGTTGACCAGCAGGCGGTTGCCGAGTTCGGTCTGGTCGCAGCCAGGCTGGTCGCGGATGTGGATCAGCGCAGTGACGCGTGCCGGGGTGAGATGCAGCTCACCCAGTTCCTGGCGTGCGGCATGGCTGGACGCCAGGGCGGCCAGTTGCAGTTGGTAGCCGAGGTCTGCGGCAAGTGCCAGGCGAGCGGTCATCGATCCATCCAAATTGTATCCGTTAAATACAATCTAGCCGACCGAAGCGGGCGCTGCAAGAGGTGTTGGCGTTGAAAGCTGAAGTGCAGTGCACGCCGGCGTCCTGCTGGCGCGCCTGCCTACCGCTCAGGTGAGCGGTGTGGTCACGGGGTCAGCCAGCCGGCCAACTGCTCGCGGGTCAGGTAGCCGCTGTGGCGGGTGTCGAGCGCATCGAATTCGTCGGCCAGCGCGGGGTTGGCCTGGGCTTCGGCACGGCTGATGCGGCCGTCGCCGTCCGCGTCCATGGCCTGGAAATCAATGCGGTAGCTGCCGACCACGCTGCTGGGCTGGATCGACCGCACGATCACGCTGGACTCGCCGCGCGGGCGCTCCAGTTGGGTCTGATGGGTGACCTCGCCGCTGGACAGTGGCTGGGTCCGGATGACGTTGGGCACATCGACCAGCGGTACGCTGCTGGCCGGCGTGGGTGCCTGCTGGGCGGATGCGAGGCCGCAAACGAGCAGCAGTGCGGTGCATGTTACGAGACGGCAGATGGTCATCAGATCCCCCTGATGTGGAACAGTTGGTAAGGATAGAGGGTGTGGACACGTTGCGGTGCCGCGCGCGGTGGATGCGGCGCAGCGCGATATCCCTTGCGCAAGCTGGCAACAGCGGGATTGGCATCGACGCTGGACCTGGCAGGGCGACGATGCGTTGCCGTCGCCCTGCAGGCCACTCAGCCGGGGATGAAGGGAAACACGATCTTGAGCAAGCCCTTCAAGCCGCCTTCGGCCGTGCTGGCCACGGCCTTGGCGCCCAGGCTGTTGAGTGCGCGGCGCACATCGTCCCAGCGCAGCTGCGCGATGTCCTTCTTCAACAGATCCGCCACTTCTTCGGCAGTGGGCGTGAGCTTTTGCAGTTCGCGTATGGCCGCCTGCGGGTCGGGCTGCAGATAGCCCCAGCGTTCGGCGATCTTCAGCAGCGTGTCGAAGCGCACCGCGACCACCTCGCGATTGCGCTCGTACACCGGCAGCGCGCCGACATCGAGAATGGCCTGCTCGAATTGCTGCGCGTCGTCGGGATGTTCGATGCGCACTGCAAGAAATCCTTCCTTGCGGCTGCGCTCGCTGACATGTTTGGCGCCGGAGCGCAGATTGTCTTCGGTGAGCACGTTGGCGACGATGCGCTGCATCGCCGCATCGCCTTCTTCGGGCACCAGCGAGCGCCAGCGCGCATAGCCGTCGCGCCGCAAGGCCTTGACCTTGGCCGAGGTCACCCGCAGCTGCAGCGCCACCATCGCGTTGGAACTGTTGCGCGAGATGGCGCCGTCGCGTTCGAGCAGCACGAAGATCAGCAATTCCAGGTCGCGCTTGGTCAGCGATTGGAATCCCTGCAGCAGGGTCAGGCGCAGGAATTCATTGCCAAACGCCGCTGCGTCCTTGAGTTCGATCGGTTGCATTGGGGGAGTTCTCCACGGGTGAACTGCAGGATGCCAGCACGCTGTTGCGCCGCCTGAGAACCGCTGCGATGCGCGCAGCAGTTTCAGTGTCCGGTTTCGCGTCCCGGGCGATCGGACCTGAACGTTTCAACTGCGCCGCGATCCTGCAGGGTCACGAACACCTGTTTTCCATCTTTGCCGCCGAACGCGACATTGCTGGCCTTGCGCCCTTTCAACGCCACCGTGCGCAGCAACTTGCCCTGCGGCGAGACCACCGCGATCTGCCCGGCATCGTAGCGGGCGATGTAGAGATTGCCGTCGGCATCGCAGCGCATGCCGTCCATGCCGAAATCGGGGAACGCGATCAGCAGGCGTTTGTTGCGCAGCCCGCCATCGACGCGGTCGTACACCCACACGTTTCGCGAGACGCTTTCGTTGACGTAGAGATGCTTGCCATCGGGGCTGACGTCCAGGCCGTTGGGCGTGGTCATGCCTGACTCCAGCAACTGCACGGCGCCATCGCCGCTGATGTGCCACAGGCGGCCGCTGTTGTCCTTCCAGTTCGGGTCGCTTGCATAGAAGCTGCCATCGGGTGCGACCGCCAGATCGTTGGGACCATCGGCCTCCGGTAGCGAGGCGAAGGTGCTCACCGCGCGCGTTTGCATGTTGACCTGCAGAATCTTGTGGCCGGTGTAATCGGCCACGTACATCACCCCATTGCGGAAGCGGATGCCGTTGCCGGTGCTGCCTTCTGGCAAGGTCACAAAGACCTCGGCCTTCGCGCTGCCGTCGGCGTGCAGGGCGATCCGTGCGATGGTGCCGTCCTTGCCCAGATTCACCGCGTAGATGGCGCCATCCGGTCCGGCTGCTGGGCCTTCGGCGTTGTGGGTGAATGCGCCATCGCCGATCAGGTCGCGCGCAACGAATGCCGCATCGGCCGCGGTCGCCGGCGAGCTGGACAACAGCAGCGCAAATGACAGCAGGTGCGGGCGGACAACAGCAATCATGCGACATGCTCCAGATGGGGTCGTTCGCAGTGTGCCAGAACGTGCGCACTGCGCATGGCGGCGATCACGCACGATCAAGTAAGGTGCCCGGGCAGCATTGGCCCAGTCCCGCGATGGAGGTTTTGCATGTCCGTGGAATCGATCACACGTCGTCGTTTGCTTACCGCTTTCGGTGGTGCAGGCGTCCTGCTCGCGGCACCTGCCTGGGCATTGCCGAAAAAGAAGCCTGGCAAGCCGCTCAATGTGGCACTGGTCGGACTGGGCAGCTATGCCAGCGAGCAACTCGCACCGGGCCTGGCATTGACCAAGCATTGCAAGCTGGCCGGTATCGTCACCGGCACCCCGGCGAAGATTCCGCAATGGCAGGCCAAGTACGGCATTGCCGATCGCAATGTCTACAACTACGAAACCTTCGATCGCATTGCCGACAACGATGAGATCGATGTGGTGTACATCGTCACCCCGACCTCGCTGCATGCGCCGCTGACCTTGCGCGCGGCGGCTGCCGGCAAGCATGTCTGGTGCGAAAAGCCGATGGCGATGCATGCCGGCGAATGCGAAGCCATGATCGCGGCATGCAAGCGCAACAAGGTGGCGCTGACGATCGGTTACCGCATGCAGCACGAGCCTAATACGCGCCGCCTGATTGCGATGGCAAGCGAAAAACCGTTCGGCGCACTGCAGCGTGTGCGTGCCGAGGCTGGTTACAGGGGATATCAGGGCACCAGCAAGGCCGATCGTCCGTGGCGTCTGCGCTCGCAATTCGGTGGTGGCGCGATGTACGACATGGGCGTGTATCCGCTCAATGCCGCACGCTACACGGTCGGTGCCGAGCCGTTGGCGGTGACCGCCAAGCGGTGGACCGATCGTCCCGACCTGTTCGACGAAGTCGACGAGCATATGGACTTCACCCTGGAATTTCCGAATGCGGTGCGCGCCGCATGCAAGACCAGCTTCGGCAAGAACATGAATGTGCTGCGCGCCGAATGCGAACGCGGCTGGTACGAGCTGGAGCCGTTCCAGAGTTATCAGGGCGTGACTGGCAAGGCCAGCGACGGGCGGTTGTTCGATGTCAAGGTGCAGCACCAGCAAGCGCTGCAAATGGACGAAGACGCGCTGGCAATCATCAACGGCACGCCGCTGCGTGCGCCCGGCGAGGAAGGTCTGCGCGACATCCGCATCGTCGATGCGATCTACCGCTCGGCGCGCGAGGGCAGCAAGCGGATCGTGCTGTGATCTTGGCCCGCTCCGGCGATCAGCGGTGCGGGCCGGCCAAGCGCGGCCAGTAAAACGACTGCGCATCCGTCAGGCAGGCGCAGCCGGCGCTTGGAATCGGTATGTACCACGCGTACACCTTGGTTCCTCGTTACTGCCCGCACCCGCCTGACGACTGCTCGGCCGCCAACCGCTTTAAGCTGAAGGCACAGGCTGACTCAAATCAGCTTGCCGCCATGACGCACGAGCAGCACAACATACGAGCAGAACGTGCAGTCCAATGTCATAGCGGCCCACGCAACTGCGCCGGACGGTCGCTACTGCGCGCCAGCACCCAGATCCTGCCACCGCTCGAGCAGCCGCTTCCCCGATTCCCCAATCCCGATTCCCGACTCCCGATTCCCGATTCCCCGCTCCTTAGAGCGGCTAACAAAACGACTTCGCGTTAGCCTACTGCAGGCCGGCTGATCTGCGGCCTGGCTGCAGGGCCCTTGCCCGCCCAGCGTCGCGGGACACGCTGCAAGTACGTCCTTGTAAGCTCTTACGCGGCATCCATGCCGCGTAAGGTCCCGCGACGCTGGGCGGGCAAGGACCAGTCGAGATGGTCGGCATGCATGGGTTTAAACACAGCAACCAGCGGAGTCTCTGGTGCGGTGTCCTCGCCGCTGGCGGGACCGTGTGGCGGCATGGATGCCGCCACCGAGCCTCCAGGGATGGATTCACGGCGTGTCCCGCGAGCGGTGAGGGCACCGCGCATTCGACCCACTCAGTGTTTGATCTGGACTTCTGACTGCATCCACCAAGATACGGCCGACAAAACCACTGCACTCACTGACAGGCGCTCGCTCGCCAGGTTTTGTTAGCTGCTCTTAATCCCGCATCGCCAGCACGGTGATCTCTTCGCGATCGTGATACAGCTGCTTGGCACGCACGATCAGCGATTTCTCGGCATGCTGTTCGAACAGGTCCAGGCACAAGCGGGTTTCGTCCCAGCGCTTTTTCATCGGCAGCTTGAGGTTGAAGATGGTATGGCGGCACCAGCCTTCGCGGATCCAGGTGGCCATGCGCTCGGCGACGCGGCGCGGTTGCTCGACCATGTCGCACACCATCCAGTCGAGCGGTTGCGCCGGTTTCCAGTGAAAGCCGTCGGCGCGCAGATGTTCGACCAGGCCGGTTTCCAGCACATGCTCGCGTAACGGGCCGTTGTCGACGCTGGTGACGTGCACATGCTGGCGGGTGAGTACCCAGGTCCAGCCGCCCGGTGCGGCACCCAGATCGGCTGCGCGCATGCCGGGCTTGACCAGCGTTTCGCGCTCTTCCGGTGTGAGCAGGGTGAGCAAGGCTTCGTCGAGCTTGAGCGCCGAGCGCGATGGCGCCTCCGGCAACAGCTTCAAACGCGGAATGCCCAACGGCCACGGCGCGCTGTCGGCACTGTCGGCCACTGCCAGCAAGGCATGGTCGCCATCGAGAAAGCAGATATGCAGACGTGCCTGGCGCGGCTGCGGTTTGTCAGTGAGCAGGCCGGCCTTGCGCAAGGCCGGACGCAAGGCGTTGCCGAAACTGCGTGCCAGCCCTGCCAGCGGCTTGCCAGCATCCGAATCCGGGTGCTCCACCCACAGGTCGCCGAAGCGTGGCTGCCCTTCCAGTGCTGCCAGGATCGGCGTGATGCGGTCCTTGGGGTCGATGCCCTTCAGTTCGGCAATCACCACCAATTTTTGCCGTGCAAAAATCAACTCGCGCCAGTGCAGCTTGGCCGCCAGTTGGGCGGCCTCCTCGCAGACGAACAGCACATGGCCGTCGTTGCGCTGCGTGCGTGCATAGCCGGCGATGCCGACGAATGCGGCGCGCGCGCTCAATTCTGCGGCTAGTTCCGGCTCGAAGCCCTGGCGGCAATAACACAGCAGGCCGCTCATTGCAGCGCCTGACGTGCAAGATCGATGCGTTGCAGATCAGTACTGGTCACCGCCGCCCTCGCCATAGTTGCGCAGCACGGCACAGGCCTGCTCGCGCTGCACGTCGCGCACCACCTCGATGCCACGACGGGTGAGTTCGCCCACCCAATCGGCAGGCAACGGGCCTTCGTCGAATTCGGTCAAGGCCATCACGTCTTCGGCGCGCGCGCCGATCAGCAGCCGGTCGATGCCTGCCCACACCGTGGCGCCATAGCATTGGCAACACGGCTGCGCGGAAGTAGCCAATGTGACCGGCGACAGTACGGCGTTCAAACGCGGCGTCTGCAGGCGCTGCTGCGCGAGCATGTAGGCCATGTTTTCCGCATGCGCCAGCGAGGTGGTCTGCGGCACCACGCGATTGACCGCTGCGGAGATGATGCGGTGGTCCGGGCCGAACACCACCGCACCGAACGGGCCGCCGCTGCGCTCCTGCACATTCATCCGCGCCAGCTCGATCGCCAGCGCCACCTTGTCTTCGTCGCTGGGATAGGCGCGGCTGTCGTCGACATGCGCGTGGATCCAGTCGGGCAGGGTGAGGTGGACTTGCGCGTTGAGCATCAGTGGACCATTTCTGTAGAGGGGGGAGCGGGGCGCAGTGTATCGGCCTGGGCGTCCTTTGCGGCACATTGCCCGGCCACGCACTGACAGGCGCTGATCTCGCGGAAGCCGCATACGCTCATCATGCCGCTGGCCTGGCACTGCGCCATCACGCCCTTGGGATCGGTAGCGCTGTCGACGTTGACGCAGGCCGGAAACGCGCCGCAGCAGTTGCCGACGTTCTTCACCGTGCAATCGGCATCGGTGCGACAGGTGGTGGTGACGGTGATCGGCTTGCCCGTCGCCGAGCCGGTCGCCGGAGGCGGCGTGGCCGCTTCGGTTGGTGGCGCGGCCACACAGCCGATCGAGACAAGACACGCCATCACCAACAGGCTGCTCAGACACCAGGACAAAAGACGGGACATGCGGCTGCTCCGATCAGGACATGTGAGCGGCCATGGTAAGCCCCTGATGCGCGGAGTGCGGCGAGGGACGGTGCGGTTATCGATGCTTCGCCTGGATCTCCGCGCTCTGGCTCAGGCACGTGGTGACTGGGCGATTGGGGACGGAGCGGTGGGCGAGTGGCTGGTCCGTGATTTGGCTGCAGTGCTTTTGCCCGTCCACCCTTGCGGGATACGCGATGAATCCATCCATGGGAGGCGCTGATGCGGCATCCATGCCGCATCAGGCCCGGCAACGGTGGGCGGGCAAGTGCCAGCCCGGAGTGTCGGTGTGCAGGGTTGCACGCAAGGCATGACTGGCATTGTTTTGCAGAGCGGTGCATTCGACCAGCTTCCCACCACAACGCGATCAACAGACCGGCTTTCAATGAAGCGACCAGTGGACGTTCTGGTGCGGTGTCCTCGCCCTCGCTACTGCTTCAGGCCAAACGTCTGCGGTTTAGGTGCCGGTCTATGCTCCTCGCCGCCACCGTTGGTGGTTCGGTGGACTGTCTTGCGGTTGTCGTCGCCGAGGTCACTTGGCTTCCGTATGCAGCGCTGCGCACCACAATACGCCGACCAGCAGGCAGGCGATGGCAGCCAACTCCAGCGGCGTGGGCAGGCGCATCTCCCAGGCAAAGCCGTACAGCAGAGCGAAAATCGTTTCGAACACGATCATCTGCCCGACCAGGGTCAGCGGTAGCGCGCGGCTGGCGCGGTTCCACAGCGCGTTGCCGATCACCGAGGCCAGGATGCCCAGTAGCAGTGAAATCCCCCAGAAACCGGCCCATGCGATCGGTGCATGGGTCGCGCTGCCGATCAGCGCGGCCGGCGCCAGCAGCAGCGCCACTGCGCCGGTGACCACGCCGGTCAGCAACGACCAGTCGCCGCCCGACAGGTCCGGGCGCCGCCGGAGCCAGCGTGCATTGGCGATGGAATAGGCCGACCATGACACCAATGCACCGCCCGCACACAGCAAACCGGCGATGCGGGTTAGGCGATCGCTGGCGTGTTGGCCGGTGTCGTGCTGCAAGGTATCCAGCGCGACCAGTACCACGCCGATCACGCACAACAGGCACGGCGGCGCCAGGCGCCGCAATTGCAGCGCGCCTGCGGCACGCGTGCCGATCACGGTGACCACGACCGGCAACAGGCCGATGATCAACGCAGTGGCCGCGCTGCCGGCCCACTGCACCGCACTGCCCAGCAACACGTAATAGATCAGGTTGCCCAGCAGGCTCAGGCGCACCAGCGCCCACCATTCCGCGCGACCCAGCCGCGCCGCGGTCTGGCGTGCACGTGGCGCCAACACCAGTGCGGCCACCGCGCCGTAGGACAGATAGCGCGCAACGGCCAGTTGCAGCGGCGTAAACGTCGCCAGCAACAAGGGTGCCAGGAACACCAGTCCCCATAAGGCGCCTGCGCCGATTCCACAGGCGGCGCCGACCATCAGGCGCTCACGCATCGTGCCGCTCCTTCATGCCGTGCAGCATGCAATGACATGCTGCAGCAGGCTCCGTTGCGTTTATGCATCAACTCCGAAGATATCCTGCTCTGACGTTCCCTGATGCAGTGCGTATCACAGACGCAGTGGCCATCAGCGCGGCGATGGCCGCATGCGCATCACTGCGGCCGTCCCGTAGCCGCAGCCGATGGCCAGCATCGGCTGCATCCCCGAGCTCACTTGGCCCAGGTGTCGCGCAGGGTCACGCTGCGATTGAACACCGGCGTGGCGGCGCTGTGGTCGCGGCGATCGGCGACGAAATAGCCGGTGCGCTCGAACTGGAACGATTGCTCGGGCACGGCCTGCGCTGCGCTCGGCTCCACATAGCCGCGCACGCTGCGCTTGGACTCGGGGTTGAGATAGTCGCGGTAGGTCTTGCCTTCGGACTCATCGTCGGGCTTTTCCACCGAGAACAGGCGGTCATACAGGCGGATTTCCGCTTCCACCGCATGCGCGGCGCTGACCCAGTGGATGGTGCCCTTGACCTTGCGATTGGCGCCTTCCATGCCCGGGCGCGATTCCGGATCCAGCCAGCCACGCAGCTCGACGATCTCGCCCGCAGCGTTCTTGATCACCTCGTCCACGCGCGCAATGCCGGCGCCGCGCAGGCGGATCTCGCCACCGGGCACCAGACGCTTCCAGCCCTTGGGCGGAACCTCGGCAAAATCCTCGCGATCGATCCACAGCTCGCGCGAGAACGGCACCTCGCGCGTCCCGAAGCTCTCGTCCTTGGGATGGTTGGAAAAACTCAGCGTTTCGCGATGGCCTTCCGGCAGATTGGTCAGCACCAGCTTGAGCGGGTCGATCACCGCCATGCGGCGTGCCGCAGCCGCATCCAGATCCTCGCGCAGGCAGCCTTCCAGCACCGAAAAATCGATCAGCGAGTTCTGCTTGCTGATGCCGACGCGGTCCACGAACAAGCGCATTGCCGCCGGCGTGTAGCCGCGCCGGCGCAGGCCCTGCAGCGTGTACATGCGCGGGTCGTCCCAGCCGTCCACCAGCCGCTCTTCCACCAGCGCGGTGAGCTTGCGCTTGCTCATCACCGTGTAGTTGATGTTCAGGCGCGAGAACTCGATCTGGCGCGGCTTGGCGGCCTCGCGTGGCAGGCCTTTGTCCAGCAGCGGCTGCAGCAGCTGCGGATGCCCGGCCAGGTCCACCTTGTCCACGCACCAGTCGTACAGCGGGCGGTGGTCTTCGAATTCCAGCGTGCACAACGAATGGGTGATGCCTTCCACCGCATCGCCCAGCGAATGCGCGAAGTCGTACATCGGGTAGATCGGCCAGGCGTTGCCGGTGTTCTGATGTTCGACATGCTTGATGCGGTACAGCGCCGGGTCGCGCAGGTTGATGTTGCCGCTGGCCATGTCGATCCTGGCGCGCAGCGTACGCGCGCCATCGGGGAATTCGCCGGCACGCATGCGCCGGAACAGATCCAGGTTTTCCTCGACGCTGCGTTCGCGGAACGGCGAATGGCGGCCGGGCTCGGTCAGCGTGCCGCGATACTCGCGTACCTGCTCGGCGGACAGATCGCAGACAAAGGCGTGACCGTCGCGGATCAGTTTCTCCGCAGCCAGGTAATACACCTCGAAATAGTCCGATGCGTGGCGCAGCTGCGCCCATTCAAAGCCCAGCCAGCGGACGTCGTCCTGGATGGCGACCACGAACTCGGGGTCTTCCTTGGCCGGGTTGGTGTCGTCCAGGCGCAGGTTGCACAGCCCGCCGAACTCGGCCGCCAGGCCGAAATCCAGGCAGATCGCCTTGGCGTGGCCGATGTGCAGGTAGCCGTTGGGCTCGGGCGGGAAGCGGGTGCGGATGACCGTGTGCTTGCCGCTGGCCAGATCCTCGCGGACGATCTGGCGGATGAAGTCTTTCTTCTCCGCCGGGGCGGTGGCGTCGGTGGCTAGGGTCTCGGACATGCGCGCATCAGCATTAGGTAAACCGCAAGTTTAGGCGGTGGCGCCGGTTTAGGGGTAGGCGGTGGCGGGCGTTGCGCGCTCGGCTGGTGCTTTTTACTGTGGATTGAAGCACCAGCAGGCCCTTTGGCCAGTGCCACCAACGCCATCCAGTGGTGCCACGGGCATCATCAAGGCAGCGATTGGCTGCAAAGTGTGACTGTCGGTGACGCGGTCGCGGCCTCGGTCGCGCCGGTGGGTGAGGTGGCGCTGTCAGCGCCCGATCGGCCACTGCTGGCGGTCGCCGGCCCCGACGCGTACGCTGCGCCGACCCTCTGCAGCGAGCAGCGCATGCCTTTGCCCCGCCTGGTGATTGGCGACAAGACCCTGTCCTCCTGGTCGTTGCGGCCGTGGCTGCTGCTGCGACACTTCCAGGTGCCGTTCGAAGAGATCGCGCTGCCGTTGGATACGCCGCAATTCCAGGCGCGCATCGCCGGTTATTCGCCGACCCGGCAGGTGCCGGCGCTGTGGGACGACACCCTGCATATCTGGGATTCGCTGGCGATCTGCGAATACGCCAACGAACGCTGGCTCGATGGGCGCGGCTGGCCGGCCGATCCGGCCGTGCGGGCGCAGGCGCGCGCTGCCGCAGCGGAGATGCATTCGGGCTTTGCCGCCCTGCGCAGCCAGCTGCCGATGAACCTGGCCCGTGTGCCCGGCCCCGCGCATTGGGACGCGGCGGCCGAGCGCGATATCACCCGCATCCAGGCGTTGTGGGCCAGCCTGCGTGCCGAGCATGGGCATGCGGGGCAGTTCCTGTGTGGCGATTTCGGCATTGTCGATGCGATGTTCGCCCCGGTTGCGTTGCGCTTTGCCAGCTATGGTGTGCCGTTGTTCGAGGCTGCTGGCGATTACCTGGCCGCACTGGATGCGCTGCCGGCACTGCGGGAGTGGAAGCAGGGCGCCGAGCGCGAACGTCTGGAGCGCGGCTGACATGCAGATCGCTTATCGCGCCAGTCACATCATCGACGCGCACCTGGCCAAACATGCGCTGGAAGATGCCGGCATCACCGCCTTCGTGTTTGGCGAGTCGCTATTGGGCGGTGCGGGGGGAATTGCCCGCGTTCGGCGTGCTGCAGGTCTGCGTGGCCGACCTGCACCTGAGCCGGGCGCAGGCGGTGCTTGCAGAGATCGGATTGTGTGGCGAGGTGACGCGGGCGGTGTGAGGTTTACAGCGGTTATCGGAACGTAGCGAGCGATTGTGTCTTCCGTTTTTGGGCTGCCCTTGGCGTCATCTGGAGAGCTTCTGGGCGCGTTGGTCGAGGGCGCGATGCCCTCACCGCTTGCGGGACACGCGGTGAATCCGTCCATGCGGGCCCCTGTGGCGGCATTCATGCCGCCACAGGGGCCCGCAAGCGGCGAGGACACCGCACCAGAACGTCCGTTGGTCGCTTCATTGAAAGCCGGTCTGTTGACCGCGTTGTGTTGGGAAGCTGGTCGGACGCACCGCTCTCCAACACATGGCATGTCATGTCATGCAATGCGTGCAAGCACAGCGACACGTTTTGCTGCTCCTTGCCCGCCCGCCGTGGCGGAACCTGATGCGGTATGGATGCCGCACAGGAGCCTGCAAGCAGGTACTTGCGGCGTCTCCCGCGGTGGTGGGCGCACAGGAACCCTGCAGCCATATCACGGACCGGCCGTTCGACACCCTAACCTTGCTGACGCCATCCTGGCGGCGCGGCATTCGGCGCGGCCAATGCACGCAGGCGTTTGAACAGGACGGTGGTTTCGGCCACGTTCCAGACCCGCAATGCGACCTCGAAGGTGTCCAGCGGCTTGGTCAAAAAATCCTTGGCGCCCAGGCCTAATGCGCGATGGCGCGCGCTGCGGCTGGGGTCGGCGGTGAGGACGATCACCGGCAGGAAGTGGCCGGGATCGGACAGCCGCGCCAGTTGTTCCAGCAGCGCGTAACCGTCCAGCTCCGGCATCTTCAGATCCAGCAGGATCAGATCCGGCGCGAATGCCGACACCAGCCCCATCACCCGCTGCGGGTCGGTGGTGGCGATGACCTGCTGGAAGCCTTCGCGCTGCAGCAGGTCTTCGAGTAGCCGCACGTTGGCCGGCTCGTCGTCGACGATGAGGATGCGGGAGCCGAGGATATCGTCGCGTGTCATGCCAGCAGCCTGTCGATCACCGTAAAGAATTCCGCCACGTCCAGCGGTTTGGTCAGATACGCGCGCACGCCCTGGTTGCCGACGCGCGCCAGCGTCGCCGTGGTGGCATCGGCGCTGATCACCACCACCGGCACTGAAGCCGTGGCTGGCTGCGCCTGCAACTCACGCAGCAATTCTTCGCCGCTGCCGTCGCTCAGATGCAGATCCAGCAGGATCAGATCCGGCACGCTTTGCTGCAGCGATGCGCGCGCCTGCGCCAGACTGGCCGCTTCCAGCAATTGCCATTGCGGGCGGCGTTCGCTGAGCGTGCGGATCAAGGCCTGGTTGGAGGGGTTGTCTTCGATGCTCAGCAACCGGCACACGCCGCTGCCAGCGTTATGCGGCTGCACGATGGTGCGTGCCGGTTCGCTGCGTTGCGGTTCGCCTTGCGGGAGCTCTATCCAGAAACGAGCGCCTTCAGGGCTGCTGTCCACGCCGATGCGCCCACCCATCGCCTCGATCAGCCGCTTGCTCAGTGCCAGGCCCAGACCGGTGCCTTCCACCGCCGAACGCTCCGCACCCAGTCGCTCGAACGGCGTGAACAGCCGCTCGATCTGCGCGGGCGTCAGGCCCGCGCCCTGGTCTGCCACCGTGATGCGTATCTGCTCGCCATCCGGCAGCGCGCTTACCTGCACCTGGCCGCCGGTGCGATTGAACTTGACCGCGTTCGACAGCAGGTTGAGCAATACCTGACGCAGCCGTTGCACGTCGGCGCGCACCGTCCACGGCCCGTCGATGGCGGCGGGCTGCAGCGCGATACCGTGCTTGTCCGCGTCGGGAGCGATCAGGCCCAAGGCCTCGTGGACGGCCGCACGCACCAGGATCGGTTCCGGGCTCAGATCCAGCTGGTCTGCTTCGATGCGCGCGATGTCCAGCAGCTCGGTGATGAGTCCCAACAAGTGCCGGCCGGCGCCGAGGATGTGCTGCAGATGGCGGCGGGGACCGGGTTCTGGCAGATCCATTTCCAGCACCTGCGCGTAGCCCAGAATCGCGTTGAGCGGCGTGCGGAGTTCGTGGCTGCTGCGCGACAGGAACTCGGTCTTTGCGCGGTTGGCGGTTTCCGCCTCGCGCCGCGCCAATTGCGCTTCGGCGGCACGTGCGGCAAGCAGTTCGCTGGCCTGCGCCAGGCGCTGACCGACCTGGCCCAGCTCATCGCCGGCACGCGGTTGCGGCGCCAACGGCAGGCCTTCGCCCAGCCGATCGGCGTTGGCGGCCAGGGTGCGCAGGCGCCCGGACAATGCCGAGGCGAACCACGCCACCGCAAAGACCGCGCCCAGCCCGCCAAGCATCGCCGCGCTCAAGGTGATGATGAGGTTGCGCTGACGCAATGCCTGCGCCTTGGCGGTACGGACCTGCAATTGCGCGGTTTCGTAATTGCGCAGTTCGCGCAGTTCGGCGCGCAGGATATCGAGCTTGTATTTGCCGTCCCACAGCTGGCGGATCTCTTCTTCGCGGCTCAGGTCCGGCGCCAGCAAACGGCGCCACCCCTGCATCTTTTCGGCGAACAAGGGCTTGATGCGCGCGTAACGCGCCGCCTGCCCGGGATCGGTGATGCGCTGCGACAGCCGGTCTGTCACCTGTTGCAGGCGCGGCTCGGCATCGCGATACGGGGTGAGGAACTCATCGCGGCGTACCAGCCGATAACCGCGCACGCCGGCGGCGGTTTCGGCCAGCAGCGCATGCGCTTCGTACAGATCGCTCAGCACTTCCAGCGTCTGCCGCACATCGTTTTCGGCAGCGATGTTCTGCCGCTCCACGCTGTAGATCGCCATCAGCGCGACCGCCAGCAGCAGCAATGGCAGGGTCACCACCGCCAGGCTCTTGCGGGTGATCGGCCAATCGTTCCAACGCACCGCCAATGCATTCATAACGCGAGTCCGGCTTGCACTGCGTACACCGCAGCCTGGGTGCGATCTTTTACCTCAAGTTTCTGCAGGATTCGCTCCACATGCACTTTCACCGTGCCGGGAGAAATCCCCAGTTCAGCTGCAAGCGTGGCATTGGTCAGCCCGCGCGGCAGCAACGACAGTACCTGTTTTTCGCGTTTGCTCAATGCGTTGAGGCGGTTGTCCTGCAGCGGTTTGCGGCGACGCGAGGCGAGCGGTCTGGCCGGCTCGGCCACCATCGCCGGCAGCAGCAATGCGAAAGCTTGCAGCGCCTGCACATCGTCGTTGCCGGGAGCGGGGCGGTTGTCGTTCCAGGCCACGCACAGCATGCCGTGGGTGCTGCCCAGCGCATGGATCGGCACCCTGGCCTCGCGGATATCGGCCGGGCGCGGTGGCAGCAGCCAGGCCGCTTCGTGGCTGTCGCCGGCCGCGCTGGCGCCAGGTGGCAGCGCCTGGCCTCGGCTGGCCAGCACCTGCACGCGTGGCCCGCGCTGCGCCAGCACCGCGCCATGTTCCAGGCCCAGCAGCAACAGCACGCGTCCCAGCACCGCATCGCAGGCCAGCTCCGGGGTCTGCGTCTGGCGCAGCGCCACCGCCGCTTCCCAGAGCGCCTGCCAGCGCGCGCTGTCGGACGCCTCGCGGCGTAGTGTCAAGCGCCAATCGCCAGCATTGGTAGGGGTTTCCATGGGTTCTATCTACGCCGATCAGCATATTTGAGTATATGCCACTCGGCAGAATTGTTGGGGCTGTCTGATTTCGATACTGAGCTCGCCCGATGAGGCACCCAACAACCACACGGAGATTCCCCATGCGTCGCACCCTCTTCTCTCTGTTCCTGGCCCTGGCCGCCACCCCGGCGCTGGCAGGTGGCGTGATGCACTACACCGACAAGGCCACGCTGCCGCCCAGCGGCGAAGCGCGCGAAGTCGCCGCGCTGTTCGATACCTGGAATGCCGCCCTGGCGACCGGCAACCCGCACAAGGTGGCCGACCTGTACGCCCCGGACGGCGTGTTGCTGCCGACGGTCTCCAACCAGGTGCGCGCCTCGCGCGAGCAGATCGAGCAATACTTCGAGATGTTCTTGACCAAGAAGCCGCAGGGCGTCGTCAACTACCGCACCGTGCGCCTGCTCGATGACGACAGCGCCGTGGACGCCGGCGTCTACACCTTCACGTTGACCGACAAGGACGGCAAGAAGAGCCAGGTGCAGGCGCGCTATTCCTTCGTCTACGAAAAGCGCGACGGCAAGTGGCTGATCATCAACCACCACAGCTCGGCGATGCCGGAAGTGGAGACCGCCACTGCGGCGGTGACCAAGAAGTAATGCGTTATTGGCCATAGCGGCTTGAAAGCCGCTATGGCCGGCGCCATCCAGCAGGCAATCCTCACGATTGCGGAGTTGCACCATGCTGGGAATCGGCGCCTTCAAGCAACGCATGCCACGTCCGGGCGAAGCATTACCGGGACGCGAGCAAGCGCTGCCGCTGCACAACACGCACCTGATCAACGGCCACCCGTTGCGCGGGGAGTTCACCGGGCTGGGCCAGGTGCAATTCGGGCTCGGCTGTTTCTGGGGCGCGGAACGCAAGTTCTGGAACGTGCCCGGGGTGTACACCACGGCGGTGGGCTATGCCGGCGGCGAAACGCCGAACGCCACGTATGGCGAGGTGTGCTCCGGGCAGACCGGTCATACCGAAGCGGTGTTGGTGGTTTTCGACGAACAGTCGGTGTCGTTCGCGCAATTGCTGCGCACGTTCTGGGAAAGCCACGACCCCACCCAGGGCATGCAGCAAGGGAACGACGTCGGCAGCCAATACCGCTCGGCGATCTATTGCACGACACAGGCGCACTACGAGGCTGCGCTCGCCAGCCGCGATGCGTACCAGCAGCAGCTGGATGCGGCCGGATATGGCGCCATCACCACGGAGATCCGTTTTCCGGCACCCACGTTCTACTACGCCGAAGACGAGCACCAGCAATATCTCGCCAAGCATCCCAATGGCTATTGCGGGCTTGGCGGAACGGGAGTGAGCTGCCCGATCGGGCTGGATGCCTGACGGAAAGGCGTGCCGGGTTGATGCGCTGGCATCCACGTGATCGTGGCGGCGCACCAACGGCAGACAGTGACCGGCAGCGTTATCACGATCAGGCAGCGCATGGGAGTGCATGCCAGGCAACTTGAATGGCGACGTTGGAGACAACGTCGCCATCTTTTTTCATGCGGCGTGCGCAACACGCGCCGGCGCTGCCGCGTATGGCTGAGAGACGAACTGGCTCAGCGAATCACTGCCATCGAGTCAGTGCAGCCAATCAGCTCGGCGTGCTTGAATCGGTTGGATCAGACGAACTCGCCAGCGAACATGCCGCGCAACTGGGCGAGCATGTCGGTGCGTTCCGGGTGCAGCACGCGCATGCAGGCCAGCGCAAAACCGACCGGACTGGTGCCGGGTGCGGTGATCACGCAATCGGCGGTCACGACCTTTTCGTGCCGGTATTGCGCAGCGCCCGCGTACGGCACCACGTGTTCCTGCAAGAAGGCCTGCGAGTTGCTGGTGTGCGCGCGTTCGTCCAGCAAGCCGGCATAGGCGAAGGCGATGGTGGCGCCGCAGATCGCTGCGACCGGACGCTGATGTTGCACGCGCTCGACCAACAGACCGCTCAGGCCTGGAATCTCGCCGGCTTGCCAGCGTTCGCTGCCGGGCAGGATCCACAGATCGGCCTCCAATGGCGCCAGATCCGAAAGTGCAAATTCCGGCACGATGCGCAGCCCACCGATCGACTTCACCGGCTGGCCGTCGATGCTGGCAATGGCGACCTGGTCGCCGAACCACTCGCGCGCCGCTGGCAGGACGACGCCAATTTCCCAATCGGCCACGCCGTCCGCCATCACCACTGCAATGTTTGCCATTGTCCGCTACGCCAGTTGAGGAACCCGGATTCTAGGCAGTGCGCGGGCGGCGATTGTGAGCGTATTGTGGAGAACGGTATCGAGCCGTGGGGCGGGAGCTCCACGGCATGCATGTCGGTCGGCAGGGTGATGCCATGCACGGCGCCAGCGCATCAGTGCTGGCGGGTGCCTATGCGCAGCACCGGACACGATGACCAGCGCAATCGTCGTGATGTGGCCTGGCAGCGTCGCGTCTCCATGGCCGCACGCGATGGCTGCGGTCATCGACGGAAACGACAACGCCCGCAGCGATCAGGCTGCAGGCGTTGGGATGACGCAACTGCGGTGTGGCAATCAGCCGGCGAGCTTGTCGGTGATGGTCTTGCGCAGTGCCTGCAGATCCTTGGCGAAGGCATCGATGCCGCTGGCCAGTTTTTCGGTGGCCATCGGATCTGCCGCCAGGTCGGTGGCGAAGCGGTCGCTGTCGATCGGGGTGATCTGCGCGTTGTCGGCTTGCGCGGGCGCCAGCTTGCGCGGCAGCTCGCCGTGTTCTGCGTCGAGCTTCTCCAGCAGGTCCGGCGAGATGGTCAGGCGATCGCAGCCGGCCAGCGCTTCGATCTGCGCGGTGGAGCGGAACGAGGCGCCCATCACCACGGTGGCCGAGCCACGCCGCTTGAACTCGTCGTAGACGGTGCGCACGAACACCACGCCCGGATCTTCGTCGATGCTGGCCGGGGTCTGGCCCTGGGCGACGTAGTAATCCAGGATGCGGCCCACGAACGGGGAAATCAGGAATACGCCGGCCTCTGCACAGGCCAGCGCCTGCGAACGGTTGAAGATCAGCGTGAGGTTGCAGTCGATGCCTTCGCGCTGCAGCTGGCGGGCCGCTTCGATGCCTTCCCAGGTGGCCGCGATCTTGATCAGGATCTTGTCCTTGGACACGCCACGCTCGGCGTACATCGCAATGAACTTGCGCGCCTTGGCGATGGTCGCCTGGGTGTCGTGCGCCAGGTCGGCATCGACCTCGGTGGAGACGCGGCCGGGGACCAGTTCGGCCAGCTTGACGCCCACGCCGATGGTGAGGCGGTCGGCCACTTCGTTGACGGTCGCGGTGCGGTCGTCGCCGCCGTGTTCGCGGCCCCAGGCCAGTTCGCGCTCGATCAGGTCGGCGTAGACCGGCAGGTCCAGCGCCTTCTTGACCAGCGTGGGATTGGTGGTGCAATCGACCGGCTTCAGACGCTTGATGGCGTCGTAGTCGCCGGTGTCGGCAACGACGACAGACAAGTCACGCAACTGGGCAAGTTTGGAAGCGGATGCAGTCATGCGGGTTCTCTCGAATCGTGGAACGGGTCGTGGATAAGACGCAGCGCGCTACGGTAGCGCGCCTGGCGTGGGAAGTCAGTCGGCGGCCAATGCATGTTGATCGTGCACGGCGCTCACGCGCAGACGCAGGTCGCGTCCGTCGGGCGTGCGCCAGTCGATGCTCTGGCCGACCGACAGGCCGAGCAGCGCACTGCCGACCGGTGCCAGCACCGAGATGCGACCATGTTGCACATCGGCCTCATGCGGATACACGAGGGTGAGCGTGTGCCGTTCGCCATGCAGCTCATCTTCGCAATCGATGCGGGAGTACATGGTGACGACATCGCCGGGAATCTGATCGGGCGGCACGACGCGTGCGCGGCCCAGTTCGTCACTCAGCGCGGCGGCAGCCGGGTGCTTGTTGAAGGCGGGGGATTCGAGCAACGCTTCAAGCCGGGCGAGGTCATGGCTGGAAACCAGAATGGACGGCGGCAAGCCGCTGTGGTGTGGCGAGGTCATGGCGATCTCCTTGACGAGTACGGCTCGCCGACATGGTGAGCTTCACTCATCAGATGAGGGCGCCGTTGCTTGATCGCAATGCGTGGCGAGATGACGCAGCGCATGGCATGTGTTGAGCGAGGCTGGCGCGGCACTGCGCGTGAGGGGCCGTGGCCACAGCAGCAGACAGGCGCGGCCATGCGTCAGTCCACTGCCGCGCGCGTCCGCGCTACAAGCGACGGGGTTGCAGTTCCCCTGCAGGCCAATGACGTCGCAGCTGCCGTGTGTTGCCAGATGCATCGCATCGTAACCATCAGCTAAACAAAAAACGACGCTCGCGCGCCGCTTATGTCCAGTAGCAGATGAGAAACACATTGCACGAAGCGACCGCAGCGGTGAAACGATTTCCCGATTCCCGATTCCCGATTCCCGATTCCCGAATCCTCAGGCCGCAACCGCCTTGGGGCCGTTGGTCGGCTGGTCCAGCGTAAACAGGCTGTCCGGCAATTCCTTGAACAGCTGTGACAACTGCTCCAGAAACGCAGTCATGGCCGAGCTGCGGCGCCAGGCCATCGCGATCCGGCGGCTGGGCTGCTTGTCTTCGCGGAAGCGGATCAGACGGATGTTCTCAGAGCGTGCCACCGGCGGCTGGACCGCCAACAGCGGCAACAAGGTCACACCGACATTGGCCGCCACCATCTGGCGCAGGGTTTCCAGGCTGGTGGCCTGAAATTCTGACTTTTCCAGCGCACCGGCGAGATGGCACACGTCCAGCGCCTGTTCGCGCAGGCAATGGCCATCTTCCAGCAACAACAACCGTTGGTCGGTCAGATCGTCCAGCGTCATGCTGTCGTGGCGCGATAGCGGGTGGCCTTCGGGCACCGCCAGCACGAAGGGCTCCTCGAACAGAAATTCGGCATGCAGCTGCTCGTCCTGCAACGGCAGCGCGAGCAGTGCGGCATCCAGGCGACCTTCGCGCAACTGGTGCGTGAGCTGGTCGCTTTTTTCCTCGACCAACAGCAGTTCCAGACGCGGGAAGCGCTCGCGGATACGCGGCACCACATGCGGCAACAGGTACGGCGCCAAGGTGGGAAAAATGCCCAGCCGCACAGTGCCGGCTTCCGGGTCCTGGCTACGCCGCGCGGCTTCCTTCATCTGTTCCACTTCGGCCACGATGCCGCGCGCGCGCATCGCGGCTTCGCGGCCGGCCGGGGTCAACATCACCTTGCGCGGCGCACGTTCCACCAACGGCACGCCGAGCTCGTCTTCCAGCTTCTTGATCTGGGTGGACAGGGTGGGCTGGCTGACGAAACACGCTGTGGCTGCACGACCGAAGTGCTTGTGGTCGGCAAGTGCTACCAGATATTTCAGGTCACGCAGATTCATGTGCAGCAGCCCTCGTTGCGGTGAAGGTTAACCACTGGAGCGTGGTGCGAGCTTGGCGCCCGGGCGTGGCCGTGCGCCGTGCGCTTACGCAGCTTCGGCCACGTTCTCTGCGCTGACCGGTGCGCTGGAGCGGATCAGGAAATCGAATGCGCTCAACGCGGCCTTGGAACCTTCGCCCATTGCGATCACGATCTGCTTGTACGGCACGGTGGTGGCGTCGCCTGCGGCGAACACACCCGGCACATCGGTCTGCCCACGGTCGTCGACGATGATTTCGCCGCGCGGCGACAACGCTACCGTTCCCTTGAGGAATTCGGTGTTGGGCAGCAGGCCGATCTGCACGAACACGCCTTCCAGATCGACGTGCTGGATGTCGCCGCCGGTGCGGTCCTTGTAGACCAGACCGGTGACTTTTTGCCCATCGCCGAGCACTTCGGTGGTCTGCGCGCTGGTGATGATGCGCACGTTGTGCAGGCTACGCAGCTTGCGTTGCAGCACTTCGTCGGCGCGTAGCTTGTCGTCGAATTCCACCAGCGTGACATGCGCCACGATGCCGGCCAGATCGATCGCCGCTTCCACGCCCGAATTGCCGCCGCCGATCACCGCCACGCGCTTGCCCTTGAACAGCGGGCCATCGCAATGCGGGCAATAGGCCACGCCCTTGTTCTTGTACTGATCTTCGCCCGGCACGTTCATCTGCCGCCAGCGGGCGCCGGTGGACAGGATCACGGTCTTGCTCTTGAGCGAGGCGCCATTGGCCAGCTTGATTTCGATCAGGCCATCGGCACCGGCCGGGAGCAGCTGCTCGGCGCGCTGCAGATTCATGATGTCCACTTCGTACTGGCGCACATGCTGTTCCAGTGCGGCGACCATCTTGGGGCCTTCGGTCTCCGGCACCGAAATGAAGTTTTCGATCGACATGGTGTCCAGCACCTGGCCACCGAAACGTTCGGCAGCCACGCCGGTGCGGATGCCCTTGCGTGCGGCATACACTGCCGCCGCCGAACCGGCCGGGCCGCCGCCGACCACCAGCACGTCGAAGGCGTCCTTGGCCGCGATCCTGGCGGCGTCGCGCTTGGTCGCATTGGTGTCGAGCTTGGCGACGATCTGCTCCAGCGTCATGCGGCCCTGGTCGAACAGCTCGCCGTTCAAGTAAACGGTGGGCACCGACATGATCTGGCGGGTTGCGACCTCGTCCTGGAACAGCGCACCGTCGATGGCGACGTGCTTGATGCGCGGGTTGAGCACGGCGGCCAGATTCAGCGCCTGCACCACGTCCGGGCAGTTCTGGCACGACAGCGAGAAATAGGTTTCGAACTGATAGTCGCCATCCAGGTGCTGCACCTGCTCGATCAGCTCGGCGGTGGCCTTGGACGGATGGCCGCCCACCTGCAGTAGCGCCAGCACCAGCGAGGTGAACTCGTGGCCCATCGGCAGGCCGGCAAAGCGCAGCGAGATGTCCTGGCCGGGCGTGGTCAGCGCGAACGACGGCTTGCGCTGGTTGTCGTCGCGGTGGATGTCCAGGCTGATCTTGTCCGACAGCAGCACCAGGTCTTCGAGCAGGTCGAGCATGTCGCGCGAACCGGTGCTCTCGTCGATCGAGGCATTGATCTGGATCGGCCGCGTGACCCGTTCCAGGTAGGCGGTCAGCTGGGTCTTGAGGTTGGCATCCAACATGGAAAACTCCTGGGAATGGGCAAGGGGAGGGCGTGACGTCGCTGCGGGAGGACAGCTCGCCGGGGAAGCGAAGGAGGTGAACCGCAGCCGGCGCGAGGTCGGGATGCGTGCTGGCGATGGCTGGCGTGCAGCCCGGCACCGGCTCCGGTTCACCCCCGGCCCAATGCTGGGCCGGAGATGCGCCGACCTGATGAAAGGTCGGAAGTAACAGTCGGTTTAGATCTTGCCGACCAGGTCCAGCGACGGAGCCAGGGTCTTGGCGCCTTCCTTCCACTTGGCCGGGCAGACCTGGCCAGGGTTGTTGGCGACGAACTGGGCGGCGGTCAGCTTGCGCAGCGTCTCGGTGACGTCGCGGGCGATCGAGTTGTCGTGGATCTCGAGGGTCTTGATGACGCCTTCCGGGTTGATGATGAAGGTGCCGCGCAGGGCCAGGCCTTCTTCTTCGATGTGCACGCCGAAGGCGCGGGTCAGCTGGTGGGTCGGGTCGCCGATCAACGGGAACTGCGACTTGCCGACGGCCGGCGAGGTCTCGTGCCACACCTTGTGCGAGAAGTGCGTATCGGTGGTGACGATGTACACCTCGGCGCCTGCCTTCTGGAACGCGGCATAGTTGTCGGCGGCGTCTTCCACTTCGGTCGGGCAGTTGAAGGTGAAGGCGGCCGGCATGAAGATCAGCACCGACCACTTGCCCTTCAGGCTGGCCTCGGTGACTTCGATGAAGTTGCCGTTGTGGTACGCATTCGCCTTGAACGGCTGGACCTGGGTGTTGATGAGAGACATTGAGTTTCCTCGTGCAATGAAAGGGGGGCGGGGGATGGAGCAGTCGCCATGGTAGGCAGGATCGATAGATTTCTCAAATCGATTGATGGAATTGAATAGATAGGCTTTGACTATCGACATCGTAGGTAGAATCTGCCTCTACGTGCTGGCCGTTCCATCTCCGATAATGGTCAGCCGATGTTTCGCACGAGTGAATGATCCGTATGAGCGACGATTCCGCCGGCATCCCGGCCGATCAGCTGCTGCGACTGGCGGCTACGCGGATCGACCGTCGCGATGCCGAGCCGCTGCTGCTGCACGCGCTGGGCCGCGACCGCGCCTGGTTGTTCGCGCATGGCCGCGATCCGGTCGTCGATTCCGTGGCGCAGGCGTTCGAGGTGCTGGTGCAGCGGCGCCAGGCGGGCGAGCCGGTGGCGTACCTGACCGGCAAGCGGGGGTTCTGGACGCTGGATCTGGCGGTCTCCACGGCCACGCTGATCCCGCGCGCCGATACCGAGGCGCTGGTCGAGTTGGCGCTTGAGCGCATCGATCACACGCCGGGCCGCCGTGTTGCCGATCTGGGGACCGGCAGCGGCGCCATCGCGCTGGCCATCGCCAGCGAGCGGCCGCAAGCGCAGGTGGTCGCCACCGATGCCAGTGCAGCGGCGCTGGCGGTGGCCCTGCACAACGCCCACAGCCATCAGCTGCACAATGTCGCGTGCCGGCTGGGCAGTTGGTTCGCACCCTTGAGCGGCGAGTGTTTCGATCTGATCGCCAGCAATCCGCCGTATATCGCTGCGCACGACCCGCATCTGGGCGAGGGCGATCTACGCTACGAGCCGGCCAGTGCGCTGGCTTCCGGCCCCGATGGATTGGACGACATCCGCCTGATCGTGACCGATGCGCCTGCGCATCTGCTGCCGGGCGGCTGGTTGCTGCTCGAACACGGTTGGGACCAGGGCGCGGCGGTGGCCGAACTGCTGGTGGCACGCGGCTTCGATGCGGTGGCCACGCATCAGGATCTGGAGCAGCGCGACCGGGTGACAGTGGGACGCTGGTCGCCCGCGACGCGCTGAGCGCGGGCGACACACCTGGCAAGCGCTCGCCAGCTGGGTGCGCACTGCGCACTCAGGACAGGGGGCATGCGCGGGATACCTGCCGTTTCCAGCGCCGACCGCACCGGCCAGGCGGAAAGCGCAGGAGTTTTGGTTGGTCGCTCCAAGCCCTCGCGCGTCCCAAGCCGTCGCGCATCGTCGTGCGCGTGCGCTCGGCCGATCACATGGGGTCGGCCGCGTGCGCCAGCTGGCTGCCGATACACTAGCGGTTTCCCGCAGGACCGACGCATGCGCACGCTCTATCCCGAGATCACCCCGTACGACCACGGCACCCTCCAGGTCGACGACCGCCACACCCTGTATTTCGAGCAGTGCGGCAATCCGCAGGGCAAGCCGGTGGTGATACTGCACGGCGGCCCCGGTGGCGGTTGCAACACCAAGATGCGGCGCTTCCACGATCCGGCCAAGTACCGCATCGTGCTGTTCGATCAGCGCGGCGCAGGCCGCTCCACCCCGCACGCCGATCTGGTGAACAACACCACCTGGGATCTGGTCGCCGATATCGAGCGGTTGCGCGCGCACCTGGGTATCGCGCGCTGGCAGGTGTTCGGCGGTAGCTGGGGCTCGACCTTGGCGCTGGCCTACGCGCAGACCCACCCGCAACAGGTCACCGAGCTGGTCCTGCGCGGCATCTTCCTGCTGCGGCGGTTCGAGTTGGAATGGTTCTATCAGCAAGGCGCCAGCCGCTTGTTCCCGGATGCCTGGGAGCATTACATCAGTGCGATTCCGCCGGTGGAACGCGCGGATCTGATGTCTGCCTTCCATCGCCGCCTCACCAGCGACGACGAAGCCACGCGTCTGGCCGCGGCCAAGGCGTGGAGCGTGTGGGAAGGCGCGACCAGCTTCCTGCATGTGGACGATGATTTCGTCACCGGGCATGAAGACGCACACTTCGCACTGGCGTTCGCGCGCATCGAGAACCACTACTTCGTCAACGGCGGTTTCTTCGAGGTCGAAGACCAGCTGCTGCGCGACGCGCACCGCATCGCCGATATCCCCGGTGTGATCGTGCAGGGGCGTTACGACGTGGTGTGCCCGGCGCAAAGCGCCTGGGATCTGCACAAGGCCTGGCCGAAGGCGCAGCTGCAGATCAGCCCGGCCGCCGGTCATTCGGCATTCGAGCCGGAAAACGTCGATGCGCTGGTGCGCGCGACCGACGGGTTTGCCTGAGCGACCACGTCAAGCGCAGCCGGGTCACGCGCCCGGCCGCACCAAGTGCCATGACCCTTGCGAGCGTGCCGGCGTGCGGCCAGGCGTGATCGGTAACGCTCCATCGCACGCCGGCTCGCTCCTGGCGTGATTGCCGTGTGGCTGCGTGTTTCAGTGCGCCAGCAGCGCTTGTGCCAGCGGCGGGAGCATGCGTGCCAATCGCCGGGCCCAGGCCAGCTGTCCTGCGGCATCGGCGATCAGGTCCTGGCGCAGTTCCAGTTCGACATGCAACAGTCCGCGGCCTTCGCCGTGGACCGGGATCGCGTAGTCGCTGGCGTCGCTGACCGCGTAGGGCTGGTTGTCGCCGACCACCAGGTCCGGCTCCTCGCGTAAGGCGTGCAGCAACCGATGCGCCAGCCGCGTGTCGCGGTGATACAGCACGCCGGCATGCCAGGGCCGTGCGTTGCCGGCCATGATCGGTGTGAAGCTGTGCATCGAGAGCAGCAGTGTCGGCTGATGGCGCGCCTGGCGTGCATCGAGTTCTGTAGCGATACGCGCGTGATACGGCGCGAAGATTTCATCGATGCGTTGTTGCCGATCAGTAGCCGTCAGCCCGAGATTGCCGGGAATCGATGTGCCGTCGCTGACCTCGGGCATCAGCGTGGCGGAAGCGTGCGGGCGATTGCAGTCGATCACCAGGCGCGAATAGGTCTGGGCGATGGCGAATGCATCCAGCGCATCGGCCAGCAACCGGGTGACCTCGGCAATGCCGATATCCCAGCCGATATGGCGGTCCAGTGCGTGCTGCGGCAAGCCGAGATTGTCCAGCCGCGCCGGCACGCGTTGACCGGCGTGGTCGGCGATCAGCAGCCACGGCGAGGCGGCCTGCGGGTTGAAGACGGTGAACGGTGCCGGATCGTCGGCGCCGAGCAGGCGCGGCGTGTTCGGTTCAACCACGCGGGGTGCCATCCAGTGCGTGATCGACCAGATACAGCCCGGCCCACAGCTTGGGGTCCATCTGGTAGCCCTCGGCCATCTTCTGCACCAGCCAGGCGCCGACCTGCGCGCGCGGGATTTCGTGCACGGTGATGTCCTCGCTGGCATCGCCGCCGCCTGCGCCCACCTTGCGCAGGCCGGTGGCACGCACGAAGGCGATCTTCTCGCTGCTGGCGCCGGCCGAGGTGGGGCCGATCATCAGCACTTCGGCGTGCTCGGCGGTCCAGCCGGTTTCTTCTTCCAGCTCGCGGATCGCCGACAGTTCGATCGACTCGTCGGCATGCACGTCGCCGACCAGGCCCGCCGGCATTTCGATGGTGCGCGCCTGCAGCGGCACGCGGAACTGTTCGACGAACAGCATCGCATCGTCCGGCGTCACCGCCACGATGATCGCGGCCAGGCCGCCGGCATGCACGCGCTCGGAATATTCCCAGGTGCCGCGCACGACCATGCGCTGGTACTTGCCTTCGTAGACCACGGTGGGTGAAGCGTCGTATCGGTTCATGGATGCAGGCCTTGTTCCAGGGAAACGGGAGTGCGTGGGGCCGGCGCGCCGCTGCACGCAGCCAGCAACCGGCGCCGGGTGAGCGGGCCGAAGCGCAGGCTCTCGCACAAGCCGGTGAGCATGTCCGTATCGGCCTGCGCGCGCGTGAAGCCTGTCGCGGTCAGTGCCAACGGTGCATCCAGCGCGATGGTGGTGAGCCGGCGCCACAGCAGCGCATGCTCGCGTTGTTCGCGTAGCCGCGCCGCCATCTGCGCGGCGCCGCGCAGCCGCAGGAACGGGACTTCATCGATGCGCTCCAGCAAGGCATCCAGGCTACCGAAATGCGCCAGCAACACCGCCGCCGATTTGGCGCCGATGCCGGTGACGCCGGGAATGTTGTCGATCGCATCGCCGCACAGCGCCAGGTAATCGGCGATCTGGTGGGCGTGCACGCCGTGGCGCGCCTTGACCCCGTCCATGCCCCAGCGCAGGTTGCGCGCGTAATCCCATTGCTCGTCGTGCTCGAACAGCAGCTGCGACAGATCCTTGTCGGCCGACACGATCACCCCGCGCAAGCCCTGCGCACGCGCGCCGTGCAGGGCGCTGCCGATCAGATCGTCGGCCTCGTACTCACGGTGGGCCAGCACGCTCAGGCCCAGCGCCGCGCATAGCGCCTTGCAGTGCGCGAACTGGCGCCGCAATGCATCCGGTGCCGGGGTGCGATTGCCCTTGTACGCCGGGTAGATCGCATGCCGAAAGCAGCTGTCCAAAGCCTCGTCGAAGGCGACGGTAATGTGCTGCGGGTCTTCGCGTTCGAGCAGGTCGAGCAGGAAGCGCGCAAAGCCGTGGACGGCATTGGTCGGCCAGCCTTGCGCATCCTGGAATTCGTCCGGGATCGAATGCCACGCGCGGAAGACATACAGGCTGGCATCGACCAGATACAGCGGTGTCGGGCGCTGGACCGGTGCTGCCGCCGTTGCCGACGCGACGCCAGGGCTGGGTGTGGTCACGGTGTCCAGTCGCGCAGCAGCGCTCGCGGATCGGGTCGTTCGCGCTCGGGCACCTGAATACGCGGCGTGCCGATATGGATGAAGCCGGCGATGCGCTCGTTCGGCTCCAGGCCCAGATAGCCGGTCACTGCCGGGTCGTAGGCCATCCAGGCGGTCAACCATTGCGCACCGAAGCCATGCGCCTGCGCCGCCTGCAGCAGCGCAAAACACACGCAGCCGGCGGTGAGCAGCTGCTCCTGCTCCGGTACCTTGTGCCCGGGACGCAGCGAGGCGATGACCACGATCACCAGCGGCGCATCGGCGAAGCGGTGGCGGTCTTTTTCCACCGCCGCCGGTGGGGCCAGCGGGTCGGCCGCCTGGGTCGTGTCGGCCAGGAAATCACCCAGTGCGTGACGTGCGTCGCCGCTGATGCGCAGGAAGCGGAACGGCACCAGTTTGCCGTGGTCGGGCACGCGCACCGCCGAGGTGAGCATGCGCAGCAAGGTGGCGTCGTCCGGCCCGGGTTCGCCGAGCTGTTTGGAAGGAACCGAGCGCCGGGCGTCCAGCGCCTGAAGTGAATACGGTGCGTGCATGATTCCGAATCGTGACGATAGAGAACTGCAATTATAGACGGGCTCTTCCCACGCTCTGAACGCGCTGGCCACGCCGAAGGCTTAACCCGCGCAGGCGTATAACGTGGGTTGGCAAGCTCCACCGCAGTGTTGCGGGCTAGGATGCTCGACTGATGCGCGAACCCTGGGTGGTCACGACAAAAGTGATAAATCCGTCACACTTAACGACTGAGCGAAGCGCCTACCATGCGAGAGCGGAATTTGGGGCCGCGTCTGTTTTTTCTCGTTTGAAAATTTTCACGCCTGCAGAGGCGGGGAGCCTTTGCGCATGACTTCTCAGCCCAGTCCGTCGGGACATCCGGGCCATGATCCACGCTTGCTCGAACAGGCGCACATTGCGTTCGTGCCTGCGATTGCGCAGGTGTTTGCAGCTGCAGTCGCACACTTCGATGATGTGCTGTTTGATCGTGCCGAATCGGCGGGCTCCTCGCAGTTGCTGTTCCTCGATGGCATGCGCGAATTGCGTCGCAAGCGCGACGAGGTGGTGACGCAGTTCCGGCAGCAGCTGGAAGATGGCTGGCAGGCTCTACTGTTGGGCGTGCCGTTATCGGCAGAAGTGGTGCTGGCCGGCGAAATGGGTACCGGTCCGCTGAGTCTGGTGCCCGAACACGTACTCGAATCGCGGCTGGCGGTGCGCAACCTCGCCTCGGTGCTGAAACGCGATTTCAAGCAGGTGCTGGCACGGGTGGATCGCCGCCTCGGCTGGATTGCCGGTGGCCTGGAACTGGTCGCCGACACCAATCCGATCGGACCGGAACATCTGGGTGTGGCGATTCACGAAGCCTTCGCCATCTGTGACCTGGCACCGGAAGTGCGCCTGGTCTTGATCAAGCTGTGCGAACGCGACCTGGCCGAGCCGATCGGCAGGCTGTACGCACGCCTGGACGAAACCCTGGCCAAGGCAGGTGTGATGCCGGAAATCTCGCAACCCAAACGCGCGCCGTCGCGCAGCGAAACGCCCGAGTTGGCCGCACAGGCCGATGCGCGCAGCGCGCACGCGGAGATGGGGGACGACGATCAGAACGATCAGTATGCTCCGGCGTGGGCCAACCGTTTTTTGGATCGTTGGGCGCACAGCCGCGGCCGCATGCAGGCCGCAGCGCAGCGTGGGCATGCCGACGGTGGCGCCAACGCAGAGGGCGATGCCGATCACCCGGGCGGCAGCCAGGGCATGCTGCTCGATGCGCTGCACGAACTGCTGCAGCAGACCCGCAACGTGCGCGACAGCGCAGCGTCTGCCGCGTCGGTGGCGGTTGGCCAGCAACGTCCGTTGAGCCAGCGCGAAATGATGTCGGTGCTGTCGCTGCTGCAGGCCACGCCGAGCACCACGCTGCAGGCGGCCATCGGCGATGACAACGAATCGCTGGCGCATCGGTTGAAGAACGAAGTGCTGTCCAGCGCCACGCGTCTGGGCGTGGATCCGGCCAGTGCGCGCCTGGATCCGATGGACGAGGATGCGATCGACCTGGTCGGCATGCTGTTCGATGTGATGCTGGACGAACGCGATCTGGAAAACCGCTCGCGCGAAACGATCGGCCGGCTGGTGGTGCCGTTCGTCAAGGTGGCGCTGCTGGATCGCAAGATGTTCGTGCAGAAGACCCACCCGGCGCGCAGGCTGCTCAATTCGCTGGCCGAAGCCTGCGAGGGCAACAACGGAGACAGCGCCGCCGAGCGCGTGCTGATGGGCAAGGTCGAAGAAATCGTCGACCGCCTGGTCGCCGAGTTCAACGAGAACCTGGCGATCTTCATGACCCTGGAAGAAGAGTTCCGCGATTTCCTGTCGCAGCATCGGCGTCGGGTGGAAATCGCCGAGCGGCGCGCCACCGAAACCCAGCGCGGCCAGGAAAAGCTCGAACTGGCACGCAGCCGCGCGCTGGCGGAGCTGGAGCAACGCGTGCTGGCCGGTACGCCCTTGCCCAGGGCCGTGGAGGATTTCCTGCGTCAGCCATGGCTGCATCATCTGACCATGGCGATCCTGCGCGATGGCGATGAGGGCCCTGGCACCGTCGAGGCGCTGGCGGTGGCCGACGGCGTGCTGGAAGAGCTGGCCGAGGCGCGTCGTCATATCGTCGGCAAGCCGTGGCTGCAGGTCTGGCAGCCGGCGCTGCACCGCGTGTTCGCCAGCGTCGGCCTGCATGGCGATGCGGTGGTGGTGGCGATCACTGCATTGCACGACACCTTGCAGGCGGTCGCCGAAGCGCGCCCGGAACTGGAAAAGGCCTTGCCGGAATTGCCGCAGGTCAACCTGCCGCCGCCCGCTGCCGAGAGCGTCAGTGTGGTGCTGGGCGCCGATGCGATGGCGCAGAGCATCGACAGTGCCGACACCGAACGCTTCCGCGCGATGGACATCGGCACCTGGCTGGATTTCGTCGACAAGGACGGCAAGGTGCAGGCCGGCAAGCTGTCGTGGGTGAGCCCGATCTCGCAGCGCCTGCTGTTCGTGAACCGACGCGGTGTGCGCTTCTGCGTCGCCTCGCCGGAAGAGCTGGCGGTGATGGTGCGTCTGGGCCGCCTGCGCGAGCACATCAACGATGGTGCCTTCGACAGCGCGATGCAGGGCGTGATCGACCGCCTGGATCCGCTGCACAACAGCACCGTGCATTAGCGGCTGTCGGGCGATGCGCTCGACGCATCGCCGCGCGCTCAGGCCTGCGCCGGTCCGATAAAGCGCAGTGCTGCCTCGATCACCGAGGCATGGTCGACCATGCGGTTGTGCCCCAGGCCTTCGGTGGTCACCAATTGCGCCTTTGGCCAAAGCGCCGCGAAGCGCGCGCCTTCTTCCCAGGGCGTCTCGCGGTCGCGGCGGTCGTGGATGATCAGGGCCGGGCGCTGGAGGCGCGGCAGATGCGTGGACGCATCGAAATCGGCAAAGGTTTTGCCGGTGATCGTGTGCAGCAGATTCTCGAACGGAACGAAGGTCTTGGCCGCGATGCCGACGGCGCGGAACTGGCGGTGCGCGGCGGCTGCCGGTGCCAGCAATGGCGCGATCAGGACGTAGCGCGTTGGCTGCCACGCGGCTTCTTCGGCGAACACGATCGACGTCGAACCCAGCGAATGGCCGATGAAGACGGCCGGTCGGCCGAACCGCCGACCGACCTGGCGCAACACCTCGACAAAGTGCGGCATGCTGCTGATGCGTCCACCGCTCAACCCGTGCCCGGCCTGGTCGAAGGCCACCACCGCATAGCCCAGCGCCTGCAGGCGCGGCACCCAGGCGGCAAAGCGCAGGCCATAGCTGGACCAGCCGTGGGAGAGCAGCACATACGGTTGCTGCGCCGGATCGCCCCAGACATACACCGCGATGTCGAGCGCGAGGCCATCGATGCGGAGGCTGTCGCGACCGGCGTCGGACAGCGTAGCCAGGGCGGAGGTGGCATGCCGGCGCGATGCCGCCTCCGGCGTCACGAAGCGTCGTGCCAGCAGGCGGCCGGTCGGGCCGGGGGCCAGACGGCTGGCCAGCCCCAACAGCGTGCGGGTCAGGCGCATGCGCCAACGGGAGGAAGCCTTGGCCATGGAGAGAGCTCTCTGGGGAGGGGCGGCATCCGCCGTCAAATCTTGACGCTGGCAAGATGCGGGCCGAGTCTGCAGCGCCGATCTTGTCAACGTCAAGATTAGTTGCTCCAATGACATCCCGAATTGCGAAGCCGCCATGTCCCAACGGCCCAAGTCAGCGACTTACCACCACGGCGATCTGCATGCCGCCCTGCGCCGGGCCGCCTGGGAGATCGTCGGCGAATCGGGGCCGCGTGGGTTGAGCCTGCGCGAGTGCGCCCGCCGTGCGGGTGTCTCGCACGCCGCGCCGGCACATCATTTCGGCTCGTTGGAAGGCCTGGTGGTGGAACTGGTCGCGGACGGTTACGAGTGCATGGTCGAATGGATCGTCCGGGCCCAGCGCGAGGTGGACCCATTGCTGGGCGGCGGCCTGGGCTACGTCCGGTTCGCCATCGCCTACCCGCAGCAGTTTCGCCTGATGCAGAGCCTGCAGCCGCAGCGGCGCAGCCTGCCGCGCCTGCAGGCGGCCACCGATGCGGCGATGGCCTGCCTGCGCGATGCCTTGCATGCGGCCTGGCTGGCCCGGCACGGCAGCGCGCCGGCTGCGCAACTGTTGCATCAACGGGTGCTGCTGGCCTGGAGCGCGGCGCATGGTTATGCGTGTCTGGCCATCGACCACCGCACCGATGCGGTCGCGCTGGCGCCGCCCGAGCAGTTGCTCGCACCGATGCTGCCGGCCTTGCTGACGCCCTGAGCGTGGCAGCCGCGTGCTCTGCTAGCATCGCCGCGACTGAGGCGCGCGACCGGAGCAACGCATGGCTGTGCAGGTGCTGGTGCTGAGAGAACATGCGGCAGGCGAGCGGCGTGTCGCCGCGACGCCGGAAACGGTCAAGAAACTGGTCGCGCTCGGCGCCAGCGTGTGGATCGAGCCAGGCGCCGGTTGCGCCAGCAGCATGGCCGACGCGGCGTATGTGCAGGCCGGCGCGCAGCTTGCCACGGCACAGACGCTGGCCCAGGCCGAGGTGCTGCTGAGCGTGCAGGCACCGCCCACCGAGGTGCTGCAGCAGTGCAAGTCCCGCACGGTGCTGATCGGCATGCTGGCGCCGGACGCCGACCCGGCACGTGCGCAGGCGATTGCCACCGGTGAGCTGCTTGCGTTTCCGCTGGAGCGCCTGCCGCGCACCACGCGCGCGCAATCGATGGACGTATTGAGTTCGCAGGCCGGCATGGCTGGCTACAAGGCGGTGCTGATCGCCGCGCAACTGGCGCCGCGTTTCTTCCCGATGCTGACCACGGCCGCCGGCACCATGCGCCCGTGCAAGGTGCTGGTGATCGGTGCCGGCGTCGCCGGGCTGCAGGCGATTGCCACTGCCAAGCGACTCGGCGCACAGGTCGAAGGATTCGATGTGCGCCCGGAAACGCGCGAGCAGATTGCGTCCCTGGGCGCACGCTTTCTGGATCTGGGCGTGAGCGCAGTCGGCGAAGGCGGCTATGCACGGCCGCTCACCGACGACGAACGTGCCGAACAACAGCGCCGTCTGGCCGACCACCTCAAGGGGGTGGATGTGGTGGTCTGCACTGCCGCCGTGCCCGGCCGCCCGGCACCGAAGATCGTGACGGCGGAGATGGCGCGCGGTATGCGCGCCGGCAGCGTGATCGTGGACCTGGCCGCAGAAACCGGCGGCAATTGCGCTGCGACCCGGCCCGGCGAAACCTATGAGCTCGATGGCGTGGTGATCGCCGGCCCGCTCAATCTGGCCAGCCAGGGCGCGGTGCACGCCAGCGAGATGTTTGCGCGCAACGTCTACGCCTTTGCGGCCTTGCTGATCAAGGACGGCGCATTGTCACTGGACTGGGACGACGAGCTGCTGGCCAAGACCCGTTGGTCGCCGGTGCCTGCGGCGTAGTGCGGGCGCCCATGTGCGGTGCCAGTGTGGGCTTGGCACATCTGTTTGGCTGATGCAGTGGCAAGACCTCACGCCTGATGCCCGGATACGCGCCGAGCAATGGCGCGTGCTGAGCCGTTGCCGGGAGTGCGTGCTCGCGCGCAAGCCGAATGCCAGACCTGTCACCCGCCGATGGCCTGTCGCCATCGGCGGGTGCAGCTGCCTCAGTCGTCCACTGGCGGATTGTCGCGCAGCCACGCGCTGCGCTCGGCCGGGGTCATCTTCTGCCAGCGTTGTTGCAGCGCGTTGCGCTGCTGCTGGTTGAGCGTGCGCATGCGTTCGAACAAGGCCTTGGCTTCGCGACGCTGCTCCGGGCTCATGTTGCGGAAGCGGTCCATGCCGGCCTTGGCCTGCGCGCGTTGTTCCGGCGTCATGTCCAGCCAACGGCGTGCGTGCCGGTACATGCGCGGGCGTTCTTCGGGCGCACCGTTCCAGCGCTCGCGCAGCGCATCGATCAGCACCTGACGCTGCGGCTGGGTCAGCTGGTCCCACGCGGGCATCGGGCTGTCGTCGCGCGATCCTGCGCTTCCCGGTCCGCGACCTTCCTGTGGTTGAGGTCCGGGCGGGTGGTTCTGTGCCGACAACACTGCGCAGGGTGCGGCGCATAGCAGCAGGGTCAACAGCAGGCGGGTCGTGCGGGTCATCGTGTTCATTCCATGGCCAGTGCGGTGTCGGACCCGAGCCAGACATACAGGTCCGGGTTCTGGGTCAGCATGTCGTCGGTATCAGGCGTGGCGGCGCTGCTGGCGATCGCCTGGGTCGGTGCGGTAACGGTCGGCGCGGTGTCGCCGGGGCGCAGTTGCAGGCCGATGCCGATCGCCAGCAATCCCGAACATGCCATCGCCAGTAACCAGTAACCGCGCCGTGGACGCGTGGTTGCCGAGGCGTGGCGGGCCTGCCGCAGCCGCGCGAGCGTTTGCGGCGGCAGGCTGGTCAGTGCGGTGGCATGCAGCTGGCGCAGGTGCGCGTCCAGTTGGGCCGGATCGTGGGAGCGGTTCACAGGAAATCCTCGAACTGTTTTTGCAACGCGTCGCGCGCACGCGACAAATGAGTTTTGACCGAGCCTTCGGAGCAGCCCATCGCCTTGGCGGTGGTGGCCACGTCCAGGTCTTCCAGCACGCGCAGCGTGAACGCTTCGCGCTGGCGCGCCGGCAGCTTGCGCAGCGCCTCGACCAGCCGTTGGTAGGCCTGTTGATGCTGTTGTTCGTCCACCGGCCCGGTGCCAGGGTCGGCCCAATCGATGGTGCCTTCGTCATCGGCGCGCTCGGCCGGTGCCCAGAACTTCAGGCGAAAGCTGCGCCGGCGCTGCAGGTCGATGATGCGGCTGCGCAAGATGCTCCAGAACAACGGCGTCCATTCGGCGGCCGGCCGCTCGCGGTAGCCGAGCAACTTCACCATGGCGTCCTGCACGGCATCCAGTGCGTCTTCGCGGTGGCGCAGACCGGCCTCGGCAAAGCGAAACGCACGCGGACCGATGCCGGCCAGGAAGGCGTCCAGCGAGACGGGCGCGGTCGCGGCCGGTGCGGCAGGTTGCGGATCGAAAGGGGTTCCCACCAGCACAGCGTAGCTTCCATGGAGACGATACGACGTCAACGGGCGAACGCAGATTCGGTTGACATGGCTACGCGCGGGCGTGGCGTGGGTATGATCGGCGGGCCGCACCGGCCAGTGGAGCGAAAGACGATGAGCGACGGATTCGTAGCGCTGTACATCTTCATGCTGGCGGCCATCGCCGGCCACGTCATCATCTCGCGGGTGCCGGTGATCCTGCATACCCCATTGATGTCCGGCTCCAATTTCATCCATGGCATCGTGCTGATCGGCGCGATGGTGGTGCTCGGTCATGCAGACACCACGCTGGAAAAAGCGCTGGGATTCGTGGCAGTGATGCTGGGTGCGGGCAACGCGGCCGGTGGCTACGTGGTGACCGAGCGGATGCTGGACATGTTCAAGTCCAGCAAGAAGCCGCCGAGCGGGGATGCGCCATGAACGTGTCCACCGCCGAATTGCTGTCGTGGCTGGTGAAGTCCAGCTATCTGGTGGCCGCAACGTTGTTCCTGCTCGGCCTGCAGCGCATGGCCTCCCCACTGACTGCGCGCAGCGGCATCCGTTGGGCCGGGCTGGGCATGTTGATCGCCACGCTGGCGACATTCTTTTTGCCCGAATTGCACAACGTGCCGCTGATCCTGGCCGCGCTGGCGATCGGCACCGGGGTGGCGTGGTGGTCGGCCAGGAAGGTCGCCATCACCGACATGCCGCAGATGGTGGCGCTGTACAACGGCATGGGCGGCGGGTCGGCGGCGGCGATCGGGGCGGTGGAGTTGCTGCGCTTTGCCTTTTTCGCTAACCGCGATACTGCGCACTGGAGCGCCCAGGCGATCGCCGAGCTGGCGGCACGGCGGCCGGACACCACCACGGTGATACTGGCGGTGATCGGTTCGGCGATCGGTGCGGTGTCGCTGTCCGGCTCGATCATCGCCTGGGCCAAGCTCGACGGCCGGCTCGACCGGCGGGTGACCTTCCCCGGCCAGCAGGCCTTCAACCTGGTGGTGGCGCTGGCGCTGCTGGCGCTCGGCATCTGGGCGGCCAGCAGCCTGCAGCCGCTGGCGATCATCGGCTTCTTCGTGGTGGCGCTAGCGCTGGGCGTGCTGATGACGCTGCCGATCGGCGGTGCCGATATGCCGGTGGTGATTTCGCTCTACAACGCTTTCACCGGCCTGGCGGTGGCCTTCGAAGGCTATGTGCTGGGCAACGAGGCGCTGATCATCGCCGGCATGATGGTCGGCGCGGCCGGTATCCTGCTGACGCGTTTGATGGCCAAGGCGATGAACCGGCCGATCAGCGGCGTGCTGTTTTCCAACTTCGGCGGCGGCGGGCAGGCGCAGGAGATCAGCGGTGCGCAGAAGCCGATCGAGGCCGGCGACGTGGCGGCGATGATGGCGTTCGCCGAGCGGGTGGTGATCGTGCCTGGCTATGGCATGGCGGTGGCGCAGGCGCAGCACAAGATCTGGGAGCTGGCGCAGCGGCTGATCGCGCGCGGGGTCAAGGTGAAGTTTGCGATCCATCCGGTTGCCGGGCGCATGCCCGGGCACATGAACGTGCTGCTGGCCGAAGCGGGTGTGCCGTACGACCTGATCGCCGACATGGACGACATCAATCCCGAGTTCGCCAGCACCGATGTGTCGCTGGTGATCGGCGCCAACGACGTGGTCAACCCGGTGGCCAAGACCGACCCGGCCAGCCCGATCTACGGCATGCCGATCCTGGAGGTGGTCAATTCGAAGAACACGGTGGTGATCAAGCGCGGCAAGGGCACCGGGTTTGCCGGCATCGAGAATGCGCTGTTCTATGCCGACAACACGCGCATGTTGTACGGCGATGGTGCGGAGGCGGCCGGTGCGTTGGTCAGCGAGCTGAAGGCGCTGGACGGGGGCGGGCACTGAGGCGTCGTGCGACCGGTTTAGCGGATGAATTCGTGCAGTCGCTTGGTCGAGGGGGTGTTCTCTCTCACTACCAAGGACCTTGTAGTGGAGCTGCAGAACAGCCGCTCCTAAGTTGATCTATTCGTGATTTGTCCGGCCAGTCGTAAACAAGCCAAGGAGTTTCAAGAAAATACCGGGCTTTGTGGGGCGTAGCGGTGTTTAAAGACATTCAAAAGTTCGGCTCGTCGAGTGCGCGGTGCCCTCACCGCTTGCGGGACACGCCGTGAATCCATCCGTGGAAGCTCCTTGGCGGCATCCATGCCGCCAAGGGTCCGGCAACCGGTGAGGACACCGCACCAGGAAGTTGGTTGGTGGCCAGTTGAGAAACTGCCTGTTGCGGTTGCGAGTCTTGCGTTGGGACGCTGAAAAGTTTGTAGGTTGCTTTGTTGAGCCGCTGCCGGTTATTTGGCTTGCGCTTGGGAAGCCGATCGAACGCACGGTGATCCGAACAACGCACACCATGCATTGCTTGCACCAGCGCACCGACCATCTCGCGTGGTCCTTGTCCGCCCACCGTCGCGGGACCTTACGCGGCATGGATGCCGCTACAAGGACGTACTTGCGGCGTGTCCTGCGAGGTGGGCGGGCAAGGGCCTTGCAGCCAAGTCGCAGAGCTCTCCCAGACATGGCTGCGTCAGGAAAATAAAGCGCTAGCGCTAAGCAGGAGCGGCATGACTTGAGCTGTGCAGATGAAGCATCAGCTTCAACGAATGCCTATCGGTAGCCGGTGCGAACGCGCCTGACTCAGCGCGCCGCCCACCAGGCCAGCACCAGTGCTGCGACGTAGCAGGCAAGGTCGAAGCCGTTATTGGCCAATTGCAGCAGGGTCCAGGCCAGGCCGGTGCCCATCTTCTGCGCCGAGGTCCACGGGTCCAGCCCCAGCGGGCCGCCGACTTGCGCGGAGGCAATGCCCCAGTTGGCACCGGCGATCACGAGCGCCGTGGCCACCAGGGTGATGCCGGTGCGCAGGGCGCCGGCGCGCAGCGTTCCCAGCCGCAGCATCCAGGCCACTTCCAGCGCGACCAGCAGCGCCATCCAGCCGGATTGATGGCCGAGCATCAGGGCAACCAGTATCCAGGCAATCAGGGCAGTGACGCATCCCAGTAGCAGGAGCGGGGGCCAGAGCCAGTGTGCGGTTCTGGCGGACGCGGACGTGGGCGGCATTGGAGCTCCTGACAGTGCGCACATGATAAGGCGCGTGAGCCGCTTTGCGCTGTGATGCGTGCGCCGATGGAATGCAGCGTCGTCGCTGGTTCCCTTCCAGACCGGCAGCGGCCTTGCCGTGGTCGGCTAGAATGACGGACTTGCGCGCATCCGGCGCGGCCCCATATCCAGCCCATGTACTCCCGTAGCAGCGAACCCGTCCAGTTCGAACGCGATTGCGATGCCGTCATGGTGCCGCAGGGCGATTCGGTGACCCTGCCCGCAGGCAGTTATGGCTACATCACCCAGGCGCTGGGGGGCAGCTATACCGTCTTCGTCGAAGGCAACCTGTTCCGCATTGCCGGCAAGGACGGCGATGCGATCGGCAAGGAGGCCCCGCCGGGGCTGGAACTGCCCGCCAACGCCAGCGACGAAGAAGTGGAAGCGCTGGTGTGGCAGCAGCTGCGTACCTGCTTCGACCCGGAAATTCCGTTCAATATCGTCGATCTGGGCCTGGTCTACGAGGCGGTGGTCAGCCATCGCGAGGAAGACGACCAGCGCCGGGTGGACGTCAAGATGACGCTCACCGCGCCCGGTTGCGGCATGGGCGAGATCCTGGTCGATGACGTGCGCAGCAAGGTGGAAATGATCCCGACCATTGCCGAGGCCGACGTCGAGCTGGTGTTCGACCCGCCGTGGGGCCGGCATATGATGTCCGAAGCGGCCCGTCTCGAAACCGGCATGCTCTGATCGTCAGGCGCCATGTCGAGCATGTGGCGCGTTCTTCCGTCCGCCATACAGGAAACTTCCGGTGTCCGTGTCCTTCGCTTCCAATCGTTCTCCGTCGCCGCGCAGTGCCGACGAACTGTCCGTGATCCTGGCCGCGCCCGGTTTCGGGCTGCATTTCACCGACCATATGGTCGCCATTTCCTGGAACAACGCGCAGGGCTGGCACGACGCACAAGTGCGCGCCTATGGTCCGCTGCAGCTGGATCCGGCCGCCTCGGTGCTGCATTACGGCCAGGAGATCTTCGAAGGCATCAAGGCCTACCGGCATGCCGATGGCTCGATCTGGACCTTCCGCCCGCAGGCCAATGGCGAGCGCCTGCAGCGCTCGGCGCGGCGCCTGGCACTGCCGGAATTGCCGGTGGACCTGTTCGTCGAATCGTTGCGCCAGCTGGTGGCCGTGGATGCCGGCTGGGTTCCGTCGGCACCTGAGACCAGCCTGTATTTCCGCCCGTTCATGATTGCCGACGAGGCATTCCTGGGCGTGCGCGCCGCGCACAAGGCCTCGTATTACGTGATCGCCAGTCCCGCCGGCCCGTACTTCGCCAAGGGCGTGGCGCCGGTGTCGATCTGGTTGTCCACCGAATATGCGCGTGCGGCCAAGGGCGGTACCGGCGCGGCCAAGTGCGGCGGCAACTACGCCGCCTCGCTGCTGCCGCAGCAGAAAGCCTTCGCGCAGGGCTGCTCGCAGGTGTTGTTCCTGGACCCGGTGGAAGGCAAGTACATCGAAGAACTGGGCGGCATGAATGTGTTCCTGGTCTACAAGGACGGCAGCCTGCTGACGCCGGAATTGTCCGGCAGCATCCTGGAAGGCATCACCCGCGACAGCATCCTGCAACTGGCCCGCGATCGCGGCATGCGCGTGATCGAGCGCAAGGTGTCCATCGACGAATGGAAGCAGGGCGTGGCATCGGGCGAGATTGCCGAGGTCTTCGCCTGCGGCACGGCTGCCGTGGTCACCCCGATCGGCGAGTTGAAGGGCGACGGCTTTGCGGTCGGCGACCTGTCCGCACCGGCGGGCGAAGTCACCATGTCGCTGCGCCAGGAGTTGACCGATATCCAGTACGGGCGCCTCCCGGACCGTCACGGCTGGCTGGTACGTCTGTTCTGACGCGATACGTCGCCTCGCGTCAAAAAATCGGCCCTTGCGCGCCCGCGCAGGGCCTTTTTTTTGACCTGCAGCAGCGCGGGGAGGTCATGGCAAGGTCAAAAATGGCGTAGATCAATCTGAATGCAGTTGTTGTGCGTCACAAAATTGACTTTTTAATTTTAAAAAGTGGGCATTTCGTATTGTCCAGTTTGGTTTGATTGAGATAGGTTCGATGAACGGATCGATAACAGGGGATCGATCCGGGGACCTCGGTGCTGGCCTAGGAAGGCGGCACCAGATAACACCGCTACGGCGGTTCTCTTTGATCTAGAAGGGAATTCGATGTCGAACGAGTCTTTCCGCAAGCGTCCTCGCATGCTCACCATCCTGAGCGTGACCGCGCTGACCTCATTGCTGCTGGCAACCCCGGCGTTCGCCGGCGAGGTCTACCTGGATGGTCTTGCCACTGCTCAGACCCACCAGAAATTCATCGTGACCTACAAGGACGGCAGCACCGCGCTGGCCAGCCCGACCGCGCTGAGCACCTCGTTGCGCACGGCTGCACGTGCCGTCCCGGCCAAGGCCGGCAAGGCGCTGGGCCTGAACTCGGTGCGCCGCCTGGCGTTGGGGCCGGAGCTGGTCAAGGCCGACCGCGCGCTGGATCGCACCGAAGCGGAAACCCTGATGCGTCAACTGGCCTCCGACCCGAATGTGCAAAGCGTCGAAGTCGACCAGATCCTGCGTGCGACCCTGACCCCGAACGATGCCCGCCTGTCCGAGCAGTGGGGCTTCGGCACCACCAACGCCGGTCTCAATATCCGCCCGGCCTGGGACAAGGCCACCGGCGCCAATGTGGTGGTCGCCGTGATCGACACCGGCATCACCAACCATGCCGATCTCAACGCCAACATCCTGCCGGGCTATGACTTCATCAGCGATGCGAGCAGCGCGCGCGACGGCAACGGGCGCGACAGCAACGCTGCCGACGAAGGCGATTGGTATGCAGCCAACGAGTGCGGCTCCGGCGTTCCGGCGTCCAATTCCAGCTGGCACGGCACCCACGTGGCCGGCACCGTCGCGGCAGTGACCAACAACAGCACCGGCGTGGCAGGGACTGCCTACAACGCCAAGGTCGTTCCGGTGCGGGTGCTCGGCAAGTGCGGCGGTTCGCTGTCGGACATTTCCGACGCCATTGTCTGGGCCTCGGGCGGCAGCGTCAGCGGCGTTCCGGCCAATGCCAACCCTGCCGAAGTGATCAACATGTCGCTCGGCGGCGGCGGTTCGTGTTCGTCCACCCTGCAGAACGCGATCAACGGCGCGGTGTCGCGCGGCACCACCGTGGTGGTGGCGGCCGGCAACAGCGCGGCCAACGTGTCCGGCTCGCTGCCGGCCAACTGCGCCAACGTGATTGCGGTGGCGGCCACCACTTCGGCGGGTGCCAAGGCCAGCTATTCCAACTTCGGCGCCGGCATCGATGTGTCCGCGCCGGGCTCGGCGATCCTGTCCACGCTCAACAGCGGCACCACCACCCCGGGCAGTGCCAGCTACGCGTCCTACAACGGCACCTCGATGGCGGCGCCGCATGTGGCCGGCGTGGTCGCGCTGGTGCAGTCGGTGGCGCCGGCCGTGCTCACTCCTGCAGCGGTGGAGACCCTGTTGAAGAACACCGCGCGTGCCTTGCCGGGCGCCTGCTCGGGCGGCTGCGGTGCCGGCCTCGTCGATGCCAATGCGGCCGTCACCGCCGCGATCGATGGCAGTGACGGCGGTGGCGGTGATCCCGGCAATACGTTGACCAACGGCACTCCCGTGACCGGCCTGGGTGCTTCCAGCGGTGGGGAGCTCAACTACACCATCGCCGTTCCTTCCGGCAGCGGCACCTTGACGGTGGCGATCAGCGGCGGCAGCGGCGATGCGGATCTGTACGTAGGTGCCGGCAGTGCGCCGACCGACACCAGCTACATCTGCCGTCCGTATCGCGACGGCAATTCCGAAACCTGCACCATCAGCGCGCCGTCGGGTACCTACTACATACGCGTCAAGGCCTACAGCACGTTCTCCGGTGTGACCCTGACCGCCAGTTACTGAGGCGGTTCAACGGTGGTCTGCGCTCCCTGGCCACGCCGTCAGGGGGCGCTGATTCTCCAGCTTCACCCCATGCGATGTCTTGCCCACGTCTGCCCGCTCGGCAGGCGCTGGCGGCGCATGGCCGCTTGGTCGGAACGGCACCGGCCAGGTTCTTCCTGTCGGGCACGTCGCCCGCGCAGTTTCCGGCCCGATCCGCAGTGCGCGGTGAAGCGTCGGTCTTGTCGCCGCAGCTGCGGCACCTCTCAATAAGGAACGATCGATGTCCAATGTGTCGCAACGTCGTGCGCCTTCGCGCACGCTGGTGGTCCTGGGGGTCTGCGCGCTGACCTCGTTGCTGGCGGTGCCGGCGTTCGCCGGGCAGGTCAACCTTTCCGGGCTTGACTCGCAACCCACGCTGGACCGCTTCATCGTCAAGTACAGGGATGGCTCCAGCGCCGCAGTGAGCCCGACCTCGCTGCGTGCATCGCTCACCTCCGTCGCCACCGCAGTGCCGGCACGCGCCGGGCGCGCGCTGGGCCTGAACCACGTGCGGCGTACCGCGCTGGGGTCGGAAGTGCTCAAGACCGACCGTGGCCTGGACCGTGCGGAAGCCGAAACGCTGATGCGCCGGCTCGCTGCCGACCCCAGCGTGGAGTACGTGGAGATCGACCAGATCATGTACCCGACGCTGACCCCGAACGACCCGCGCCTGTCCGAGCAATGGGGCTTCGGCACCACCGCAGCGAGCATCAACGTGCGCCCGGCGTGGGATACCGCCACCGGTACCGGTGTGGTCGTTGCGGTGATCGACACCGGCATCACCAGCCACCCGGACCTCAATGCCAACGTGCTGCCGGGCTACGACTTCATCAGCGATGCGGCGCGCGCACGCGACAACAACGGGCGCGACAACAATCCGGCCGACCAGGGCGACTGGCGCGCCGCCAACCAATGTGGCTCTGGTGTGGGGGCCGCCAACTCCAGCTGGCACGGCACCCACGTGGCCGGCACCATCGCTGCGGTCACCAACAACAGCACCGGCGTGGCCGGCACCGCGTTCAACGCGCGCATCGTGCCGATCCGTGCGTTGGGGCTGTGCGGCGGGACCACCTCCGATATCGCCGATGCAATCGTCTGGGCCTCCGGCGGCAGCGTCTCCGGCGTGCCGGCCAATGCCAACCCGGCCGAAGTGATCAACATGTCGCTGGGCGGCAGCGGCAGCTGTTCGAGCACCTATCAAAACGCCATCAACGGCGCGGTGTCGCGCGGCACCACCGTGGTGGTGGCGGCCGGCAACAGCAACGCCAACGTGGCCAACTTCACCCCGGCCAGCTGCGCCAACGTGATCTCGGTGGCGTCCATCACCTCGGACGGTGCGCGTTCGAGCTTCTCCAACTTCGGCAGCACCATCGACATCTCCGGACCGGGCTCGGCGATCCTGTCAACGCTCAACAGCGGCACGACCACCCCGGGCAGCGCCAGCTACGCGTCCTATAACGGCACCTCGATGGCGGCCCCACATGTGGCCGGTGTGGTCGCGCTGGTGCAGTCGGCAGCGACACGCCCGCTGACTCCTGCGGCGGTGGAGACCTTGTTGAAGAACACGGCGCGTCCGCTGCCGGGCGCCTGCTCGGGCGGTTGCGGTGCCGGCATCGTCAACGCGGCCGGCGCGGTGAGCCAGACTCCGTAAGTGCCTCGTGGTGCCAGCGGGCAAGCCGCTGGCACTGCGGAAACCTGCGATGCCGTGCGCAGCAACACGCCCGGTATTCCCACTGCCCCGCTTCGGCGGGGCAGTGGCGTTTCAGCGGATGCCGCCGTGCCGGCGCCCAGCCCCTTTGGCCGGGGGGGGGGGGGGGCAGGCCATCGTCGGTCGGTGGACGTGCCCTACGACAGCATGCGTCGGCATCGTGCGGCTTCGGCTGCGCCACGCACGCCTTGGGAACGATCGTTGGGGCGTTGACACCCGCTAATCGCAAAGGTTGCCCAGCCGCGCCTGCAATGCGGCGGCGATGCCATCGCCTGGCAATTCCAGCAGCAACCCGCGTTGCCCGGCGTTGATCCACAGCGACGGGGCATCCAGTGCACTGGCTTCGATCAGCACCGGCGCCTGGCGTTGTTGACCGACCGGACTGATGCCGCCGACCTTGTAGCCGGTGCGACGTTCCGCATCGGTCACCTCCATCATGCGCGCCGATTTGCCGCTGCAGGCGCTGGCCAGTTTCTTCAGCGACACCCGGCGGTCGCACGGGATCACCACGCAGACGGCCTGGTCATCGACCCAGGCCATCAAGGTTTTCAGCACCGTGTGCGGCGCCAGTCCCAGCGCGTGCGCGGCCTGCAAGCCCTTGGCGTCGGCATCGGCCTGGTATGGGTAGGGGTGCAGCACATACGCCACGCCGGCCGCGTCCAATGCCTTGGTCGCGCGGGTGGCCTTGCTCATGGCGTCAGAGCGACTCGAAGCGGTTGGCGGCGACGTTCTTGCGGACCTTTTCCGGGTTCCAGATGCGCCCGTTCATGGCGATGTAGACGCCGGCCGGCAACGACTGCACCGCACCGACCGCGCAGCCGATGTTGAACTCGGCATCCGAGCCGCGGAAGCGCGCCGGATTCAGGGCGCCGGTCATCACGATGGTCTTGTCGGTAATCGACTGCAGTACCTTGCCGGTGTCCACCATCGAGTCGGTGCCGTGGGTGATCAGCACGTGGCGCGTCGGCTGGGCGGCGATGGTGGCGCGCACCAGTTCGCGGTCGGCATCGGTGATGTGCAGCGAGTCCTTGCGGATGATCGGAATCACCGAGAACCGGAAGGTCACGCCCAGTTCCTTGAGGATCTGGCCGATCTGCGGGTCGCCGATCTGGTAGTCCGATTTGTCGTCGAAGTAGATCTTGTCGATCGTGCCACCGGTAGTGACGATCAGGAGGTCTTCCATTGCTGCGAGTCCTTCAAGCGGGCGCGGTGCAGGCCGCGCAAGGGCCGCCATGATACAGCCCGGCCAAGAGGCCGGCTGTACGTCCGCTACCGCGGCCGGGTCGGGCTGGTCAAAACATGCGTGCGTGCAGTGGCGAAATATGCAACAACGGTACATGCGCTTGGGGGAGCCGGCGCAAGCGTGCTGCAGGCAGAAGATGAGCGGGGGGTACGTTCAATCCGCAGCGATCGTTGCACATGGTCCTGGCATCGAGCACGCAGCATTCACCGCTACCGGCATCGGAACCGTGTGGATGTTCCAACTCGCGTGTGCATGGCTGCTACATGCGGCAGTGCAAAACACCGCGTGATCCACGCAATGCTCCAGCACGCCATGTGCGTGTCCTGCGTCACGGACGCGAGAATAAGCGGCGGCAGACATTGATTTTTCATCTTGTCGGTCAATAGTGGGCGTGCCTTGAGCACTGCGGTGCCGCCATCGTCCCGTTCCCGGAGAAACGTATGAAAAAAGTCTTGTCGATGCTGCGCGCGCTGACGTGCGCGATGGGCGTTCTGCTGGCGAGTCAGGCAGCTGCGCAGACGGTGACGATCACGCCAGGTCAGACCTACCAGACAGTGCGCGGCTTCGGCGGCATGAATGGTGCCGGCTGGATCGATGACCTGACACCCGCGCAGGTGGATCTGGCGTATGGCAGCGGTAGTGGGCAGATCGGGCTGTCGATCCTGCGCATGCGCATCGACCCGTCCAGCGCCGGCTGGGCGGCCCAGGTGCCCACGGCGACCCGCGTGCGTGCGCTGGGTGGGCTGGTATTCGCAAGCCCGTGGTCGCCACCGGCTTACATGAAGTCCAACAACAGCCTGATCAACGGCGGCAAATTGCTGCCCCGCTATTACGCCGCCTACACCACGCACCTACTCGATTTCGCCAACTACATGGCTGGCAAGGGGGTGCCGTTGTATGCCATTTCCCTGCAAAACGAGCCCGATTGGCATCCGGCATACGAGTCGGCTGACTGGAGCGGTAGCGACTTCGTCAACTATCTCGGCAGCGAAGGCAGCAAGTTCGGCGACCTCAAGGTCATCGTCGGCGAGTCGGTGGGCTTCACTTTCTCCATCACCGACCCCGTTCTCAACAACGCCACTGCGAATCAGGCCACCGACATCGTGGCCGGTCATCTGTACGGCGCGACGCCGCGCGACTACGCGTTGGCGCGCAGCAAGGGCAAACAGGTGTGGATGACCGAACATTACACCGACAACACCGATGCCAACGCCTGGCCGTCCGCGCTGGGTGTGGCCAGCGAGCTGCACGCCAGCATGGCGGCTAATTTCAATGCGTATGTCTGGTGGTACATCCGGCGCAGCTACGGGCTGATCGGCGAAAACGGCGCAGTGAGCAAGCGCGGCTACGTCATGTCGCAATTTGCACGCTTCGTGCGACCCGGCTCGGTGCGCATCGGCGCCACCGAACACCCGTATGCGGATGTCTCCGTCACCGCGTACCGCCGGCCGGACAACACGTTGGTGCTGGTGGCGGTCAATACCGGCAGCAACCATCAGCGACTGGATCTGGTGCTACCGGCCGGCGCTGCCGCGCAGTTCGCCAAATACAGCACCTCGAGCACACTCAATGTCGGCCCCGGCGGCACGTATGCGGTGGTCGGCGGCAAGACCTCGCTGTATCTCGACCCGCAGAGCGTGACCACACTGGTCGGTCAATGAGTGGCAGTAGCCTGAGGGCTGCAACCGGACGCGCCGGTACAACCTGCGTCGCGCAACTTGACATGCCTCATCGTGGATGGCGCTTCTTGCCCAAGCGCGCCGCCATGCCGGGGCCGCCGACCAGCGCCACCACCAGCAGGGCCAGCAGCAGTTCGAGCCAGGCCAGCCCACGTACCCCGGGCTGGCTCCAGGCTGCCATCACGCCGTGACTGAACCAGCCCAGCGCAAACACGCCGGCCCAGAATCGCGCGCGCGCGCTGTGCAAGGCCAGCGCAGCCATCAGCGCAGGCGGCAGTGCGAAGACCAGCAACGACGCTAGCTGGTGGCGGTCGTCGCGAAACCAGATCACGAACAGCAGCGTCAGCGCGACCAGCGCGGCGGTCAGCAACCAATGGATGGCGCGCAGGCTCATGGGTTGGCCAGCCGCCGCGCGATATCGGCAACCCGGCGGCCCAGCGCACGTGCCAGCAGGGCTTCGTCGTCGCTGGGCTGCGGGTCGCCGCCGGCGCCGGAGACGTGGCTGGCGCCATACGGCGTGCCGCCGCTGGTGGTGTGGCTCAACGCGGCCTCGGTGAAAGGAATGCCGACGATCAGGCAGCCGTGATGCAGTAGCGGCAGGTGCATCGACAGCAGGGTGGATTCCTGGCCGCCGTGCATCGAGGCGGTAGAGGTGAATACGCCTGCGGGTTTGCCGGCCAGGGTGCCGCTGGCCCACTCGGCGCCCAGGCTGTCGAGAAAATGCTTCATCGGCGCGGCCATGTTGCCGAAGCGGGTCGGGCTGCCCAGCAGCAGACCGCTGCAGTCGGCCAGATCGGCCTTGTCCACATAGGGCGCGCCCTCGTCCGGCACCGGCGGGGCGCTGGTCTGAGTCACGGCCGCCACCGGCGGCACCGTGCGCAGGCGCGCGCTCATGCCCGGCACTTCGCCGATACCGCGCGCGATCTGCCGCGCCAGCCGCGCTACCGAACCGCCACGGCTGTAATACAGCACCAGAATCTCCGCCATCGCGCATCTACCGCCTGTGTGAGTTGCCGCAGTATCGGCCAAGCCAGCATGTTGCTGCACGCCGCACCTGCGTGAGCGCGGGTTAGGCACTGCGAGATGAGAAGCGCTGCTCGTCGGCGCCGCGTGCCGGGTTGGCTTGTAGGCAAGGCAAGGCAGGCCAGTCCGGCACCGCTCCACCGCTGACGGTCGACCCAACCGAGCCTGTGGCGCGGCGAAACAAGGCTTGCGCTGCAGCCCAGGCTCGCGGCCGTCTGGATACGGCGCGCAACGCGATAGCGCCGCGCCCCGGGCTACTTCGCACTCACTTCGGCGGACATGACACGCGCTGCGGCCGCGACGACGGCGCATCGGGTACCCTTGCGCGATGTTGCGTGTGAACAAACTCGATCAATGGAAAGAGCGCCTGCGCGATCGCGCGCGGACGGTGAGCTTCGGGCGCTTCCTGTGGCGCCGCTTTCTCGATGACCGCCTGTTCCAGGCGGCGGCTTCGCTCGCCTACACCACGGTGTTCGCACTGGTCCCGCTGGCGATCGTGGTGTTCGGCGTGTTGTCGGCGTTCCCGGCCTTCAATGAGTGGAAGGACGCGCTGACCGACTTCATCTTCAACAACTTCGTGCCCGGCGCGGCACGTTCGGTGCAGAACTACCTCAACCGTTCGCTGGAAGACCTGGGCAAGTTCACCGTGGCCGGTATGGTGGCGCTGGTGGCCTCGTTGCTGATCACCTTGCACAGCATCGAGCAGACCTTCAACAGCATCTGGCGTGTGGCCGCCGCACGGCCCAAGGTGACGCGCTTTCTGATCTATTGGACCGTGCTGACCCTGGGCACGATGTTGGCCGCTGCCTCGATGGCGATGGCCGCCTACGTGTTCGCGTTGCCGCTGTTCCGCACCACCGAAGGCCAGTGGCTGGCCGAATTCGCCTGGCGGCTGGCACCGATGGCGGTGGAGTTCGTCTGCATCGTGCTGATCTACCGCGTGGTGCCGCAGCATGTGGTGCGGTTGCGGCATGCACTGCCGGGCGCGCTGCTGGCGGTGATCCTGATGGAGATCGTCAAATGGGGCTTCGGCTTCTATCTCGGCAATTTCCAGACCTATCAACGTATTTATGGCGCACTGTCGGCATTGCCGATCCTGCTGCTGTGGATCTATCTGAGCTGGGTATCGGTATTGCTGGGCGCCTCGCTGGCGTCGTCGATGGCGGCATTCCGCTATCAGCCCGAAGCGATGCGGCTGCCGCCGGGCTTTGAAATCTATGGGCTGTTGCGGTTGCTCGGTCGTTTCCGGCAGGCGCGGCTCCACGGCAACGGGCTCGACGAAGACCGCATCCTGGCGCTGGAACCCATGCTCACCGACACGCTGATGCAGGAGCTGCTATGCGAGCTCAAGCGCATCCGCCTGCTGCGCCGCGACGAACGCGGCCAATGGCTGCTGGCGCGCGATCTGGACGTGGTGCCGCTGGCCGAGCTCTACGACAACTGCCAGCTGCGCGTGCCGATCGAAGACCGCCCGTTGCCGTGTCGCGACGATGCCTATGGCCAGGTTGCAGCGGCAGCGCTGGAACAACTGCGTCAACCCTTGCGCAGCGTGCTGTCGCGACCGGTCGGCGACCTTTACACCCACCTCCCCGGAGATCCTCCATGACCGTGCGCCTTGTGCGCGGCGCCTGTGCGCTGCTGTTGCCGCTGTTGTTGCTGACCGCCTGCAAGCCCGCCAGCGAGAGCGCCTCTCCCGCCGGCACGGTCGCCGCGCCGGCAACGACCACCCAGGAACCGGGCAAGCCGGCCGCTGCCGCCGACCCCGCCAGCGCGGCCAACACCTCGGTGGTGCAGCAGACCGCCGACATGCCCAAGCTCTCGCTACCGACCGTGACCGGGCAGACCTATGACCTGGCCGCGCACCGTGGCAAGTGGGTGGTGGTCAATTTCTGGGCCACCTGGTGCGCGCCGTGCCTGAAGGAAATGCCCGAGCTGTCGGCGCTGCACACCATGCGCGACACCATCGAAGTGGTGGGCCTGGCCTACGAGGACATCACCACCGCCGACATGCAGGCTTTCCTGAAGGACCATCCGGTGTCATATCCGGTGGCCATCCTCGACCCGTACCAGCCGCCGCAGGACTTCGCCACGCCACGGGGTCTGCCGATGACCTATCTGATCGGACCGGACGGCAAGGTGGCCAAGCAATTTCTCGGCCCGGTCACCGCACACGACATCGAAACGGTGGTCGGCATCACCGGCAAGGCCGGCTGATGCAGGCGGCGCGCTTCGTCATTACCGGGGTGGTGCAGGGCGTGTGGTATCGCGCCTCCACCCGCGAGCGCGCCGTTGCATTGGGCTTGCGTGGACACGCCCGCAATCTGGTCGACGGCAGCGTGGAAGTCGTCGCTGCCGGTAGCGATGCCGCCCTGGACGCACTGGAAACCTGGTTGTGGCAAGGCCCGCCGGCGGCAAAGGTCGCGGCGGTGACACACACGCCCTGCACGATTGCGCCGACTGAAGAATTTGTAACTGGCTGAGTAACCGCCACCGGAGCGGGCCAACAGACTTGCGATGCATCGCCGATAACCTTCTCAACGCGATCAGGCGTGCAGGGGGAATGTATGGCCGCTCCATCTCAAGATCACCATGACGGACACGAACTGCTTGTGCACCGTCGCAATCGGCAACTGACCGAGCTCGCGCCTTGGCTGTATCTGGGCGTCCTGGCGGGCAGTGGCTGGTTGTTGTTTCTGCAGCCGCAAACCCGCCTGTTGCAGCCAGATCAGGCGGCCACCAGCTGGCTGCTGGCCTGGATCTTCGGCGGCATCGTGATCGGTGCGGTGTTGTGGAGCCTGCAGCTTGCACGTCACGGCCTGGGCCAGCCCACGGCCAGCTATCCCCCATCGGCACGCCTGCCGGATTCCTGGACCGACGCCTACGCCGCGCTGTTGCGCCCGACCACCACTGCGCCGGTTGCAGCGTCCAGGCTCGATCCGTCCGGTTCCCAGCGTGGCGCGGCCTGGCACCGCTTCGGCGCCGGCATGCTCAGCGTGGAAACCTTCGACCCCAATGACGCCACGCGCGCACCGTGGGATGGGCTCGATGCCCAGACCTGCATCGCCCGCCTGGACGAGCTGCGCCCTGTATGGCAGAACGCTGCCGCCAATCGCACCCTGCATCAGGAGCGTCGCTACTGGCTGGACGTGGTGCTGTCCCTGCTCGATCACGGGGTGATACGCCCGCTGCAGGACGGCTATCTGCCCGACACCGCCGCACTGCGTACCGAGCGCTTTCTGCTCGGTGCCGACGCCGGCCCGATCGTGCTGACCGATGTACCGGGGCTGTTCGCGCGCCGCCTGGCGCTTGCCATCGAGACGATGCCGAGCCAGCAACGCGAGGCGGCCGGCGTGCAATGGCGTTTGCTGCAGCAACTGCATGCACTGGTCGCAGAAAGTCGCGTGCTGGACGAGCGTTCGCAGGTCATCCAGGTGTTGGCCTGGAACCCGGATGTGGACCTGGAGCAGGTCGAAGTGGCCTACATCCTGGCCGCCGAGTACCGCCAGGGCATGCGCGATTGGTTGCGCCGCGCCGCATTGGTGCGTTTGCCCGACAGCGCGCTACGTCTGGACGAAGTGTTGCTGTCCTCGTGCAGCCCGCTCGACGCGCAGGCCGACGACGTGGATTACATCGAAGCGATGCGTCCGCTGCACCGTGGCTTCATGCAGTTGTTCAGTCAGCGCCTGAGCCAGCTGGTGTTGCAGGCCGAACAGGCCGAACGTCAGGCCGGGCTGTATCCGTTGCCGCGTACCACCGCCGCCAGCGACGAGATTTCTCAGGACTGGCCGGCGTAATCGTCGATCGGCTCCAGCACCCCGTAACGTTCCTTGTGTGGCTTGCCGTCCAACGGCGGCAGCTGCACTTTTTCTTCAGGCACCGTCGTGTCCGGGAGCCGGTCCAGCAGATTGCGGATCAGGCTCAATCGGCCCAGTTTCTGGTCGTTGAAGTCCACCAGCGTCCATGGTGCGTCCGGCGTATGCGTCACCTCAAGCATGCGCTCGCGCGCAGCGGTGTAGTCGTCATACTTGCTGCGTGACTGCAGGTCCACCGGCGACAGCTTCCAGCCCTTGAGTGGGTCGTGGTGGCGTTCGGCAAAGCGCTCTTCCTGTTTGGCCTGATCCACGCACAGCCAATACTTGAACAGCAAGATGCCATCGTCCACCAGCAGCTGTTCGAAGCGCGGTGCCTGCTCAAGAAACGCGTTGTACTGCGCATCGGTGCAATAGCCCATCACCCGTTCCACGCCGGCGCGGTTGTACCAGCTGCGATCCATCAGCACCAACTCGCCGGCCGCAGGCAGATGCGCCGCGTAGCGCTGAAAATACCACTGCGTGCTTTCCCGGTCATTGGGCGTTGGCAGCGCCACCACCCGGCACTGGCGCGGGTTGAGATGGCTGGCGATGGCCTGGATGACACCGCCCTTGCCGGCAGTGTCGCGGCCTTCCACCAGCACCAATGCGCGTTGATTGGTGTGACGCAACCAGCGCGCCATGTTCACCAGTTCCAGTTGCAGCGGTGCCAGCAACGTCTTGTACGCCTTGCGTTTCATGTGCGACATGCGCGTTCCGACAGCGGTGGAGCGCGCAGGCTATTCGCCCAGGCGTGGACGCAGTGTCGCCAGATTGCAGGGTTTGGTACGTGCATCCAGTTGCGCACGCACGATCTTTTCCCAGGCCGTGCGGCAGGCCGAGGTGGAGCCGGGCAGGCAGAACACGAAACTGTGATTGGCCAGGCCAGCGAACGCGCGCGATTGCAGCGACGAGGTGCCGATTTCTTCCACGCTGATCGCACGGAACAACTCGCCGAACCCGGGCATGGTCTTGTCCAGCAGCGGCGTGATCGCTTCCGGGGTACTGTCACGCCCGGTGAAGCCGGTGCCGCCGGTGATCAGGATGCCATCGACCTGCGCATCGGCGATCCAGCCGGAGACGATCGCCCGCATGCGGTAGCGATCGTCCGGACACAGCGCACGTTCGTGCAGCACATGGCCGTCGTGGGTGAGGGCAGCGACCAGATAATCGCCGGAGCGGTCATCGGCCAGGGTGCGGCTGTCGGAGACCGTCAGCACGCACAGATGCAAGGGAATGAAGTCGAGATGGGAAGGCATGCGCGCAGCCTAGCGAGCCCGGACGCTCCGGTACAGCGCCACGGTGTGAAGCCGCACATGATCCGCTGAGGTAGAGCGTTTGGCGGGCATGGGCAGTGGCAACGGACAGTGCGCCCGAAGCCGATAAAACCCTTGCACTCACAGCAGAAGGATTGCGGTGAGGGTATATCCAGGCGCCGCCGGTCAGTTGCTGGCTTCGGTGGTGCCAAGCGTGGCCGCAGATCGACTCGTCGGCGCGGTCAGGCATCCGGTCTGGTCGGCGCAGGCGCGACACATCCGTGTGCTGCTCTGCGTCGACCCCCAGCCCCGCTGTTGCCGCGTTATGCCGCTGCCATGACCCGCCAGCCGACAGGTGCGGCATCGACGCGCGTCATTTCGTTTTTCCGCGAGTGAAGACATCGGGCGCTACCGATCTTCGAACCCGGCAACGTCCTGTTCCAGTAGCTCAGCCGGGATGTCAATCGCGGTCCACGCGCTGCCATCAAATGTTTGAATGCCGTGCTTTGAATCGAAATAGAACAGGATCTCGTCCACCGCCTGTACTTTCACAGGGTTGGGGATGCCATCGTTGATCGTCGGGTCAAGAGCAGGGGCGAGTGACGAAAGCATGTGCCCATCGAACCAGTGCAGCGCGTAATCCGATGCGATGACCATTCTGTCCTTGAATTTTGTTATCGATCTCAAGCCATCGCGGTTGTCTTTGAACGACACATCCTGAAAGCCATCGTCTGCATTGCCGATCAGGATCACCCCGTTGTCGCCAACGGCCCAGACCTTGTCCTTGGTTTCAATGAAGATATCCGACAGCGTTGCTGGCTCGGGATAATATTTCCCCGAGCGAGGTGTTGCCACGATGCGCCACGCGTTGCCGTTCCAATGATACAGACGGCCTTCGTAGACGCGCGACGGGCCTTGTGATGCTTCGCGGATCGCGATTGCCTCGTCGTTGCGACCTTGCTGGAAAAGTTCCCTCATCAGGTCCTCTTCCTCTTCTGTCAGAGCTCTGTTTGTGCTTGTTGGAGAATAGATGACACTCATGTAAATGTCGGTTTCGGACGTTGCGCTCAGATCGCCGAAGATCAGGGAATCGTAGCTCGCCGGAGTCTTCGGGAGCCTGTCCTTGTGAAACCAGTCGACGCTCGTCTCGGTCAGTCGATATAGCTGCGAGTGGTAGCCTGTAACGAACAAGGCGCTACCCACCTGGGCAATCGAATTGACATATCCAAGATCGGTTGCGTCATCGGAGTAGACGCCTGCTCCTTCGATCTTTTGATGGGTGGGCGCGGTTCCCATCTGTAGCGTGTAGAGATCGCCTTCATCGCTCAAGGCGTGGATGATGGGTCTGCCGTCTTCCCCCATTCTGCCGGTCAGTCCGTCGATCTTGCACGGTACATCCGAGCGGGTCCATGGCTGCTCCAACCGTCGCTCATAGGTGATGATATGGGAATGCATATCTTCATAATCCTTGCCGCTGAACACGACGCAGAAGGTGTCCTTGTCCAGCACGAACGCTCTGTCCAGGCGCAATCGATCGTCTGATTTCATACTTCCTCGCTTTAGAGTGGCTAAAGAGCGTGTTGAGCGGTCATCAGGTGCGGGCGGACGGCGCGCGCTCAGAACCGCAGTGTAGGAGGGGGATATGCCGATTCCGAGCAGCGTCAGCGCTGCCTGACGTCTGCGCAGTTGTTTTGCGCGCCACCCTTAAGTGGAAAGCCAGCGCTGACGACCTAAATCAACCATGTCGCCGCGCCAGTGTCTGTAGTAACTGCGCAAACCCGTCCGCAAATCCATCCATATCAAATAGCCCCGAATCCCGTCGGCACGCGGCCACCCGCGCGTGCAAAGCGATCAGGGTTGCCGGGTCGGTCGCCAGTGCCACCGCCTTGGCTACAAACGCAGCGTCATCGGCTACATTCATTTCATCCAGCCCCAGGTGATGATTCAAGCTGCCGGCCACGCGCGCGGAAAATGTCTCGCCGGGCGTCGTCAGCACCGGGCAACCGGCCCATAACGCATCCGATGCCGTGGTGTGCGCGTTGTACGGATGCGTATCCAGGAACAGGTCGGCATGCCGGTAGCGCGCCAGATACTGCGCGTGCGGCAGCTTCGGCATGAAGACCAGGCGCTGCGCTTCCACGCCTTGCGCCTGGGCCACCGCACGCAGGCGCGCGTCGGCCTCGCCCGGCCCGGACAACAGCCACAGCACGCTGTCCGGTACCGCGCGCAGCACCGCCAGCATGCGCGCCATGCTGCGTGGATTGAGCTTGTAGCTATTGTTGAAGCAGCACAGCACCACGCCATGCTCGGGCAAGCCGCATTGCGTCCGCGACGGCGGTTCGGCGACCACGCGTGAGGTGTCCGACGGCTGAAACGCACGGTTCAAGCGCAACACCCGCTCGCTATAGAACGGCTCCAGTGACGGCGGCAGCGCAAACGCATCGCCCAGCACATAGTCCATCCACGGCGCGCCCGACGTGCCCGGATACGCCAGCCAGTTGATCTGCACCGGCGCCGGCCGTAATGCAAAGACCTCCGGTCGTCCGCCGCCGCCCCAGCCGCGCAGATCGAACAACAGGTCGATGCCTTGGTCGCGGATGTGATGCGCGGTGGCCAGGTGCCCGAGCTCGGTGACATCGTGCAGCGTGGTGGCGTGCGCCAGGCGTGCGCGAATCTCGCTGCGGTCGTCATGGCTGGTGGCGAACAGGTGCAGCTGCAAGTCCGGTTGCCGCCGCTGCAGTGCCTCGCATAGCGCCACCGTCAGCAAACCGGTGGGGTGCGCGCCAAATCCATTGGAGACCAAGCCCACCCGCAACGCACCCTGGCCGCGCACGGCAGTCGGCGGCAGGGGGCGCAACACCGAAGCGATCGCCTGCGCGCGCGTCCGTGCACACGCCAGCTGTTCGGCAGCGCTGGCGTCCTCGCTCAGGAAGGCGAACGGTTCCACTGCAGCTGCGCCCTGCGCCACCGCGGTGCGTACCTGCGCAGCGAGTGCATCCAGCGCACGCCAATCGCACAGACGGCGGCGCCAGTTGAGCAATTGCGCGGTGATGTAAGGCTCGTCGGGCAGCAACTGATGCGCGCGCGCGTAGGCAGCTGCCGCAGCTTCGGCCTGGCCTGCATCTTCCAATGCATGCCCAAGCCACAACGCAATGCCCGGATGCTGCGGCACCTGGTCCGATGCCTGTTGCAACAAGGTCGCCGCGTCGGCATGCCGCTGCTGCGACCAGCGCACCCGGCCAAGTCGCGCCACCGCTTCCGGATGACCCGGATGCAGCAGCAGTGCGCGTTGCACTGCCGCCTCGCCGGCAGCGATGGCGCCCATGCCGAGTTCGGCATCTGCCAGCATCAGCCAGGCGATGAAATCGCCGGGCTGGCGTTGCACCGCCTCGCGCAGCTGCAGCAACTCGCGTGGTACCTGCGCATTCAAGGACTATCGCTCAATCGTGCCAGTTCGTCGGCTTGATGCTCGTGCAGCAGGCGTGCGATCAGTGCATCCAGATCGCCCTCGATGATGTTGGGCAGGTCGTACAGCGTGAGGCCTTCGACACGGTGGTCGGTGATGCGGCCCTGCGGGAAGCTGTAGGTGCGGATACGCTGACTACGGTCGCCGCTGCCGACCTGCAACTTGCGCGTCTGCGCTTCGGCGGCGGCCGCCTTGCTGCGTTCGGCTTCCACCAATTGCGCCTTCAGCCGCTTCATCGCCTTGTCGCGATTGGCGTGCTGGCTGCGCTCGGTCTGGCATTCCACCACCACCCCGCTGGGCAGATGGGTGATACGGATCGCCGACTCGGTCTTGTTGACGTGCTGGCCGCCGGCACCGGAGGAGCGGAACGTATCCACTTTCAGGTCGGCCGGATTGATGACGATCTCTTCCACATCGTCGGCTTCGGGGATGATCGCCACCGTGGCCGCCGAGGTATGGATGCGGCCCTGCGACTCTGTCGCAGGCACGCGCTGCACACGGTGGGTACCGGATTCGAACTTCAACCGCGAATACGCGCCGCGTCCGACCACCCGGGCCACCACTTCCTTGTAGCCGCCGTGCTCGCCGGGGCTGTCGGATTCGATTTCGACTTTCCAGCCCTGACGCTCGGCATAGCGGGCATACATGCGGAACAGGTCGCCGGCAAAGATCGCCGCTTCGTCGCCGCCGGTGCCGGCGCGCACTTCCAGGAACAGGTTGCCGTCATCGCGCGGGTCGCGCGGCACCAGCAGCAACGCCAGCTGGGCGTCCAGTTCTTGCAGGCGCGCCTGTGCGGCGGCGATCTCCTCTTCGGCCAGTTCGCGCATTTCCGGATCGTTGCGCATCGCTTCGGCCGCGCTCAGGTCGGCTTTGGCGCGCGCTTCGTCTTCCAGGGCCACGGCCACCGGCTCCAGCTGCGACAGTTCGCGCGACAGCGTGCGGAACTTGTCGTTGTTGTTGACCACGTCGGGGTCGGAGAGCAGGTGCTGCAGTTCTTCGCGGCGCTCGGCCAGCGCTTCGAGCTTACGGCGCAGGGTCGGCGTCATCGGTCCTCACGATCGGGGTAGTGACAGGGGGATGGTGGTAGCCAGGTTTTTCCGGAAACAGCCGCTCGGCCGCGCTGGTCAGTTCCAGGTCGTTGTTGAGCGCCGCATCGCGCAAGGCGGCGGTCGGCGGATGCAGCAACCTGTTGGTCAACGCGTGCGCCAATTGCTCCAGCACTTCGTCGGCCGGCTTGCCGTTGTGCAATTGCTGGCGCGCCTTGGCCAACAGTTCGTCGCGGGTGCTGTCGCCGAAGGCGCGCAATCGCTTCAGCGGTGCCTGGCGCGCGTTGGCCTGCGAGGTCTCGACATAGCGCGCCACCTGTAGGTCGATGATGGCTTCGGCCTGGTCGGCGGCTTCGCGGCGGCTGCGGCGATTGTCTTCGACCGCGCGTTCCAGGTCGTCCACCGTGTACAGGTAGGCATCGCGCAGTTCGGCCACCGATGCCTCGATATCGCGCGGCACCGCGAGGTCGAACAACAACATCGGCTTGCGCTTGCGCGCGCGCAACGCCTGTTCCACCTGCAGCCGTGTCAGCACCGGCTCGCGCGCGGCGGTGGCCGAGAAGACCACGTCGGCCTCGGCGAGATGGCGGTCCAGATCAGTCAACGGCAATGCATAACCGCCGTGCTGGCTGGCCAGCGTCTGCGCGTGCGCAAGCGTGCGATTGGCGATCAGCAAGCGGCGCACGCGGCCTTCGCTCACATGCTTGGCGGCCAGTTCGATGGTCTCGCCCGCACCGATCAGCAGCACCGTGGATTCGTTGAGCCGGGCGAAGGATTCCTGTGCAAGGCGCACTGCGGTGGAGGCCACCGATACCGGGTTGGCGCCTACGCGGGTGTCGGTACGTGCGCGCTTGGCCACCGAGAAGGTCTGCTGAAACAAGCGGTCCAGCCCGCTGCCCAGGGCGCCATGCGCGCGAGCCACCGCCCAGGCGTCCTTCACCTGGCCCAGGATCTGCGGCTCGCCCAGCACCATCGAATCCAGTCCGGTGGCGACGCGGAACAGGTGACGCACGGCCTCGGCTTCCTGATGCTGGTACAGATAACCGCTCAAGCCGGGTGCATGGGTATCGAGCCAGGTCACCAGGCTGTGCGGGTCGTCGGTCATCGCATACAGCTCGGTGCGATTGCAGGTGGACAGCAACGCGGCCTCGCGCACCTGCGGCAATGCACGTAACGATTCGAGCGCGCGCGGTAACGCCTCACCTGCGAACGCCGCGCGTTCGCGCAGGTCCACAGGTGCGGTCTGGTGATTCAGTCCGAGCACCCACAACGTCATTGTTCAGTTGCTTGCGATAAGCTGGCGGCCATTCAGGGCCCCATTTTACGGCCCGGTTGCCCCCGATGCCTGTACCGATTCGCATCCTGAGTGTTCTTTTGCTGGCAGCAGTCTCCGCCAGTGCCACTGCAGCACCCAAGAAAGCACCGCCCGCGCCGCCGCCCAGCAGCGCCGGCACTACCTCGCTGGAGCCGGTGCTCGCCGGCGAATTCGCCTTGCAGGCCGGGCAGTTGGACGATGCCGCCCGCGCCTATCTGGACGCCGCCAAGGCCGAAGCCGGCGACGCCGGGCTGGCCGAGCGCGCCGCCCGCATCGCCATGCTGGCCAACGACGATACGCGTGCGGTCGAAGCGCTGGCGTTATGGCGCGCGCGCGCGCCGTCGTCGATGGCGATGCGCAGCACCGAGGCTTCGCTGGCCTTGCGCCGCAACGATCTGCGGACCGCGCGCCGCGATCTGCTTGGACTGCTCAAGGAATCGGACCCGCGCGGTTGGCGCTTCGCCCTGATCGCCCTGGCCAACGGGGGGCGTGAGCCGGAAGCCTCGGCCGACGTGCTCGAAGACCTGGTCAAGGCCGGCGCGATCCCCAACCAGATCGAAGCCTGGCAAGAGTTCGGCCGGCTCGCGCTGCGGATGGAACGTCCGGCGCTGGCCAAGCGCATTGTCGATGAAGTGGTGCGCCGTTTCCCCGAAGAACCGCGCGTGGCCTTGTTGCACGCCACCCAGCTGCAGCAGGAAGGCAAGAACGACGAGGCGCTGGCGCTGCTGAAGAACATCGAGCCGCAGGCGGTCAAGGATTCCGAGTTGCGCGGCGCGCTGGCGTTCGCCTACGACGCGATGGGCCAGACCGAAGCGGCCGCACGGGTGCTGGCGACCGGGCCGCAGGACACCCAGACCTACGGGCTGCGCGCCTCCATGCTGGCCAAGCAGAAGGACAACACCGCGCTGGTCGCGCTGTACGGCGAGCTCAAGCGCAATGCCGCCAAGCCCGACCCGGATCGCCGGTTGTTGCTCGGCAAGATCGCCGAGTTCCTCAAGCGCTACGACGAGGCGGTGGAGTGGTATCGCGGCGTGCCGGGTGGCCCGCAGCTGAGCGAAGCGCGCCTGCGCGCCGCCAGTGCGCTATACGAACTTGGCCGCAAGCCCGAGGCGCTTGCCGAAGCCCGCGCATTGCAGGGCGATGCCACTGCCGACGACGACGCCCGCCGCGATGCCTACGTACTCGAAGCCGAGCTGCACCAGCGCGCCGACGATGCTGCAGGCGAACTCGATGCCTTCGAGCGCGGCCTGGCTGCCTATCCGGACGACGGTGCGTTGCTGTACGCCCGCGGTCTGGCCTGGGAGCGACGCGACGATGTGCCGCGTGCCGAGGCCGACCTGCGCAAGATCCTGGTTGCCGAACCGGAAAATGTCGCCGCACTCAACGCGCTGGGCTACACCCTGGCCGACCGCACCACCCGCTTCAAGGAGGCGCTGGCGCTGATCGATCGCGCCCGCACCGCCGACCCGGACAATCCGGCCATCGTCGACAGCTATGGCTGGGTGCTGTATCGCATGGGCCGTACCAAGGAAGCGCTGGTGCAGTTGCGTCGCGCCTGGGCCCTGGTCAAAGATCCGGAAATCGCCGCACACGTGGGCGAGGTGCTCTGGGTCAGCGGCAAGCAGGACGAGGCGCGGCGTTATTTCGACGAGGCGCGCCGGATCGACCCCGACAACCGCGCGCTGCAACGCGCGGTGGAAAAGTTCGGCCTATGAGCAGCGTGATCCGAACACTGGCCCTGAGCGGGCTGGTGCTCGCCGGGCTGCCCGGTTGCGTCAGCGTGCCGCGCGCGCAGGGCGATGGTGCGGCAGTGGTCGATCAGGTGTCCGATGCTGCGCGCCGCGCCGAAGTCGCACGCCAGGCCTGGCTGCAGGCGCATCCGAACTGGTCGTTCCAGGGCCGGGTGGCGATCAGCAAGGACCGCAACGGTGGCAGCGGCCGTATCGACTGGCAGCAGGACGGCCCGCGCTACCACGTGCAACTCAGTGCGCCGGTGACCCGGCAAAGCTGGGTGCTCACCGGCGACACCACCACGGGCGCCGGTCGGCTGGAAGGATTGGAAGGCGGCCCGCGCAGTGGCCCCGATGCCGAACAGGTGCTGCGGGACGCCACCGGCTGGACCATCCCGGTCAACCAGATGCCCGACTGGGTGCGTGCGCTGCGGATCGCCGGCACGGGCGCCGAGCGCGTGGATCTGGACGCGGCAGGTCGCCCGCGCACCGTGCAGCAAGACGGCTGGACCATCGACTTTCTCGCCTGGTCGCCAGCCAGCGATGCCCAGCCCGAGCTGCCGCAGCGCATCGAAGCCCGCAACGGCGACGCCAAGGTGCGCCTGCTGGTCGACCAATGGACGGTCTCGCCCTGATGCCGGGGTGGGAGCTGGGCTGGTCGGCGTGGCCTGCGCCGGCCAAGCTCAATCTGTTTTTGCAGATCGTCGGGCGTCGCGCCGACGGCTACCACCTGCTGCAGACCGTGTTCCGGCTGCTGGACTGGGGCGACACCATTCATCTTCGTCTGCGCAGTGACGGCCAGATCCGGCGCATCGGCGATAGTTTGCCCGGCGTCGCCGAGGACGACGATCTGGTGATCCGCGCCGCGCGCCTGTTGCAATCCAGCGCCGGCACTCGGGCTGGCGCCGACATCCGCGTGGAGAAGCGCATCCCTGCCGGTGGCGGCTTCGGTGGCGGATCGTCGGACGCGGCCACCGTTCTGGTTGCGCTCAATGCCTTGTGGGGCTTGGGTTTGCCGGTCGATGCGCTGGCTGGGCTGGGTCTGCAGCTGGGCGCCGACGTGCCGGTGTTCGTGCGCGGCCATAACGCCTGGGCCGAGGGCATCGGCGAACAATTGACCCCGTTGACCCTGCCCGACGCGGCCTATGTGCTGGTCGATCCGGGCGTTCACGTGCCCACGCCGGCCTTATTTCGATCACAGGAATTGACGCGGGATGCTGCGCCCGTGAAAATAGCGGACTTCGCTTCCGGTTCTCTGCTCGACAATGCGTTCGAGCCGGTCCTGAGACGCCGTGAGCCCGCCGTCGAAGCGGTGTTCCAGGCGCTTTCCAGGGTCGGTGTACCGCGTTTGACCGGGTCGGGAAGTGGGTGTTTCGTCCAATTCGCCACGCGCGCTGCTGCAGAGCAGGCCATGGCGCAGTTGCCGGATAACCTGCGGGCGTGGGTGGTGGAGGGTGCAGCGCACTCGCCATTGCTCGACGCACTGGACGCACGACAGGTTTGATGCAGGGGCGTCGCCAAGAGGCCCAAGGCACCAGGTTTTGATCCTGGCATTCGTAGGTTCGAATCCTACCGCCCCTGCCAGTTTTTGATGCAGATCCCTCTGCAACAGTCGTACATGCAGATCCCTCTGCAACAGCCCGCACATCCATGTGCGGGGATTCAAAGAAAAGCCCGGCATTAGGTCGGCTTTCCTGCTCTACCATCGCCCCCACGCGCTTTGCCGCCGCCGAGAGATCTCATGCAAGACCAACGTAATCTGCTGGTGTTCTCCGGCAATGCCAACAAACCGCTTGCCCTGAGTATCTGCAAGGAGCTCGGCGTCCGGATGGGCAAGGCCCTGGTCACGCGCTTCTCCGATGGCGAAGTGCAGGTCGAGATCGAAGAAAGCGTGCGCCGGCAGGAAGTGTTCGTGATCCAGCCGACCTGCGCGCCGAGCGCGGAAAACCTGATGGAGCTGCTGGTGCTGATCGACGCGCTCAAGCGCGCCAGCGCCGCCTCCGTCACCGCGGTGATCCCGTACTTCGGCTATTCGCGCCAGGACCGCCGCATGCGTTCCTCGCGCGTGCCGATCACCGCCAAGGTCGCTGCCAAGATGATCTGCGCGATGGAAGCCGACCGCGTGCTCACGGTCGATCTGCATGCCGATCAGATTCAGGGCTTTTTCGATGTGCCGGTCGATAACGTCTATGCCTCGCCGCTGTTGCTGGCCGACATCTGGCGCGCCTACGGCACCGACAACCTGATCGTGGTCTCGCCGGACGTGGGCGGTGTGGTGCGCGCGCGCGCCGTCGCCAAGCGTCTGGACGACGCGGATTTGGCCATCATCGACAAGCGCCGTCCGCGCGCCAACGTCGCCACGGTGATGAACATCATCGGCGACGTGCAGGGCAAGACCTGCGTGCTGGTCGACGACCTGGTCGATACCGCCGGCACCTTGTGCGCCGCCGCCGCAGCACTGAAGCAGCGCGGTGCGCTCAAGGTCGTGGCCTACATCACTCACCCGGTGCTGTCCGGCCCGGCGGTGGACAACATCAACAATTCGCAGCTCGACGAGCTGGTGGTCACCGACACGATTCCGTTGAACGAAGCCGCGCGCACCTGCGCCAAGATTCGTCAGCTGAGCGTGGCCGAATTGCTGGCCGAGACCATTCGCCGTATCGCCTTCGGCGAGTCGGTGAGTTCGCTTTACGTCGACTGATTCCGCATTCGGTGCCCGGATGTCCGGGTGCTGCAATCCGTCTCGCCTGGTCGCGGGTGAGACGCTTCATCGCCGCGAGGCGATATTCCAAACCAGGTAGTGAAATTCAATGGCAAAGACACATGAAATCAAGGTCGAGCGCCGCGCGAACGAGGGGAAGGGTGCGAGCCGCCGCCTACGTCACGCTGGCGTCATTCCGGCCATCGTTTACGGTGGCGAACTCGAGCCGGTCAGTATCCAGCTCAACCACGAGCAGATCTGGCTCGCCCAGCAGAACGAGTGGTTCTACTCGTCGATCCTCGACCTGAACCTCAATGGCGACGTGCAGCAGGTGCTGCTGCGTGACATGCAGCGCCATCCGTTCAAGCAGCTGATCATGCACATCGACTTCCAGCGCGTCAGCGCCAACGAGAAGCTCAGTGCTGCGGTTCCGCTGCATTTCATCAACGAGGCAACCTCGCCGGCCGGTAAGTCCAGCGACGTGGTCGTCACCCATGAACTCAACGAAGTTCAGGTGGTCTGCCTGCCGAAGGATCTGCCGGAGTTCATCGAAGTCGACCTCGGTGCGCTGGAAGTGGGCAACGTGGTCCATCTGTCCGAAATCAAGCTGCCGGCCGGTGTGGAAATTCCGGAACTGAAGCTGGGCAAGGAACACGACGTGGCGGTGGTTGCTGCCAAGCACGTGCGTGTCGAAGAAGAAGACGCTGCCGATGAAGAAGGCGGCGAAGGCACCGAGACCAAGTAATCCGTTGGCCGATCCCTCGCCCTGCGCGAGGGACTGGCTGCGGTGACCGGCATGTCTGCACTTCGCCTGATTGTTGGACTGGGCAATCCCGGTCCGGAACACGCGCAAACCCGGCACAACGCCGGGTTTCGTTTCGTCGATGCCCTCGTCGAACGGTGCGGCGCCCGCTGGGCGCTGGAGAGTAAATTGTTCGGCGAGACCGCCAGGGTCGATATCGCAGGGCAAACGGTCTGGCTGCTCAAGCCGGCCACCTTTATGAATCTCAGTGGCAAATCGATCACCGCCGCGTTGCGGTTCTGGAAGATCGAGCCGGACCAGCTGCTGGTTGCGCACGACGAACTGGACCTGGCGCCGGGCACCGCACGGCTCAAGTTCGATGGCGGCCACGGCGGCCAGAACGGCCTGCGCGACACCATCCGCCTGCTCGGACACGGTAAATTTCATCGCCTGCGCGTGGGTATCGGTCATCCTGGCCACAAGGATCGCGTGGTGCCATGGGTGTTGGGACGGGCAGGGCGCGACGACGATGCGGCGATCGGTGCCGCGGTAGATGCCGCCATCGACGTGCTGCCGCTGGCGATGCAAGGTAATTTCAACGAGGCGATGAAGCGGCTGCACACGAGCAGAGATGCGTGATTGGGGATTGGGGATTTGCAGCCGTGCGGCCTTGCGAATCTCCAATCCCGAATCCCAAATCCCGGATGTGACCCATGGGTATCAAATGCGGCATCGTCGGCCTGCCCAACGTCGGCAAGTCGACCCTGTTCAATGCGCTGACCAAGGCCGGCATCGCTGCGGCCAATTTTCCGTTCTGCACGATCGAGCCGAATGTCGGCATCGTGCCGGTGCCGGATCCGCGTCTCAATCAGCTGGCCGAGATCGTCAAGCCGCAGAAGCTGATTCCGACGGCGGTCGAGTTCGTCGATATCGCCGGCCTGGTCGCCGGTGCGGCGAGCGGCGAAGGCCTGGGCAACAAGTTCCTGGCGCATATCCGCGAAGTCGATGCGATCACCCACGTGGTGCGCTGCTTCGAAAACGACGACATCATCCATGTGAACAACAAGATCGACCCGATCGCCGATATCGAAACCATCGATACCGAATTGGCGCTGGCCGATCTGGATAGCGTGGAAAAGGCGCTCAACCGTGCCGAACGCAGCGCCAAGGGCGGCGACAAGGAGGCCGCGGCGCGCAAGCCGGTGCTGGCCAAACTGCAGGCCGCGCTGGCCGACGGCAAGGCAGGGCGTGCAGCCGGCCTGGACGACGATGAAAAGGCGCTGGTGCGCGATCTGTTCCTGTTGACGCTCAAGCCGGTGATGTACATCGCCAACGTGCTCGAGGACGGCTTCGACAACAATCCGCATCTGGATGCGGTGCGCGCACATGCTGCCGCCGAAGGCGCGGAAGTGGTGCCGGTCTCGGCGGCGATCGAAGAAGAGCTGTCTCAGCTCGACGACGCCGATCGCGATACTTTCCTGGCCGACCTGGGTCTGAACGAGCCGGGTTTGAATCGCGTCATTCGTGCCGCCTATACCTTGCTCGGCCTGCAGACCTACTTCACTGCAGGCGTCAAGGAAGTGCGTGCGTGGACGGTCAAGGCCGGCTCGACCGCGCCGCAGGCTGCGGCGGTGATTCATACCGATTTCGAAAAAGGCTTCATCCGTGCCGAGACGATCGGCTTCGACGACTTCATCAAGTACCGCGGCGAAGCGGGCGCGCGCGACGCGGGGCGTCTGCGTCTGGAAGGTAAGGAATACCGGGTCCAGGAAGGCGACGTGCTGCACTTCCGTTTCAACGTCTGATCGGCTGCGCGCGGCCTCGATGGTCGCGCGTATTCAGTTGCGACGACGGGCTCAAAATTTTTGTTGACACTGGGTGCATCCCACAACAAAATAACGGGCTGCTTCACCCCGAACCGAAATGCTTCATTGCGCATCGGTCCGGTCGTAAAAGCTGGAGGGATACCCAAGCGGCCAACGGGGGCAGACTGTAAATCTGCTGGCTTACGCCTTCGGTGGTTCGAATCCACCTCCCTCCACCAGTTTCATGTTGTGACATGCAGTTCCCGGCGCGGGAGTAGTTCAACGGTAGAACCTCAGCCTTCCAAGCTGATGGTGCGGGTTCGATTCCCGTCTCCCGCTCCATTGAACGCAAATGCATGGCATAATACAAAACTCGCTCACGTAGCTCAGTCGGTAGAGCACCTCCTTGGTAAGGAGGAGGTCGAAGGTTCGATTCCTTTCGTGAGCACCACTACTCAATCGTCTTCAACTCCAAACGATTACCGAGACTCGCACCCATGGCAAAAGCTAAATTTGAGCGCAAGAAGCCGCACGTGAACGTCGGCACCATTGGTCACGTTGACCATGGCAAGACCACGTTGACCGCCGCGCTGACCAAGATCGGTGCAGAGCGTTTCGGTGGCGAGTTCAAGGCGTACGACGCGATCGACGCGGCACCGGAAGAGAAGGCGCGCGGCATCACGATCTCGACCGCACACGTCGAATACGAATCCGAGAACCGTCACTACGCGCACGTCGATTGCCCCGGCCACGCCGACTACGTCAAGAACATGATCACCGGTGCAGCGCAGATGGACGGCGCGATCCTGGTGTGTTCGGCCGCTGACGGCCCGATGCCGCAGACCCGCGAGCACATCCTGCTGTCGCGCCAGGTCGGCGTGCCGCACATCGTGGTGTTCCTGAACAAGGCTGACATGGTCGACGACGCCGAGCTGCTCGAGCTGGTCGAAATGGAAGTGCGCGAGCTGCTGAGCAAGTACGACTTCCCGGGCGATGACACCCCGATCATCCATGGTTCGGCGCGTCTGGCGCTGGATGGCGATCAAAGCGACATCGGCGTGCCGGCGATCCTGAAGCTGGTCGAAGCGCTCGACACCTTCATCCCGGAGCCGACCCGCGACGTCGATCGTCCGTTCCTGATGCCGGTCGAAGACGTGTTCTCGATCTCCGGCCGCGGCACCGTGGTGACCGGTCGTATCGAGCGCGGCATCATCAAGGTCGGCGACGAAATCGAAATCGTCGGTATCCGCGACACGCAGAAGACCACGGTCACCGGCGTGGAAATGTTCCGCAAGCTGCTGGACCAGGGCCAGGCAGGCGACAACGCCGGTCTGCTGCTGCGCGGCACCAAGCGTGACGACGTGGAGCGTGGCCAGGTGCTGTGCAAGCCGGGTTCGATCAAGCCGCATACCGAGTTCGAAGCCGAAGTCTATGTGCTGTCGAAGGACGAGGGTGGCCGTCATACGCCGTTCTTCAAGGGCTACCGTCCGCAGTTCTACTTCCGTACCACCGACATCACTGGCGCTTGCCAGTTGCCGGAAGGCGTGGAGATGGTGATGCCGGGCGACAACGTGAAGATGGTCGTGACCCTGATCAATCCGGTCGCGATGGATGAAGGTCTGCGCTTCGCCATCCGTGAAGGCGGTCGTACCGTCGGCGCCGGCGTGGTTGCCAAGATCATCAAGTAAGTAGTGCCTGCATCCGGTTGCCTTCGGGCAACTGGATTCAAACGAATGGCGGGCCGGCTGAAACTCGGTCCGCCTTCGTTGTCTTGGGGTTTGCGGTAAACGAGTACATACGCCAGTAGCTCAATTGGCAGAGCAGCGGTCTCCAAAACCGCAGGTTGGGGGTTCGAGTCCCTCCTGGCGTGCCACTCCTCTTTCCGGCCCAGCGATTCGGGTCAGATCGGTAACTAGAGCCGGATGAATAGCAAAATCGAGCCTTCCAAAAGCGCGTCTGCTGCCAGCGCTGATATCGTGAAATACGCCCTCTCCGCGATCCTGGTGGTTGCGGGGTTATTTGTGTGGTTCTGGTTTTCTGCGCCCGAGCGCGCAACCCAGCTTGGCGCCTGGACGCCGCAATTGCGCGCGTTGGCGGTGATTGTCGGGTTGGCCGCCGGTGCGTTTGTGTTTCTGGGAACCGGCAAGGGCCGGGAAACCCGCGAATTCATGTCCGAATCCAGGTTCGAGCTGCGCAAGGTGGTCTGGCCGACGCGCCAGGAAGCCATTCGCACCACCTGGGTCGTCATTGTTGTTGTGATCATTCTGAGTTTGCTGTTGGGCGGCTTCGACTTCGTCATCCAGAAGCTCACGCAGTGGTTCCTGGCTCGTTAAGGAGAATCAAGCAGTGAAGCGTTGGTATGTCGTTCACGCCTATTCAGGCTTCGAAAAATCCGTTGCGCAGGCCTTGCGCGACCGCATCGTGCGCGCCGAAATGGAAGATCGTTTCGGTGATGTGCTGGTGCCGACCGAAGAGGTCATCGAAATGCGCGCCGGCCAGAAGCGTCGGTCCGAGCGCAAGTTCTTCCCCGGCTATGTGCTGGTGCAGATCGAAACACATGAAGAAGCCGGTATCCCGCGCATCGACAATGAAAGCTGGCACTTGGTGAAGGAGACGTCCAAGGTGATGGGCTTCATTGGCGGTACCGCCGATCGCCCGCTGCCGATTCGTGACGAAGAGGCCGATGCGATCCTGCAGCGTGTGCAGGACGGTGTCGAAAAGCCGCGTCCGAAGGTGTTGTTCGAGCCGGGTCAGATGGTGCGCGTCACCGATGGTCCGTTCAACGACTTCAATGGCGTCGTCGAAGAAGTCAACTACGAGAAGAGCAGGCTGCGGGTTGCCGTGCTCATCTTTGGTCGGTCCACGCCGGTCGAGCTCGAATTCGGTCAGGTCGAGAAGGGCTGACCCCGGTTGGGCGTCGTCTAGGCGCCCGCTCCAAATACTGCTATAGTGCGCGGCTCGCTCACCTGGCGAACCGCCGGGAAACAATGGCTGCCGCATGGCGGCCATCTGCGTGTGGTCAAAGCGCGAAGCCGGGACGCGTGATTTTCCCGGTCCGATGGGGAGCCTGTAGTTAAGGCGCTAGCACCCGGAGAGTATTGAAATGGCTAAGAAAGTAGTTGCTTACATCAAGCTGCAGGTCAAGGCCGGTCAGGCCAATCCTGCGCCGCCGGTCGGCCCTGCGCTGGGTCAGCGCGGTCTGAACATCATGGAATTCTGCAAGGCGTTCAATGCCGCCACGCAGAAGCTGGAGCCGGGTCTGCCGACGCCGGTGATCATCACCGCGTATTCCGACCGTACCTTCACCTTCGTCACCAAGAGCACCCCGGCCAGCGTGCTGCTCAAGAAGGCCGCAGGTGTGACCTCCGGTTCCAAGCGCCCCAACACCGACAAGGTGGGCAAGGTGACGCGCAAGCAGCTGGAAGAGATCGCCAAGGTCAAGGAAGCCGATCTGACGGCGGCCGAGCTGGAAGCGGCGGTGCGGACGATTGCGGGTTCTGCCCGCAGCATGGGTTTGACGGTGGAGGGCTAAGACATGGCACAGAGCAAGCGCGTGAAGGCCATTGCGGCCGCTGTCGTTCCGGGCAAGACCTATGCCTTCGAAGACGCAATCAAGATCCTGAAGACCGTGACCAAGGCGAAGTTCGTCGAATCCATCGACGTTGCTGTGCGCCTGGGCGTGGACGCCAAGAAGTCCGACCAGCAGGTGCGCGGTTCGACCGTGCTGCCGGCAGGTACCGGTAAGAGCGTGCGTGTTGCCGTGTTCGCCCCGGCCGGCGCCAAGGCTGACGAAGCCCTGGCTGCAGGCGCCGAGGCGGTGGGTATGGACGATCTGGCCGAGAAGATGCAGGCCGGCGATCTGAACTACGACGTGGTCATTGCCACCCCGGACGCGATGCGCGTCGTCGGTAAGCTCGGTACGCTGCTGGGCCCGCGCGGCCTGATGCCGAACCCGAAGGTCGGCACCGTGTCGGCGAACCCGGGCGAAGCGGTCAAGAATGCCAAGTCGGGTCAGGTGCGTTACCGCACCGACAAGGCCGGCATCATCCACTGCACCATCGGCAAGGCCAGCTTCGACGACGAAGCGCTGAAGTCGAACCTGCAGGCGCTGTTGCTCGACTTGATCAAGGCCAAGCCGGCCACCTCCAAGGGGACCTACCTGCAGAAGGTGTCGGTCAGCTCGACGATGGGCCCTGGCGTCACCGTCGATCAGTCCAGCCTTGCGCTGAAGTGATGTGATGGGGCAGGCCTGTCATGGGCCTGACCCGTCGCTGTAGTAAAGCATTGTTTTTCCGGCCCGGTTTACCGTGTGCTGGGAGTCCGTTCCCTCCTTTGGGGTAACGGACATTTTGAAGGCGATCGCCGGCATGTCCGGCGGTAGCCGTCAAAGACCGCAGGCGCGGTCAGCGCAGATCGACGACGGGCACGGATGCTCGCACTGGCATGGAGTCGCCGTCGATGCAGCGGGATCGCTTAATTGGTTCGTTGCGAACTGGCCGGCGTAGATGGTGTCGCCCTTCTGGAGTTTTCTGGTTTACGCGCGTCTGGGACATCCCGGATCGAGTCCACTCCAGGTCTAGAACGGCCACCAAAGGAACATCGGTCGATGTTCCCGGCTTCCAGGATGGAGGCTGCCCTGGACCGCAACCGGCAGGAGCCGCGAGCGGAGTAGTTTGAAGCTGGGATTGGAGATTCGGCATTGGGGATTGGCAGAAGCGGCTTCATCAGCTCTGGCGAATCCCGAATCGCTAATCCCGAATCCCGGCTTTAACGGAGGAGTGCAATGGCTCTCAATCTGTCCCAGAAGCAAGAAGTAGTCGCCGAGCTGGCAGACATCGCCGCCAAGGCTCACTCCCTGATCGCCGCCGAATACGCTGGCACCACGGTCTCCCAGATGACCGCGATGCGCAAGCAGGCCCGCGAAACCGGTGTGTTCTTGAAAGTTGTCAAGAACACCCTGGCTGCGCGTGCCGTCGAAGGTACTGATTTCGCTGTCGCTGCTGACAAGCTGGTCGGTCCTTTGCTGTATGCGTTTTCGATGGAGGAGCCCGGCGCAGCCGGTCGCCTGATCAAGGAATTTGCCAAGAGCAACGACAAGCTGCAGGCCAAGGTCGTGTCCATCGGCGGGGAACTGTTCCCGGTTGGTCACGTCGACGTGTTGGCATCGCTGCCGACCCGTGACCAGGCTCTGGCCATGCTGGCCCGCGTGCTGTCCGAACCTGCTGCCATGTTTGCCCGTGCCGTCAAGGCCGTGGGCGACAAGCAGGGTGGTGGCGACGAAGCCGCCGCGCCGGTCGCCGAGACTGCCGAAGCTTGATGTCCTAGCGTTCGCTAGAACCCCAATCCAGAAAATCATTTAAAGGTAATCACAATGTCCCTTACCAACGAACAGATCGTCGAAGCCATCGCCGAGAAGTCCCTGATGGAAGTGATGGAGCTGGTCAAGGCCATCGAAGAGAAGTTCGGCGTCTCCGCTGCCGCTCCGGTCGCCGCTGCTGCAGCTGGCCCGGCCGCTGCTGTGGAAGAGCAGACCGAGTTCAACGTGGTGCTGACCAACTGCGGCACCAACAAGGTCGGCGTCATTAAGGCCGTCCGTGCCGTGACCGGCCTGGGTCTGAAGGAAGCCAAGGACCTGACCGAAGCCGGTGGCGTCCTGAAGGAAGGTGCTTCGAAGGAAGAAGCCGAAAAGATCAAGAAGGAACTGACCGAAGCCGGCGCGACCGTCGAAGTCAAGTAAGCAGCACTTGCATCGCCAGCGTTTCATGGTGATGCACTGAAGGCTGGGAGCGTAAAGCTCCCGGCCTTTGGCCGTTTCGGACGTGAGTCGGAAATGGGGATTGGAGGATCGCAACTTGAAGGTTGCGCGCTCTTCCGATTCCCGATTCCCGAATCCCCACTCCCGATTCCCGGCCTCACCGAGTTGGTAGTTGGAAGTAGCGGGAGAAGGCGTGCTGGTGCCGGCAATACCAGCGACTTCCAACTGACAATTTTGTTATTTCAGGGCCGCCGCGACGCGGCCCCCGCAGCCTAGGGTGAAGACCTCATGACGTCTTATTCGTTCACCGAAAAAAAGCGTATCCGCAAGGATTTCGGTAAGCAGCGCTCGATCCTCGAAGTGCCGTTCCTGCTTGCCATCCAGGTGGATTCCTATCGTGAGTTCCTGCAGGAAGACGTGGAGCCGACCAAGCGCAAGGACCTCGGTCTGCATGCCGCTTTGAAGTCGGTGTTCCCGATCTCCAGCTACAGCGGCAATGCTGCGCTGGAGTACGTGGGCTACAAGCTGGGTCAGCCGGTGTTTGACGAGCGCGAGTGCCGTCAGCGTGGCATGAGCTATGGCGCGCCGCTGCGCGTGACCGTGCGCCTGGTGATCTACGACCGTGAGTCGTCGACCAAGGCCATCAAGTACGTGAAGGAGCAGGAGGTCTACCTCGGCGAAATTCCGCTGATGACCGGCAACGGTACCTTCATCGTCAACGGCACCGAGCGCGTGATCGTGTCGCAGCTGCACCGCTCGCCGGGCGTGTTCTTCGACCACGACCGTGGCAAGACCCACAGCTCGGGCAAGCTGCTGTACAGCGCCCGCATCATTCCGTACCGCGGTTCCTGGCTGGACTTCGAGTTCGACCCGAAGGACGCGCTGTTCACCCGTATCGACCGTCGCCGCAAGCTGCCGGTGTCGATCCTGCTGCGCGCGCTTGGCTACAGCAACGAAGAGATGCTGGCCGAGTTCTTCGAGATCAACACGTTCCACATCAACCCGGACGAAGGCGTGCAGCTGGAGCTGGTGCCGGAGCGTCTGCGTGGTGAAACGCTGAACTTCGACCTGGCCGATGGCGACAAGGTCATCGTGGAAGCGGGCAAGCGCATCACTGCGCGTCACGTCAAGCAGCTCGAAGCTGCTGGCGTCGCTGCGCTGGCCGTGCCGGACGATTACCTGATCGGCCGCATCCTGTCGCACGACGTGGTCGATGGGTCGACCGGCGAACTGCTGGCCAATGCCAACGACGAGATCAGCGAAGACCAACTGACCGCGTTCCGCAAGGCCGGCGTCGATGCAGTCGGCACCCTGTGGGTGAACGATCTGGATCGTGGTCCGTACCTGTCCAATACGCTGCGTATCGATCCGACCAAGACCCAGCTGGAAGCGCTGGTCGAGATCTACCGCATGATGCGTCCGGGCGAGCCGCCGACCAAGGAAGCCGCGCAGAACCTGTTCCACAACCTGTTCTTCACCTTCGAGCGCTACGACCTGTCCACGGTCGGCCGCATGAAGTTCAACCGTCGCGTCGGCCGCAAGGAAGTGCTGGGCGAGTCGGTGCTGTACGACAAGAAGTACTTTGCCGAGCGCAACGACGAAGAATCCAAGCGCCTGGTCGCCGAGCACACCGACACCTCCGATATCCTGGAAGTGATCAAGGTGCTCACCGAGATCCGTAACGGTCGCGGCGTGGTCGATGACATCGATCACCTGGGCAACCGTCGCGTGCGTTCGGTCGGCGAAATGGCCGAGAACGTGTTCCGCGTGGGCCTGGTCCGCGTCGAGCGCGCGGTCAAGGAGCGTCTGTCGATGGCGGAGTCGGAAGGTCTGACCCCGCAGGAATTGATCAACGCCAAGCCGGTGGCTGCGGCGATCAAGGAATTCTTCGGCTCCTCGCAGCTGTCGCAGTTCATGGACCAGAACAACCCGCTGTCGGAAGTGACGCACAAGCGTCGCGTCTCCGCGCTGGGCCCGGGCGGTCTGACCCGCGAGCGCGCCGGCTTCGAAGTGCGCGACGTGCATCCGACTCATTATGGCCGCGTCTGCACCATCGAAACCCCGGAAGGCCCGAATATCGGCCTGATCAACTCGCTGGCCGTGTTCGCCCGCACCAACCAGTACGGCTTCCTCGAGACGCCGTACCGCAAGGTGCTGGACGGCAAGGTGTCCGACGACGTCGAGTATCTGTCGGCGATCGAAGAAAACGAGTACGTGATCGCCCAGGCGAACGCGCTGACTGATGCCAAGAACATGCTCACCGAGCAGTTCGTGCCGTGCCGGTTCCAGGGCGAGTCGCTGCTGAAGCCGCCGGCCGAAGTGCACTTCATGGACGTCTCGCCGATGCAGACCGTGTCGGTCGCCGCGGCGCTGGTTCCGTTCCTGGAACACGACGACGCCAACCGCGCACTGATGGGCGCCAACATGCAGCGCCAGGCCGTGCCGACGCTGCGTTCGCAGAAGCCGCTGGTCGGTACCGGCATCGAGCGTGCGGTTGCGCGCGACTCGGGCGTGACCGTGAATGCGCTGCGTGGTGGCGTGATCGAGCAGATCGACGCAGCCCGTATCGTGGTCAAGGTCAACGAGGCAGAAATCGGCGGCGGCACCGATGCCGGCGTGGATATCTACAACCTGATCAAGTACACCCGCTCCAACCAGAACACCTGCATCAACCAGCGTCCGTTGGTGAATGTGGGTGACGTGATCGCGCGCGGCGACGTGCTGGCCGACGGCCCGTCCACCGATATCGGTGAACTGGCGCTGGGTCAGAACATGCTGATCGCCTTCATGCCGTGGAACGGCTACAACTTCGAAGACTCCATCCTGCTCTCCGAGCGCGTGGTGGAAGAGGATCGTTACACCACGATCCACATCGAGGAACTGACCTGCGTTGCACGCGACACCAAGCTGGGGCCGGAGGAAATTTCCGCCGACATCCCGAACGTGTCCGAGCAGGCCTTGAACCGTCTGGACGAAAGCGGCGTGGTGTACATCGGTGCGGAAGTGCGCGCCGGCGACATCATGGTCGGCAAGGTCACGCCGAAGGGCGAAAGCCAGCTGACCCCGGAAGAAAAGCTGCTGCGTGCGATCTTCGGTGAGAAGGCGTCCGACGTGAAGGACAGCTCGCTGCGCGTGCCGCCGGGCATGGACGGCACCGTCATCGACGTGCAGGTCTTCACCCGCGACGGCATCGAGAAGGACAAGCGTGCGCGCCAGATCGAAGAATCCGAGATCAAGCGCGTCAAGAAGGACTTCGACGACCAGTTCCGTATCCTGGAAGCGGCCATCTACGCACGTCTGCGCTCGCAGATCGTCGGCAAGGTCGCCAATGGCGGTCCGAACCTGAAGAAGGGCGATAACGTCACCGACGCGTACCTGGATGGGCTGAAGAAGTCCGATTGGTTCCAGCTGCGCATGAAGGACGACGACGCAGCCGATGCGATCGAACGCGCACAGAAGCAGATCCAGGCGCACGAGAAGGAATTCGAAGCACGCTTCGCCGACAAGCGCGGCAAGATCACCCAGGGCGACGACCTCGCACCGGGCGTGCTGAAGATGGTCAAGGTGTTCCTGGCAGTGAAGCGCCGCATCCAGCCGGGCGACAAGATGGCAGGCCGCCACGGCAACAAGGGTGTGGTCTCCAACGTCGTGCCGGTCGAGGACATGCCGTACATGGCCACCGGCGAGCCGGTCGACATCGTGCTGAACCCGCTCGGCGTGCCGTCGCGTATGAACATTGGCCAGATTCTGGAAGTGCATCTGGGCTGGGCCGCCAAGGGCCTGGGTCGCAAGATCCAGCGCATGCTGGAAGCCCAGACTGCGGTCAGCGAGCTGCGCAAGTTCCTGGACGACATCTACAACCACGACAGCGCGATCAATGCACAGCGCGTGGATCTGTCGCAGTTCAGCGATGAGGAATTGCTCAACCTGGGCAAGAACCTGATCGACGGCGTGCCGATGGCCACCCCGGTGTTCGACGGCGCCAGCGAAGCGGAAATCAAGCGCATGCTGGAACTGGCCGAACTGCCGCAGAGCGGTCAGACCCAGTTGTACGACGGGCGTACCGGCGAAGCCTTCGATCGCAAGACCACGGTCGGCTACATGCACTACCTGAAGTTGAACCACTTGGTCGACGACAAGATGCATGCACGTTCGACTGGTCCGTACTCGCTCGTCACCCAGCAGCCGCTGGGCGGCAAGGCGCAGTTCGGTGGTCAGCGCTTCGGTGAGATGGAAGTCTGGGCGCTGGAAGCCTACGGCGCGGCCTACACCCTGCAGGAAATGCTGACGGTGAAGTCCGATGACGTGCAGGGCCGCAACCAGATGTACAAGAACATCGTCGATGGTGAGCACGAGATGGTCGCGGGCATGCCGGAATCCTTCAACGTGTTGGTGAAGGAAATCCGCTCGCTGGCGATCAACATGGAACTGGAAGAGTGATCGAGCCGGATCCCGGCGCCGTAACGCGGTGCCGGGATCCGGAACGTAATGCCCTCGGTTTCATCTCAGATACGAAATTCCTCCGACCCGGAGATATCCAATGAAAGACCTGCTCAACCTCTTCAATCAACAGCGCCAGACGCTGGATTTCGACGCGATCAAGATCGCGCTGGCCTCGCCTGACCTGATCCGTTCGTGGTCCTACGGCGAAGTGAAGAAGCCCGAAACCATCAACTACCGGACCTTCAAGCCCGAGCGTGACGGCCTGTTCTGCGCCGCGATCTTCGGACCGATCAAGGATTACGAGTGCCTGTGCGGCAAGTACAAGCGCATGAAGCACCGTGGCGTGGTCTGCGAAAAGTGCGGCACCGAGGTCACGCTGGCCAAGGTGCGTCGCGAGCGCATGGGTCACATCGACCTGGCCTCGCCGGTCGCGCACATCTGGTTCCTCAAGTCGCTGCCTTCGCGCATCGGCCTGATGCTGGACATGACCCTGCGTGATATCGAGCGCGTGCTGTACTTCGAAGCCTACGTGGTCACCGAGCCGGGTCTGACCCCGCTCGAGCGCCGCCAGCTGCTGACCGAAGAGCAGTACCTGACCGCACGCCAGGAATACAACGACGACTTCGACGCCGCCATGGGCGCCGAGGCCGTGTACGAGCTGCTGCGCACGATCGACCTGCAGTCGGAAATGACCCGCCTGCGCGAAGAAATCGCCAGCACCGGTTCGGAAACCAAGCTCAAGCGTCTGACCAAGCGCATCAAGTTGATCGAAGCCTTCCTGGAATCGGGTAACCGTCCGGAGTGGATGGTGATGACCGTGCTTCCCGTGCTGCCGCCGGACCTGCGTCCGCTGGTGCCGCTGGATGGTGGCCGCTTCGCGACCTCGGATCTGAACGATCTGTATCGCCGCGTGATCAACCGCAACAACCGCCTGCGTCGCCTGCTCGAGCTCAATGCGCCGGACATCATCGTGCGCAACGAAAAGCGCATGCTGCAGGAATCGGTCGATGCGCTGCTGGACAACGGCCGTCGCGGCCGTGCCATCACCGGCACCAACAAGCGTCCGCTGAAGTCGCTGGCCGACATGATCAAGGGCAAGCAGGGCCGGTTCCGTCAGAACCTGCTCGGCAAGCGCGTGGACTACTCCGGTCGTTCGGTCATCACCGTCGGTCCGTACCTCAAGCTGCACCAGTGCGGCCTGCCGAAGAAGATGGCGCTGGAGCTGTTCAAGCCGTTCGTGTTCGCCAAGCTGCAGCGTCGTGGCCTGGCCACCACCATCAAGGCCGCCAAGAAGCTGGTCGAGCGCGAAGAAGCCGAAGTCTGGGACATCCTGGAAGAAGTCATCCGCGAGCATCCGGTGCTGTTGAACCGTGCGCCGACCCTGCACCGTCTGGGCATCCAGGCGTTCGAGCCGGTGTTGATCGAAGGCAAGGCCATCCAGCTGCATCCGCTGGTGTGTACCGCCTTCAACGCCGACTTCGACGGTGACCAGATGGCCGTCCACGTGCCGCTCTCGCTGGAAGCCCAGCTGGAAGCGCGTGCGCTGATGATGTCCACCAACAACATCCTGTCGCCGGCCAACGGCGAGCCGATCATCGTGCCGTCGCAGGACGTGGTGTTGGGTCTGTACTACATGAGCCGCGCCCTGGAGAACAAGAAGGGCGAGGGCATGGTGTTTGCGAACACCAGCGAAGTGAAGCGCGCCTACGACAACCGCGTGGTGGAACTGCACGCCAAGGTCAAGGTCCGTATCACCCAGGTGGACGTCGACGCCGTCGATGGCAAGCGCACCAGCGGTACCTCGATCGTGGACACCACGGTCGGTCGTGCACTGCTGAGCGAAATCCTGCCCGAAGGCCTGCCGTTCCAGCTGGCCAACACCGAGATGACCAAGAAGAACATCTCGCGTCTGATCAACTCCAGCTACCGTCTGCTGGGCTTGAAGGACACCGTCGTGTTCGCCGACAAGCTGATGTACACCGGCTACGCCTACGCCACCCGCGCAGGCGTGTCGATCGGCATCGACGACATGCTGATCCCGGACGAGAAGAAGGGCATCCTCACCGAGGCCGAAGCCGAAGTGCTGGAAATCCAGGAGCAGTACCAGTCGGGCCTGGTCACCGCCGGCGAGCGCTACAACAAGGTCGTGGACATCTGGTCGCGCACCAGCGAGCGCATCGCCAAGGCGATGATGGACACCATCGGTACCGAGAAGGTCGAAAATGCCAAGGGCGAGACCATCGACCAGAAGTCGATGAATTCGCTCTACATCATGGCCGACTCCGGTGCGCGTGGTAGCCAGGCGCAGATCCGTCAGCTGGCCGGTATGCGCGGCCTGATGGCGCGTCCGGATGGCTCGATCATCGAGACGCCGATCAAGGCGAACTTCCGCGAAGGCCTGAACGTGCAGGAGTACTTCAACTCCACCCACGGTGCCCGTAAGGGTCTGGCCGATACCGCGTTGAAGACCGCGAACTCGGGTTACCTGACCCGTCGTCTGGTCGACGTCGCGCAGGACGTGGTGATCACCGAAGTCGATTGCGGCACCACCGAGGGGCTGATCATGACCCCGATCGTGGAAGGCGGCGATGTCGTGGAGCCGTTGAGGGAGCGCGTGCTGGGCCGTGTGGTGGCCGAGGACGTCTATCTGCCGGGCAACGACGAAGAGCCGATCGTCACCCGCAACACGCTGCTGGACGAAGCGTGGGTTGCCAAGCTGGAAGACGCCAGCGTGCAGTCGGTGAAGGTGCGTTCGACCATCAGCTGCGAATCCTCGTTCGGCGTGTGCGCACGTTGCTACGGTCGTGATCTCGCACGCGGTCACCAGGTCAACATCGGCGAAGCGGTCGGCGTCATCGCCGCGCAGTCGATCGGTGAGCCGGGTACCCAGCTGACCATGCGTACGTTCCACATCGGTGGTGCGGCATCGCGTGCGGCGGCAGTGGACAACATCACCGTCAAGACCACCGGTTCGGTGAAGTTCAACAACCTCAAGTCGGTGGCGCACGCCAGCGGCGCGTTGGTCGCTGTCTCGCGTTCGGGCGAACTGTCCGTGCTCGACGGCCATGGCCGCGAGCGCGAGCGTTACAAGCTGCCCTACGGTGCCACCATCACCGCCAAGGACGGCGATGCGGTCAAGGCTGGCCAGGGCGTGGCCAACTGGGATCCGCATAACCACCCGATCGTGTCGGAAGTGGCCGGTTTCATCCGCTTCATCGACTTCGTCGACGGCGTCACCGTCATCGAGAAGACCGACGAACTGACCGGTCTGGCCTCGCGCGAAATCACCGACCCGAAGCGTCGTGGTGCACAGGCCAAGGAACTGCGTCCGATCGTGCGCATCGTCGATGGCAAGGGCAATGACCTGACGATCCCGAACACGGATCTGCCGGCGCAGTACCTGCTGCCGCCGCGCTCCATCGTCAACCTGCAGGACGGCGCCGCCGTCGGCGTGGGCGACGTGGTTGCGAAGATCCCGCAGGAAGCGTCCAAGACCCGCGACATCACCGGTGGTCTGCCGCGCGTTGCCGACTTGTTCGAAGCACGCAAGCCGAAGGATCCTGCGATCCTGGCCGAGCGCTCGGGCATCATCAGCTTCGGTAAGGACACCAAGGGCAAGCAGCGCCTGATCATCAAGGACACCGACGGTTCGGAACACGAAGAGCTGATCCCGAAGTACCGCCAGATCATCGTGTTCGAAGGCGAGCACGTGACCAAGGGCGAGACCGTGGTGGACGGCGAGCCGAGCCCGCAGGACATCCTGCGTCTGCTGGGCGTCGAGCCGTTGGCCGCATATCTGGTCAAGGAAATCCAGGACGTGTATCGCTTGCAGGGCGTGAAGATCAACGACAAGCACATCGAAGTGATCACCCGTCAGATGCTGCGCAAGGTCGAGATCACCGACCAGGGCAACAGCAAGTTCCTCAACGGCGAGCAGGTCGAGCGCCAGCGCGTCATCGAGGAAAATGCACGTCTGACCACGCGTAGCGAGCTGCCGGCCAAGTACGATCCGGTGCTGCTGGGTATCACCAAGGCCTCGTTGGCGACCGAGTCGTTCATCTCGGCGGCCTCGTTCCAGGAGACCACCCGCGTGTTGACCGAGGCTGCCGTGCGCGGCACCCGCGACAACCTGCGCGGTCTGAAGGAAAACGTGATCGTGGGTCGTCTGATCCCGGCCGGTACCGGTCTGGCGTATCACGCCGGACGTCGCAAGTCCTCGGGTCTGACCGACTCGGAAATGGAAACGCTGTCGGGCAAGCCGACGGTGGCCGAACCGGTCGCAGCCGTGGCCGACGCTGGCGCGGACGAGGAGTAAGCGCTCCGACGGCGGTCGCAAGGCCGCCGTAAGCCAAGCGAAAAGGAGGGCAGGAGGCCCTCCGTTTTCCGGCCTTTGGATGGGCCAGCGGGTTAGATTTCCGTGAAGTTGACGGAGTTTTGTCCTGCCAGCTATACTTCCCTGTCTCGGCGGGCCGTTTTTCGGCCTGCCTTTGTTTTCGTGCAAGGCCGTCTGGCCTCCTATCAGAAGAATCAACTGATGACGACGATCAATCAGCTGGTCCGCAAGCCTCGGCAAGCGACCACCTACAAGAGTGCCTCCCCGGCACTGGACAAGTGTCCGCAGCGCCGCGGCGTCTGCACACGCGTCTATACCACTACCCCGAAGAAGCCGAACTCGGCCCTGCGTAAGGTTGCCAAAGTGCGCCTGACGAACCAGGAAGAGGTCATCAGCTACATCGGTGGTGAAGGCCACAACCTGCAGGAGCACTCCGTGGTCCTGATTCGCGGTGGCCGCGTCAAGGATCTTCCCGGTGTGCGTTATCACACCGTCCGTGGTTCGCTGGACGCCGCCGGCGTCGCAAAGCGCCGTCAAGGTCGTTCCAAGTACGGCGCCAAGCGCCCGAAGAGCTAAGGAAATACTCTAATGTCCCGTAAAGGTTCTACTCCGCAGCGCACCGTCCTGCCTGATCCAAAGCATGGCAGCGAAACCATTGCCCGCTTCATCAATATGGTGATGCAAAGTGGCAAGAAGTCGGTTGCTGAGAAAATTGTCTATGGCGCGATGGACGTCATTGGCGAAAAGAATCCGAATGCCGTCGAGCTGGTGCAGAAAGCACTGGACAACGTGGCCCCGGCTGTCGAAGTCAAATCGCGTCGCGTCGGTGGTGCTACCTATCAGGTGCCCGTCGAAGTGCGCTCCTCCCGTCGCATGGCGCTGGCAATGCGCTGGTTGATCGATTCCGCGCGTAAGCGTGGCGAGAACACCATGCCGCGCAAGCTGGCTGCAGAACTGTTGGACGCCTCGGAAAGCCGTGGCGGCGCGATCAAGAAGCGCGAAGAGACGCACCGTATGGCGGAGGCGAACAAGGCGTTCGCACACTACCGCTGGTGACCTCGGGGGCCTTGGTAACGGGGCCCTTCAGCACCATTTGAGTGCTGTTTGCGACGCGTTTTCGCGTCGCATCCAAATCCGAAGGCCGCCGAAAGGCGGCGTTCGGCCATCCGAAATCCAAGAAATTGAGAGGCTCCCCGTGGCCCGCACCACCCCTATCGAGCGTTACCGCAACTTCGGCATCATGGCCCACATCGATGCTGGCAAGACCACCACTTCCGAACGCATCCTGTTCTACACCGGTGTCAGTCACAAGATCGGCGAAGTCCATGACGGCGCTGCAGTGATGGACTGGATGGAGCAGGAGCAGGAGCGTGGGATCACCATTACCTCCGCTGCCACCACTGCGTTCTGGTCGGGCATGGACAAGTCCATGCAGCAGCACCGCTTCAACATCATCGACACCCCCGGGCACGTCGACTTCACCATCGAAGTGGAGCGCTCCTTGCGCGTGCTCGATGGTGCGGTGTTCGTGCTGTGTGCCGTCGGTGGCGTGCAGCCGCAGTCCGAGACCGTGTGGCGCCAGGCCAACAAGTATTCCGTGCCGCGCATGGCCTTCGTCAACAAGATGGACCGTACCGGTGCCAACTTCGACAAGGTCGTTGAGCAGCTGAAGGCCCGTCTGGGTGCCTACGCCGTGCCGATGCAGGTGCCGATCGGCGCCGAAGACGGTTTCGAGGGCGTGGTCGACCTGCTCAAGATGAAGGCGATCCATTGGGATACCGCCTCGCAGGGCACCACCTTCGAATACCGCGACATCCCGGCCGATCTGGTCGAGATCGCGACCGAGGCGCGTTCGTTCATGGTGGAAGCGGCTGCAGAAGCCAGCGAAGACCTGATGGACAAGTACCTCAACGAAGGCGACCTGAGCGAAGAAGAGATCCTGGTGGGTCTGCGCGAGCGCACCCTGAAGGTCGAGATCGTGCCGGTGTTCTGTGGCTCGGCGTTCAAGAACAAGGGCGTGCAGGCCATGCTCGACGGCGTCGTGCACCTGCTGCCGTCGCCGGCCGACCGTCCGCCGGTCGCGGGTATCGACGAAGACGAGAAGGAAGACACTCGCGCTGCGACCGACACCGCACCGTTCTCGGCGCTGGCGTTCAAGATCATGACCGACCCGTTCGTGGGTTCGCTGACGTTCTTCCGTGTCTATTCGGGCACGTTGAACTCCGGCGACCAGGTCTACAACCCGGTCAAGTCGAAGAAAGAGCGCGTGGGCCGCATCCTGCAGATGCACTCCAACAATCGCGAAGAGATCAAGGAAGTGCGCGCTGGCGACATCGCCGCTGCCGTGGGTCTGAAGGACGTCACCACCGGTGACACGCTGTGTGCGCAGGACAAGATCATCACCCTGGAGCGCATGATCTTCCCGGAACCGGTGATCTCGATGGCGGTGGAGCCGAAGACCAAGTCGGACCAGGAAAAGATGGGCATGGCCCTGGGTCGTCTGGCGCAGGAAGATCCCTCGTTCCGCGTCAAGACCGACGAAGAATCCGGCCAGACCATCATCTCGGGCATGGGCGAGTTGCACCTGGACATCATCGTCGACCGCATGCGTCGCGAGTTCAATGTCGAGGCCAACGTCGGCAAGCCGCAGGTGGCCTACCGCGAAACGATCCGCAAGTCCGACGTCAAGTCCGACTACAAGCACGCCAAGCAGTCCGGTGGTAAGGGTCAGTACGGTCACGTGGTGATCGAGCTGTCGCCGATGAGCGAAGAAGATCGCAAGAGCGACAACGTCAAGGACGATTTCCTCTTCATCAACGACATCACCGGCGGCATCATCCCGAAGGAATTCATCCCCTCGGTCGAAAAGGGTCTGCGCGAAACGATCACCAGTGGTCCGATCGCCGGCTTCCCGGTGGTGGGCGTGAAGGTCAAGCTGGTGTTCGGTTCGTACCACGACGTCGACTCCTCGGAAATGGCGTTCAAGCTGGCCGCGTCGATGGCGTTCAAGCAGGGCTTTGCGAAAGCCAGCCCGGTGTTGCTGGAGCCGATCATGAAGGTCGAGATCGTCAGCCCGGAGGATTACCTGGGTGACGTGATGGGCGACGTAAGCCGCCGTCGTGGCGTGTTGCAGGGTCAGGACGACAGCCCGTCGGGCAAGATCATCAACGCGATGATCCCGCTGGGCGAAATGTTCGGTTACGCGACCTCGCTGCGCTCGATGAGCCAGGGCCGTGCGACGTTCTCGATGGAATTCGACCATTACGAAGAGGCACCGGCCAACATCGCCGACGCCGTCACCAAGAAGGGCTGAGTTCGCTCAGTCGCTTCTCACAAAATTTTTCAATTAGAGGTAGTTAGTCATGGCGAAAGCTAAATTTGAGCGCAAGAAGCCGCACGTGAACGTCGGCACCATTGGTCACGTTGACCATGGCAAGACCACGTTGACCGCCGCGCTGACCAAGATCGGTGCAGAGCGTTTCGGTGGCGAGTTCAAGGCGTACGACGCGATCGACGCGGCGCCGGAAGAGAAGGCGCGCGGCATCACGATCTCGACCGCACACGTCGAATACGAATCCGAGAACCGTCACTACGCGCACGTTGACTGCCCCGGCCACGCCGACTACGTCAAGAACATGATCACCGGTGCAGCGCAGATGGACGGCGCGATCCTGGTGTGTTCGGCCGCTGACGGCCCGATGCCGCAGACCCGCGAGCACATCCTGCTGTCGCGCCAGGTCGGCGTGCCGCACATCGTGGTGTTCCTGAACAAGGCTGACATGGTCGACGACGCCGAGCTGCTCGAGCTGGTCGAAATGGAAGTGCGCGAGCTGCTGAGCAAGTACGACTTCCCGGGCGATGACACCCCGATCATCCATGGTTCGGCCCGTCTGGCGCTGGATGGCGATCAGAGTGACATCGGTGTGCCGGCGATCCTGAAGCTGGTCGAAGCGCTCGACACCTTCATCCCGGAGCCGACCCGCGACGTCGATCGTCCGTTCCTGATGCCGGTCGAAGACGTGTTCTCGATCTCCGGCCGCGGCACCGTGGTGACCGGTCGTATCGAGCGCGGCATCATCAAGGTCGGCGACGAAATCGAAATCGTCGGTATTCGCGACACGCAGAAGACCACGGTCACCGGCGTGGAAATGTTCCGCAAGCTGCTGGACCAGGGCCAGGCAGGCGACAACGCCGGTCTGCTGCTGCGCGGCACCAAGCGTGACGACGTGGAGCGTGGCCAGGTGCTGTGCAAGCCGGGTTCGATCAAGCCGCATACCGAGTTCGAAGCCGAAGTCTATGTGCTGTCGAAGGACGAGGGTGGCCGTCATACCCCGTTCTTCAAGGGCTACCGTCCGCAGTTCTACTTCCGTACCACCGACATCACTGGCGCTTGCCAGTTGCCGGAAGGCGTGGAGATGGTGATGCCGGGCGACAACGTGAAGATGGTCGTGACCCTGATCAACCCGGTCGCGATGGACGAAGGTCTGCGCTTCGCCATCCGTGAAGGCGGTCGTACCGTCGGCGCCGGCGTGGTTGCCAAGATCATCAAGTAAGTAGCCTGCAGTTCGGCGACTTCGGTCGTCGACGCGGCAACAAGGGTCGGCGCAAGCCGGCCCTTTTTTTATGGAAGTCTTCATTGCGCTGCAGTGTTTCTGTGCGATGGGATTGATGGGTCAGGGTGCTTGCGCAGGGAAAACACCCTCGCTATAATGCGCGGCTCGGTGTCCCTGGGTAGGGCGCTGAGTTACAGCGAAAAGAACGGCAGGATGCCGCTCGTGTTCGCCAGACCGGGAAGGTCGCGTTGCTTGGAGCACTCAACAACTCATGCGTTGTTGACCGTGCTCTTGTTGCGCACTATACTTTTCCGTCTGGGCAGACCGGTTTACCGGTCTGCCTCAGTTTTTGGGCGGAGGAAGTGCCCTCGTCGGCAGGATGCGCGGCGATTTCATCTACGCAGGAATATCGGGGCAGGTATCCCAGAGGCCTTGCCCGTCGCTCTTTTAACGAAGGAAGCTTCCGTCATGTCGGAACAAAAGATCCGGATTCGGCTGAAGGCGTTCGATCATCGTTTGATCGACCGTTCGGCCAGCGAGATCGTCGAGACAGCCAAGCGGACCGGCGCGCAAGTGCGTGGCCCGATCCCACTGCCGACCAAGATTGAACGTTACACCATCCTCGTCTCCCCGCATGCCGACAAGGATGCGCGTGACCAGTATGAAACCCGCACGCACAAGCGTGTGCTCGATATCGTCGATCCCAACGACAAGACCGTGGACGCGCTGATGAAGCTCGAGCTCGCGGCTGGCGTCGACGTTCAGATCAAGTTGACCTGAGGACTACGACCATGACGAAGAAATATTCGTTGGGCTTCGTGGGCCGCAAGGCTGGTATGAGCCGCGTCTTCACTGAAGACGGCCGTGCAATACCAGTCACGCTGATCGAAGCAACTCCAAACCGCATCGCGCAGATCAAGACCGTCGAAGCCGACGGCTACAGCGCCGTGCAGATTACCGTTGGCGCGCGTCGCGCCGCACTGGTCAACAAGCCGGCCGCCGGTCACTTCGCCAAGGCGAAGGTCGAAGCGGGTCGTGGCTTGTGGGAATTCCGCGTTGAAGATGCGCAGCTCGGCGATTTCGCCGTCGGCGGCGAAATCAAGGCGGACATCTTCGAGGTCGGCCAGAAGGTCGACGTCCAGGGCGTCACCAAGGGTAAGGGTTTCCAGGGCACCATCAAGCGCTACAACTTCCGTATGGGCGATGCAACTCACGGTAACTCGCTGTCGCATCGCGCGCCGGGTTCGTTGGGTCAGCGCCAGACCCCGGGTCGCGTTTTCCCGGGTAAGAAGATGTCGGGCCACATGGGCGCCGTGCAGCAAAGCACGCAGAACCTGGAAGTGGTCAAGGTCGACGTCGAGCGTGGTCTGATTGCTATCCGCGGCGCCGTGCCTGGCGCAGCTGGTGGCGACGTGATCGTCCGTCCGGCGAGCAAGGCATAAGGGAGAGATGACGATGGAACTCGTTATCACGGGTAGCAACAACAAGGTCTCGGTCTCCGATGCCGTGTTCGGTCGCGAATTCAGCGAAGATCTGGTTCACCAGGTCGTCGTCGCTTATCGCAATGCCGGTCGCGCTGGTACCAAGGCACAGAAGACGCGTTCGGAAGTTGCGGGCACGACCAAGAAGTCGAAGAAGCAGAAGGGCGGCGGTGCGCGTCACGGCGCGCTGACGGCTCCGATCTTCGTCGGCGGCGGCGTGACCTTCGCGGCCAAGCCGCGCAGCTTCGAACAGAAAGTCAACCGCAAGATGTACCGTGCGGCCATCTGCGCGATCTTCTCTGAGCTTAATCGCCAGGGTCGCCTGATGATCGTCGATGCGTTCGACGTCGAAACCACCAAGACCCAGGGTCTGATCGAGAAGCTGAAGGGACTGGATGTGGGCAAGCGCCCGCTGATCGTCACCGAAGAAGCCTCCGAGCACCTGTATCTGTCCGCTCGCAATCTGCCGTATGTGCAGGTGCGTGATGTGCAGGGTCTGGATCCGGTCGCTCTGGTCGGGGCCGATACGGTCGTGATCACCGCCGATGCGGTCAAGAAGGTCGAGGAGTGGCTGGCATGAGCAGCAACGAAAAAATCTTCAGCGTGCTGCGTGCTCCGCGAGTCTCCGAAAAGACCGCGCGCCTGCAGGAAATCTCCAACCAGTATGTCTTCGAAGTTTCGAACGAAGCCACCAAGGCCGATGTAAAGGCCGCGGTTGAGCAGCTGTTCGACGTCAAGGTCAAGGCAGTCAACGTGGTCAACGTCAAGGGCAAGAGCAAGTCCTTCCGTAACCGTGCTGGCAGCCGTGGCAATTGGCGCAAGGCGTACGTCCGCCTGGTTGATGGTCAGTCCATCGACGTAACGGCCAAGGCCTGAGGTCCATCCCATGCCATTGATGAAGTTCAAACCCACCTCTCCCGGCCGTCGTTCCGCCGTGCGCGTGGTTACTCCCGATCTGCACAAGGGCGCACCGCACGCGGCGCTGCTCGATTCGCAGAGCAAGTCCGGTGGTCGTAACCACCATGGCCGCATCACCGTGCGTCACGTCGGTGGTGGCCACAAGCAGCACTACCGCATCATCGACTTCAAGCGCAACAAGGAAGGCATTCCGGCGCGTGTGGAGCGGATCGAATACGATCCGAACCGTACCGCCCATATCGCCCTGCTGTGCTACGTCGACGGCGAGCGTCGCTACATCATCGCCCCCAAGGGCCTGAAGGCTGGCGACCAGGTCATTGCCGGTGCCAACGCACCGATCAAGACCGGTAACACGCTGCCGCTGCGCAACATCCCGGTCGGTACGACGGTTCACGGTATCGAGCTGAAGCCGGGTAAGGGCGCTCAGATCGCACGTGCTGCCGGTGCAGCCGTCCAGCTGGTCGCTCGCGAAGGCATCTACGCCACGCTGCGTCTGCGCTCGGGCGAAATGCGCAAGGTGCCGGTCGAGTGCCGCGCCACCATCGGCGAAGTCGGCAACGACGAGCACAACCTCGAGAAGTTGGGCAAGGCCGGCGCCAAGCGCTGGCGCGGTGTTCGCCCGACCGTTCGCGGTGCGGCCATGAACCCGGTCGATCACCCGCACGGTGGTGGTGAAGCGAAGGCTGGTCAGGGTAATCCGCATCCGGTCACCCCGTGGGGTGTTCCGACCAAGGGTTACAAGACGCGCAAGAACAAGCGCACCCAGCAATTCATCGTCCGCGATCGTAGGGGCTAATCGACCATGGCACGTTCACTCAAGAAGGGCCCGTTCGTCGATCACCACCTTGCAAAGAAGGTGGAGTCCGCTGCGGGTAGCAAGAAGCCGATCAAGACCTGGTCGCGCCGTTCGATGATCCTGCCGGAAATGGTAGGCATCACCATCGCCGTGCATAACGGCAAGAACCACATTCCGGTGCTCGTCAACGAGAATATGGTCGGCCACAAGCTCGGCGAATTTGCCGTCACCCGGACCTTCAAGGGTCACGGTGGCGACAAGAAGTCGAGCAGGTAAGGAGAGATGACGATGGAAGCGAAAGCAATCCTGCGCACCGCGCGCATCTCCCCGCAGAAGGCCCGCCTGGTCGCTGACCAGGTGCGTGGTTTGTCCGCCGAGCGTGCGGTCAATCTGCTGAAGTTCTCGGACAAGAAGGCTGCACACCTGATCAAAAAGGTTGTGGAGTCGGCTATTGCCAATGCCGAGAACAATCAGGGCGCGGATGTCGACGAGCTGAAGGTCAAGACCATCATGGTTGATGAAGGTCCGTCCCTGAAGCGTTTCATGGCGCGGGCGAAAGGCCGCGGTACCCGCATCCTCAAGCGCACCAGTCACATCACTGTGATTGTTGGCGCCGCCAAGTAAGCGGAAAGGAAAAGACCATGGGTCATAAAGTTCATCCGACTGGAATCCGTCTTGGCATCGCCAAGGACTGGAATTCCAAGTGGTACGCAAACAAGGCCGACTTCGCCGGTTATCTGGCAGCCGACCTGAAAGTGCGTGAAATGCTGCGCAAGAAGCTCGCGCAGGCAGGTATCAGCAAGATCTTGATCGAGCGCCCTGCCAAAACCGCCCGCGTGACGATCCACACTGCCCGTCCGGGCGTTGTGATCGGCAAGCGTGGTGAGGACATCGAAAAGCTGCGCAAGGAAGTGAGCGAGATGATGGGCGTTCCCGCCCACATCAACGTCACCGAAGTGCGCAAGCCGGAGCTGGATGCGCAGCTGGTCGCCGAGTCGATCGCGCAGCAGCTCGAGCGTCGCATCATGTTCCGCCGTGCAATGAAGCGCTCGGTCGGCAACGCGATGCGCCTGGGTGCCCTGGGCATCAAGGTCAACGTGGCTGGCCGCCTCAACGGTGCAGAAATCGCCCGTTCGGAGTGGTACCGCGAAGGTCGCGTGCCGCTGCACACGCTACGTGCCGACATCGATTACGGTTTTGCCGAAGCGTCCACGACGTACGGCATCATCGGTATCAAGGTTTGGATCTATAAGGGCGAGGTCTTCGACTTCTCCCAGGTTGGCCAGGAGAAGCAGGACGACAGCCCGCGCAACGATCGTAACGATCGCGGCGACCGTGGTGACCGTCCTTCGCGCCCGGCTCGTGAAGCGAGGTAACGGCAATGTTGCAACCCAAGCGAACCAAATATCGCAAGATGCACAAGGGCCGCAATGACGGCCTGGCATGGAGCGGAAACGCCGTCAGCTTCGGCGAGTACGGTCTCAAGGCAACCGCGCACGGTCAGCTGACCGCGCGTCAGATTGAAGCAGCACGTCGCACGATCAGTCGCGTCGCCAAGAAGGGCGGCAAGATGTGGATCCGTGTGTTCCCCGACAAGCCGATCACCAAGAAGCCGATCGAAGTCCGCATGGGCTCCGGTAAGGGCAACGTGGAGTACTGGGTCGCGCAGATTCAGCCGGGCCGCATGATCTATGAAATCGAGGGTGTTCCCGAAGATGTCGCACGTGAGGCCTTCCGCCTTGCCGCCGCCAAGCTGTCGGTGACCACCACTTTCGTGACCCGGACGGTGCGCTGATGGATATCAAACAACTCCGCGAGAAGTCGGCTGACGAACTGAAGGCCCACCTGACCGATCTGCGTAAGGAGCAGTTCTCGCTCCGCATGCAGCAGGTCACCGGCCAGCTGCCGAAGACCCACGAAACCCGCCGGGTGCGCCGCGAGATTGCTCGCGTCAAGCACCTGCTCGGCAGCACCAAGTAAGGACGGCCGCGATGAGCGACAACAACGAAAAGCAAACGCTGCGCACGGTCGAAGGCCGTGTCGTCAGCAACAAGATGGACAAGACGGTCACCGTGTTGGTGGAGCGCCAGGTCAAGCACCCGTTGTACGGTAAGTACATCAAGCGCTCGTCCAAGCTCCACGCACACGATGCCGACAATGCCTGCAACGAAGGCGACGTCGTGCGTGTGACCGAGATTGCTCCGATGTCCAAGACCAAGAACTGGCGGGTGGTCGAAATCGTCACCCGTTCGGCCGAATAAGGGAGATCTGAATCATGATCCAGATGCAGAGCTACCTCGATGTCGCCGACAATTCGGGTGCCAAGGAAGTGATGTGCATCAAGGTGCTGGGCGGCTCAAAGCGCCGCTACGCACACATTGGCGACATCATCAAGGTGACCGTCAAGGACGCCATTCCGCGCGGTAAGGTCAAGAAAGGCGAAGTCTACGACGCCGTCGTGGTGCGTACCCGCAAGGGTGTGCGCCGTCCCGACGGTTCGCTGATCCGCTTCGACGGCAACGCCGCTGTGCTGTTGAACAATAAGCAGGAGCCGATCGGGACCCGCATCTTCGGGCCGGTGACGCGCGAGCTGCGTTCCGAGAAGTTCATGAAGATCGTCTCGCTCGCTCCCGAAGTGCTGTGAGCGGAGGACATACACATGGCTAACCGTATCAAGAAGGGCGACCAGGTCGTCATCAACACCGGCAAGGACAAGGGTAAGCAGGGTGAAGTGGTGCGTGTGGACGGCGATCGGGTGATCGTTTCCAACGCCAACATCATCAAGCGCCATACCAAGCCGAACCCGCAGGCGGGTGTCGCCGGCGGCGTGGTCGAGCGTGAAGCGTCGATCCATATCTCCAACGTCAATATCGTCAACCCGGCAACGGGCAAGGGCGAGCGCGTTGGCTTCAAGGTGCTGGAGGATGGACGCAAATTGCGTGTGTTCCGCTCCAGCGGTGAGGCGCTCGACGCCTGAGGAATGAGATCATGAACACTCGTCTCGAAAAGTTTTACAAGGAAAACGTGGTGCCGGCCCTGATGAAGGAATTCGGCTACACCAATCCGATGGAAGTGCCGAAGCTGGTCAAGGTCACGCTCAACATGGGCGTGGGCGAGGCGGCTACCAACAAGAAGATTCTGGAAAATGCGGTCGCCGACATGTCCAAGATCTCCGGCCAGAAGCCGGTGGTCACCAAGTCGCGCGTTTCGGTCGCATCGTTCAAGATTCGTGACGGTTGGCCGATCGGCTGCAAGACCACGTTGCGTCGCGCCAAGATGTACGAGTTTATGGATCGTCTGATCAACATCTCGTTGCCGCGCGTGCGCGACTTCCGTGGTGTTTCCGGTCGTTCCTTTGACGGTCGTGGCAACTTCAACATGGGTGTGAAGGAACAGATCATCTTCCCGGAAATCGATTTCGACGCTGTCGACGCGATCCGCGGTATGGATATCGCCATCACCACCACCGCCAAGACGGATGCGGAAGCGAAGGCGCTGCTGGCAGCGTTCAAGTTCCCGTTCCGTAACTGACCGTCGAGGACATCCGAAATGGCAAAGACCTCCATGATCCACCGCGACATCAAGCGTGCAAAGCTGGCGAAGAAATTCGCCGGCAAGCGTGATGCGCTGAAGAAGATCCTCTCCAGTCAGGATGCGTCCTACGAAGAGAAGATCGATGCATCGACCAAGTTGCAGAAGTTGCCGCGCGATTCGTCGCCGAGCCGTCACCGCAACCGTTGCGAGTTGTCCGGTCGTCCGCGCGGTGTCTACCGCAAGTTCGGTCTGGGTCGCAACATGCTGCGCAAGGCCACGATGAACGGCGACGTTCCGGGTCTGCGCAAGGCAAGCTGGTAACAGCATTGCCGGCCGTTCGCGGCCGGCTTGAACAGGATTGTTCTGTTCAACAAGGGAGTCCGACGCAAGTCGGGCTCTTTTGTCGTATACTTCCGCTTCTGTCTTGCCCGTACGGGCTCGGCATGGCGTCAAGGGTCCTGGCCCGTCCCCAGGAAAACACAAGATTTTCGCGAAAGCGGATATCGGTGCACTCAAAGGTACTCATATGAGCATGACTGATCCCATCGCCGACCTGCTGGTACGCATCAAGAATGCGGCCGCGGTTGGTAAGCAGACGGTGAAATTGCCGTCGTCCAAGATCAAGGTTGCGATCGCCCAAGTCCTGAAGGACGAGGGTTACATCACCGACCTGCGCGTTACGGCCACCGAAAACAACAAGTCGGAGCTGGAAATCGTGCTGAAGTATTTCGAAGGCCGTCCGGTCATCGAGACCCTGAAGCGTTTCTCGCGCTCGGGTCTGCGTCAGTACCGCGGCAAGACCGAGCTGCCCAAGGTCCTGGGTGGCCTGGGTATCGCCATCATCTCCACGTCGAAGGGCATCATGACCGATGCGCAGGCTCGCGAAGCCGGCGTTGGTGGTGAAGTTCTGTGCTTCGTGGCCTAAGGGAAGGAATCGAACATGTCCCGTGTAGCCAAGAAGCCTGTGTCCCTCCCGAAGGGTGTTGAGGTCAACGTCCAGCCCGAGCTGGTCAGCGTCAAGGGCCCGAAAGGCACCCTGACCCTGCCCAAGCCGGTTGGCGTCGAAATCGCCGTCGATGGCGGCGTCGCCACCCTGTCGGCCAACGATCCGTCGCAGATCGCCATCACCGGTACCGTGCGCGCCATCCTGGCCAATATGGTCAAGGGTGTCTCCGAAGGCTTCGAGCGCAAGCTGGAGCTGGTCGGCGTCGGTTACCGCGCTGCCATGCAGGGCAAGGATCTGAGCCTGGCGCTCGGTTTCTCGCACCCGCTGGTGTTCGTGGCGCCGGAAGGCATCACGCTGTCGACCCCGACCCAGACCGAAATCCTGGTGCAGGGTGCAGACAAACAGCGCGTCGGCGAAGTTGCCGCCAAGATTCGCGGTTTCCGTCCGCCGGAGCCCTACAAGGGCAAGGGTGTGAAGTACGCCGGTGAAGTCATCATTCGCAAGGAAGCCAAGAAGGCGTAAGGCAGGTCCCTCTGCTAGGAGCCCGGCCATCCATGGCCGGACTTTTCAATGCAAAAGCCTGTTTTCCTTCAGCTTTCGTAGGATAAATATCATGAGCATCAACAAGAACATTGCCCGTCTGCGTCGCGCCAAGTCCACCCGTGCGCACATCCGCGAACTGGGTGTCGCCCGTCTGTCGGTGCTGCGCACCGGCCAGCATCTGTATGCGCAGGTGTTCACTGCCGACGGCTCCAAGGTGATCGCTGCGGCGAACACGCTGCAGGCCGACGTCAAGGACGGCCTGAAGAACGGCAAGAACAGCGATGCGGCCGTCAAGGTCGGCAAGCTGATCGCCGAGCGCGCCAAGGCTGCGGGCATCGAGAAGGTCGCATTCGACCGCTCGGGCTACCGCTACCACGGCCGTATCAAGGCGCTGGCCGACGCAGCTCGCGAAGGCGGCCTGCAGTTCTAAGCACTGCTGCGGATGTGGCCTTCGGCCGCATCCGCAATCCCGCCGGCAGGGAGATGCCGGGCCGTCCCGTTCTTTTGCAACGGAGCCGGGAACACAGCGTGACTTCCCAACCATAAGCGGCTTCGAGCCGTACATACTCAATCAATCAAGGATTCAAAATGGCAGAAGAACGTGCACCGCGGGGTCGTGATCGCGACCGTAACCGCGAAGAGAAAGTCGACGATGGCATGATCGAAAAGCTGGTCGCGGTCAATCGCGTCAGCAAGACGGTCAAGGGCGGTCGCCAGTTCACCTTCACCGCGCTGACCGTGGTCGGCGATGGCTTGGGCAAGGTTGGTTTCGGGTATGGCAAGGCGCGCGAAGTGCCGGTCGCCATCCAGAAGTCGATGGAGCAGGCGCGCAAGAACCTGGCCACTGTCGATCTGAACAACGGCACCTTGTGGCATGCCGTCAAGTCGGGTCATGGCGCAGCACGCGTCTACATGCAGCCTGCGTCGGAAGGTACGGGCGTCATCGCAGGCGGCGCCATGCGCGCTGTGCTGGAAGCGGTTGGCGTGAAGAACGTGCTGGCCAAGGCCGTCGGTTCGCGTAACCCGATCAACCTGGTCCGTGCAACCCTGAAGGGTCTGTCGGAAGTGCAGTCGCCGTCGCGTGTTGCGGCCAAGCGCGGCAAGAAGGTGGAGGAGCTCAACCATGGCTAAGGACACTGGCAAGACTGTGAAGGTGCGCCTGGTGCGTGGCCTGCGTGGTACCCAGTCGCGTCACCGCCTGTCGGTGCATGCGTTGGGCCTGAATAAGATCAACGATGTGCGTGAACTCAAGGACAGCCCGCAGGTGCGTGGCCTGATCAATACGGTTCACTACCTCGTCAAGGTTGAGGACTAATCCCATGACTATGCATCTCAATGACCTCAAGCCCGCCGACGGCGCCCGTACCGAGCGCACCCGCGTCGGTCGTGGCATCGGCTCAGGCCTTGGCAAGACCTGCGGCCGCGGCCACAAGGGTTCGTTCGCGCGTAAGGGTGGCGGCAAGATCAAGGCCGGCTTCGAAGGCGGCCAGACCCCGATGCAGCGTCGTCTGCCGAAGATCGGTTTCCGTTCCAAGATGGCGCGTGACAGCGCAGAAGTGTTGTCCTACCAGCTGGACAAGCTGGAAGCCGGTGAGATCGACTTTGCAGCGCTGCGTGCGGCCAATCTGGTCCCGAGCCGCGCCAAGAAGGCGAAGATCGTGCTGAAGGGCGAGCTGAGCAAGAAGTTTGTGCTGAAGGGTGTCGCTGCAACTGCAGGCGCCAAGGCGGCAATCGAAGCTGCCGGCGGCAGCGTAGAGGAGTAATCGGCAGATGGCGCAGGCTGGCATTGGTAACCTCGGTGGCGGGCTCGGCAAGTTCACGGAACTTCGCCAGCGGCTACTGTTCGTCCTCGGGGCATTGATCGTCTACCGCATCGGCTGCTATGTGCCGGTGCCAGGCGTCAATCCCGATGCCATGCTTTCGTTGATGCAGGCGCAGGGCGGCGGCATCGTGGACATGTTCAACATGTTCTCGGGCGGCGCCCTGCACCGTTTCAGTATTTTTGCGTTGAATGTGATGCCGTATATCTCGGCGTCGATCGTGATCCAGTTGGCCACGCATATCTTTCCCGCCCTCAAGGCGATGCAGAAGGAAGGCGAGTCCGGCCGACGCAAGATCACCCAGTATTCGCGCATTGGTGCGGTGTTGTTGGCAGTGGTGCAGGGCGGCAGTATCGCGCTGGCACTGCAGAATCAGACCGCTCCGGGTGGCGCTCCGGTGGTGTATGCGCCGGGCATGGGCTTTGTGCTCACCGCAGTGATTGCATTGACCGCCGGCACCATCTTCTTGATGTGGGTGGGCGAGCAGGTCACCGAGCGCGGCATCGGTAACGGTGTGTCGCTGATCATCTTTGCAGGCATCGTGGCGGGTTTGCCGTCGGCGGCGATCCAGACCGTGGAGGCCTTCCGCGAAGGCAACCTGAGCTTCATTTCGCTATTGCTGATCGTCATCACCATCCTGGCGTTTACGCTGTTTGTGGTGTTTGTCGAGCGCGGGCAGCGGCGGATTACGGTCAACTACGCGCGCCGCCAGGGCGGTCGCAACGCGTACATGAACCAGACCTCGTTCCTGCCATTGAAGCTCAATATGGCCGGTGTGATTCCGCCGATCTTCGCCTCGAGCATCCTGGCCTTCCCGGCGACGTTGTCGATGTGGTCGGGTCAGGCAGCATCGGGCAGCGGCGTGGGGTCGTGGCTGCAGAAGATCGCCAATGCGCTTGGGCCGGGTGAGCCGGTGCACATGTTGGTGTTCGCGGCGCTGATTATCGGGTTTGCGTTCTTCTATACCGCGTTGGTCTTCAATTCGCAGGAAACAGCCGACAACCTCAAGAAGTCCGGGGCGCTGATCCCAGGCATCCGTCCGGGCAAGGCGACCGCCGATTACGTCGATGGCGTGCTGACGCGTCTGACGGCGGCCGGTTCGTTGTACCTGGTGATCGTCTGCCTGCTGCCGGAAATCATGCGTACGCAGCTGGGCACTTCGTTCCACTTCGGTGGTACGTCGCTGCTGATCGCCGTGGTGGTGGTGATGGACTTCATCGCGCAGATCCAGGCGCATCTGATGTCGCACCAGTATGAGAGCCTGCTGAAGAAGGCCAACCTGAAGGGCGGCTCGCGCGGCGGTCTCGCCCGCAGTTAAGTGGTACACTAGAGCTTCATTACGTGAAGACGGCCTGGTTCCCGGGCCACGATCTTCCGATCAGAAGGGCGGCTCGCGCGACGTCTCGCGCGCGGGTGTGACGAGGTGGTCCTGTGCGGGAGTAGTACAGGCGATTCGGAGAAGTTTTCTGGATCAACATCGTCCGGCGCCGGAGCGAGGGCACACTCCCCACGCCGGGTCCATGGAACTTTTTGGTTCCACGGGCTTCAAAGCAATCCGAGGCCTTGCTACAATTCCGAGTTCACTTTTGATCCATCCTGCCGGATGGCGCCTGGGCGCTGTCGGGCCATCACTCAGTTGGAGAATCGCGTCATGGCGCGTATTGCAGGCGTCAACCTGCCAGCCCAGAAGCACGTCTGGGTCGGGTTGCAAAGCATCTACGGCATCGGCCGTACCCGTTCGAAGAAGCTCTGCGAATCCGCAGGCGTTACCTCGACCACGAAGATTCGTGATCTGTCCGAACCCGAAATCGAGCGCCTGCGCGCCGAAGTCGGCAAGTATGTCGTCGAAGGCGACCTGCGCCGCGAAATCGGTATCGCGATCAAGCGACTGATGGACCTGGGCTGCTATCGCGGTCTGCGTCATCGCCGTGGTCTCCCGCTGCGTGGTCAGCGCACCCGTACCAACGCCCGCACCCGTAAGGGTCCGCGCAAGGCGATCAGGAAGTAAGGGATAGATCATGGCAAAGCCAGCAGAAAAGAAAACGAAGAAGAAGATCAAGCGCGTCATCACTGACGGCGTCGCCCACGTCCACGCTTCGTTCAACAACACCATCGTCACCATCACCGATCGCCAGGGCAATGCACTGTCGTGGGCTACGTCCGGCGGCGCCGGTTTCCGTGGTTCGCGTAAGTCGACCCCGTTCGCTGCTCAGGTTGCCGCCGAAAAGGCCGGCCGCGCTGCGCTCGACTACGGCGTGAAGTCGCTGGAAGTACGTATCAAGGGTCCGGGTCCGGGCCGTGAGTCGGCCGTGCGTTCGTTGAACAACGTGGGCTACAAGATCACCAACATCATCGACGTGACGCCAATCCCGCACAACGGGTGCCGTCCGCCGAAGAAGCGTCGCGTCTAAAGGGAGCGATAAGAAATGGCTCGTTATATCGGTCCTACCTGTAAGCTCGCCCGCCGCGAAGGCGCCGATCTTTCCCTCAAGAGCCCGGCGCGTGCGCTGGACTCCAAGTGCAAGCTTGAGCAGAAGCCCGGCCAACACGGCGCGGCGCGCAAAGGCAAGCTCTCCGACTATGCTACCCAGCTGCGTGAAAAGCAGAAGGTCAAGCGTATCTATGGTTTGCTGGAGCGTCAGTTCCGCAACTACTACAAGAAGGCCTCGACCAAGAAGGGCAACACCGGCGAGAACCTGCTGCAGTTGCTGGAAACCCGTCTGGACAACGTCTGCTATCGCATGGGCTTTGCGGTCACCCGTCCGGCCGCGCGCCAGCTGGTGTCGCACCGTGGCGTGCTGGTCAACGGCAAGTCGGTGAATCTGGCTTCGTACCAGATCAAGGCTGGCGATGCGATCACGCTGTCGGAAAAAGCACAGAAGCAGCTCCGCGTGCAGGAAGCCCTGACCGTGGCTGAGCAGCACGACATGACGCCGTCGTGGGTTGAAGTCGATTCGAAGAAGTTCAGCGGCGTGTTCAAGGCCGTGCCGGATCGCGCTGACCTGCCTTCGGATATCAACGAAGCGCTGATCGTCGAGTTGTATTCGAAGTAATTCACATTGGAGAGCCTCCGGCACCGCCGGAGGTTCGCAGGAGACCCCGCAACATGACGGTTACCGCCAACCAGGTTCTGCGCCCCCGTGGTCCGCAGATCGAACGTCTTACCGACAATCGCGCAAAGGTCGTGATCGAGCCCTTGGAGCGCGGTTACGGGCACACGCTGGGCAATGCCCTGCGTCGTGTGCTGTTGTCGTCGATCCCGGGTTTTGCGATCACCGAGGTCGAGATCGACGGCGTGCTGCACGAGTACACCACGGTCGAAGGGCTGCAGGAAGACGTGCTTGACGTCCTGCTCAACCTCAAAGACGTGGCGATTCGTATGCACAGTGGCGACAGCGCAACGCTGTCGTTGTCCAAGCAGGGTCCGGGGACGGTCACTGCGGCCGACATCAGGACCGATCACAACGTTGAGATCATCAACGGCGACCATGTGATCTGCCACCTGACCAAGGACACGGCGCTGAACATGCGCCTGAAGATCGAGCGTGGCTTCGGCTATCAGCCGGCTGCCGCACGTCGTCGTCCGGACGAAGAGACCCGTACCATCGGTCGTCTGATGCTGGATGCGTCGTTCTCGCCGGTGCGTCGCGTTGCCTACGCCGTGGAAGCTGCACGCGTTGAACAGCGTACCGACCTCGACAAGCTCGTCATCGACATCGAAACCAACGGCACGATCGATGCCGAGGAAGCCGTGCGCACCGCCGCCGACATCCTCAGCGATCAGCTGTCGGTGTTCGGCGATTTCACCCACCGCGATCGCGGTGCGGCCAAGCCGGCTGCCAGCGGCGTGGATCCGGTGCTGCTGCGCCCGATCGACGACCTCGAGCTGACCGTGCGTTCGGCCAACTGCCTCAAGGCCGAGAGCATCTACTACATCGGCGATCTGATCCAGAAGACCGAAGTGGAGCTGCTCAAGACCCCGAATCTTGGCAAGAAGTCGCTGACCGAAATCAAGGAAGTGCTGGCACAGCGCGGCCTTGCGCTGGGCATGAAGCTGGAGAACTGGCCGCCGGCCGGTGTCGCCCAGCACGGCATGCTTGGTTAATGTGTCAAGACATGGGCGTCTTCGGGCGCCCATGTTTGTTTTTTCTACATCGACGGGCCAAAGCCCGCGGTGACACCCGGTCAAAGGACGGCCGGCTCGGACCAACCGCAGTCCATTCAACAGCGCCAGGATGGCGACAACGTCTCTCAAGCAGTCTCAATATTCTTAGGAAATCACACTCATGCGTCACCAGAAATCCGGTCGTAAATTCAACCGCACCAGCGCGCACCGCGAAGCGATGTTCCGCAATATGGCCGCGTCGCTGTTCAAGCACGAGCTGATCAAGACCACCTTGCCGAAGGCCAAGGAACTGCGTCGCGTCGCCGAGCCGCTGATCACCATCGGCAAGGTCGATGGCGTGGCAAATCGTCGTCTGGCGTTCGCTCGCCTGCGCGACAAGGAAGCGGTGGGTAAGCTGTTCGTCGAACTGGGCCCGCGTTATGCGACCCGTCCCGGCGGCTACCTGCGCATCCTGAAGGCCGGCTTCCGTGCCGGCGACAATGCGCCGATGGCGTATGTCGAACTGGTCGACCGTCCGGTCGTCGCCGAGGAAGTGGCCGAGTAATCGGATCGCTCTTCGCAAAGATTCTTGAAAAGCCCGGCTTGCGCCGGGCTTTTTCATTGGCGGACGGAGCGAAGCGTGTCGAAGCAATCAGATAGCTACTGTGGCGTTGCAGGCCGACCACGTGAGACGTTTTGGCCGGCTGTTTCGTTCCGGGTTTTTTGCTGCGGAGCATCGCGAAGACACTGCCGATAGGCGCCGGACCTGGTGTGCTACGTGGTGTGCGACACCGCATCCACCGCATCCGTGGTCATGGCGACGGCAATGGCTGATAATCGGCCAATGATCCTAGGCAAGCAGTGGCGATGAATCCATTCCGTTGGAGCTTTCGGGCGCAGTTTCTGCTGGGCTTTCTTGCATGCGCGGGTCTGCTCGGCTACGCCATCTATGTGCAGTTGCACCTTGGGCTGGAACCTTGTCCGCTGTGCATTTTCCAGCGGATCGCGTTTGCTGCGTTGGCGCTATTGTTCCTGCTCGGTGCGCTGCATGGGCCACGCGCGGCAGGCGCGCGCAAGATCCACGGCGTCCTGAGCTTCATCGCTGCCGGGGTGGGCATGGGCATCGCGGCGCGGCACGTCTGGGTGCAGATCCGTCCCAAGGACATGATGTCCTCGTGCGGGCCGCCGTTGAGCTTTTTGAGCGAGACGATGGGGCCGTTCGAAGTGTTCCGCACCGTACTGACCGGCACCGGCGACTGCGGCACTATCGACTGGCGTTTTCTGGGCTTGAGCATGCCGATGTGGAGCATGGTGTGGTTCGTGGCGCTGGCGCTTTGGGCGCTATATGCCGGCTTCAAGGCACGGCGGAGTTCGGTCCATCACTGATCGGTGATGCGTTGTGCGGATGCAGAAGATACTTGCGTGCCGTGAGCGTTGGTGTCGATCGGTGGGGATTCGCGTTACAGGGTGAGTTGGCCAAGGTTGTCGCCCTGACCTCGATCGTTCGAGGGATCGACAGCCTCGCGTCGTTCATGCATTCGTCGTTGAATGCACGAAGAACGCCGCCGTTGAGGGACTGTACGCCTAGGATTGCATCAATGCGTGCAGAGCGCATCGAGCGATGGGCGTAAGCGCCAACGAGCCAGCCTGGCAAACGAGCTTTTCCGCTGGCGGGCTGAGCGGTTGACGGTAAGGCAATCGCCACGCCAATCGATCCAGCCGGCGCGCCGGGTCCTGCAGTCTGACGGACCTGCTTCTGTCAGGTCCGTCCGCTGTTCCTGCTCGGCGGTCAGAAGTCCTGCTGCAGACTCAGATAGACCCCGCGGCGTGGTGCCCATTGCGGCGCGAACACGCCGATGCCACCGCCATCGCGGAGCTGGTAGCTGCGATCTAGCACGTTGAGCACCGCCAGCTGTGCGTGCAGCGGATGCGCACTGACGGCGAAGTCGTGGCCGGCACTGAGGTTCAACTGGAAGTACGACGGCAACGCAGCGCCGTTGGGTACGGTGTCGGTATCGGTGCGTAGGCCGCTGCCGTACAGGTAGTTGGCGCCGATCCTGCTGCTGTCGTCGATGGCGTAATTGATGCCGCCGGAGGACGTCAGCTTCTGGTCGTGATCCAGATGGATCCAGTTGTTGTAAGCGTAGGCCAGTGCATCCGGGTCGAAGTTGTACAGGCTGGTCATGACCCGCTTGCCCATCGCCTTGCTGTAGGCAACGTTGAAATACGCCGTCACCGGGCCGTTGCTGTAGTCGGCGCTGAACTCGGCGCCACGGATACGGCCGTAGCGGTAGTTGAAGGTGGAATAGACGTAGGCTGCGCCAAACTGGCCCTCGTCCTGCAGCCGGTCGGCTTTGCGATAGTAGGTATCCAGGCCCAGGGTCAGATGCTCGCCGACCGCTTGCGAGATGCCCAGATCGTAGTAATCGCTGCGTTCGCTCAGTGGCGTGGTCGAGCCGCCATCGGTGGATTGCTGATTGGTGGTGCCGTCGTACAGCGCGATGTCGCTGGTGGAGATCAACTCGCTGGCCGGCGGGGTGAAGTAGCGTGCGTAGCCGGCATGCACGGTGGTGCTGTCACTGGCGCGCCAGACCACGCCCAAGCGAGGGCTGAGCTGGCCTTCGGTGTTGCCGAAGGCCTTGTACTTGTCGCCACGGACGCCGTAATTGACGGTCCAGTCGTCGCCGATTTTCCATTCGTCCTGCAGGTACAGCGCGTAGGTGCTGGCATGAAAGCGACTGCCATCGGGAATGAACAGCGGCGTGTTGCTGGTCTGGTTGCCGTCTTCGTCGGCGGGGAAGGCATAGGAATCGTTGCTGGCGCTGGCGTGTTCGAAGTTGCCGTACAGGCCATAGCGCAAGGTGTGCGCGCCGCCGCCCCAGGGGGTGGAGAAATCGGCTTGCACCGTATTGGAGCGGTTGCTGCGAGCTACCTGCGAGGCCACTCCGTTGAAGATCAGGTCGCCGGCAACGTCGGGCGAGAACGCCACGCTGCTGTACCGCTGGCCGGCAGAGAGCTGGTAGCTGGTGTCGCCGAGCATGCCTTGCAGGGCCAAGGTGCCGAAGCGGGTGTTCTCGCGTTGGTTTTCGTCAAGGGCAGATGAGTCGAAGTCGGTGGTGCCCAGATAGTCGAAGGCGGGTGTCTGGCCGGGATTGTTGGGGATCTGGAAGCGGTTGTTGGCGTAACCGACCAACAGGCTGAGACGGGTGTTTTCGTCGATCAGATAGCTCAGGTCGGCAAAGCCCTTGCCTTGGTGGGTGGTGTCGTGATCCGGCGAGCGGCTGTCGACCGGGTTCTCCAGGCCGTGCTTGTTCTGTTCGTAGTCGCCGGTGACGAACCAGCTCCAGCGCCCGTTGCTGCCCCACAGCGAGGCATTCGGGTTGACCGTGCCGAAGGAGCCGCCGGTGATCCCCACGCTTCCGCCATTGCCCAACTCGGCGCCATTCTTGGTGGTGATGTCGACCACGGCGGCGGTACGGTCGCCGAACTGAGCCGGCAGTGCGCCGTCGAGCAGTTTGATGTTCTTGATGATGCGCGGCTCCAGACTCTGGCCGAAGCCGGAGATGGATTCGGGAATCATCACGCCATTGATGCGGTATTGCAGATTGGCGTGGTCGCCGCGCACGTGGATGCTGCCATACGAATCCTGCACCACGCCGGGCGCCTGCAGCAGCACCTGATTGAGCGGTGTGGAGGCGCCGAGCGGCAGGCGATCGATGTCCTCGGCGGTGATGACGTATTGGCTGCTGCCGATATCCGGCGACAGCGCATTGCGCGCGGCTTCGAGCTTGGCGATGACGTTGACGGTGTCCAGATCGGTGGTGCGTTCAGGCGCGACGTCGGCGGCAAGTGCGGCGCCGGTCGGGGTGGCCAGCAGAACGGAGACGATGGCGGCGGAGAGGAGGCGAGGAGTCATGGCAGTGGCGAGGCGGCGTGGGGAGATGTGTTACTTCATAACACTCCGCTTCCGCGCGCACGCTGGCGTAGGCCGAAAGTCATGCCGGGCCGTGAGGCTTTGCTTGCCGTTCAGTCGCGTCCGCCTTGCCACGCCTGCATGGGCGGTACATGGCGGCGCAGCGCTGCCGGAATCGGATGCGCCGATGCTTTGCGTGGCGGTCAGGCTCTGCCACCATCGCAGGCTGTCCAGGAGCATTGCCATGAATCTTTCCGCCCCCTCTCCCGTTTCCGACTCCGCTGCCGCATCGTGGTCGCCGGACAGCTGGCGTGGCAAACCTGCGCTGCAACTGCCGGTTTACCCGGACCAGGCTGCATTGCAGGCGGCCATGGACGAGTTGGGGCAGTTGCCGCCGCTGGTGACCTCGTGGGAGATCTTCGCGCTCAAACGCCAGCTGGCCGAAGCGCAGGAGGGCAAGCGCTTCCTGCTGCAAGGTGGCGACTGCGCAGAAAATTTCAGTGATTGCGAATCGGGCACGATCTCCAATCGCCTGAAGGTGCTGCTGCAAATGAGCCTGGTGCTGGTGCACGGCTTGCGCCTGCCGGTGGTGCGCGTGGGCCGTTTTGCCGGCCAGTACGCCAAGCCGCGCTCGGCCGATACCGAAACCCGCGATGGAGTGACCTTGCCGAGCTACCGCGGCGATGTGATCAACGCGCCGGCCTTTACCGAAGCGGCGCGCGTGCCGGATCCGCGCCGCATGATCACTGCGCATTCGCGCTCGGCGATGACGATGAACTTCGTGCGCGCCTTGATCGATGGCGGCTTCGCCGACCTGCATCACCCCGAATACTGGAATCTGGACTGGGTGGGCTATTCGCCGCTGGCGGCGGACTACCAGAAGATGGTGTCTTCGATCGGCGATGCGGTGCGTTTCATGGAAACCCTGTCCGGGTCGGAGGTGTACAACCTCAATCGCATCGATTTCTACACCTCGCACGAAGCGCTGTTGCTGCCCTACGAAGAAGGCCTGACCCGTCAGGTGCCGCGCCAGTGGGGCTGGTTCAACCTGAGCACGCATTACCCGTGGATCGGCATGCGCACCGCCGCGCTCGATGGTGCGCATGTGGAATATCTGCGTGGCGTACGCAATCCGATTGCGATCAAGGTGGGGCCGTCGGTGCAGCCGGATCAGCTGCTGCGCCTGATCGACGTGCTCAATCCGGAAGACGAACCCGGCCGATTGAGCTTTATCCATCGGATGGGGGCGGCGCAGATCGCCGAGAAGTTGCCGCCGTTGCTGGATGCGGTCAAGCGCGACGGGCGGCGGGTGTTGTGGGTGTGCGATGCGATGCACGGCAATACCGAAAGCACCGGAAATGGCTACAAAACACGGCGTTTCGACAACATCCGCAGCGAGGTCGAGTTGTCGTTCGACCTGCATGCGGCGGCCGGCACGCGGCTGGGCGGCGTGCATCTGGAACTCACCGGCGAAGACGTCACCGAATGCACCGGTGGTGCGCGCGAATTAACCGAGCGCGATCTGGAACGTGCCTATCGCTCCAGTGTGGATCCACGCCTGAATTACGAGCAGTCGCTGGAGATTGCGATGGCGATCGTGCGCAAGCAGCAACAGGTGGCTGCGCAGCCGTTGGGTGCATGATGCGTCTGTGCGCATGACGTGATGCTCATGCCGCGTGCGGCATGATGTTGCAGCCATCCCTCTTTTCCCCCACAGGAGGAACGGTTTGACTGCCGATTGGAACGTCATCCGCGAATACGCAATCCCGCTTGGCGCCGCGCTACTGGCGGGCGTTGTCACCTGGTCGTTGATGCTGTGGCTGTTTCGCCGCATGCAGGGCCGCGATTACCGCCGCGCGCGCATCATTCGCGTGGTCACCTTGCCAGCGGCATTCATCCTGCCGTTGCTGTTCCTGTCTGCAGCCACCGAGGCAACGCCGCTGGCCGACAAGGCGCTGTCGGCGGTGCAACATCTGCTGCATGTCGGCATTGTCGGGTGCGTGACCTGGTTGCTGGTGCGTGCAGTGGCTGCCGGCGAGGCGGCGATCCTGCGCAGCAACCCGATCGAAGTGTCCGACAACCTCACCGCACGGCGCATCCAGACCCAGACGCGCGTGTTGAGCCGGGTGGTGATGGGGACAATGATCCTGCTCGGCATCTCGGTGGTGTTGCTGACGTTTCCGCAGGTACGCCAGATCGGCAAGACCTTGCTGGCGTCGGCCGGCATCATCGGCCTGGTGGCCGGTATTGCGGCCAAGCCAGTGTTCGGCAACCTGATCGCCGGTCTGCAGATTGCCTTGACCCAACCGATCCGGCTGGACGATGTGGTGATCGTCGAAGGCGAGTGGGGGCGCATCGAAGAGATCGGCAGTTCCTATGTCGTGGTGCGCATCTGGGACGAGCGGCGCATGGTGGTGCCGTTGACCTGGTTCATCGAAAATCCCTTTCAGAACTGGACACGCAGCAGCGCCGATCTGCTCGGCACCGCGTTTCTATGGCTGGATTACCGCACTCCGATCGCCGCGGTACGCGCCGAGCTGGAACGCATCTGCCAGAGCGAGCCGCTGTGGGACGGGCGTGTCTGCGTGACCCAGATTACCGACACCAGCGACAACACCATCCAGGTGCGCCTGTTGGTGAGCGCGCGCAATTCCGGCGACGCATTCGATCTGCGCTGCCTGGTGCGCGAGCGCATGATCGACTTCCTGACCCGCGAGCATGCCTACGCATTGCCGCGCATCCGCGCCGAAATCGCTGCGCAGGAAAAACCGCTGGCGCACGCGGCCGAGCCGATCGCCCAGGAGAGCGTGCGTTCGCCCGGTGCCGAAGACGGCGAGCCTGCGGCTACGGTTTAGACGCGGGCGTCGCGGCCGGCACGCTTGCTGCGTAGCTGGGTGCGAAACGCGCACGGCTACGTTGCTCGTACGCGTAGGCAAGCTCGATCAGGCGCGGCTCGCTCCAGGCCGTGCCGATGAACAACAGGCCGAGCGGCAGGCCCTGGGTCTGCCCCATCGGCACGCTGAGGCTGGGATAGCCGGCCACGGCTGGCGCACCGTAGCCGGCACCCGGGAAGGTGTCGCCCTTGACCAGGTCGGTGATCCAGGCCGCGCCGGTGGTGGGCACGATCAACGCGTCCAGGCGATGGGCCTGCAATGCGGCGTCGATGCCGTCCGTGCCTGCCAGTCGTTTGGCCAGGGCGCGCGCGTGCAGATAGCCCGCATCGTCGAGACCGCGTGCAGCTTGCGCCTGCTCGAACAACTCCTGCGCGAAGTAGGGCATCTCGCGCTGGGCATGCGCGCGGTTGAAGGCGATCAGCTGGTCCAGGCTCGACACCGGTGCGGTGCGGCTGCGCAGATACGCGTTCAAGCCGGCCTTGAATTCGACCAATAAGACCGTTTGCTCGGCCGCGTCCCATTGGCCATCGGTTGCCAGGCTGGTTTCGATCACCGTGGCGCCTGCCGCGCGCAGGGTCTGTACGGCGCGATCCAATGTGGCGGCGATCGCGGGATCCTCGCGCAGGGGATTGCGCAGCAGGCCCAGGCGTGCACCGCGCAGGCCATCGGGTTTGAGGTGGGCAAGATAGTTCGGTATGGACGTGGGCGCATTGCGCGTGGCCGGATCCTGCGGATCGGGTGCGGCAATCGCCTGCAGCAGCGCGGCGGCATCGGCGACGCTGCGCGTCATCGGGCCGGCGGTGTCCTGGCTGGCAGAGATCGGAACGATGCCGTCGCGGCTGACCAGGCCCACGGTCGGTTTGAGCCCGACCAAGCCGTTCACCGAGGCCGGGCAGGTGATGCTGCCATCGGTTTCGGTGCCGATGCCCACCGTGGCCAGGCTGGCGGCAATCGCCGCGCCGGTGCCGGCGCTGGAGCCGCAGGGGTTGCGATCCAGCGCGTACGGATTGCGGGTCAGGCCGCCGCGCGCGCTCCAGCCGGAGCTGGATTGGGTGGAGCGAAAGTTGGCCCATTCGCTCAGGTTGGTCTTGCCCAGGATCACCGCGCCGGCGTTGCGCAGGCGCTGCACCAGAAATGCGTCGCGCGCGGGGCGAAACTCGGCCAGGGCCAGCGAGCCTGCGCTGTTGACCATCGGCAGCGCATCGATGTTGTCCTTGAGCAGCATCGGGATGCCGTGCAACGGCCCGCGCACATGGCCGCGACGGCGTTCGGCGTCGAGCGCACGGGCCTCGGCTTCGGCCTGCGGATTGAGTTCGATCACCGCGTTGAGCGTGGGGCCGGCCCGATCGATGGTCGCGATGCGTTGCAGGTAGGCGCGCGTCAGTTCCAGGCTGCTGCCCTGGCCGGCGCTCATGCGTGCCTGCAGGCTGGCGACGTCGGCTTCGATCAGATCGGGTTGGCGGGCCGTCGGTGCCGACGTAGGCGCGGGGCCATCGGCATGCGCACAGCCGCACAGCGCAAACAGCAGCGCGAAGGACAAGGTGGTGCATCGCATTGGCGGTCATCCCCGGAGGCGTGTTCGCAGGCTAATGGCGCTGCGTCGGGGTGACAACGTCTTTGAGCTGCCCGCAACGGGCAAGTGCGTCAGCGACGTCGGCGCTTGATCAGATCGCGTGCCAGCACGCCGACAACGATCAGATTGATCGCCAGGACGCCCCAGGCGGTCCAGCCGGGATGACGGACGATGGCGTAGATATCGAACGGCAGGTAGATGGCCGCCGACAGGCAGCCCAGCAGCGAGGCCCATGCCTTGGCACGCCACAGACCCCAGGCTTCCACCACATGCAGCAGGCCGTAGGCCAGCATGGCGGCGGCGGCCAGATGCACCGCATCGGGGCTGATGGTCTTGAGCAACGACGGCAGTGCGCCGTGGTCGGGATCCAGACTGAAACGGCGGATCAGCGTGCTGACCGCGTGTTGCAGCGGGAGCGGGCCCAGAAGTTCCAGGCCCGTCGCCGCCAACAGCGCAAGCGCCCCCTTGACCGCCTCTAGCAAGGCGATCACATGCAGCCCCGGATGCGCGCGCGGATCCGGGCTGTAGGGCTTATCGCTCACGCGTGTCGGCCTGACAACTCAGCCGGAACGGCCAGCGCGCTTACGGTCGCTTTCGGTCAGGAACTTCTTGCGCAGGCGGATTTCCTTCGGGGTGACTTCGACCAGCTCGTCGTCCTCGATGAAGTCCAGGGCCTGTTCCAGCGTGTACTTGATCGCCGGGGTCAGCTTGATCGCATCGTCCTTGCCCGAAGCGCGCATGTTGGTCAGCGGCTTGGTCTTGATCGCGTTGACGGTCAGATCGTTGTCCTTGGAGTGGATACCGATCAGCTGGCCTTCGTACACGTTGTCGCCTTCAGCGGCGAACAGACGGCCACGCTCTTCCAACGGTCCCAGCGCGTAGGCCGGCGTCGCGCCCGGTGCGTTGGCAATCATCACGCCGTTCTGGCGCTTGGCGATCGCGCCCTGTTCCTTCGGGCCGTAATGGTCGAACACGTGGAACAGCAGGCCCGACCCCTGGGTCAGGGTGCGGAATTCGTTCTGGAAGCCGATCAGGCCACGCGCCGGGATCATGTAATCCAGACGCACGCGGCCCTTGCCGTCCGGCTCCATGTTCTTCAGCTGGCCCTTGCGGGTGCCCAGCTTTTCCATCACGCCGCCCTGGTGCTGTTCTTCGATGTCCACCACCAGCTGTTCGATCGGCTCCATCTGCTTGCCGTCGATTTCCTTGATGATGACTTCGGGGCGCGACACGGCCAGCTCATAGCCTTCGCGACGCATGTTTTCGATCAGCACCGACAGATGCAGTTCGCCACGGCCGGAGACCAGGAACTTGTCGGCGTCGGAACCTTCCTCGACCTTCAGCGCTACGTTGTGCACCTTCTCGCGGTCCAGACGGTCGCGCAGCTGGCGGCTGGTCAGGAACTTGCCACCGGACAGGTCCTTGTTGCCGGCGAACGGCGAGTTGTTGACCTGGAAGGTCATCGAGATGGTCGGCTCGTCCACGGTCAGCGGCGGCAGGCCTTCCGGCGCGTCGAGCGCGCACACGGTGTCGGAAATGGTCAGCTCGGCCACGCCGGAGATGGCGACGATGTCGCCGGCCTCGGCGGTGTCCTGCTCGATCCGCTCCAGGCCCAGGAAGCCGAGCACCTGCAGTACCTTGCCCTGGCGCTTCTTGCCTTCGCGGTCGATCACGCTGACCGGCATGTTCTTCTTCAGCACGCCGCGCTGGATGCGGCCGATGCCGATCACGCCGACGAAGTTGTTGTAATCGAGCTGGCTGATGCGCATCTGGAACGGGCCGTCCGGATCCACGTCCGGTGCCGACACGTGCTGCATGATCGCTTCGTACAGCGGGGTCATGTCGCCGTCGCGCACGTCCGAATCCAGGCTGGCGTAGCCGTTCAACGCGGAGGTGTAGACGATCGGGAAGTCCAGCTGCTCGTCGGTTGCGCCGAGCTTGTCGAACAGGTCGAACACCTGGTCGATCACCCAATCCGGGCGTGCGCCGGGACGGTCGATCTTGTTGACCACCACGATCGGCTTGAAGCCCATCGCGAACGCCTTCTGGGTCACGAAGCGGGTCTGCGGCATCGGGCCGTCCATCGCGTCGACCAGGATCAGCACCGAGTCCACCATCGACAGCACGCGCTCGACTTCGCCACCGAAGTCGGCGTGTCCTGGGGTGTCGACGATGTTGATGCGGTTGCCGTTCCAGGTGATGGCCGTGTTCTTGGCCAGGATCGTGATGCCACGTTCCTTTTCCTGATCATTGCTGTCCATCACGCGCTCAGCCAACACGGTGCGTTCGGACAGGGTGCCGGACTGCTTCAGCAGGCAGTCGACGAGGGTGGTCTTGCCGTGGTCGACGTGCGCGACGATGGCGATATTGCGGAGTTTTTCAATGGACATGCGGAAAGGGCCCCTGTCTGGCGCCAGTCTTGAGATGAGGTAAGCCCAACATTATAGCGGTTTCATTGCCGTGCCGTTGCGTCCGGCGTCGATGTGCTCCGGGATGCCTATTCAGCTTTCCCTGCCACCCCCCGACGATGGTCTCAAGCTGCACGGACGCCTGCGCGCCCGGGTGTATCCTAATGGACTGTCGTACACCCTGAAACCTGCAAGGATTTCCATGTCCCTGATTGCCCATTTCGACACCTCCCGTGGCCCGATCGTGGTCGAGCTGTTCGCCGACAAGGCGCCGCTGACCGTTGCCAACTTCGTCAACCTGGTCCAGCGCGGCTTCTATGACGGCCTGAGCTTCCACCGCGTCATTGCCGACTTCATGATTCAGGGCGGTTGCCCGGAAGGTTCCGGTCGCGGTGGCCCGGGCTACCGTTTCGAAGACGAAGCCAACAACGGCATCGGGCACGACCGCGGCGTGCTGTCCATGGCCAATGCCGGCCCGAACACCAACGGCAGCCAGTTCTTCATCACCCATGTCGCCACCAACTGGCTGGACGGCAAGCACACCGTGTTCGGCAAGGTCACCCAGGGTCTGGACGTGGTCGATGCCGTCGCCCAGGGCGATGTGATCAACAAGGTGACCATCGAAGGCGATACCGACGCCGTGCTGGCCGCCAAGGCCGACCGCGTTGCGGAGTGGAACAAGATCCTCGCCGCCTGATGTCTTCTCCGAACGGCCGCCATGTGCGGCCGTTTGTTTGTCACTGCGCGCCGCCAGGCCTTGCGCCCCGCCAGCGTGCATCTTCACCCATGTTTTTTAGCAGAGGAAACTCCCCATGAAAGCACCCGTTCGTGTTGCTGTGACCGGCGCTGCCGGCCAGATCGGCTATGCCCTGCTGTTCCGCATCGCCTCCGGCGAAATGCTGGGCAAGGATCAGCCGGTGATCCTGCAATTGCTGGAACTGTCCAACGAAAAGGCCCAGGCCGCGCTCAAGGGCGTGATCATGGAGCTGGAAGACTGCGCATTCCCGCTGCTGGCCGGCGTGGTCGGCACCGACGACGCCGAAGTGGCGTTCAAGGACATCGACGTCGCCCTGCTGGTCGGTGCGCGTCCGCGCGGCCCGGGCATGGAGCGCAAGGACCTGCTGCTGGAGAACGCCAAGATCTTCACCGCGCAGGGCGCTGCCCTGAACAAGGTCGCCAAGCGTGACGTCAAGGTGCTGGTGGTCGGCAACCCGGCCAACACCAACGCCTATATCGCGATGAAGTCGGCCCCGGATCTGAACCCGAAGAACTTCACCGCCATGCTGCGTCTGGACCACAACCGTGCGCTGAGCCAGCTGTCGCAAAAGCTCGGCAAGCCGGTCGGTGGCATCGAGAAGCTGGTGGTGTGGGGCAACCACAGCCCGACCATGTACCCGGACTACCGTTTCGCCACCGCCGATGGCGCGTCCATCGGCGATGCGATCAACGACCAGGAATGGAACGCGTCCACCTTCATCCCGACCGTGGGCAAGCGCGGCGCGGCGATCATCGAAGCGCGCGGCCTGTCCTCGGCGGCGTCGGCCGCCAATGCCGCCATCGATCACGTGCGTGATTGGGTGCTGGGCAGCAATGGCAAGTGGGTGACGATGGGTGTGCCGTCCGACGGCTCCTACGGCATTCCGGAAGGCGTGATCTTCGGCTTCCCGGTGACCACCGAGAACGGCCAGTACACCCTGGTCAAGGATCTGCCGATCGACGACTTCAGCCAGAAGTACATCGACAAGACCCTGGCCGAACTGGAAGAAGAGCGCAGCGGCGTGTCGCACCTGCTGGGCTGAGTCTGTGCAGTAGATGAAATGAAAACGCCGGGCATTGCCCGGCGTTTTCATTTGTGCCTCACCTGTTCGGTGCGGTGCAGATGGTGCCTGCGCAGGCTGGCGGCCGCGCGATGCGATACCGGTGCGTTGCGATGCAATGCAGCCTCTCCTGCATCGCGTGTGGCGATCGGCTCAGGCCAGGCCTTCGGCCTGCAATGCGGCTTGCACGTCGACATCGGCCAGCATGCGCTGCACAAATGCCTCCAGTGCATCCAGGCCACTCAGATCCACGCCAACCTTCTTCGCCCACAGCAAGGTCACGAACAGATACGCGTCGGCGCCGGTATGGGCGTCGCTGGCCAGCCAGGTGCGTCCCTGCAGATGCGTATCGACGCGTGCATACAAGGTGCGCAGCTTGGCGCGTGCATCTTCGTGACTGCGTGTAATCAGCGCCTCGTCCTGCAGATACGCGGTGCTGCCGAAGATCGGCTTGAAGGTCGGATGCACGTCGGCATTGGCGAAGGCGATCCAGCGATTGATTTCTGCACGGCTGCGCGCGGTGCCGTCGCCGGACAAGCCGGTGAGCGGGGCGATGTCGGCGATGTAGTTCAGGATGGCGGCGTTCTGGGTCAGCGCCCAGTCGTCGACCACCAGTAACGGAACCGCGCCGGCTGGATTGAGGCGCAAATAGTCGGGCGATTTCATCGTTGCCGCATCGACCACGGTCAGCTCGAACGGCAGGCCGGACCAACGCAACACGATGTGATCTGCCAGCGAACACGCGCCGGGCTTGGTGTAGAGCTTCATGGACAGTCCACGCAGGGATGAAGCTGCAAGCTTAGAGCAGCTAACAAAACCTGGCGAGCGAGCGCCTGTCAGTGAGTGCAGTGGTTTGTCGGCCGTATCTTGGTGGATGCCGTCAGAAGTCCAGATCAAACACTGAGTGGGTCGAATGCGCG
>NZ_JACHOF010000005.1:17334-248941 GCF_014199765.1 Xanthomonas sp. 3058 | reverse complement strand
CGCGCCGGAAACGGCAAAAAAATCGAGGATCTGAGCGCCGTCAGCCTGGTCGATGTGGTTAGGCTCATCCTCCGATGCCGTTGATCAGACCATCCTTAGACCGCTCAATGGGACGGCTGCCAGATGAGCGAAGCGATCGAGCAGCCGCGTATCTGGCCACTGAAGCAATGGCAAATGGCCTCACGCATGTGGACCACGTAATGCTTAGTACAGCCACCTCATCAAAGCAGGCAGGCCACTATCTCTTTGCGGTAGAAGGAGAGCCAAGCAACCCTGCACCTCTGCGCGCCCACGTGGCCACCGAGACGGCGATCAACACGCCAGTCGATATATCAATCCAGCGCGGCCTGGATATCCTTAGGGAACAACTGAGCCAGCAGCAGAGTATGCAACATGAGCAGATGCAGGAACGGCAGCGCCCGGGGCCGAGCATCGGATAGATATTCACCGCTCTCGCAGGATCCCAAAACTATTGCATTCGTCAATCCACCTTCCAAAATTCCGTTCACGCGCTTGCTGTGTTGCTGAACTCAATTTTTCCAAGACGATGGATCGCTTTGCTCAGCGCGCCACACCAATAAAACGCAGCCCCACGCCCGGTTCGGTGACGATGTAGTGCGGGTCGGCGGCATCGTCGTGCAGTTTCTGGCGTAGCTTGCCGACCAGGATGCGCAGGTAGTGGGTGTCTTCCTCGTGGGTGGGGCCCCACACCTCGCGCAGCAATTGCGGCTGGGTGACCACGCGGCCGGCGTGCTTGAGCAGCAGCGCGAGCAAGGCATATTCCTTGCGGCTCAAGGGCACCGCCTCGCCGTTGAAGGTGACCTCGCGCAGACCCAGATGGATATGCAGGCGGCCATCGTCGAACACGCTCTCTTCCACCGCGCTGCCGGCGCCGGCCTGGCGCAACAGCGCACGGATGCGCGCCATCAGCTCCTGCACGCCGAACGGTTTAGTGACGTAGTCGTTGGCGCCGGCATCGAGCGCGGCGACCTTTTCGGTTTCGCCGGCGCGCACGGTAAGCATGATCACCGGCACGCTGGACCACTGCCGGATCTCGCGCAGCACCTCGTGGCCATCGCGATCGGGCAGGCCGATATCCAGCACCACCAGCTCGGCGCCCTGCCCGGCCAGCACGGCCAGGCCTTCTTCGGCGGTGCCGGCCTGTAGCACGCGGTAGCCCTGCGCGCGCAGGCTGATGTCGAGAAAACGGCGGATCTGCGGCTCGTCGTCGACGATCAGCACGCGGGCGGGCGGGATAGCGGTGGGATCAGTCGGCATCGGGGCGAGGTGGCGCGGCAGGAACGAGCAACGGCAGCGTAATGCGGATTGTGGTGCCGTGACCATGTGCGCCGATCAGCGCCTCCACACTGCCGCCGTGCGCGCCGATCATGCCCTGGCAGATGGTCAGGCCCAGCCCGGTGCCGTGACGGCCGCGGTCGCCGCGCTCCACGCTGTAGAACATGTCGAAGATACGCGCGCGCTCGTCCTCGGGAATGCCTGGGCCCTGGTCGCCGATATCGACCTGCAAGGCGCCGGCGCACAGTTGCGCGTGTACCGTGACTGCCATGCCGGGTGGCGAAAATTTCGCCGCATTCTCCAGTACGTTGAAGATGGCCTGTTCCACCAGCGCCGGATGCACCCAGATCGCCGGCAGGTCGGCTTCCAGGTCAAGTTGCAGGCGCACCTCGGGCTGGTAGCGTTGCAGGCGGCGCATGGCCGAGCCGAGCAGCTCGTCCACGCCGATCCAGTCGCGCTTCAAGGTGAGCCCGGTATGGCCGAGCCGGGTCATGTCGAGCAGGTTCTGGATGTAGCGGTCCAGCCGCTCGCCTTCGAGCTGGATGGTGTCGAGCAGGCTGTGGCGATCTTGCGCATCCATCGCATCGCCGTAGCTGGCCAGGCTGCTGGCCGAGCCGATCATCGAGGCCAGCGGCGAGCGCAGATCGTGCGAGACCGACGACAACAACGCCGAGCGCAGGCGCTCGGTTTCGCCGCTGACGCGCGCGCCTTCCAGGTCGGCGACCAGACGCGTGCGCAACGCGGCCTGGCCGATGTCTTCCACCATCGCTTCGGCCAGCCGGCGTTGCTCCAGCCCAGGTCGCTGCACGGTCTGCCGGAAGCGCAACGCCGCCACGCCGAGCGTGCCGCGCTCGTGGCGTACCGGCACGCACCACCATTGCGCACCGGCCAGCGTATCGGTGAAGCGGCCGGCAGGTTGCCCATGGCGCTGCGTCCACTCCGCCGCGCTGCGGTCCAGTGCGCCGAAGCTGGCCGGTGCATCGCTTTCGCGTTGCTCCAGGCGCAGCCAGACCTCGGCATCCAGTGCGGTGGTCAATGCACGGCGACCGGCCTCCAACACCTGGCCGAGGTCTGCGGCCGTGCTGAGCTGGCGGCCCAGCGCCTGCAACGCGTTGGCATGCGCATTGGCCGCACGCAGCGCCAGCACCTGGCTACGCAGGCGCGAAGCCAGGCGGCCGGCGACCAGTGCAGCGATCAGGAACAGACACACCGTCACCACGCCCTGGCGGGCGCTGATCTGCAAGGTGAAGCGCGGTTCGATGAAGAAGAAGTTGTAGGCGACAAAACTCAGCAATGCCGCGACCACCGCGGCGGCCATGCGCGTGCGCGAAGCCACCAGCACCACGGCCACGATGAACACCATCGACAGATCGTCGATATCGGTCCAGCGCTGCAACAGCCACGCCACGCCCACCGCGCCGGCGGCGGCAATCGCCGCAAACGCCAGGTCGTAGCCTTGCAGCCAATGGCGTGGGTTGCGCCAGCGCTGACGCGCGCGGGCGCGCGCATCGGCGGAGCTGACGATGACCAGTTCGTAATGCGCGCCGCGTTGCAGCAGTTGCTGGGTCAAGGTGCGGTTGAACATGCGCGCCAACGGGCGCTCGCGGGTGCGTCCCAGCACCAGGGTCGATATGCCGTTTTGCGATGCGAAATCCAGCAAGGCCTCGGCGACATTGGCACCATGCAGCAACGCGGTGTCGCCACCCAAGCGCCGCGTCAGCGCGAAGGCGCGGTCGATCTCCAATTGCCAGCCGGCATCGGCCACGGTGCGGGTCTGCACGGTCACCACGGTCCAGGGCGCATCGCGGCGCTCCGACAATCGCCGCGCCACGCGCACCAGATACTCCGAGCTGCCACGCCCATCGATGGCCACCACCACGCGGCGACGCAAGGCGGCGGTACCGGGCAACCCGCGCGCGGCCTGGGTGTCGCGCAGGTCGCTGTCGACGCGGTCGGCGGCGGTCTGCATCGCCAACTCGCGCAGCGCAGTGAGGTTGGATGGCGAAAAAAACGCCTGCAAGGCCTGCGTTGCCTGTTCGGGCAGATACACCTTGCCCTGTTGCAGCCGCTCGATCAGCTCGCGCGGCGGCAGATCGACCAGCACGATGTCGCGCAATCGATCGAACACCGCATCGGGCACGGTCTCGGACACGCGCACGCCGGTGATGCGCAGCACGATGTCGTTGAGGCTTTCCAGATGCTGGATGTTGACCGTGGTGTAGACATCGATGCCGGCATCGAGCAGCTCGACGATGTCCTGCCAGCGTCGCTCGTGCCGGCTGCCCGGCACGTTGCGGTGGGCCAGTTCGTCGATCAAGGCCAGTTGCGGCTTGCGTGCCAGCAATGCATCCAGATCCAGTTCTTCCAGCTCCCGGCCCTGATAGCTCACGCGCATGCGCGGCAGCAGCGGCAGGCCGTCCAGCAACGCGGCGGTTTCGCTACGCCCGTGGGTCTCCACAATGCCGGCCACTACGTCCATGCCCTGGCGCAGGCGCTCGCGCGCGCGCGACAGCATGGCGTAGGTCTTGCCCACGCCAGGTGCGGCGCCCAGAAACACCGTCAGGCGCCCGCCATGTTCGCGCTGCAGTTCGCCCATCAGTGCGTCGGCTTGTTGGGTGCGGGCGTCGATCATGGAGGCCGGGTTTGGAGAGTCGGGATTGGGGATTCGTGCAGCCTACCGCGAGCTGACAGGTCTAGTGCTATTGCTTTAACCCATTGCCGATTCCCGACTCCCGATTCCCGGCCGCATCCAGCGCCAGGTTCAGCGCCAGGACATTCACCCGCGGCTGCCCAAGCAGCCCGAACTGTGGCCGTTCGGTGGCGGCCTGTACCAGCGCGGCGACGCGCTGCTCCGGCCAACCGCGCGCCTTGGCCACGCGGCGCACCTGCACCTGCACCGCCGCCGGGCTCAGATGCGGGTCCAGGCCGCTGCCGGATTGGGTCAGCAACTCGCTCGGCACCGTCTCCGCTGCAATACCGTCGCGTGCGGCCACGTCGGCGCGCGTGGCGGCGATGCGGGCCTGCAGGTCGGGATTGGAACGCGCCTGGTTGCTGCCGGACGCAGCGGTCGGGTCGTACTTGGCCGCCGACGGACGCGGTTGGAAATAGCGTGCATCGGCAAACGGCTGCGCCACCAATGCCGACCCGACGACACGCTGCTCCACGCGCAGCAGCGAGCCGTGCGCCTGATCGGGAAACAATGCGCCAGTGATGCCGGTGGCGATCAACGAATAAGCCAGGCCCAGACCGAACAGGGTGAACAACGCCAGCATCACCGACCCGCGCAATGCGCCGTCGTCGCGCAACGGCAATGCGCTGTGCATGCCGGTCTTGGAGGAAATGGTCATGGCTCAGGCTCCCAGGGTGGCGACAAGCGCCAGATCGATCACTTTGATCGCGGCAAACGGCAGCAACACACCGCCCAGGCCGTAGATCAGCATGTTCCGGCGCAGCAAGGCCGTGGCGCTGGACGGACGAAAACGCACGCCGCGCAACGCCAGCGGAATCAACGCCGGAATGATCAAGGCATTGAAGATCAGTGCCGCCAACACCGCATGGCGCGGGCTGGACAGCTGCATCACGTTGAGCGCGGCCATCGACGGAATCGCAGCGGCAAACAACGCCGGCAGGATCGCGAAATACTTGGACACGTCGTTGGCCAACGAGAACGTGGTCAACGCACCACGCGTGATCAACTGCTGCTTGCCCACTTCGACCACGGCCAGCAGTTTGGCCGGGTCCGAATCCAGATCGACCATGTTGCCGGCTTCCTTGGCTGCCTGCGTGCCGGAGTTCATCGCCAGGCCGACGTCGGCCTGGGCAAGCGCCGGTGCGTCGTTGGTGCCGTCGCCGACCATCGCCACCAGCCGTCCACCGGCCTGCTCGGCGCGGATACGGGCCAGCTTGTCTTCCGGACGTGCCTGGGCGATGTAGTCGTCCACGCCGGCCTCGGCGGCAATCGCCGCAGCGGTGAGCGGGTTGTCGCCGGTGATCATCACCGTCTTGATGCCCATCGCGCGCAGCTGCGCAAACTTTTCCTTGATGCCCTGCTTGACCACGTCGCTCAGCTCGACCACGCCCAGCACATGCCGGCCTTCGGCCACCACCAGCGGGGTGGCGCCGCCGCGTGCGACTTCTTCGATGCGTCCGTTCAATTCCGGCGACACCGTGGCGCCTTGCGCCTGCACATACGCCACGATCGCATCGCCGGCACCCTTGCGGATGCTGCGCTCGCCCAGATCGACGCCGGACATGCGGGTCTGTGCGGTGAAGGCGATGAAATGCGCACCATCCGGCTCGACCAGCACCGCTCCTTGCTGGCGCGCCAGCTTGACGATGGACTTGCCTTCCGGCGTCGGGTCGGCCAGCGAGGCGAGCATGGCCGCATCGCGCAGCTGCGCACGATCGATGCCGGCCAATGGATGAAACGCGGTGGCCTGGCGATCGCCGTAGGTGATGGTGCCGGTCTTGTCGAGCAACAGCACGTCCACGTCGCCGGCCACTTCCACCGCCTTGCCGGATTTGGCCAGCACATTGGCAGACAGCGCGCGGTTCATGCCGGCAATGCCGATCGCCGGCAGCAACCCGCCGATGGTGGTCGGAATCAGGCACACCAGCAACGCGATCAGCAACAGCGGGTCCAGCGTGACGCCGACGAACCCGGCGATCGCAGGCAACGACGCCACCACGATCAGGAAGGTCAGCGTCATCGCCGCCAGCAACAGAGTGAGCGCGATTTCGTTCGGCGTCTTCTGCCGATTGGCGCCTTCCACCAAGGCGATCATGCGATCCAGGAAACTATGTCCCGGCTCGGCGGTGACCTTGAACACGATCTCGTCGGAGAGCACGCGCGTCCCACCGATCACGCCACTGCGATCGGTGCCGGCCTCGCGCAGCACCGGTGCCGATTCGCCGGTTACCGCCGCTTCGTTGATCGTTGCAACGCCGCGCACGATCTCGCCATCGGCCGGGACGAATTCGCCTTCGGACACCATCACGTAGTCGCCCGGACGCAGTTCGGCCGCCGGCACGCGGGTTTCGCGCCCGCCGAGTGCGGTTTCCACCCGGCGTGCGACCAGATCCTTGCGCGCACGGCGCAGCGATGCAGCCTGCCCACGGCCACGCGCCTCGGCGATGGCTTCGGCAAAATTGCCGAACAACACGGTCACGAACAGGATCGCCGTCACCGCCCAGCCGAAACCGGCATTGCCATACCCGCTGGCGGTGATCACCGCCGCCAGCAGCGTGCCGCCCATCACCACCGCCATCACCGGGCTATGCAGCAGATGCCGTGGCGACAGCTTGATAAAGGCCGCACGCATCGCGGCGATCAGCACCGCAGCGTCGAACAACGCTGCGTCGCCGCGCTCGCGTTTTTCAGTTGTATCGATCGTAGACATTGCTCAATTCTCAGGATGCCGCCAGGGCGAGGTGTTCAGCGATAGGGCCCAGCACCAGTGCCGGCATGAACTGCAGCACGGTCAGCACAAGCACGATCGCCATCAAGGTCAGCGCAAAAGTGGGCGTTTCGACCTGCAGGCTGCCGGCCGACTCGGGCGCGCGCCGCTTGACCGCCATGCGCGCGGCCACCATCAGGGGCAGGATCAACGCCGGGTAGCGGCCCAGGGCCAGCACCACCGAGCAGCTCAGATTCCACCAGTAGGTGGCATCTCCCAGGCCTTCAAACCCCGAGCCGTTGTTGGAAAATGCCGAGGTGTACTCGTAGAACACCTGACTGATGCCGTGGAACCCCGGGTTGGAATTGGCAGTGACCGCCGGCACTGCCAGCGCCACCGCGGTGAAGCCCAATACGACCAACGGCTGCAGCAGGATCAGCAAAGCGAGCAATTGCACTTCGCGCGATTCGATCTTGCGACCGAACAACTCCGGCGTGCGCCCAGTCATCAGACCGGCCAGAAACACGCTCAGCAACAGATACACCACGAACTGCTGCAAGCCGCAGCCGATGCCGCCCCAGATCGCGTTGATCAGCATGTTCACCAGGGTGACCAGGCCGCTCAACGGGGCCAGCGAGTCGTGCATCGCATTGACCGAGCCGTTGGAGGTTTGCGTGGTCAACGCCGCCCACAGCGCGGAGGCATCTGCGCCGATACGCACTTCCTTGCCCTCCATCAATGCAGCCGAGCCGGCGCTGGCCGAATGCGCTTCGGACCACACCAACAACGCCGTGGATGCCGCCGACATCGTCAACATGGTGCCGAATACCAACGCGGTGAGGCGTTTGCGCCCGGTCAGATAGCCGACCATGAACACCACGCTCATCGGCAACAACACGATCGCCAACGTTTCGAGCAGATTGCTCAACGGCGTGGGATTTTCCAGCGCCACCGAACTGTTCGGGCCATACCAGCCACCGCCATTGGTACCCAGCTGCTTGACCGCCACCATCGCCGCGACCGGGCCGATCGGAATGGTCTGCTTGGGCATGCCGGCACTGCTGTCCAGCGGAGCGGCGGTTGCCGCGCCCTGGAGCGTGGACGGCACGCCCTGCCAACCGAGCAGCACGGTCCACAACAGGCACAACGGCAGCAAGACGCGCACGCTGGCACGGATCACGTCGGCCCAGTAGTTGCCGACATCGGCTTCGGGCAGGGCCTCCAATCCAGTGCTTGCCTGATGCCGTTCACTGCGCGCGGCCGTCGCCGGATCGTCAGCACCACTCGCCGTCGATGGCGAAGCGGAGATCGCGCTGGCGACCGCCCGCCCACCGAACAAGGCGCGCAGCGTCGCCACTGCCAACGCCAACCCCATCATCGGCGTCACCACCTGCAGGCCGACGATGCCGGTCATCTGCGCCAGATACGACAGCTGCGCCTGGCCGGAGTAATGCTGCTGGTTGGTATTGGTGACGAACGACACCATGGTGTGCAGCGCGGTATCCCAGCGCATGTTCGGAATGGCGTCCGGGTTGAACGGCAGCCATGCCTGAGACATGAACACCGCCCAGGTCAGCAGGCCGACCACCAGGTTGCTGAGCAAAAACGCCACGGCATAGCCGCGCCACGACATGCCCTGTTGCGGGCGCGTGCCCAGCAGCGCATAGAGCGGCCGTTCGATCCAGCCGAACAGCGCATCGCCACGCATCGGCGCGCCGCGCATCACCGCCGCCAGATAGCGGCCCAGGGGCCACGCCAGCACGATGGCCAGCGCATAGACAAGGAAAGTTTCAATCATTGGAGCGCACTCGCATCAGAAGTCTTCGGGCCGCAGCACCACGTACAACAGGTACGCAGCGGCAACGAGCACCGCCACACCGCACAACAGCGACAACCAGGCAGGCATGTCGGTTACTCCCGGTGGCGCGCGCAACGCGGCGCGAACGAAGCGTCACGCAACGGCGCATGCGCGGGGTGCACGACAACAAGGCAAGGCGCTGCCGCAGCGTGCGCGCAGCACCGATGGAGCAGACAGGTCAGGGCAGGCATCGGAATCATCCAGGGCGGAACCGCTCCGCCAACGTGCGCAGTCTCTTCCTGGCCTGCGTAAAGTCGCTAGGGACATGCCAGGGTCGCCGCGTAAATTCCGCATAAATGCTGCGCTGCGACGGCCTGCAGTCACCTATCCACGTTATGCATCCGTTTCCAGGCAACCACGACCACGACTTCATCCACACCATCCAGTCTCAGCGCAGGACGGCCAGGTTTTGAGTCAGTGCGTTATGACGTCATAGCAAAGCCGTGCTGGTCGAGGCACGGTGCCCTCACCATTTCCGGGACACGCCGCGAATCCTTTCATGGAGGCGCGGTGGCGGCATCCATGCCGCCACGCGGTCCCGCAAGCGGCGAGGACACCGCGCCAGACACTCCGCTGGTTGCTTTGTTTAAACCCATGCATGCCGACCATCTCGACTGGATCCTTGCCCGCGCAGCGTCGCGGGACCTTACGCGGCATGGATGCCGCGTAAGAGCTACAAGGACGTACTTGCAGCGTGTCCCGCGACGCTGGACGGGTAAGGCCCCTGCAGCCAGGCCGCAGATAGCCGGCCTGCAGTAGGCTGACACGAAGTCGTTTTGTTAGCCGCTCTAAGTGCTATCGCAGCGGTACGTTCAACACCGATGGTGTTGCCGCCGGCGATGTAAACGTCACCGCGCCGCCGCCGTCGCTGGCGTCGGTGTAACGCGCATCGTGGGTATCGATCACCAGCACCAATCGCTGCCCGGCCGGAATCTCCGTAGCGGCCGCCTGCAGCGACCAATCCAGCGTCACCGCGCTGCCCGGCGTGGCACCGCGCAACGAGTACGGCGCATGCGTGATCAATTGCGCCACACCCAGGGCATCCATGCGGTACAGATACGCGAACAGACTCACTTTCGTTTGACTGGGCACCACGGTGACGCGCAGCGAGGGACTTCCCGCCAGCCGCCGCGCACTGCTCGACGGCGCGCCCACCCACACCGCTGCGCCGATGCGATTGACCAGCGGAATCGACGTGGTGACCGGTGCGCCAATGCCCTGCAACAACCCGCTGACCAGCACCACGCCCGAGTCGGCCAGTGTTGGCACATCGGTGGCGATGCGCGACTGCCAACCGCTGGCCGTCCCGCCAATCAACCCGCCGGTGGGGCTGAGCACCCCGGCCGGTGCGGACAGCCCGAGGCGCGTGCCACCCTGCTGCACGGAGCTCCAGTCCGGGTACTCCAGCCACTGCCCGGCACGCGGCGACAGCCGCACCGGCGCTTCGGCATCCACGCCATTGCGCACCTGCTTGAGATGGCGATCGAACCAGCGCGTGGCTGCGGTATACACCTCGTTGGGCAGGCCCAACGCGCCCGGCAGTTCTGCGGTGGCGTGATCGCCCTGACTCAGCAACAACTGCTTGGGACCACGTAGCTGATTGAAGAAGGCGATGGTCTGGTTCGGCGGGAACAAGCCATCGTTGAAGGCATTGCCCAGCAGCACCGCGGTGCCCCGCGCATTGAGCGCGGCCACATCGGTGGCCGGGCTGCGCGAAGCCGCCTGCGGCAGGAAGCCCTGCACGGCACCGTCGTAATCGCCCACCGCAACACGTGCGCCGATCCGTGCCAGATCCGGCCCGGCCCGGCCGGTCAACGCACCGGCACCGACCAACAACCCGACCCCTTGCTGGCTGACGGTGCGATTGGCATACAGCGAGGCTTCCAGATCGGCCCACCCGCTGAGCGCGGCCACCGCCTTGATGCGCGGATCGCGCTCGGCCGCCAGCAGACTGATGCCGGCCCCGTAGGAAATGCCGGAAGCACCGATCGCGTCCGGATTGGCCGGAGTGTGCGCCAGCGCCCAGTCGATCACCGCACTGACGTCTTCCACGGTGTCGGCACCGGCAATGTCGATCTGCCCGGCCGAATCCCAGAATCCACGCGAGGTGTAGCTGACCACCACATAGCCATCGCTGGCCAACTGGCTGGCGCGGCCCAGATATTCCAGATTCGGCAACGACCAGCTGGCCGGCATCACGATCAGCGGAAACGGTCCGCTGCCCTGCCCCTGCGGCACCAGCACCAGCGCGCCCATCGCCGCACCATCCCAACCGGGGATACGTTCATAGGTCTTGCTGAAACCGCCGGCCAGTGCCGAGGCCGATGCCACCAGCATTGCCATCGCGGCGATGCTTCCGATCCAACGCTTGTTCATGCAGTTCTCTCCCACGCGAGGCCGGGCCGGGGTGGCCCAGCAGCAGATGCCGTGCATCCGTGGTTCGGGGGAGAACATTGCGACCGTACCAGACGGTACGGTATGGCTCAAGGGCGGGGATTGGGGATTGGGGATTGGGGATTGGGGATTGGGGATTGGGGATTGGGGATTGGGGATTGGGGATTGGGGATTGGGGATTGGGGAGGCGGGAATGCTGGAACGGTACTCACCAAGCCCAACCGCCGTCCCTTCTCCCGCCTGCGGGAGAAGGTGCCCGAAGGGCGGATGAGGGAAAAACCGCCCAAACCAAAGCCCACCCGGCACCACCACCACCATCAAAAAACCAGCACCAACCAGCCAAAGCGCTCACTCACCACCGCCGCGCCAAAGACCCACCATCAGCCAACAAAGTGCTGATACCCCCGCTGCGGCGGTTGCCATGGCTTGCCGTCGGCGTCGTGCACCACCACCCCACCCGCAGCAACGATCCGGCCGATCCGCGTGACCGTCACCCCGGCAAACTCCATCGCCTGCACGACCGCATCGCGGTGCTGCACGGCGGCGGTGAAACACAGCTCGTAATCGTCGCCGCCGCCGAGCTGCCAGCCGATGCATTGCAGCGCACTGACCTGCGCACTACGTGACATCGTCGGCAACGCCGCCAGCGCAAGCTGCGCGCCCACACCGCTGCGGTCGCACAGATGTCCCAGGTCGGCCAATAACCCGTCGGAAATATCCACACAGGCATGCGCAAGCCCACGCAAGCGCAGCCCGGCCTGCACACGCGGCTGCGGGCGTAGCAAGCGGCTACGCCATTGTTCATGCACCGGGTCGGCGGCCACGCAGGTCACATCCAACTGGCCGGCTTGCCACAGCGACAACGCAGCGGCCGCTTCGCCCGGCGCACCGGTCACCCAGACATCGTCGTCCACGCGTGCGCCGTCGCGACGCAACGCCGCACCCGGCGGCAGGCTGCCGATCGCAGTCACCGCACACGACAACGGCCCGCGCGTGGTGTCGCCTCCGACCAGGGCGATGTCGTGCGCATCGGCCAGCGCAAGGAAACCATCGGCAAACGCGTCCACCCACGCCGCATCATCGTGCGGCAACGACAACGACAAGGTGCACCAGCGCGGCTGCGCGCCCATCGCGGCCAGATCGGAGAGATTGACCGCCAATGTCTTCCAGCCCAGATCGTCGGCGCGCGTTTCATGCGGAAAATGCACCCCCGCGTTGAGCGTGTCGGCGGTGATCGCCAACTGCTCGCCGGGCGGCGGCTGCAACAACGCCGCATCGTCGCCAATGCCCAACGGCACATCGGCACGCGCGGCGATGCGCGTGCGCAGACGAGCAATCAGATCGAATTCAGGCATGGGGACGGGAATCGGGAGAAGGGAATCGGGAATCGCAAAAGCGCGTCAGGAGATATCGGAGGTGGTGCTCTTACGATTCCCCATTCCCGACCCCCCATTCCCGCGGCGCCTCATGCGCCGCTCGCGCCCGACTCGACCTTGCGCCACTCCACCGCCGCACGATCCAGCACACCGTTGACGTAGGTGTGGCCATGCTCGGAACCGAAGCGCTTGGCGGTTTCGATCGCTTCGTTGATCACCACACGGTACGGCACGTCCTGCCGATACAGCAGTTCGTAGGCGGCCAGGCGCAGCACCGCACGCTCGATCGCATCGACCTCTTCCACGCCGCGATCCAGATACGGGGTCAGCGCGGTGTCCAGCTCGGCGCGGTTGCTCAGCACGCCGTCGACCAGGCTCTCGAAGTAGGCCAGATCGGCCACTTCGTGCGCCTGCTCGTGCGCGAACTGGGAGATCACCTGCTTGGCGAAACCGCCGGAAATCTGCCAGGCATACACCGCCTGCAAGGCACGCCGGCGTGCGCGCGAACGCAGTACCGGGTCGATGCCGTCGCGACGACCGTGGCGGGCGTGTCCACCGGGCTTGCTCATGGCAACAACTCCATCAAATTGACCAGTTCCAGGGCCGCAAGTGCGCACTCTTCGCCCTTGTTGCCATGGCTGCCGCCGGCCCGTGCCTCGGCGTCTTCCACCCGCTCGACCGCCAGCACGCCGTTGAGCACCGGCACGCCGGTCTGCAACTGCACGCTCATCAGGCCTTCGGCGCACAGGTCGGCGACGTGTTCGTAGTGGCGGGTGTCGCCACGGATCACGCAGCCCAGCGCGATGATCGCCGCATGCTGGCCGGATTGCGCCACGCGGTTGGCGGCGATCGGAATTTCCCAGGCACCCGGCACGCGGACCACGTCGATGGCGTCCTCGCCGATACCGTTGCCGGCCAGGCTCTGGCGCGCGCCGGTGACCAGCGCGTCGGTGATGCGGGCATTCCAGCGGCTGGCGATGATCGCAAAGCGCGCGGTGGTGGGGCGGAGATCGCCTTCGTAGTGGGTCATGCGGGTCGGCAACTCAAGGGGGCAGGAAGTTTAACAGCTGCCGCCCCCCGCCCGGCCGACGCGTGCAGGCCGGGCCGCCGAAGCAGGCCCGGCCAGGTACCCCGGAACGCAACGCGCAGGCAACCGATGATGCTGCCGCCCGATGGCGCGGCGCTGCAAACAGCAGCAACCGCTGGGGGCATGCAGCGGCCCTCGCATCGCACGCGCCCATCCGACGACCACGCATTCCACGGCGTCTACGTTGTTCAGGGCACCGCTTCCGGCGGCACCGAGCGCATGCCTTCGCCCGGATGGCATTCCAGGTACTCCACCACCTCCAGCCCGAACCCGGCCAGGCCCACCTGACGGCGCGGCGTGCCCAGCACGCGCAGCTTGCCCAGGCCCAGCTCGGCCAGGATCTGCGCACCGGCCCCGTTGCGCCGCCACTGGCTGACGTCCTTGGCGTTGGTTGCCGCCTCCGGTTGCTGGCGCAGCCGCGCCAGCAGCGATTCGCTATCGCGTGGCGCCGACAGCACCACCATCACACCCTGCCCTTCGGCCGCGATCGCGCGCAGGGCATCGGTAGCGGCCACGCCGAAATCGTCGCGCTGCCAGTGCAACAGATCGGCCAGCGGGTTTTCCACCTGGACACGCACCAGCGTCGGCGTGTGCGGATTGGCCTCGCCGCGCACCAGCGCAAAGTGCAGGTCGTGGGCGATGCGGTCGCGGTAGGTCACCAGCTTGAACGGCCCGAACTCGGTGGTGATCTCGCGCTCGTCCACCCGCTCGACGGTGTGCTCGTTGGCCAGGCGATAGGCGATCAGATCGGCGATCGAGCCCATCTTCAGCCCGTGCTCGCGCGCGAACACTTCCAATTGCGGCCGGCGCGCCATGCTGCCGTCCGGGTTGAGCACTTCCACCAGCACGCCGGCCGGCTCCAGCCCGGCCAGCATCGGCAGATCGCTGGCCGCTTCGGTGTGACCGGCGCGGGTCAGCACCCCGCCGGGTTGCGAGATCAGCGGGAAGATATGCCCCGGCTGGCTCAGATCCTGCGGCTTGGCATCCGGTCGCACTGCGGTGCGCACGGTATGCGCGCGGTCGTAGGCGGAAATGCCGGTGGTCACGCCTTCGGCCGCCTCGATACTGACGGTGAAGTTGGTCTGGAACTGCGCGGTGTTGTTGCGCACCATCGGCGCCAGGCCGAGTTGGGCGCAGCGTTCGCGGGTCAGCGACAGACACACCAGCCCGCGCGCGTGGGTCACCATGAAATTGATGTCCGAGGGCTTGACCAGCTCGGCGGCCATGATCAGATCGCCCTCGTTCTCGCGGTCTTCGTCATCGACGATGACCACCATGCGTCCGGCGCGCAGTTCTTCGAGCAGTTCCAGAACGGGTGCGAAGTTCATGCCGCACCCCGCGTGCCGAGCAGGCGTTCGACATAACGCGCCACCAGGTCGATTTCCAGATTCACCGCCGCCCCGACCACCGTCTGTGCAAACGCGGTGTTGGCCACCGTGTGCGGAATCAACGCGACCTCGAATCCTTCGTCGTCCACGTCGTTGACGGTCAGGCTGACCCCGTCCACGCAGATCGAGCCCTTCTTGGCGACATAGCGCAACACCGCCGGCGGTGCGGCAAACCGCCAGCGCTGCGCCCGCGCATCGCCATGCACCGATTGCACCTGGCCCAGGCCATCGACATGCCCGCTGACCAGATGCCCGCCAAGGCGATCGGTCGGGCGCATCGCGCGTTCCAGATTGAGCAGCGCGCCTTCGGGCAAGGCGCCCAGCGTGGTCAGCGACAGGGTTTCGGTGGAGGCATCGGCCTGGAAGCTGCCGGCATCGAAGGCGATCACGGTCAGGCACACGCCGTTGACCGCGATGCTTTCGCCCAGTTGCACCGCTTCGAACGGCAAGCTGCCGGTGGCGAAGGTAAACCGCACATCGCCGCCCTGCGGCTGGCGCGCCGCCAGACGGCCGACGCCTTCGATGATTCCGGTAAACATCAGCGCGCCTCCGATTGCAGCAGCAACTGGGCGCAGGTGGCGCGGTGGAAGGTCGCGACGCAGCGCGACGGGTGACGCATGGACATAGTCGTTTCTCGCAGGAGTTGAGCGAAAAACGCCACAAGGCAAACAGGCGCGCGCACAGCCGCAAGGCTGCGCGTTGGCCGTCTTCTTTCATCCGGACTATACCGTCGGCCCCGGCATCGCACCGGATCTGCTGACCTTGCGCATCAGGAGCTTCGCGGGGATCGCTCAACTCTTGGAAGCGCAAGCGCTCGCGGGCTCGCACGCTTGCGCATGCCTACCGCCGGTGGGGAATCGCACCCCGCCCTGAAGACGTTCGTGAGTACCGGCGAACCGGCGCGCAAAGTTTAACAGTGCCGACCGACGCGATGCCGAACGTCAGGCAAGGCTGGCAGGACAGTGCGTCATGTCAGGAAATCCCCCATAGCCAGGGTTGTGAAGGATCTGTTAATTTACGCGCCGCGACGGGGACACGTCGCATTTCCACCCCGCAACGGGGCGGAGACACGGACTTCACTTTCGGAGAGAGCACCCAAATGCGTAACACCCTGATCCTGGCGACCCTGCTGGCCGCCGCACCGTTTTCCGCGTCTGCTGAAGGCCTGAGCTACAGCTATGTCGAAGGCGGCTGGAACCGTACCGAAATCAACGTCAATGATGATTCCGACGACATCGATGGCGGCTACCTCCGCGGTTCCTGGCAGATTGCCGAGCCCGTGTACGTGCTCGCTGGCTATCAGCGTGCCAACAAGGATTACAACGTGGGCAGCGGCTTCGTCATCGAAGGCACCCTGGAGCAGGCCAATGTCGGTATTGGCTACCGCCAGGAAATGACCGAGCGCGTCGAGTTCACGGCTGATATCAGCGTGCTACGCAGCAAGGTCGAATCCGACCTGCGCCTGCGCGGCCGTTCGATCGACAACGCGTCTGACTCGACCACCCTGGGCTTCGCCAATCTGGGCCTGCGTGGCAAGCCCTCGCCGCGCACCGAGGCCTGGGTCAAGGCCGGCTATATCGACGGCAGCGACGTGGACGAAGGCGAGTTCGTCGGCACGTTGGGTGGCCAGGTCAACTTCACCCGCACCTGGGGCCTGGTTGCCGAAGCGCAGTTCATCGACAACGCCAACCAGTATCGGGTCGGCGTGCGCGCAAGCTTCTGATAGGCGCCTCGCAGTTGTCCGGGAAAGGCCCCGCAAGCGGGGCCTTTCTTGTGGGGATGATCGAGCGCATTGCGTGCGAGGCAACCTGCCCTGCATGTGTATGCAGGCAGAGACCGCAGTGCTCTTTGCTGCTTCAGCGCAAGGTTTTACGCCACAAGATGTAGTGCGCTGGAAAAACCACACCAGTGCGGTAACTGCAGCCTCCATCGCTTGCACGGCAATGTGCACCCGCAAGCAGAAGCCACATCAAGCACCACGCGCAAGGTGATCCGCTGCTGCGCATCGAGCGCGTTACGCAGCACTCACCCGGTAGTATTTGGCGCGTAACGCAAACGCAAATCCTGACCCAGTTGACGCACCTCGTGCAGTTGCAATGCATGACGCTGCGCCATCGTGTCGATGCCGAGCCCAGCCAGCAGCGGCCTGGCGGTCTCGCCCAGCAGCACCGGCGCCATGTAGACCAACAGGTCGTCGACCAGCCCCGCTTGCAGCAGCGCACCGCTCAGCGTTGCACCGGCTTCCACATGCACCTCGTTGATGCCGCGCTCGGCCAGTAACGCCAGAACGGCAGCAAGATCGAAGCGGCCGGCGTGCAGCGGCATCGCAAGACACTGCGCGTCGTCGAGTGCCGGCGCCTGCGCGGTCTCGCCATGCAGATACAGCGTCGGCGCATCGCCCTGACGGATATTCTGGCACCTCAACGTCCGCAGACCGGCGTCGAGCACCACACGCAACGGCGGCACGAACGGCGTGTCGTCACCGAGCCGCACGGTCATCGCCGGATCGTCTGCCAGCACCGTGCCGGCACCGGTCAGGATCGCACCGGCACGCGCACGCCAGCGCTGCACATCGGCGCGCGCATCGGCGCCGGTGATCCATTTGGACTCCCCACTGGCCAAAGCGGTGCGCCCATCCAGGCTGGAGCCAAGTTTGACCCGCACCCACGGACGGCCACGCTCCACCCGCGACAGGAATCCCTGATTGAGCGCACGCGCCTGTGTCTGCATGACACCACTGAGCACCTCGATCCCTGCCTCGCGCAGCAACGCGAAGCCACCGCCGTTGACCTGCGGAAACGGATCGGCCATCGCCGCGACCACACGGCGCACGCCGGCGTCGATCAAGGCAAGTGCGCACGGTGGCGTGCGTCCGTAATGCGCGCAAGGCTCCAACGTCACATAGGCGGTGGCACCACGCGCCAGCTCGCCGGCTGCACGCAACGCGAACACTTCCGCATGCGGGCCACCGGCCCGTTGATGAAAGCCTTCGCCCACGCATACGCCATCGCGCACGATGACGCAGCCGACCATGGGATTAGGTCGCGTGGTGTAGGCGCCACGCGCGGCCAGGCGCAGCGCCTGCGCCATCCAGCGGTGATCGTCGGCACTTGCGTTCATTGCGGCACCCGTTGCGGCTCAATAGACATCACCACGATCGGCAACGACCCAAGCAACAGCCCCGCATGCATCTGCCAGCCCAAGCGTTGATAAAACGGCGCCAGGTCCGGTTGGCAATACAGATACAACGTGTCCACGCCCAGCCCGGCGGCGGTCTGCACGCAATGCGCGACCAATGCCTCACCGATGCCCTGCCCACGCGCGTGCGGCTGCACATATAGCGATGCCAGCCAGGGCGACCATTGCCGAATGCGCGCATCGTCGTTGTCCAGCAGACTCACCGAACCGAGCCACTGGCCCTGATCGAGCGCCACCCACGTCATCGGGATCACACCATCGCGCGTGTGGCTGCGCAACTCGCTCAACGCCTCATCGAAATTCCAGTCCGGCAACAGACTGCCGAAGGCTTCAAGATGCGCGTGCGCGATGGCGGGAAGATGCTCCGGCGTGTCGCCCACGCAGGCAATCGGCACGGCGTTCAACGCTTGCCTGGCTTGCCGGCGCGTTCCAGTGCCGCTTCCAGCAGCGGCAGCTGTTCGCTCCCGACCGGAAGCTCGCGTTCGAGTTTTTCGATTTCCTCGCGGAAATCGGCAACGTCCTGAAAACTGCGATACACCGAAGCAAAGCGCACATAGCCGACATGATCGAGCTTGCGCAGCTCGACCATCACGTATTCGCCCACCCGCAGCGAGCCCACTTCGCGCTCGCCGGACATGCGCAGCTGATGCACCACCGCCCGCACTGCCGCCTCGATCTGCTCTTCGGACACCGGACGTTTCTGCAGGGCGCGGTCGAAGCTGGTGCGCAACTTGCGCGCATCGAACGCCTCGCGGCCGCCATCGCTCTTGACCACGGTGGGCAGCTTGAGTTCGATCGTTTCCAGGGTACTGAAACGCTCGCCACACGCCTCGCACTCACGACGCCGACGGATCGTCGTGCCGTCTTCGGACACCCGCGAATCGATCACGCGGGTGTCGTTGTGCTGGCAGAAGGGGCAGTGCATCAGACGTCCGGGAATAGGGAGAGGGAAATAGGGAATCGGAACAGCAGGGCTATCGCAGCGTTGCTTTTACCATTCTCGTCTCCCTATTCCCCATTCCCGTCTCAGCCATACACCGGATATTTCTTGCACTGCGCGGTCACTGCGTCGCGGACTTTCGCCAGCACGGCTTCGTCGCTCGGTGCATCCAGCACGTCGGCGATCCAGTTGGCCAGGTCGATGCTGTCCTGTTCCTTGTAACCGCGTGTGGTGATGGCCGGGGTACCCAGGCGCAGGCCCGAGGTCACGAACGGCGAGCGCGGGTCGTTGGGAACTGCATTCTTGTTCACGGTGATATGGGCCTTGCCGAGCGCGGCTTCGGCGTCCTTGCCGGACACGTCGCGGCCGATCATGTCCACCAGCATCAGGTGGTTCTCGGTGCCGCCGGACACGATCTTGTAGCCGCGCGCGATCAACGTCTTGGCCATCGCCTGGGCGTTCTTGACGACCTGCTGCTGGTAGGTCTTGAACGCCGGCTCCAGCGCTTCCTTGAACGCCACCGCCTTGGCCGCGATCACGTGCATCAGCGGGCCGCCCTGGATGCCGGGGAACACGATCGACTGCAGCTTCTTCTGCAGCTCTTCGCTGGCTCCCTTGGCCACGATGATGCCGCCACGCGGGCCGCGCAGGGTCTTGTGGGTGGTCGAGGTGACCACGTGCGCATGCTCCATCGGGCTCGGATAGACGCCGGCGGCAACCAGGCCGGCCACGTGCGCCATGTCCACGAACAGATACGCCCCGACGCTGTCGGCGATGGCGCGGAAACGCGCCCAGTCGATCTTCTGCGAATACGCCGAGAAGCCGGCCACGACCATCTTCGGCTTGTGCTCGGTAGCCAGGCGCTGGACCTCGTCGTAGTCGATCAGGCCCTGCGCGTCGACACCGTATTGCACCGCGTTGAACAGCTTGCCCGAGACATTGACCTTGGCGCCGTGGGTCAGGTGACCGCCATGGGCCAGGCTCATGCCCAGGATGGTGTCGCCCGGCTGCAGCAGCGCCAGATACACCGCCTGGTTGGCCTGCGAGCCGCTGTGCGGCTGCACGTTTGCATACATATCTTCCATGGAGCCCGCGCCGAACACCTGCTTGATGCGGTCGATCGCCAGTTGCTCGGCGATATCGACGAATTCGCAGCCACCGTAATAGCGCTTGCCCGGATAGCCTTCGGCGTACTTGTTGGTCAGCTGGCTGCCCTGGGCTTCCATCACCAATGCGCTGCAGTAGTTCTCGCTGGCGATCAGTTCGACGTGATCCTCCTGGCGGCCGACTTCAGCGGCGATGGCCTTGGCCAGTTCGGGGTCGTAGGTTTCCAGTCGGACGTCGCGCGAGAACATTCGAAACTCCGGGGCAGCTGCAGCCAGTAGGGCCGCCGATTGTAAGCCCCCGCCGCACGGGTGACCAATCGCACCGCTGTGGCAGGCCATGGACCCGATCGGCCGGCAAGCTGCACAAATGACAAAGGCGCACCGAAGTGCGCCTTTGTGGGAGGGCCGGCCCGATGGCTCGGCGAGCGATCGGATGCCCGCTCAGTTATTGAGGACCAGGTCGGCGATCACGCCGGTGGCGATGGCGACCAGCAGCAGATTGCCGGTGTTGTCGCGCTGCCAGCGGTAGCCATACGGCGGGCGACGCAGGTTGTAGCGGTCGTAGTCGTTGATCACGTAAACCGGGCCGTGGTAGCGCTGACCGCGGGCCCAATACGGGCGCGGCGGCGGGCCGACGCGGTAGTAGCTGGGGCGATCGTAGACATAGACCCGGTTGCGGTCGTAGCGACGGTCCTGATAACGGGCATCGCGATAGCCCTCGCGGTAGCCACTGCTGTAGTAGCGGCGGTCGTCGCGACGGTCATCCCGCCACTCGCGGCGATCGCTGCGCCAGTCGCGATGGTGATCGCGGCCGCGGTCGTGACGATCATCGCGGTCGTGGCCACGACGATCGTGGCCGCGGCCCCAGTCGTCGGCAAACGCTGCCGGGGCCACGGAGCCCAGCGCCAGGATGGAAGAAAGCATAACAGTGACGATGCGTTTGCGGTTCATGACCAGCTCCTGTTTGCGATGTCGCAATTTCATTAAGACGCTGCCCGCCTTAACGCATTCTTGCTGGAATCGGTTACGAAAATGCCTATTCAGGTAGTAGGTAGGCTGCCGTTTAGCCACATCCCCACCCGGCGCGGCCCCGGGCACTTGCCCGTATAATCGGCGCAATCCCTTTTCCGCTGCCTCCGGCCTCGGCCGGCGGGCTGCTTGCGTCCACGGAGTCCCCATGTCGCAATACATTTACACCATGAACCGCGTCAGCAAGGTGGTCCCGCCCAAGCGGCAGATCATCAAGGACATCTCGCTGAGCTTTTTCCCCGGCGCCAAGATCGGCCTGCTGGGCCTGAACGGCGCGGGCAAGTCCACGGTGCTCAAGATCATGGCCGGCGTGGACACCGATTTCGAGGGCGAAGCCCGTCCGCAGGCCGGCATCAAGGTCGGCTACCTGGCGCAGGAACCGCAACTCAACCCCGAGCACACCGTGCGCGAGGCAGTGGAAGAAGGCGTGGGCGACGTGCTGCAAGCCCAGGCCGCGCTGGATGCGGTGTATCTGGCCTATGCCGAAGAAGGCGCCGATTTCGACGCCCTGGCCAAGGAACAGGAACGCCTGGAGGCAATCCTGGCCGCCGGCGATGCGCACACCCTGGAAAACCAGCTGGACGTGGCCGCCGATGCGCTGCGCCTGCCGCCGTGGGACGCGGTGGTCGGCAAGCTGTCCGGTGGTGAAAAGCGCCGTGTGGCGCTGTGCCGCCTGCTGCTGCAGAAGCCGGACATGCTGCTGCTCGACGAACCGACCAACCATCTTGACGCCGAATCGGTGGAGTGGCTGGAGCAGTTCCTGGCGCGCTACACCGGCACCGTGGTGGCGGTCACGCATGATCGCTACTTCCTGGACAACGCCGCCGAGTGGATCCTGGAACTGGACCGTGGTCGCGGCATTCCGTGGAAGGGCAACTACACCGACTGGCTGACCCAGAAGGACGAGCGCCTCAAGCAGGAAGACAACCAGGAAAAGTCTCGCCAGAAGGCGATCCAGAAGGAACTGGAATGGTCGCGCCAGAATGCCAAGGGCGGCCGCACCAAGGGCAAGGCGCGTCTGGCCCGCCTGGAAGAGCTGCAGTCAGTGGACTACCAGCGCCGCAACGAGACCAATGAAATCTTCATCCCGCCGGGCGAGCGCCTGGGCAATGCGGTGATGGAATTCAAGAACGTCTCCAAGAAGTTCGGCGACCGTCTGCTGATCGACAATCTGTCGATGATCGTGCCGCCCGGCGCCATCGTCGGCATCATCGGCCCCAACGGTGCCGGTAAGTCGACCCTGTTCAAGATGATCACCGGCGCGGAGAAGCCCGATTCCGGCGAGATCGTGGTCGGCCCGACCGTGCAGCTGTCGTACGTGGACCAGAGCCGCGACAAGCTGGAAGGCAACCACAACGTGTTCCAGGAAATCGCGGGCGGCCTGGACATCCTCAACATCAACGGTGTGGAGATCCAGTCGCGCGCCTACATCGGCCGCTTCAACTTCAAGGGCCAGGACCAGCAGAAGATGGTCGGCTCGCTGTCCGGTGGTGAGCGCGGTCGTCTGCACATGGCCAAGACCCTGCTGCAGGGCGGCAACGTGCTGCTGCTCGACGAACCGTCCAACGACCTGGACATCGAAACGCTGCGTGCGCTGGAAGATGCGTTGCTGGAATTCCCCGGCAACACCTTCGTGATCTCGCATGATCGCTGGTTCCTCGATCGCATCGCCACCCACATCCTGTCGTTCGAAGGCGACTCGCACGTGGAGTTCTTCCAGGGTAACTACCGCGAGTACGAAGAAGACAAGCGCCGTCGCATGGGCGATGACGCAGGCCCCAAGCGCCTGCGCTTCAAGGCGCTGAAGTAAGCACGACAAGGCAAGACGACAAGGGCGCCGCAAGGCGCCCTTTTTATGTGTGCATGCGCCGCAGCAGCGGCTGATCGAATCACGACATACCTAGCGACGCAACATGCGTCCGGACCCTGCGTTAGAGGTCGTACGACAACACGTCCTCGAAGCCGAAGGTATCGAAATTTTCGATCCGCGAGGGGTACAAGCGGCCGACCAGGTGATCGTATTCGTGCTGCACCACCCGTGCATGGAAGCCTTCGGCTTCGCGCTCGATCGGACTGCCGTCCGGCGCAAAGCCACGATACCGAATGACGCGATAGCGCGGAATCACCGCACGCAGGCCGGGAATGGACAGGCACCCTTCCCAACCGTTTTCCATTTCCTCCGATAGCGGCTCGATCTGCGCATTCGCCAACGCGGTGCGTGGCACTGCCGGCGCTTCGGGGTAACGTTCGCTGGCTTCGAACCCGAACACCATCAATTGCAGATCCACCGCAATCTGCGGGGCGGCCAAGCCGACGCCACGTGCATCGTCCATGGTTTCGAACATGTCGGCCACCAGGGTGTGCAGCGCGTGACTGCCGAGATTGGTGACCGGTGGCGCAATACGCAACAGGCGCTTGTCGCCCATACGGATGATCTCGCGAATCATGCGGGTGCTCCTGGAAAAACATGGCGCCGATTCTAGAGCGTGCTGCGCATGGTGAAGTGAGTGCGAGATGGCCTGCTCATGCGGTGCGGGTCATCGAGAGCAGCTGGTCATGGCACGGTTACCGGCAATCGAAAAGAGCATCTACCCGAAGATGCGCTTCGGAGTTATGGCCACTCCAGCGGCGCACTGCTCTGGCCGCCCCTCCACCGGCATGCCGCTGTCTTGGTCGAGTCGCGGCGATAGTGCCCCCATCCGCCCTTCGGGCACCTTCCCCCGCACGCGGGGGAAGGACGCTGGATCGATCGAGGGGCATCGAGAGCAGCTGCTCATGGCATCTGCCCCGGCAATCGAAAACCGCCACTTGAAGATGCGCTTCGACGTTATGGACACTCCAGCGGCGCACTGCTCTGGCCGCCCCTCCCCCGGCATGCCGCTGTCTTGGTCGAGTCGTGGCGATAGTGCCCCCATCCGCCCTTCGGGCACCTTCCCCCGCGCGCGGGGGAAGGGCGCTGGATCGATCGAGAAATAAGGCGTCCCCCTGCGCGTGGGGAGAGGGAGCTGGATCGATCGAGAAATAGGGCCTCCCCCACGCGTGCGGAAGGGAGGTGGATCGATCGATGAGTAAGGCCGGTCTGCGTGCGGGCACGCGAACTGGGGCGATTGCGGAAGACGCCATCACCCGCTTGCGGGGAACGGCATGCAAATCGAATGCGAGCCCCTCTCCCGCTTGCGGGAGAGGGGTTGGGGTGAGGGGACGGCGCAAGGCCCAAGGGCATTCAAACTCCAACAGCACTTCGCCCCCCCTTCACCCACTGCTGCGAAGCACGCTCTCCGGAAGCAAAGGCATCTGCCGTCGGAGCCTTGCCTGCGGGTTGCGCTGACCAAGCAGATGCCACGGTGAACGACAACCCCGACATGGCTGAAAGCCGGTTTCTATCCGCCAGCTGCCTGCCGGCAGATTCGGGCCAAAACCCGGCTTTTCCGGGCCCAACCGCTGTTGTCGACCGTATGAAATCCCGAATGACAAGCGCCCTGCTGACTGTTTCAGGCCAGCACTTCGCAATCGGCGCCATGGATGTCAAAAGATTGACACATCTCACAGATTCATGTTTCAGTCATCAACAGACTGAAACGAAAGGATTCTCCCGAGCGCCGGCATCAGCACGGCGTTATTCCCTGTTGGACTCAAGGAAATTCCCATGATCCACGTTCGCAAGCCCGGATGGATGCTGTCCGGCATGTTGTGCATTGCCTGTCTGCCGGCCGTGGCCGCAGCACAGGATGTCGCGAGCAGCAGCTCCAAGGTCGGTATCGACCCCACCACCGGCAAGTTACGTGCACTCACCGCCGCCGAAAGCGCCGCGCTCGACCAGCAGGCCAACACGGCGGCACGCAGCAGTGCCGCACGCTCCAACATCCCACAGACAGAAGCCGCCGCACGCGCGACCGAACGACGCCTGCCCAACGGCACCGTGGCGCGCAAGTTGCCGGCCACGCAAATGAGCTCGCTGGTGGCAACCCGTCAGGCCGATGGCCGCATCGTGATCGAACACAGCGACGACGCCGACGCCCAGCCCGCCCACGCCGAGCACGGAGCGCTGCCGCATGAATAAGCCACTGTTGCTGCTCTCTCTGGCCGTTGCCGCCGCCCTGGCACCGCTGCATGCCTCGGCCGCCACCGTCACGCTCATCAATGGCGATGCCGGCACCAGCGTGGGCTTGAACGATCCGTCCGCCGTCGCGCCGTTAGGCGGCAATCCCGGTCGCTCGGTCGGTGAGCAACGTCGCATCGCCTACCAGTACGCGATGGACCTGTGGGGCGCGGTGCTGCAGAGCAATGTCGAGATCAAGGTGTATGCCTCGTTCGCACGGCTGACCTGCACCGCCACCGGCGGCACGCTGGGCCAGGCCGGGCCGAACTGGATCGTCAACGACTTCCCCGGCGCCAAGGCCAACACGCTGTATCCGTCCGCGCTGGGCGATGCAATCGCCGGGCAGGATCTGGTGCCCGATCCGAACGATCCGGCCGACGTGTTTTCACAGTTCAACGGCGATCTGGGCAAGCCCGACTGCCTGGCCGGCTCGGGCTGGTATCTGGGCCTGGATGGCAAGACGCCCGAAGGCCAGATCAACTTCCTCAACGTGGTCATGCACGAGATCGGCCACGGCCTGGGCGCGGCGGGCTTTCTCAACAAGACCACCGGTGTGCTGGGCTCGGGCACTGGCTTGACCGACGTGTATACCGCGCAGGCCTTCGACAACGTGCAGAACAAGCGTTTCGACGACCCGACCATGACCGATGCGTTGCGCGCCGAAGCGATGCGTACCCCCGGCCGCACCGTGTGGGCCGGCACCCGCGTCAACCGCGAGGCGGCCCTGATCCTGGATCCGCGCACCTTGTTGCAGGTGAGCGCACCGGCCAGCGCGGCGGGCAAGTTCGAGGTGGGTTTTGCCAGCTTCGGGCCGCTGGCCAATGCGACCAATTTCCCGGCACGGTCGGTGGTGACCGTCGATGATGGCGTTGCTGCCGCATCGGCCAGCGATGGCTGCGAAACACCGTTCGTCAACGCCGCGGCGGTGGCCGGCAAGGTGGCACTGATCGATCGCGGCACCTGCGCGTTTGCGATCAAGGTCAAGAACGCCCAGCTCAATGGCGCGGTCGGGGTGATCGTCGCCAACAACGCCGCCGGCGTGCAGACGATGGGCAACGCAGCGCCGCCGATCGACGACATCACCATTCCGTCGGTGATGGTGTCGCAGACCGATGGTGCGCGCCTGAAAGCCAGCACCGCAGTGATCGCGGCCCTGTACGAAGACCCGGAGCTGTTGCAGGGCACCGACAGCGCAGGCCGGACGCGGCTGTACGCGCCCAGCGTGGTGGCCGGCGGTTCGACGTTCTCGCACTTCGATACCGATCTGCAGCCGAATGCGTTGATGGAACCGTTCGACACACCGGAAGTGCAGGCGCATCTGAACATCGACCTGACCCCGGCGATGTTTGCCGACATCGGTTGGACCTTGAATCGTGGGCTGGCCAAGTTGGGCAACTGCAATACGCTGGTGCCGACCGTGGAAACCGGCGGTTTGATTCCCGGTGCGAATGTCTCCGCCGAAAGCAGCCTGTGCAAGGCGCAGAACGCGGGCAACCGGTTCGGCTATCTGAGTTGCATGGACGAGCACGTGCGCGAACTGCAGCAGCAAGGCGCAATCAGTCGCCTGCAGCAGGCCGCCGTGTTCGTGTGCGCAACCAAGGTGCGTCCGTAAGCGGCAACCAGGCGCGCACCTGGGCCGATGTAAAGCGAACGGCGCCGCAAGGCGCCGTTCTGCCATCTTCCTGCAAGCGCGCAGATATCAGCAGCGCACGCATGCGGACCGATGGATCAGCCGCCTGCGGGCATCGGCGGCAACCCGAACACATCGCGCAGATAGCGCAGGTAGCCATCGTCGTCGCACATGCTTTTGCCTGGGGAATCGCTGAGTTTGGCGACCGGCTGGCCATTGCAGCGAACCATCTTGACGACGATCTGCAACGGCATTGGGCCCAGGTCGTTGGTGAGGCTGGTGCCCACCCCGAACGCCAGCCGGCAGCGTGTATGGAAGTGCGCGTACAACCGCATCACCTTGTCGATATTGAGGCCATCGCTGAACACCAGCACCTTGGTCTGCGGGTCGATGCGATGTGCCTGCAGATGCGCAATGACGCGCTCTCCCCATTCGAACGGGTCGCCCGAATCGTGGCGCATGCCGTCGAACAATTTGCAGAAATACAGATCGAAGTCGCGCAGGAACGCGTCCAGCCCGACCACATCGGACAGGGCGATACCCAGATCGCCACGGTACTCGTGCGCCCACGACTCCAGCGCGGCCACCTGCGAATCGCGCAGCCGCGGCCCCAATGCCTGGAACGCCTGCAAGTATTCGTGCGCCATCGTACCCAGCGGGGTCAGGCCGTAGTGCTTGGCGAAATACACATTGCTGGTGCCGACGAACTGTTCGCCGAGCCCGTCGCGCAGCAGCGGCAGCAACTCGCCATGCCAGTGCCGCGAATAGCGACGGCGGGTACCGTAATCGGCGATCTTGCAGCCGGCCGGCATGCTGCGCAGGCTGCTCACCTTGTCGCGCAGGCGACTGCGGCCTTGTTCGAAATCCGGCACCGAGGTGTTGCGAAACCACACCTCGTTGATGATCGCCAGCAGCGGCACTTCGAACAGGATGGTGTGCAGCCACGGGCCACGGATGGTCAGCTCGATCTCGCCCGGATGGGTGGTCGATGCCGACAGCTGCAGGTACTTGCGATCCAGATGGAACAACGCCAGGAAGTCGGCGAAGTCCGGCTTGATGAAGCGCAGGCTGCGCAGGTAGTCCACTTCGTCCTCGCGCAGGCGCAGCCTGCACAAGGCATCGATCTCGCGCGAGATCTCGTCGATGAACTGCGCCAGGTCCACGCCGGGCGTGCGGCATTTGAAGCGGTAATCGACCTGCGCGGCCGGGTGCTGATGCAGCACCGCCTGCATCATCGTGAATTTATACAGATCGGTGTCGAGCAGCGAATGGATGATCATGCGGCACGATTATGCCCGCAGCGGCGAGGCGCGCGCGTGCAAGCTGCCTGCGCGCGCATCAACCAACAACCAACAACCATCGCTCAGCGCGCCAGCACCTGCTGCGCCGGCTTGCCCTGCACGGTGAAGTCGCTGTCGCGCGCGCCGCCGGCTTCGGGGTCTGTATACCAACACCACAGCGCAATGCCCTCCACGCCATGTGAGTGCAATACCGTGCGCCATTGCTGCAGCACCTGCAGTTGCAGACGGGTATCGACCTCGGCGGCGCGTTGTTCCGGGCTTTCCCACGGCGCTTCCAGGCTGCCGCGTGCCGAGCGCAAGCCCAGTTCGGCCACCCACACCGGCTTGCCGACGCGCTGCCCCAACTGCTGCAGACGCTGCGCTGCGGCAGTCATCTCGGCGCGGCGCTGATCGGGGTCTTCGGACAGGCGCGGATACAGGCTGGTCCCCACCGCATCGAACAACGACCAATACCGGAAGCTGTCGGCATGCTCGATGCCGTCGGCGACGTACAGCAGTTTGCCGCGATAGACCTTGCGCACTTCCGCCACCAGGCCGGGCCATTGCTGTGCGTCCTGCAGCGTGCGCAATTCGGTGCCGATCACCAGGGCTTCGGCGTGTTCGTCCTGTGCCAACTGCGCCAGGGGCAGCAACGCGTTTTGATACGCCGCAAACCAGGCTGCCTGGTCGGTGGGCGCGGCCTCTCCGGCCCAATGCCCGGGAATCCACAGATGGACCTTGAGCATCGGCTGCAAGCCGGCGCGACGGCTTTGCTGCAAGGCTGCGCGCATGGACGCCACGCGGCTGTCTTCGCCCAGCACCGGATCGTTCGATTGCGGCGTCGCCTGCCACAGGAATGCCACCAGCAAGACCTTGCTGGCACCGGTCGCGGCCAGCGCTTGCAGCGAAGTTTCCGCCGTCTGGCTGCCCCACGGCGCGTTCTCGGACACCTTGACGTTGGCGCCCATCCAGGTGGGTGCGGCCTGACCGCAACCGGCGGACAGGCTCAACGCAAGGCACAGCATCGCGCTCAAGCCACGTTTGAACATGGAGACGCTGCCTGCGTGATCCGCATGACCCATCGCATGCAACCGGCTACGGCGCCACGACTGCAGCAGTGGCCGCACGCTCACCGTCCCTGCCGGCAGTCGCCACTTCGCCCGTCGCGCCGTCAACTGCTGCAGGCGGCACGGCGACCAGCGGTTCGCGGTGCGGCAACACCGGATCGTCGGAAGGCGAGCGGATGCCCCACCCTTGCGGCTGAGCCCACAGCGCGCCGGCAACACCCAGCGCCAGCAGACAGGTCGCCGCAACGCGGTGGTTTGCGCTCAACGCCCGCAGCAACAGCGCCGCAGGCACCCACAACAGCAGCAGCATGTCGAAGCCGGACCAACCGAACAAGAACGCCAGCACGGCCGCGCTGATCACGGTACCGGCACTGGCCACCACACCGCGTGCCCACAGGCTGAAACTGCACCGTCCCGCCAGCAGCAACACCGGGAAGCAGACCAGGCCGGCCACGCCCCAATGCACCGCCAGCGGCCAGCCCTCGGCGTAAGCGGCCAGCGGCAGCGGCAACGGATGTGCACCGGCAGCGATGCTCGACAAGGTCGGCCATGGCGCATTGAACAGCACGAAATTGACGTAGGCCCACATGCCGACCAGAAACGCAAACGGTACGTAGCACACCAGATAGAACGACCACGGTGCCTGGCGCAGGATCTCCCGCGGCATCACCAGCAGGAACCAGGGCGCCACCATCGTCGCCAGCGCCAGCGTCTGCAGATCCAGACACAGCAGCACGCACAACCAGCCACCGATGCGCAGATAGGTGAATGGCTCCACCGGCGTGGTCAGCCGCCGCATGGTGCGGCACAGGCCATAGAACGCGAGCAACCCCAGTGCCTGGCTACCGCCGGCGGCGATCGGCAACAGGAACAGCGGATTGCAGCCCACCAGCGCAACCATCACGCTGGCCCAGCCGCGACCGAAACGGTCGGCCAGATCGCGCCACAGCAGCGACAGGAACACCGCATTGGCTACCACCGACATCAATGGCCATACCTGGAACGGCAACTGCAACCGATGCGCCACCTGGTCGATGAACCAGGACAGCAGGCCGGTGGTCGGCAAGCCGAGCTGTGGCACCACCTGGGCGATGTTGCCGATCGGCTGCACCAACACCGGCCGGCTCAGCAGCGACAACGCCACCAACGCCAGGATGAAAGCCACCATGCCGCTATGGCGAGGTGGCGAGCGCTGCTCAGTCTTCGAGTGCGGCGCGGCGCTCTTGTTCCGAATACTTGCTGATGCCATGAGTGGTCTTCTCCCAATAGAAAGGATTCCGGAACAGCTGCCACAACCCCTTGTAGGCGGCGATCGACTGCAACATCCAATAGAACGGAACCGTCAACGCGTATGGCGCCAGCCGCGCGTAGTCGCGCTTGAATGCGGCGACCAGCGTGATGTAGATAAAAAAGCCATTGGCCAGCAGCAGATTGCCCAGCGACAAGGTGCTCAACCACGGCGGGAAGAAGCGGTCGAACTCGGAGGTGCCGGTCAACAGCCAGGTGATGTACATGAACCACAGCACCGGCACGCCCAACGCGGTGAAGAAGCCGCCGCCGATGAAGAACTGAAAGCCCCAGAAGCCCCTGAAACCGGTACTGCGGTACAGATGCACCGGGTCGCGCATGTGCACCAGCCAGGTCTGCATATAGCCCTTGAGCCAACGCGAACGCTGGCGGATCCAGTTGGGAATGCTGACGTTGGCTTCTTCGAACGTGGTGGAGTTCACCACGTTGACGCGGTAGCCGTTCTGGATCAGGCGCACACCCAGGTCGGCATCCTCGGTGACGTTGTACGGATCCCATGCGCGCACCTGGCGCAACACGTCCAGACGGAAGTGGTTGGAGGTGCCGCCCAATGGAATCGGGATGCGCAGGTACTCCAGCGCCGGCAGGTAGAAGTCGAACCAGAGCGTGTACTCCAGCGTGAACATCCGCGTCAGCCAGTTCTCGTCGGCGTTGTAGTAGTTCAACCGCGCCTGGATGCAGACCACGTCCTTTTCGGCCTTGCGGAATGCGGCCACCACGCGCTTGAGCTGATCCGGCTCGGGCTTGTCTTCGGCGTCGTAGATGGTCAGCAATTCGCCACGGGCGAAATGCAGCGCGTAGTTGCAGGCCTTGGGCTTGGTCTGCGGCTGCGACGGCGGGACGCGGATGATCTCGAAGAAGGCTTCCAGGCCCAGTTGCTTGGCCGCATCGATGGTTTCCAGATCGTCCGCTTCCAGCACCAGCTTCACGTCGAGCTTGCTGGTCGGGTAATCGAGTTTGCGCAGCGCATTGGCCAGGATCGGCAGGACTTCCGGTTCCTTGTACATCGGCACCAGCACGGTGTAGATCGGCAGGTCGTCGTCGTTGAGCTCGGCAACCTCCGCTTCGGTCACCTTGATGTCGATGCGATGGCGCGAGCCGAACCACACCAGCACCAGCTTCAATCCGAAGGTGGCCAGGAAGCACAACGCTACCAGCACGTTGAGCACGATCAGCGTCGTCACCGGATACAGCACCACCGCGATGACCAGCAAGATGGCCATCAACCAGAACGCCACCTTCTGCCCGCGGATCATCACGTGGCGTGCGGAATAGGTCGGCGCATGCGCGGCCAACAGATTGAGCGCGTTGCCGGTGAGTTGCTGCTCGGCGTGGCGCTGCAGGCTCCAGATGATGTCGAACTTGGCGGTGCCGACAAACCGCACGTCCTTGCCGTAATGCTCGCGCGCCCAGGCGAACAGCGCCGGGTCCGGGTCGGCCACCGCCAGCACCAGCACCCCGCCCTCGCGACGCCACGGCAGCAGCAACCGCTGCGCGTATTGGTCCAGATCGGCAGCGGCGAGCAATTCCGGATCCGGCGATTGCTTGACCAGATCGACGAACTGCAGCCCGAAGTGCTGCGCCACGATGGCGTAGAACCGCTGCGCAGACACGCCGCGCTGGGTCAGGATCACATCGCCCAGACGCGAGTTCCACTGCTGCTGCACGGCCAGCGCCGAACGCAGCTGCGCGTCGTCGATCACGCCGGCCTCCACCAGGGAGCGCCCCAGCATGCCGTGCTCACGGGTCAGATCCGGTACCCGTCCCAGTGCATCCATTTCGTAGCTCACCGCCATTGCCCCTCTCCTTAGAACCGCCACCAGGCGGCCACGAATGGCCCGCCCGCAGCGGCGGTGTTGCGGCCCATGACAGGCTGCTGGTAGCCCACTTGCCATTGGCTGCCGCCGGGTGCGGTGTACAGCGTGGACAACTGCAGCTTGGTGAGGTCGTAATTGGTGCCGGTGGCGACGTAGCCGGTGTCACCCGGTGTCGAGCTGATCACGGTGGTGTCGTTGCGCCCGTTGCCCAGGCCCTGAATGACGTTGAGCTCCCCGATCAGCAACCAGCTCGGGGTCAGGCTCAGGCCGGTGGACGCATCCAGCCGCACTTCGTCGGAGGCGGCACTGCCACGCAGACGCACGGCGCCGCCCAGATCGACGTAGCCGTTGCGCTCGCCCAGCATGTAGCCGCGCCCACGGCTGTAGCGCAGTTCCAGGCCATAGTCGCCAAGGCCCAGGGCCGGATCGCGCCCCGGATTGTTCGGATGGTAGGTCTTGCTCCGGCCATAGGCCGGAATGCTGACCAGCGCCTGCACCGAGCTGCGCCAGTCGTCGTCGGGCGCGCTCGGCAATGCGTAGCGCAGGCCGATTTCCTGATCGGCGAACCCGGTCGTGCTGGTGCGGGTACGGCCGTTGCCGCCGTAACTGCTGAAACCGACGTCGGTGAAATAGAAATTGCCGATGACGCTGAGGGCGTCGGTCAGACCATGCTCGACATAGACGTTGAGCTGGCCCTGGCGGCTACGCCCGTTTCCGTCGAAGTCCTGCCCGTCGCCAAACGTCGTGCGGTGGTGGGCATCGTTGAACCAACCACGCCCGTCGCTGTGCAGCGCCTTGACGATCACCAGGGTGTCGCCTTCCGGCTGGGTCCAGGCACCGGCGACGGCAGCGCCCGGAAACCCGGCCAACGCGCAGCTGGTGGCGAGCAGCGCAGCCAAGGGACCGGAGCGCCGGGATTTTGGCAGACGTTGGGAGATGCAGCAGACTGGACTGCAGCGCGATGCGCTCGTGCGCACAACACCGCACCGCAGGCGCGGGGCGTTCATAAGAGACATTTTTCGGTTCCTGGCGGGGGGCCTGGACGGGACAGGATGCGAGCTGAGTCACAGTTCTGACGGCAACGTATCACAGATACGGGCAGGAACTCTCACAGAACGTCAACATTTTGACACCCGTTCAGTGGACCGCTACGAACGCGAAAGCAGCCGTGGAAGTTGCGCGGCGGCATGGGCCCAGATCGCCAGCCAGACGCCGAATCGGGTCGTCACGCCGCGCTGGCGTGCCTCGAACTTGCGGAAATAGCGCCACAGCCCGCGGTGCTTATGCCATTCCACAAAAAACGGCCGCGCGCGGCTGGAGACACCGCGGACGTGCACCACCTGCAGATCGTTGGCCACCGCGACCAGCGCGCCGGCCTGGCGCGCACGCCGACACAGGTCCAGGTCTTCGGCATGCAGGCGGTAGGCAGCATCCCAGCCGTCGAGCCGGTCGAACAGGCTGCGTTGCATCAGCATCAATGCACCGGAAATCGCGTCCACCGCCTGTAACGCCGCAGACGGGTCGGCGGGCACCGCCAACTGCGCGGCGGCACGCGGTGCGCGCAGCATTGCGGCAAAATCCGGGTCGCGGCGACGCACCGCCGCATCCGGCCGGCCGTGTTCGTCCACCTGCTCCACCCCCAGCAGCACGGCCGCATGCCCGGCCGCGCGTGCGCACAGTTGCGACAAGGTGTCGCGCTCGACCATCAGGTCCGGGTTGATGAAGACCAGCCAGGGCGCGCGCGAATCGCGCGCACCCTGGTTGCAGGCGCTGGCGAAGCCGGGGTTGTCCGGATTGGCGATGAAGTGCAGCCGCGCATCCGCCACCGCATGCCGTTGCACGACCTCCAGGGTATCGTCGCTGGAGGCGTTGTCGACCACCCGGATCTCGCTGATGCCCTCGGCCGCACGCAGCCGCGACAGGCACGCATCGATGGTGCTGCTGCTCTGATAGGTGACGACGACAGCGGCGATCTGGACAGAGCTCATCCGGGCATTATCCGGTGCCGGGGCTGCGCAGCGCTATCGCGCACTGCGGGGGCAGGCGCCATGACTGCTGCCACGAACCGACGGCAGCGCACGCATCCGGCGCGCCATTGTGCCGATTGCAACCGGCATCAACGGCAAACCGGCATGGCGAGCGACGGCCGCAGGGAGCATACTGCGCGCCCGAAGCCGCCAGGCGGCTTGCATCGACGCCGCCAGCGGCGCTCTTCCAACACGTAAATCCTTGAGATGACGGCCAGCGACCTTTCGGTTTCGCGCTGCCTTTTCACTCCATGTGTCGCGACCGCTTGATGGTGCGCGCGACGCACCGACGGCCCGGCAGCGCCGTCCCTGTTGTTGCTGGCAGACACGCCGGAGTCGCCTCGTCGGCCCCCTCTTCCTGGTCTATACCAACGCATCGCCCGGCACGCCGCGCATGCGTGCCGAAGGTGTGCGCATGAGCGCGCAGCATCAAGTGCACGGCATGAGCCTGGAACTGGCGCTGCCGGACTGGCCGGCATTGACCCGCGACGAGATCCAGCGCGTCTTGCGGCACATCCCTGCGCTGGGCGATCCGGGCGCTGTGTACTGGCACAGTGCGCGGCCCTTTTCCGCCGCCGCCAGCGTGCAGACCGCATCCGGCGCGATCATCGTCAAACGCCACCACCACAGCGTGCGCAATGTCGCTACGCTGCGGGAGGAGCACAGCTTCATGGCGCATCTGCGCTGGGCTGGCATGCCGGTGGTGGAGGTGCTGCACGACGCCCAGGGGCGCACCGCGCTGGCTGACGGTGAGTGGGTCTACGAAGTGCAACGCATCGGCGCCGGGCACGATCTCTATCGCGATGCGTTGTCATGGACACCCTTCCTCGACGTGGCGCATGCGCACGCCGCTGGCACGGCGTTGGCGCACCTGCACCGCGCCGCGCAGGGCTTCGATGCGCCTGCGCGCTCCACCACCTTGCTGGTGGCCAATCTGCACCTGTTCGCGCAGGCCGACCCGCTGCAGGCGCTGCAACGTGCGCTGCTCACGCGGCCAGGCTTGGCCGCAGCACTGCAGCACCGCCCCTGGCAACGCGACCTGGCAACCCACGTGCTGCCATGGCATGCGCAGGCATGGCCACGATTGTCTGCCCCCGGCGCCCTGCCGCCGCTCTGGACCCATGGCGACTGGCATGCGTCCAACCTGCTGTGGGACACGCGCGACGGGCACACCCGGGTCAGCGCGATCTTCGATTTCGGATTGAGCGATTGCAGCAGCGCATTGTTCGATCTGGCCACCGCCATCGAACGCAATCTGATCCCCTGGTTGCGGCTGGACACCGGCGCGCGTGCGCAGGCCGAGTTGCCCCAGCTCGACGCATTGCTGGATGGCTACACGCAGCAGTGCCCGTTGGACGCGAAGCAGGTGTACTGCCTGGCCGCGCTACTGCCGATCGTGCATGCCGACTTTGCACTGAGCGAGATCGAGTACTTCGCCGCCATCACCCGCTCTGCTGCGAATGTCGATATCGCCTATCACCGTTATCTGCTCGGCCACGCGGACTGGTTCGCCAGCGCCGACGGCCAATGCCTGCTCGCGCACCTGCATGCGCGTGCGCGCCAGCTGCAATGAGCATTCCCCTCTTTTCCTTGACGAGTCTGTACATGCCCGCGTCTGCCACCACCCCGCTCCGCCATCGTCCGCTCGTACTGGCACTGCTGCTGTGCATCACCACGCCTGCGTTGGCGCAACAGCACTCCGATCCGGCGGCGGTCGACCTGGATGCGGTCAATGTGCGTGGTGAGCGCAGCGATGCCAGCACTGCATTGACCGGCTTTGGCGCCACGCGCCTGCAGGATGCGCCCGCCTCGATTGCGGTGATCGATCGCCAGCAATTGCTCGACCGTCAGGCGCGCGTGCTCAGCGAGGTGCTGCGCGCCGATGCCTCCGCAGGCGATGCGTACGCGCCGATCGGCTATTACGAGAATTTCGTGGTGCGCGGCTACTCGCTCAATGCCGCCAACAGTTACCGCATCAACGGCATGAGCGCGGTGGGTGAGCAATCCATCGCACTGGAAAACAAGCAGCAGGTGCAACTCCTCAAGGGTCTGGCCGGGCTGCAATCGGGCGTCAACGAACCGGCCGGGCTGATCGACTACCGCACCAAACGGCCCGAGCACGTCCGCAGCGTGACCCTGGGCACCGACGAACAAGGCTCACGCTATGTCGCCGCCGACCTGGGCGACTGGTTCGGCGCCGAGCGGACCCTGGGCCTGCGCGTCAACGCCGCACGCGAAGACATCCACAGCTACGTCGATCACGCCGACGGCTATCGCAACTTTCTCTCGCTGGCCGGCGACTGGAAGCTCACCCCGCAATCGCTGTTGCAGCTTGACGTGGACTATCAGCATCGGCAACAACGCTCGGTGCCCGGTTATCAACTCTTGGGCGGCACCCAGGTACCACGCGCTATCGACGTGCATCGGCTGCTCGGCTATCAGCCGTGGTCGCGTCCGGTGGAGATGGATTCGCTCAACGCGCAACTGCGTTATGCCTATCGATTCAACGACAACTGGCGCGCTACTGCAGAAGCAGCGCGCAGCCGCTCGAAGATCAACGACTTCTCCGCGTTCGCCTGGGGCTGCTATGGCGCAGCCAGCTGCGCCGATGTCGTCACGCCGAATTTCTTCAGCGCGCAGGGCGAGTACGACGTCTACGACTACCGCAGCCCCGACGACACCCGCGTACACGATCAACTCCGCGCCACGCTGGAAGGCCATGTCGTCAGCGGCGCGCTCGATCACCACCTGAGCATCGGCGGCGACTGGCTACGCCGCACCATCGACCGCTACGGCTCGGTCAACGAATTCGTCGGCAGCGGCAGCATCGACCGCGACCCGGCGGTGTTTGCGCAAACCGAGGTGCCGCTGGATCCGAAGCAACACCGCCTGGATAGCCGTCAACGCGCGTTGGTGATGGCCGACCGCATCGGTCTTGGGGCGCAATGGGAGCTGTCGCTGGGCGCGCGGTATCTGCGCCTGGACGAACGCAGCTTCGATCGCGATGGCGTCCTGGAGCGGCGCACCCGCAAGGACGTGGTGCTGCCGCAGGCCGCGCTGCTGTTCAAACCGCAGCAGCAGGTCGCGTTGTACGCCAGCTACGCCAAGAGCCTGGCCGCCGGCGGCACCGCACCGTGGTTTGCCGACAACGCCGATGCGATCCTGCCGCCGACCAATGCGTATCAGCTGGAAACCGGCGCAAAAATCGACCTCGACGGCCTGCGCCTGGGCGCGGCGCTGTTCGACATCCGCCAGGCCTACCAGTTCACCCAGCCGCAGGCCGATGGTGGGTTGCGCTACGTGCAACAAGGCCGCCTGCACAACCGTGGACTGGAACTGTCCGCCGACGGCGCAGCCACCGAACAGCTGCGCCTGTTCGCCAGCATCGCAGCGATCCACGCACGTGCCGAAGACACCGGCATTGCCGCGTACGAAGGCCATCAGGCGATCAACGTACCCAAGCTGCGCGCCAGCGTGCAGGCCGACTACAGCGTGCCCGGCATCGAGGGATTGGCGCTGCTGGCAGGCGTGCAATACAGCGGACGCAAGTTCGCCGATCGCCTCGGCAATGCCAATGTACCGGCCTATACCGTGGCCAACCTGGGCGCGCGTTATGCCACCGCACTGGGCGGCTTGGCGACCACCTGGCGCGTGAACGTGGACAACGTGTTCGACACGCGTTACTGGCGCGATTCCGGCGAATACGAGGGCGACGCCTATCTGTTTCCCGGCGCGCCACGCACGGCGCGTTTGACGGTGCAGGTGGATTTTTGAGGCCTGCTGCCCCCATCCGCCCTGCGGGCACCTTCCCCCGCAGGCGGGGGAAGGACGTCGACGCGACAGCACGTGCACTTGTGCGTGCCTCAGCCACTGGCTGACGGCAGCGGGCGCCAGCCGAAGACAGCGGCTCAGCGGTGAGCGCACTGCGACGTTTACATCGCGCGCAGATTCGAAGCATCGCGCGGCATCCACTTTCGATTGCACCACTGTTTCGTACGGTCCGCCGCTCTTCCACAACTCTCCACTTTCCATCAGGCATTGCATGTCGTTGCTCGAATCCATCGCCGTCGTAATCAACCTGCTCGGCGTGTGGCTGACCGCGCGCCGTATCCGCTGGTGCTGGCCGGTCGGCATTGTGGCGGTGGCGCTGTATGCATGGCTGTTCTATCAGTGGAAGCTGTACTCGGACATGCTGCTGCAAGGCGTCTACGTGCTGACCCAGCTGTACGGTTGGTGGCAATGGCAGCGCGGAATGAACGCAGACACGCGCATTCGCCCGTTGCCGATGCCACAGCCGGAACTGTGGATCTCGCTATGCATCGGCGCCCTGTTCGCCGCCGCGCTCGGTGCCTACATGCATCACCGCACCGATGCGGCGCTGCCGTGGCTGGATGCGGCATTGGCCAGTTTCAGCCTGGTCGCCAGCGTGTGGGCGGCGCGCAAGCGCATTGCCAACTGGGTGCTGTGGATCGTGCTCGATTGCATCTACGTGGGCGTGTTCGTCAGCAAGGGCTTGTATCCCACTGCGCTGCTCTATGCCGGCTTCGTGCTGCTGGCGCTGTATGGCTGGCGCAGTTGGAAAACCCAACAGCAGCAGAACCTGGCCAGCGCACGCTAAAGCCCGCCGCGGTTTGCAGCCGCGTTCTTCTTTACCATCGCCGCATGCGCCTTCTTCCACCCAACCCCTCGCAGCCCGATGGCGTGCTTGGCCCAGGACTGCCTGCATGAGCGTGTCGCGCCAACACACCATCACCGAAATCGTCTCCGCACAGATCGCCGCTGGCGAGTGGGGGCCGGACCAGCGCCTGCCGGTGGAGCGCGAGCTTGCCGAGCGTTTCGGCTGCACGCGCATCACCTTGCGCGAGGCCTTGCAGCAGCTGGAAGCCGAGGGCCGCATCTACCGCGAGAATCGGCGCGGCTGGTTTGTCAGCGCACCGCGCGTGCGTTACGACCCCACCAGCATTGCAGGGTTCATGCAGTACGTGGCAGCGCAAGGGCGCAAGCCACGTACCGAACTGTTGCGTGCCACCCGGCAAGTCGCCGGTACTGCCTACGCGGCGGCGTTGCAGTTGCAGAGTCCGCACGAAGAGGTGTTCGTCCTGCAGCGCCGGCGCTGGATCGACCGCCGCGCGGTGCTGCTGGAAACCAACGTGGTACTGGCGACCTGGGCGCCTGGCCTGCTGGAGCACGATCTGGCCGGCTCGCTGTCCAGCGTGTTCAACCAGAAACTGGGCCTGTTCCTGAGCCGCGCGCAGTTGTCGATGCATCCGGCCGGGCTGGACGCCGCGCAAGCCCTGTTGCTGCAGTCCACCACCGGCACGCCCTGCTTCCGGCTGCAGCGGATCAGCTACGCCGAAGACGGCCGCGCGGTGGAACTGGATATCGAATCCTGGCGTCACGATGCACTGGATGTGGTGGTGCGGACCGAGGCACCGATGCGGTCGGCTTCTTGATCGGCTAACAAGACTACGTCACGTCAGTCACTGCACTGCGGCCTGGCTGCAGGGTCCTTGCCCGCCCACCATCGCGGGACACGCCGCAAGTACGTCCGTGTAGGCTCTTACGCGGCATCCATGCCGCGTAAGGTCCCGCGACGGTGGGCGGGCAAGGACCAGTCGAGATGGTCGGTATGCATGTTTTCAACAAAGCAACCCGACTCACTCTCTGGTGCGGTGTCCTCGCCGATTGCGGGACCGTGTGGCGGCATGGATGCCGCCACCGAGCCCCCAGGGACGGGTTTACGGCGTGTCCCGCGAGCGGTGAGGGTACCGTGCCCTCGACCCACTCGGCGTTTGACCTGGACTTCCGATAGCATCCACCAACATACGGCCGACAAAGCCACTGCACTCACCGCACGGCGAGCAGTCGTCAGGTTGCAGGGGACAGCGCTCAAGGAACCGCACTGTACGCGTGGTACATGCCGCACCGAATACCGGCTGCGCCCGCCTAACGGTGAGCATGCTGCTTTGGCAGCTGTTCTACGCGTCAAATAGCCTGCGTTGTGGATCCGGCGGCGGTAGATCGGCCAGCAAGTGTGCGAGCTGATCGCGCTGCGCACGCAGCGGGTCGTGCATCAGGAAGTTGGCCAGACGGGCGTACCAGGCGGGCCAGCGCGTGGCCAGCGCATCCATGTCGCCATCGGCCGGGCCGCCTTCGTGCGGTGAGGCGACAAACGCGGTGTCGCACAGCACATTGCGCCATCCCAGCCCGCCCATGCGCAGGCTCAGATCCACCAGCGCGGCATACCACGAGCCATAACTGCTGGCGTCCAGCCCGCCAGCCTTGCGCCGTGCGCTGCCGCGCAGCAGCACCGCATGGCCGATCGCCGAGGGCAGCTCCGGATGCAGCGGCGGCATCGCCGCGCAGGCGGCGGCCAGCCGCTCCGGCGCGTCAGGCATCGGATTGAGTTCGCCCAGGCGCGGCCAGCCGCAGGCTTCGCCGGCATTGCTCCACGGTGTGGCGGTGGCGATCGCCGCATCACGTGCGAAGCAGGCATTCAACTGATTCAACCAACCCGGCAGCGGGCAGGCATCCACACCCAACACGACCACGTCGGCATCGCCACAGCCGCTGAGCATTTCGTCCAGATGCGCCACCTCGCCGAGCATGCGTTGGCGGCGGGTGTAATGCGCCTGCAGCGGCGTGCGCGCCAGCCAGTGATCGACCACCGCGCGGCCGCGTGGGCCGGCTTGCGCATCGTCGGCCAGCCACACCCGCGTGCCAGCGGGCGTGGCGGCATCCAATGCACCCAGACAGGCATCCAGGGCCTCGTCGTCGGTGCCGACCGGCACCAGCACGACGGGCAGTGCCGCACTCATTGCGGCTTCTGGCTGGGCTTCAGCGGCTCCATGGCCTTGAACTTCTGGCCGTATTCGTCGGTGAGATTGCGCGCTTCCTGCGGGTTGCGCACGATCGACGGGGTGATCAGCACGATGACTTCGCGGCGAGTGTTGTTTTGGGTTTTCCTGCCGAACAGCGCACCAACGACAGGCAACTTGCTCAAAAATGGGAGGCCTGCACTGCCATCGCTGCTGTTGTCGTCGATCAGACCAGCCAGCATGATCGTATCGCCGCTCTGGACGGCAGCTTCGGTCTTGACCCGACGCGTATTGATATCCACATTACAAGCGGCTGCATTGACCGTCGCAGTAGCCGAAGTACAAGCAGTGGGACGGTCGCCAGGACTGCTGACCTCCTGCACGATATCAAGGAACACCATGCCGTCCTTGGTCACACGCGGACGCACCTTCAAGATCACCCCGGTATCGATGTACTGCACCGAAGAGAAACTGCTGTCGCTGCCAAGCCCGGTATTGATAGACGTTGAATTGATCGCGATACGCGAGCCGACATTCAAGGTGGCTTCGGCATTGTTTCGCACAAATACGGACGGAGTCTGCAACAAGCGAACATTCGTCACTTCATCAAGTGCAGTGATGATTGCTGCTGCATTCTTGCCGAGAAAACTCCAGGCAAGCCCGCCCTCGCCCACCTTACCAGCGATATCACCCCAGATATTGCGACCGGCCGCGCTGGCCAACCCCGCCCCCGTGCCAATGCCCGTAGCGTTGGTCGCCGAGTCGGCAGCAGCATTGACCGCATTCTCGAAATACCAATTCACGCCGTAGCTCAGCTGGCCGGTCAAATTCACCTCAGCCACCTGCGCTTCGATATGCACCTGCATCGGCATCACATCGAGCTTTTCGATGACATCGCGGATCGAACTCCACGATTGCGGGGTGGCGCGCACCAGCAAGGTATTGGTTTCGGCCACCGCCGACACGCCGACCTTGTCGCCCTCCACTTCCAGGGTCACTGCGCCGTTGCCGTTGCTGCGCGGCGACAGCTGCAACGTGCCATTGCCCAGGCCGCCGCTGCTGCTTCCACTGCCACTGCTGCCACCGAAGCTGCTGCCGGAAGAGCTGCCATCGCCGCTTTCGCCGACGCTGCCGCCGGTCATGCCCGAGCTGCCGCCCATGCTGCTGTCGCGATTGCCCAGTGCGCCGCCGAGCACGCTGGTTTCCGAGCCCGGGGCCAGCGAGGCGTTGGAGTCGTTGTTGTTGCCGCGCCCGCCGCCGAACACTTCCGACAGGCGATCGGCAAGGTCCTTGGCCTTGATGTATTTCAACTCGTACGAGAACAGGCGCACGCCGCCACCGGCGCTGTCGATGCGGTCCAGCCACTGCTGGATCTGGTCCAGATAGCGCGGCTGTGGGGTGATCACCAGCACCGCATTGGCGTTTTCCAGCGGCATGAAACGGAACATGCCGGCGCTGGGCGTCTTGCTCTGTTCGCCGAACACCTTTTCCAGATCGGCGCTGACTTTTTCGGCCTTGCCGGACTGGATCGGGAACACCCCCACCGACATGCCCGACAACCAGTCCACGTCGAAGATCTGCACGGTGCGCAGATAGTTTTCCAACTCGGCGCGGGTGCCGCCCAGGGTGATCACGTTGCGCGAATTGTCGGTGCCGACGATGGCGTTGGGGCGCGCGTAGGGCTCGAGCACCTTCTTCATTTCGCTGGCGGAAATGAACTTCAACGGCACCACGCGCACTTCGAAGCCACGTGCGGACGACGGCGATGCGGTACTGGGCGCGACGGTGCCGGCCAGTGCCTGATCCGCCGGCACGATGTTGTAGCGGCCACCGCTGAACACCATGCGTGCGTTGTTCCAGCCCAGCACCATTTCCAGCAGGTTCAAGGCCTGCGCCGGCGACACCGGATTGGGCGTGGCCAGGGTCACGGTGCCCTGCACGCCCGGGGCGATGACGTAGTTCTGGCCGAGCATGTCGCCCAGGATCGCCTTGACAACGGCCTGCACCGATTCGCCTTCGAAGTTGAAGGTGGCGCTACCGCTGCTGGCCATGCCCAGGGTGGGCGATGGGGAGGCGGCCGCGCTCTGGTTGATCATGCTGCCGCTGCCGCGGCGGATCACCGGGCTGGGCTTGGCACTGGCGGCGGCAGTGCCGTCGGCGCGTTGCTCGGCGCTGGTCTGGGTGGCGCCGGCAGCGCCGACCTGGGGATCCAGGCGCGCATCGCGGCGCACGTCCGGCGGCGGAGTGGTGGCGCAACCGGCCAGCAGGCCGATCAGCAGGGACACGGGAAACAGGCGCGGCGTCATGCGTTCACTCATTGGGTCTGGCCGGGGGTTGAGCCGCTCTGGCGCTGCTGTTGCAGCTGGCGGCGTCGGGCTTCGATACGTTCGCGGATAGCGCGCATCTGATCGTCGGAGGGGCGTGGGGCTTGCTGGGCACCGTCGCTGCGCTGCGGCGGCACCGTCGGCGCGACCTGCCCGCCAGGCTGCTGGGCAGGTGTCGCGGGTTGGGCCTGCGGCGGCTGGGCGGTGGCGGCGGCATCGGGCGATGGCAGCGGCGGAGTCGCAGCGGCGGCAACACGGCCGGCGGCATTGGCGGTCGGCGGTTGCCCGCCCTGGCCGTTGAACACGTGCAGTTCCAGGGTCTGCGTGCCGCCCGGGCCTTCGATGGTTGCGCTGCGCGGCTGCAGGGCGAGCAGGCGCCAGCCCTTGACCGGCTCGCCACCGAGCTGCACGCGCACCGAATCGTGCGGGTCCAAGGTCAGCGTCGCCATCTTGAAGGTGTCCGTCAGCAGCACGCCGGTCAGGCGCACCGTGGAGGCGGCACTGGTGCCGTCGTTACCGGACAGAAAGAACGGGTGCGGCAGGCGGTCTTCGGCGAAGGCCGGATGCGCGGCGATTTCCGAATACTTCTCGAACGCCCCCAGCCGCTCCGGCGCCGGGGCCGGCAATGCGGGCAGGCGCTGCACCAGCGCCGGATCGTCGGGCAGCAACTCCACGCGCTTGCCCAGGCCAGCCACGGCCAGCACGCACACCAGCAACGCCCAGCCGACCACGGTGGCCAACAGCCAGGTGCGCAGGCCGATTTCATCAAGGCGCATTGCGTCCCCCCCCGGCGGCGGGCGCGGCACCCGTGTTCAGCGGCGCGGCGCTGGCGCCCGGGCGCAGATAGCCAGCCAGTTCGAAGGCGATATCCAGGCCGTTGCCGCTTTCGTTGGGCGAGAGTTGGTAGCGCTGCGCCATCACGTTGAGATTGTCCACGAACAGGCGCGGGGTGCCGTTTTCCAGGCTGTACAGCACCGAGGCCAACTCCGGCGTGCCGCAGCGCAGGCGCACCTGCACCGCGACGCGGGTGAAGCGGCCCTTGCTTTCCGGCTGCAACGGCGAGCGGTTGCTGATGGCGCAGCTGCGGTTTCCGGGGCTGGCTTCCACCACCGCACGTTCCAGCCGCTGCACCAGCCCGGCCGACGCCAGTTCGGCCGAGGTCTCCGGCAGGAAGCCCGGGCGGCTTTCCAGCGTCTGGCGCGCCTGGCGCAGCCGTTTGCTGACCTCCGGCGCCTGCTGCAGCTGCACGCGCACGCGCAGCTCGCGCTCGCGCAGCGATTGCAACTCGTCCTGCACCGCGATCATCGGTTGGGTGAACCACGGGTGCACCAGCACCAGATAGGCCACGCCGATCACCAGCAACAGCAGGCCCAAAGCGATCCAGCGGTCGCGCTTAACGCTGCGTGGCATCGGCCGACTCCTTCGCGTCGGGGCCGGCCAGCTCGGCGGTGATGGTAAAGCGGTCCACGTTACGACCGGCATCGCTCTGCAGCACGCCGGTCAGCGACGGCGTGTGCCACAGCGGCGAGCCTTCCAGACGCCGCACCAGCGAGGACGCCTCGTTGCTCAAGCCGATCAACTGCAGCTGCCCGCCTTCGACCGAGAATTTCTCCAGATAAGTGCCACCGGGCAAACGCCGACTCAGCTCGTCCCAGATTTCCACCGAGGTGGGGCGGGTGGCACGTTGCTTCTGGAAGAACGCGGCGCCTTCGACCAGGTCCATCAATTGCTGGCGTTCGGCGGCGACCTGGCGTGCGCGCGCGGCGTTGGCCTGCACCTTGGCACGCAGGTCGTCGGCGGCCTGGCGGCGATTGTCGAGCAGCAGCCAACCGGCCACGGCCAGCAAGACCAGCGCGGCGGCGGTGAGCAACAGATTCCAGCGCTGCATCGGGTCGCTGCGCCGCAGCCGGCGCGTCGGCGGCAGCAGGTTCACGCCCAGCGGCAGGCCCTGCGCGTCGGCGACATCGATGCCCGACAACGCACTGGCCCATGCATCGGGCACACCGGCAGGGCCGTCGATCATGCGGCGCGGCACGACCACCAGTTCGGCATCGAGCTGGCCGTCTCCGCGCACATCGAGCACGCGCGCGTCGAAATACACCTGGTCGGCGGTGAACGGGGTTTGCCGGTCGATTTCGAAGCGCGCCACATCCTGCAAGCGCGCCGCTGCCGCTGCCGGCAGGCGCAACGGACGACGCAATGCCTGCACAGCCGGCAGCAGCCAATGGCGTGGCAGCGATTCCAGGGCGGTCGGCAGCAAGGCGTTCATTTCGTTCGGCTGCACCGGCCACGGCAGCGTGGCGATGGCCTCGCTGCTGTGATCGCGCTGGCGCAGCAGCTGCAGCGCATCGCCATCGAGCTGCAGCAACAGGCGCGCCTGCGACAGGCCCAACTGCCATTGCCAGCGCTGCGGCAACCAGGCCAGCAACGATTGCTGCCACCAACGCCAGAAGCCTCCGGCTCCCGGCATGGCGCGTACGCCGATGCGACCCAAGCTATCCCGCCATGCGGTCATTGCACTGCTGCTCCCTCTTCCCAACGCAACACGGTATAGGCCGATCCCGGTAATGCGGACGCGCTTGTGGACACGACCGCACGCAATACAGCCTCGCGTCCCTGACTCAAGCGCGCCCGGCTCTCGATACTATAAGTGTCCGAGCCACCCAACGTCGCCTCGCTGCCCGGCAAACCCAGCGGCGCGTCACGCTGGGCCAGCAATTGCTGCGCATCCAGGCCCATCGCGGTCAGCACCGGGCCGGGCGCAAAGCGCGGTTCCGGGCGCGAGCGACCGCTGTAGAGCGTGAGGTTGGGCAACAGCTTGCGATACAACTCACCCTCCATGCCCAGCACCAGTCGCAACTCGCCCAGGGTTTCGAACGGGCTGTCCTTTGCGCCATATGGCAGCCCGGCGTCGGCGTAATCACGGTCTTCGGCGCCACCGCCCGGCTGACTCAGCGAGTCGCCATCGCGCCAATCGACGATGGCACCGGCAATGCGCGCGGCGCTGGCCCGCTCGCCACCGACCGCGCGCACCAAGCCGGCAAGCAACGCGGGCTCGGCCATGTTCAGATCCACCTTGCCGCTCTCGTCGATGATGCGGATCTCCACCGTGGCATCGTCCATCCGCCAACGATAGCGCCGGCCATCGGCGCGCCAGCGTGCCTGCGTATCGCCGCTCTGCAGGCGCGACAACGCGTATTCCAGGCCCGCGCGTGCGTATTCCTGCGCCTGCGCGCCGTTACGCAACATGCTGCCTTGCAGCGCTTCCACCCGTGCGGTCAGCGCGAATGCGCCGATCATCGCGGTCAGCAGGGCAATCAACCACAACACCAACACCAGGGCGGCGCCGCGCATCGTGCTCATTGTCCCATCGCTCCGGCATTGCCGGACTGCGGCAACGCCACCACCATCGGCGGCCAGGCGGCACCACCGCTGCGGATGTCGATGCGCACCAGCAGCGGCAGACGGTCGTGCCACTCCCATTGCGGCAGCCACGCGCTCAGGCGGCCGTTTTGCGGATCCATGCCGCGATAACGAAAGCTCACCTGCTGCACGCCGTCGGCGAGCGTTTCCGGCGGCAACGTGGTGGCTTCGTCGATCGACTTGCCCGATTGCAACATGGTCAGCGCGATCAGCAGCGTGCGCTGGTCGCCATCGCCGGCCACCGACAGGTCATGCAGATACGGCCCGCCACGGCCCAGATAATCCGGCACATCGGCGGCAAAGCGCATGCGCTGCGGCTCGCCGACGAACAACATCGGCTGCTGACTCTGCGGGTCGATGCCCATTGCGATCGGCAGTGTCGCCGCCAGCCGCCGACGCAGGAATTCTTCCACCGCACGCACGCGCTCGCTGCGCTGGGCGATCGCCTCGCCACGCTGACTCACCGCGCTGGCCGAGCGCAGCGTGGCAAACGCCAATGCCAGCCCGCCAACCAGCAGCATCGTCGCCAGCAGCACTTCGATCAGCGTAAAACCGGCATGGCGCGAACGGCTCACGGGGCGCTGCCCTGGGTTGCAGCGACCAGCCGCAAGCTGCGCCACTGCAAGACCTGATTGGGCTGCTCGCCCCAGCGCACCACCAGGGTCAGCTGCAGCAGCGTGTGCGCACCGGGAGCGACCGGTGCCTGCGGATTGCGTCGCGGTTCGTCGTAAGGGCGTACATCCATCGACCAGCGAAAATGTCCGTCTTCGAACGTGCCCTGTTGCTGTTCGGGCAGCAACGGTTTGTCGATGTTTTGCAATGCCAGCAACGATTGCGCATGCAAGGTGGCGCGCGTGCTTTCGTCGGCTGCGCGCACCTGCCGCGCGGCACCGGACAACGATCCCAGCAACAGGCTCAAGGCCAGGGCCAGCAACGCAAAGGCGACGATCACTTCGATCAAGGTGTAACCGCGCTGGCGCTTCATGGCGTCGGTGTCCGCACTTGCCCGGAACGCACTTCCCCGGTGATCCAGCCCACGTCCACGCGCCAGATCGCGTCCTTGACGCGCAGATCGATGCGCCCGCCGGTGGAGGCGCCATCGGGGAAGAACTGGATGGCACCCTGATCCTGCCGCGATTGCACCTGCCGCGCGCCGGTGAAACGCACCTCCAGCGACGACGGCAAATCGCCGTGATGGCCGCCAGGCGCTTCCCAACGGCGCTGCTGCGGATCGATCAGAAAGCGCTGCGGGGTGCCGGTGGCGATCGCCTGGGTGCGCGTATACCGCAGTTGCGAGGCGATCGCCTTGCCGGCGGTACGCAGGCGCATGCCGTCGATCCCGCCATTCAATGCGGCAGCGGCCAATACCCCGGCCATCGCGATCAAGGCGATGACCAGCAGCATCTCCAGCAGCGAGGTGCCACGCGTGCGGGTACGACCAGGGCCGGCTCCTCCATCCCGATGACGCAACGGCTGACACGCAACGCGCATGGCGAGGGCTTATTGGTACTTGATGTCCGAGTCGTAGCTGCTGCCACCGGGACGGCCGTCCTTGCCCAGGCTGATCAGATCGAACGGCTGCCCATCGCCCGGCGCGCGGTATTCGATGGTGTGCCCCCATGGGTCGTTGAGTTCGGCCGGCTTGGCATACGGGCCGAGCCACCCGCTGCTGTCGCCCGGCTGGGTGACCAGATCGTCGAGCTTGCTCGGCAACTTGCCGGTATCGAGCTGGAAATTTTCGATCTTGCCAGCCAGCGTCTGGATCTGCGACTTGGCCAGGTTGGCCTTGCCGCGATCGGCGCCACCGAGCACACGGCTGCCGACCAAGGTCAGCACCGCGCCGATCAGCACGATGACGATGATGATTTCCAGCAGGCTCATGCCGGCCTGGCCTGCACGCGATGGACTACGGGTGATGGAACGCTTGATCATGAACGATGTCCTTGCACGTCGATGAAGAATACTGCCGCCAACAGATGATAGGGCGGGCATTGCAATGGTTCCCGCATGGATGCGGCGCGGTCACCGGAAAGTCATTGTGAATACGCCGCCACGTTATCCGATGGCATTGGTAAGGTCATACAGCGGTACGAGCACCGAAATGATGACAAGCCCCACTACCGAGGCCAACACCAGCGTAATCAGCGGCACCAGCGCGGCCAGCGCGCGGTCGATGGCTTGCGCGGTTTCCAGCTCGAAGGTGTCGGCGGTCTTGAGCAGCATCGTATCCAGCGCGCCCGATTCCTCGCCCACCTGGATCATCTGCAAGGCCAGTCGCGGAAACCGCTTGCCGCGCGCCAACGACAGCGCCAGGCCATGACCGTTCTTGACGTCGTCGGCAGCGGTGGCGACATCGTCAACCAGGGCGACATTGGACATCACGTTGCGCGCGATCCCGATGGCCGCCAGCAACGGCACGCCGTTACGCAACAAGGTGCCCAGGGTGCGCGTCAGCCGTGCGGTTTCCAGCCGTGCGATCAGGCTGCCGATCACTTTCTGCCGTAGCAGCCATTCGTCCAGCGCGGCGCGAAATGCCGCGTTGCGGCGCTTGCGGTCCAGCCACAGCCCCAGCATGGCCGGCACCACGACCAGCACCAGCCACCAGTCGCGCACCAACAGGCCCACGCTCAGCACTGCCTGGGTGAACCACGGCAAGGCCACATCCAGGCTTTCGTACATCTGCGCGAATTGCGGCACCACATAGCCGAGCAAGAACAACAATGCGCAACCGACCACCGCCAACAGGATCGCCGGATAGATCAACGCGTTGATCACCTTGCCCTTGAGCGCGCGGCTGCGCTCCAGGTAATCGGCCAACCGTTGCAAGGTGTCCTGCATGCTGCCGCCGGCCTCGCCTGCACGCACCATGTTGATGTACAGCTTGGAAAACAGCCCATGCTGGCGCTCCAGCGCCGAGGACAGTGGCGCGCCGCCGCGCACGGTGTCGCGGATATCGCCGATCACGCGCCGGCTTTTTTCGTCTTCGGGCAGATCCATCAGGATCGACAACGCACGATCCAGCGGCTGCCCGGCACCGATCAAGGTCGCCAGTTGCTGGGTGAATTGCACCAACGCGGCGTTGTCGAACGGCTTCTTGCGCAGCAGCATGCGCAGCGAAGGCGAATCGTTTTCGCCAGTGGCCAGACGCGTTTCCACCGGCAGGTGGCCTTGTTCCTGCAGACGCAGCGCCACGTCCGCATCGCTGGCCGCTTCCATCTGGCCATCGAGCATTTCGCCGTGCGCGTCGAGTGCTTTGTAGCGGTACAGGGGCATCAGGCAGTGGGGCCGGGAATGGGGAGTCGGGAATCGGGAATCGGGGAAAGCAGGATGCTGCGTCGTGTTGGCGCGATTCGGCGCAGACACCGCATTGCCAAGACGCTGCTCTGGTTATCTTGCGATCCTGAGCATCCGATGCCCGCTGTTGCTCCATTGACGCTCACGCATCCTCCGTCACGCGCAGCACTTCTTCGATGGTGGTTTCGCCGCGCAAGGCCTTGGACAGGCCGTCTTCGTACATCGTGCGCATGCCGGCGTTGCGAGCCAGTTGTTCGATCTCGCCCATGCCGGCACGGCGCATCACCGCACGCCGCAGCTCGTCGTTCATCACCAGGAATTCGACGATGGTGGTGCGGCCGAGATAACCGGTCGGCGCAGCGGCCGAGGGACGCGGACGATACAGGTAGATCTCGCCCTCCGGCTGCAGGCGGCGCAGGTTGAAGCGTTCGATTTCTTCCGGCGATGCCGCATAGCGTTCGGCGTTGTCCAGGTCGAGCTTGCGCACCAGACGCTGCGCCAGGATGCCGTTGATGGTGGAGGTGAGCAGATAATCTTCCACACCCATGTCGAGCAGGCGGGTGATGCCGCCGGCCGCGTTATTGGTGTGCAGCGTGGACAACACCAGATGGCCGGTGAGCGCGGACTGGATCGCGATGCGCGCGGTTTCCAGATCGCGCATTTCGCCGATCATGATGATGTCTGGATCCTGACGCACGATGCTGCGCAGCGCATTGGCGAAATCCAGCCCGATCTGCGGTTTGGCCTGGATCTGGTTGATGCCTTCGATCTGGTATTCCACCGGGTCTTCGACGGTGATGATTTTCACATCCGAGGTGTTGAGCTGGCTCAACGCGGTGTACAGCGTGGTGGTCTTGCCCGAGCCGGTCGGGCCGGTCACCAGCATGATGCCGTGCGGCTGCTCCAGCACCTTGCGGAACTGCGGCAGGAAGTCTTCGGTAAAGCCCAGCTTGTAGAAGTCGAACACCACCGTTTCGCGATCGAGCAGACGCATCACCACGCTCTCGCCATGCGCAGTGGGCACGGTGCTGACGCGCAGGTCCAGCTCCTTGCCTTGCACGCGCAGCATGATGCGGCCGTCCTGCGGCAGGCGGCGCTCGGCGATGTTGAGCTTGGCCATGATCTTGATGCGGCTGATCACCGCGGCGGTGAGCTTGGCCGGCGGGCTTTCGCCTTCCACCAGCACGCCATCGACGCGGTAACGCACCTTGAGCCGGCTTTCGAACGGTTCGATATGGATGTCCGAGGCGCGCAGTTCCACCGCATGCTGGATCACCAGGTTCACCAGCCGGATCACCGGCGCTTCGGAGGCCAGGTCGCGCAGCGCTTCGATGTCGTCGCTGCTGTTGGCATCGCCGTCGGCGGTTTCCACGATGGTGCCCATCGCACTGCGACCCTGGCCGTACCAGCGCTCGATCAGGTCGTCGATTTCCGAGCGCAGGCCGACCTGCAATATCAACGCGCACCCGGTGGCCAGGCGCACCGCATCGATCGCGTAATCGTCGTACGGATCGGCAATCCATAGCTCCAGCCGGCCATCGCGCTCGCCGACCGGGCACAGATGGAATTGCTTGAGAAAGCGCAGCGACAGGCCCTGCGCCTCGGGCAGCATTTCCGGTGGGGTATCGCCGAGCTGGCGTGCATCCATCAGCGGCAGGCCGAGGACTTCGGCGCAGGTTTCTGCATGATCGCGTTCGGACACCAGGCCCAGACGGCCCAGCAGAGCCAGCAGGTCCATACCGGATTCGGCCTGCAGCTGGCGCGCGCGCAGCAGATCGGTGTCTTTCAGGCGACGGCGTTCGAGCAGCGCTTCGACGATGCGCGTCTGGGCATTTTTCTGCTCAATTGGATCGACGGCAACCGCGTTCACACTCGTCTCCACTGGTCCGGCGCCGACTGTAGCAGTTTGCCGTGGCGTTCAACCGCGCACATCCCGATCGCCTGAAAAAACAATGCCCCCGGTGATTGGCCGGGGGCATTGGTCACACTCTGCAGCTACTTACTGTCGTGCAACGAGCGTCAGCTTCGCGTAGTCCGCCGCACCCACCAACTTGATGTAATACGTGCCAGCCTTGGGCGCAGTGAAGCGCACGGTTTCGCTGTTGCCGGGACGGGTCGACTTGGCGTCGTAGCTGGTCGCGCTGGGCTCTGCCTCGAAGCTCACGTACACCGACACATCGCCGGTGCCGCCGTAGGTCATCACGCTGAGCACGGCGCCGGCCTTGGCCTCGAAGCTGTACAGCGCGGAGCCGGCATAGGTGCCGCTCAGGCCGGTCACCGGCACCTTGTTGGTCAAGGCGATGGCGGTCGGCGCGCAGGTCTCGGTGGCCGGATCGCAGGGCTCGGCCAGCACCGCTTCCAGGGCCGCCTTGGCATCGACGATGCCGCTGCCGATCGGGGTGCCGGCCGGCGGGGTCACCGGGAAGCGGCGACTGGTCTGCTTGAGCAATGCCTCGACCGCAGCCGGAGTCAGCGGGCCCTCGCCCAGGCCGATCGCTGCGCTCTGCACAAGGGCCACCACGCCCGCCACATGCGGGGACGCCATCGAGGTGCCACCCAAGCCCATATAGGTATAGCTTCCCGAGGTTGGCGTGGTCGCACCGGTGTAGCCGGCCTGCCAGATGTAACCGCCCGGGTTGCCGTCCACGCTGCCGCCGCCGCCCGGACCGGACAGGTCCACCTTGCTGCCGTAGTTGGAGTAGTAGGTAATGCCGCCGGTGATGCGGGTGGCACCCACGGTGATGGTGTTGTTGCAGCTGGCCGGCGAATGGTTGGCCGCATCTTCGCCGCTGTTGCCTGCCGCTACCACCACGGTGGTACCGCGCCCCACCGCGCCGTTGATCGCCAGCTGGGTGGCCGAATCGCAGGGCTCGCCGCCGCCCAGGCTCATGTTGATCACTTCGGCCGGGTTGGCGTTGGCGGGCACGCCGTCGACGCTGCCGCCGGAGGCCCACACGATCGCGTCGGCGATGTCGGAGGTGTAGCCGCCGCAGCGGCCGAGCACGCGCACCGGCAGGATGGTGGCCTTTGGAGCGACGCCGGCCATGCCTAAGCCGTTATTGGTCGCTTCGGCGACGGTGCCCGAGACATGGGTGCCGTGCCAGGAGCTGTCCTGGGCCACCGACCCGGTGTAGCAGACGTTGTCGGCTTCTTGCCAGTCGCCGTAATCCAGCGCGCCGGGCACGCGGGCATCGGTCGGGCGGCGCGAGACTTCCGCATCGCTGATGAAGTCGTAGCCCTGCAGCAGATTGCCGGCAAAGTCGGGATGACCCGGCAGGATGCCGGTATCCAGCACCGCCACCACCACGCCGGCGCCCTGCGACAGATCCCATGCGGCCGGCGCATTGACGCCGCCGTTGGGATTGCTCAAATGCCACTGGTACTGCGCGTAAAACGGGTCGTTGGGAACCAGCTGCGGGGTCACATCGGTGGCGGCAACGCCCTTCTTGATTTCCACCGGACGCAGCATGCGATCGATCTGCACGTCCGCCACGGACGGGTCGTTCTTGAGCTCGGCCACCACCTTGTCCACCTGCGCGCCGGTCAGCGTGCTGGACAGCTTGATCAGGTCCGAACCGATGCCGAGCTTGCGCACATACGTCGCCTTTGCGGCGGCAGCGCTGCTGCGTGCGCCAGTGCTCGCGCCGACGCGGCCGACCGCCGCCTGCACAGCGCTCAGCTTGCTGCTGCGATCGGTCGCAGCAGCGGTGTTGTCCTTGTAGCGCACGATCAGGCGACTACTGAATGCGGCACCGTCCGGCGCTGCCTGGGTCGGTTCCTTGACCAGCAGTTGCGGAGCGGCAGCGAGCGTGCCCGATGCACCCAGGGCCATCATCAAGATGGCGCCGGTCAGCGGGGAGAGACGGAAATGCTTGTCGATCACGGTGAAATCCTCTTCGTGTTTTACGTGGATCAGGCTTTGGGCCGGCGCTCGACACCGCTGCGCAACCGCATTGCGGCTCGCTGCGTTTCCGCTCGCCATTCCTGGTACGGCCATCACTCCATGCGAATCCGTTGGCCGGCCCAGCCACGGTCCTTGCCCGCCCCCTCGGGCCTTGCTCTAGCGCAGCGGCGCACATCGGCGCCGCTGCGTGTCATGCATCGGCGCGTTACCAACCGAAGCCGGCACCCACGCCGATCGAACTGTCGTCGCCACTGAGTGCGCCGCCCACGGTCAGCGTGGCGCGCGGACTGATCGCACGCTGATAGCCCACCGACAACGCCGATTCGCCGTTCTGGAAACCGACACCCGCACCGACGCGGTTCTGCGAGGCGATACCCGCCACGCTGGCGGACATGTTCAACATCGCCGAACTCATCGCGCCCTGACGATCCAGGCGACGGTTCTGCCGACGCAGGCGGTCTTCGATATCGCCCTGATAGCTTTCGAAGCTGTCGGCCATCGCGTTGTAGCGGCTGTCGGTATAGCTGTTGGCGGCGGCAACGCCGTTGTCCAGCTGGCCCTTGTTGACCGCATCGGTGGCACGCGTACCGGCAGCCACATTGGCGACCTGCCGCTCGCCGCCAACGCTGCCCACCGATACCGTGTTGGCGCGATCGGCGACCGAGCCCTGGCCCAGCGCGACAGCACCCTGCGCACTGACACGTGCGCCCTGGCCGATGGCGGTACCGGACGCCGCACTGACCTGCGCGCCCTCGCCCATCGCCACCGCATTGGTCGCCACTGCCGCAATCTGCGTGTTGGCGCCCACCGCCGTGCTGCCGTCGGCATTGACGCGGGCGTTGCTGCCGATGGCGGTGTCGTTGGGGCCATGCGCATAGGCGCTGCCACCGATCGCCGTGCCGGTGACGTGGTTGGCCACCGCAGCGGTTCCCACCGCCGTCGATGTCGCTGCCGGCGTGGTACCGGCCACTGCAGCGGTGGGTGTGCCCTGCACGCTGGCGGTCGCATCGGTGACATCCACCGCCGAGGCGCTGGCTGCAGTGGAGACAACCGCAGGCATCGCTGCAGTGCGCAGCGACGCTGTGCGTGCGGCCGTGCCGGCAGGTGCCACGCCACCACGTGCGTCCAGCTCGCTGACCTTGCTGTCCAACGCGGTCAATGCCGCCCCGACGTTGTTGTAGCTGGCGCCCTGGATCACATAGGTCGGCGCCACGAACACGCTTTGCGCACCGATCGCCGCGCCACCGCCGAGGAAGCTGGCCGCATTGCTCAGCGACTGGAACAGCTGTCCGCCGTTGATCGCATCGGTGCTGGCACTGGCAATCGCGCCGCTGCCGACATTGACGATGCGCCGCGTGGCCGGGCCGCCGCGACCGTTGCCGCTACCGACCGATACGGTGTCGGCCTCGTAGGTGCGCGACCCCGAGCCCAACGCCACCGAATCGGCGCCGCTGGCACCGGCATTGGCACCCAGCGCCACCGCATTGGCGCCGCTCTGGCGCACGAAGGAGTTGTAGCCCAACGCCACGCCGTTTTCGCCGATGGTGTTGGTCTGCCGGCCCATCGCGGTGCTGTTCACGCCGCTGGCGCTGCTGTCCACGCCCATGGCACTGGCACCGGTGGCCGATGCCCGGCTGCCGGCCGCGATTGCGACGCTGCGCGCACCGCTGGCCGTGGCGCCTGCACCGACAGCACTGCTGCGATCGCCGGTTGCAGTGGCCACACCGTCGCCGGTGGTCTGCACCATGCCACTGGTGGTCTGCACATCGGCCGCCACTGCATCCAGCTGGCGCTTGTTGACCGCGTCGCTGGCCGTCTGACCATCGCTGACATTGACCAAGCGACGCGTTGCCGGACCGCCGCGACCATTGCCGCTGCCGATCGACACGGTGTCGGCTTCGTAGCTGCGCGAACCGGAGCCCAACGCCACCGAATCGGCGCCGGTCGCACCGGCATTGGCACCGAGCGCCACGCCATTGACCGCGCTTTGGCGCACGAACGCGTTGTAGCCCACCGCCACCGCATTCTCGCCGATCACATTGACCTGGCGACCGACGCCGGTGCTGTTGATGCCGGTGGCCGAGCCATCCACCCCCACCACGCTGGCACCGATCGCATCGGCGCGGCTTCCGCCGCCTACCGCAAGCGTGTTGTCGGCGAGCGCTGCCGCGCTCTGGCCCACTGCGCTGGCATTGACGCCATCTGCATAGGAATTCCAACCAATGGCGGTGGTGTAGTCGGCCGTTGCCCACGCACCTGCACCGAAGGCTGCGGCGCCGGTGCCGGACGCGCGCGCCGGCACAAAGCCGGAGAACGTGCTGCCACCCACGGCAACACTTTCATCGCCGGTGGCTTCGCTGAACTCGCCCACCGCCACGGCGCTGACGCCGGAGGCCAGCGACGCGACACCGACGGCGGTGGTGTAGTCGCTGGAAGCGACCGCGCCATACCCCAGTGCCGACGACAGATAGCCGGTGGCTTCGCTGTAACCGCCCAGCGCGGTGCTGCCGATGTTGGAGGCAGTGCTGCGGAAGCCGGTGGCGGTGGCCTGGTTGTCGGACGCCACCGCCTCGCTGCCGAGCGCGGTGCTGTAGGTCGACAGCGCCTGCGCGCCGGCACCATTTGCGGTGGCGCCGACATCGCCGGCCAGCGCGTTGGCGCCAACGGCGCTGCTGTTTTCGCCAAGGGCCTGGGCATTGTTGCCCAACGCTGCCGCGCCGATCCCGCTGGCCAAGGCGTCCGCGCCCACCGCGGTGGCGTTATCGACCACCGCCTGCGCGCCGGCACCCAGTGCGGTGGCGCCGCTGCCGGTGGCATTGGCGCCCTCGCCTGCGGCCAGGGCGTTGTCGCCTTCGACATAGGCGCCGGCATCGCTGTCGGCGCTGCCGCTGGCCTGGAAATACTTGCTGGTGGTCTGCGCGGTTTCGGCAACCGCAGTGAGCTGGTCCAGGTTCACCGCATCGGTGCCCTGGGTGCCGGCGGCCACATTGGTGATCTGACGCTCGTTGCCGGCGCTGCCCACCGACACCGCGAAATCACGATCGGCCACCGAATCGGCGCCCAGTGCCACGCTGCTGTCGCCGCTGGATTCGGCGAAGTTACCCAGCGCCGTGCTGTTGCGGCCTGGCGCCCATGCCGCGCCGCCGACGGCGGTGGAGTAGTCGCCGGAGGCTTCGGTCGGCACCAAGCCGAGCAATGCGCCACCAACCGACACGCTGTTGTAGCCGCTGGCCACACTGCCTTGCCCTGCTGCAACGCTGTAGTCGCCGGTCGCGGTGGCGTCGCCGCCCACGGCCACGGTGTTGGAGCCGCTGGCGGCGCTGAAATTGCCCAGCGCGGTGCTGTTGAAACCGGTCGCGCTGGAATAGCCGCCCAGGGCGGTGGTGTAGTTGCCGACCGCCTCGGCGCCGAAGCCGAACGCGGCAGCGCTGGTGCCATCGGCCACGCTCTCTGCGCCCACCGCCGTGGCCGATTCGCCGCTGGCACTGGCGAAATATCCCATCGCGGTGGTTTCGCTGCCATCGGCCACGCTCAGCGTGCCGGCGGCCAGCGAACCATCGCCATAGGCGCCGGCCGCTGCACCGAGCGCGGTGCTCTGCGCACCGGCCGCTTCGCTCTCGCCGCCCACGGCCACCGCATAATCGCCGCTGGCCTGGCTGTAGGCGCCACTGGCCACGCTGCCGTAACCGCTGGCGGCGGCGTTGTAACCAGTTGCACTGGCCAACTGCGCGGTGGCGCTGGCACCACTGCCAACTGCCGATGCGCCGGTGCCGATCGCCTGGCTGCCGGAGCCGAATGCGCTGCTGTAATCGCCGTCTGCGCTGGCGTTGGAACCGGCAGCAGTGGCGTCCTCGCCCTGCGCAAGGGCAGTGCCATCACCGGTGCCTGCATACAGGCGTGCGGTGGCGCCGGCGGTTTCGCCGACCGCGTTGAGCTGGTCCAGATTCACCGCATCGGTGCCTTCGGTGCCGGCGGCGACATTGGTGATCTGACGCTCGCCGCCGACAGCGCCAATCGATACCGTGTTGGCACGATCGGCGACGGCTCCCGCACCGAGCGCCACACTGTTGTCGGCCGACACCTGCGCCGCATTGCCGATGGCGATGCTCTGCTGGTTCTCCACGAACGTGTCTGCACCGATCGCGATGCTGCCATCGCCCCAGGCATTGCTGAGCGCACCCACGGCGACGCTGCCGGTGCCGAGCGCACTGCTGCGCGCGCCGATCGAGACCGCGCTGCTGCCGCCCGCGCTGGCGCCAAATCCGAAGCCGGCACTGTCATCGCCGTAGGCGCTGCTTTCCGCACCCACCGACGTGCTGGTGTCTCCCCAGGCCACGCTGGCAAACCCCAACGCGGTGGATTCCAGGCCGTTGGCGATGCTCTCAAAACCGATCGCGGTGCCGCCGCGGCCATTGGCCACGCTGGTGCCGCCCACCGCAGTGCCGTAGAACCCCGACGCGGCGCTGTCGGCGCCCACCGCCGTGGCGTAACGATCGCTGGCGATGCTGTTGAAGCCGAGCGCGGTGGCGTTGTTGACGGTGGCGACCGCGCCGCTGCCGACCGCCGTGGTGTTGACCGCCGATGCCTGGCTGCTCGAACCCAGCGCGGTGCTGTAGTCGGCGAGCGCCGACGCATTGGAGCCGACCGCAACGCTGTCGACGCCTTCGGCAAGCGCGCTGCCATCACCGGTGGCCACGAACGTGCGCGCCGTGTTGCCGGCGACAGCGGACACGGCGGTGAGCTGGTTGAGATTGACCGCGTCGGTGCCTTCGGTACCGGCGGCAACGCTGGTGATCTGGCGCTCATCGCCGGCCGCACCCACCGACACGGTGTTGGCGCGCGTGGCCACAGCGTTCGCGCCTAGCGCCACCGAGTTGGCACCGCGTGCGGTGCTGTAGTACCCCAGCGCCGTACTCAATTCACCGCTGGCCCAGGATTCCGGACCGACGGCCGTGGCGCCTTCGCCAGGTGCATAGGCGAAGTAACCCACCGCGGTGGCCTCGATGCCGGAGGCTTCGCTGAGCGTGCCCACCGCCGTGGTGTAGGTGCCCGATGCGATCGCACCGGCACCGAGCGCGGTGGCTGCTTCGCCGCTGGCCTGGGTCTGCACGAAGGCCCCCAGACCTGGAATGAGATCCACCGGACCACCGACAGCCGTGCTGCTGGTGCCGCTGGCGCTGGTCTGGGTGCCCACGGCGGTGGCGTAATCGCCCGCCGCATTGGCAACCGCACCGAACGCGGACGCTTGCGCACCGGCTGCATACGCACCGACGCCGAACGACGAGGCAGCGAAACCGTCGGCATTGGCGCTGGCGCCCACGGCGGTTCCGCCGACGCCGGCACTGGTGGCGCCGGTGGTGACCGGTACCCCGCCGCTGGTGATCAACGGCGCACCATTTTCGTCCACCGCCGCACCGCCGACCGCCACGCTGCCTGGGCCGTTGGCCTGCGCGTTATGGCCGAAAGCGGCGCTGTTCTGGCCGGATGCGAGCGCATTTGCACCGACTGCAGTGGCATTGTCGGCCACTGCATTGGCGCCGGTTCCCAGCGCGGTGGTCGCAGTGCCCACCGCATTGGCGGCATCGCCGGCAGCCAGCGCGCTATCGCCTTCGACATAGGCGCCGACGCTGTCTTCGCCAGGTGTCGCCTTGAAGAACGTTGCGGTGTCTTCGGCCACTTCGGCCACGTCTTGCAACTGCGCCACGTTGACCGCATCGGTGGCGTTGACGCCAGCGCTGAGGTTGGTGATGCGGCGTGTCGCCGGGCCGCCGCGACCATTGCCGCTGCCGACCGACACCACGTCGTCTTCGTGAGTGCGCGAGCCTGCGCCCAAGGCCACCGAGTTGGCGCCGGTCACGCCGGCATTGGCGCCGAGCGCGACGCCGTTTTCGCCGCTCTGGCGCACGAAACTGTTGTAGCCGATGGCCACCGCGTTTTCGCCGATGGCGTTGGTCTGGCGACCGATGGCGCTGCTGTTGACACCGCTGGCGCTGCTGTCGGCGCCGCTGGCAAGCGCACCGGTCGCACTGGCGTGGCTGTTGCCACCGATGGCGGTGGCATTGCTGGCCGACGCCGACGCGTTGCGGCCGACCTCAACCGATTGGGCTATTGCAGAAAGGGGGATTGCGATCCCGGCGCTACCAAGCGCCAGGGCGATCGCAGCGACCAGGCAACGGCTCTGGCGGCGGTCGATGAAGGCGGCGGCGGTCGTTGCACCCGGGCTATCGCCAGTGGCCAATTCCGATGCCACGGCCCATACACCCAACGATTTGTTCCAGACCTTGCGATAAATCCGATTCATCGACGCACGACTCCTGAAGTTTTGGACTGGTTTTGGCGAACACCCACAGCCATGTGGCCTTCCAGCCACTTCAATTTCCTGTGGTTATTGGCGCCATGGGCCTGAGGGCGATGCGCGGAGAGCGGCATCTGGATAGTCAAAAAATGAACGCTACCCAACCATAGAACTGAGCGAAGTGTTAACAGCCGCCAAATAAGGCGTCAAGTTTTTGACGTAAAGCAGCACCAGGCGTGATTTGCGTCACAGTTCTGTCCGCTTTTATTAATTTTTTGATAATTCTTTGGAAAACAGAGACCTAGATCCTGTCTTTAAAGACATTTCAGAGATGAATACGCGTATCCGAGGCCGACAAAAACGCCGCCCGCCGGAACGCCGGCGAGCGCGGTTGCGCAAACTCAGCGCTCGCATGCCGCAAAGCCCAGGTCTGCGGCGTGCCAGCCAGACTGTCGGCAGATAGTCCACGCTGCCGGGTAGGACAGCGGCCAACGCCTGCGCCAGGGAAATGACGATGCGGCGCGCACCACGTTCCCGCGTCGACTTCCTGACGTCTGTGTAGATGGACGTTGCGCAATTCCATCCAGCGCGCGCGACGCGGTGGATGGCGGCCTGCAGCGCGGCAAGCGCCCGGTGTGGCTGGTCCCGGCGCCTGCGTTATCGGCGCATGTCGCCGCATGTCGCCATGGCCTGCACGCAGGGTTGCGCGCCGCGCGCCTGCAAGACAGCATCCACGCAACACCTGCGCCCACTGCAAAAGCGCGGCAGCCACACCCCCATTGCTCGCGCCCGCCACCGCTGCAGTGCAGCGCTCGAACAAGCGCGCACTGGCGCAGGCACAAAAAACGACAACAGCGAAAACGACAGTGGCCGTGTGCATCGCTGCACACGGCCACCGGGTTTTTCACTGCCGCCAGACGGGATCAGGCGCGCACTACTGCATCAACCGCACCACACGCGCGCATTGCGGAACATGCGCAACCACGGCGAGTCCTCACCCCAGTCGGCCGGGTGCCAACTCAGGTTCGCCGTGCGCGGGGTGCGCTCGGGATGCGGCATCAGGATGGTGGCGCGTCCATCGGTGCTGGTCAGCCCGGTGATGCCGTCCGGCGAGCCGTTCGGATTGAGCGGGTAGTGCGATGCAACCGCACCATCGCCATCGATGAAGCGCAAGGCCACCCGCACGGCGGCCTGGTCCACCACGGAGTCGAACTCGGCACGGCCTTCGCCGTGCGCCACCGCCACCGGAATACGCGAGCCAGCCATGCCACGCAGGAAGATCGACGGCGACTCCACCACTTCCAGCAACGCAGTGCGCGCTTCGAACTGCTCGCTGCGATTGCGCAAAAAGCGCGGCCAATGCTCGGCGCCGGGAATGATGTCCTTGAGCTGGCTGAGCATCTGGCAGCCGTTGCACACGCCCAGCGCGAACGTATCGCTACGGGCGAAGAACGCGGCGAACGCATCGCGCAAGGCCGACCGCTCCAGGATCGAGGTGGCCCAACCACGGCCGGCACCCAGCACGTCGCCGTAGCTGAAACCGCCGCAGGCCGCGAAGCCGGAGAACTGCGCCAGATCCACACGTCCTTCGATCAGGTCACTCATGTGCACGTCGAACGCACGGAAACCGGCGCGTTCGAAGTTGTAGGCCATCTCGATCTGCCCGTTGACCCCCTGCTCGCGCAGGATCGCCACCTTGGGCCGCGCACCGGTCGCCACGAACGGCGCGGCCACGTCTTCGGACGGATCGAACACCAGCCTCGGACGCAGTCCAGGCGCCTGGAAGTCGCGCGCCAGCGCGCGCTCTTCGTCGGCGCTATCCGGGTTGTCGCGCAGTTTCTGCATGGCGTGGCTCACCGACCACCAGGCATCGAACAATTCTTCCCAACGCCACTCGGCCAGCACCCGGCCCTGCTCGCTCACGCGGATGCGCGGCGCGCCGGTGGGGCGTGCGATGCGCTGCGCGCATTCGGTCAAGGCATGCCGCTCGACCAGATCGGCGAACGCAGCGCGATCCTCGCTGGCGATCTGCACCACCGCGCCCAGTTCTTCGTTGAACAGACTACGGAACGCGTCGTCGCCCCACGCATCCAGCGTGATATCCAGCCCCTGCCGCGAGGCGAACGCCATCTCGCACAGCGCCGCGAACGCACCGCCATCGCTGCGATCGTGATACGCCAGCAACAAACCGCTCTCGCGCGCAGCACGGATCAACTCGAAGAAACTACGCAGCCGCTGCGCATCGTCCAGATCCGGCACTTCGCCGCCGAACGCCGGCAACGCCGCATCGTCGGCATACACCTGCGCCAGCACCGAGCCACCCAGACGCTGCTTGCCGCCCCCCAGGCCGATCAACCACAGCTCGCTCTCTTCATCGCTGCGCAGCAACGGCGTCAACTGCGTCCGCACATCGCCGACAGGTGCGAACGCACTGATGATCAGCGAGACAGGTGAAACGCTCTTGTGAGCGATGGGATTGGAGATTGGGGATTGGGGATTCGCAACAGCGGACGGCTCTGGCGCTTTGCCAATCCCGAATGCCGAATCCCGTATCCCGGCTTCAACCCACTGCGCCTGCATCGACAGCGAGTCCTTGCCCACCGGCACGCTCAGTTCGAGTGCCGGGCACAGTTCCATGCCGATCGCACGCACGGCGTCGTACAGCAAGGCGTCTTCGCCGGCGTGACCGGCGGCGGCCATCCAGTTGGCCGACAGCTTGATGCTGTCCAGCGTCTGCACCGGGGCCGCGCACAGGTTGGTGATCGCCTCGCCCACTGCCATCCGGGACGACGCGGCTGCGTTCAACAACGCCAGCGGGGTGCGCTCGCCGATCGACATCGCTTCGCCGGCAAAGGTATCGAAACCGGCCAGGGTGATCGCGCAATCGGCCAGCGGCAGCTGCCACGGCCCGATCATCTGCTCGCGCGCGGTCAAACCGCCCACGCTGCGGTCGCCGATGGTGACCAGAAAGCTCTTCGATGCAACCGTGGGATGCGCCAACACGCGTAGACCGGCCTGCTGCAAGTCCAGCGTGGCGGTCTGCAACACCGGCCACTGCGGCGCGGCCGGATGCACTGCATCGCGATGCATCTTCGGCGCCTTGCCGAAGAGGACATCCATCGGCAGATCGATCGGGAGCGGGGAATCGGGAGTGGGGAATAGGGAATGGGCAGAAGCGGCATCGGCAGCCGGCAACGCGCCGTTGCGAATCCCGAATCCCGAATCTCCAATCCCGGAGTCGAAGACTCCATACCCAACCACCAGCCGCTCCTCGGCCGTGGCCACGCCCACTGCCGCAAACGGGCAGCGCTCGCGCGCGCAAATCGCGGCGAATTCGTCCAGGCGCGCCTGCGGAACGCCCAGCACATAACGTTCCTGCGATTCGTTGCACCACAGTTCCAGCGGCGACAGCGAGGGGTCGTCGCTGAGCACCCGGCCCAGGTCGATGATGCCGCCCACGCCGGAGTCGTGCAGCAATTCGGGAATGGCGTTGGACAGCCCGCCCGCACCCACGTCGTGGAACCAGCGGATCGGGTTGTCGATGCCCAGTGCCACGCAGCGGTCGATGACCTCCTGGCAGCGGCGCTCCATCTCCGGGTTTTCGCGCTGCACGCTGGCGAAATCCAGCGCCTCGGCGCTGTCGCCGGCCGCCACCGAACTGGCCGCACCACCGCCCAGGCCGATCAGCATCGCCGGGCCGCCCAGCACGATCACCGCATCGCCCGGCTGCAGGCGCAGCTTCTCGACCTGGTTGCGATCGATTGCGCCCAGGCCGCCGGCCAGCATGATCGGCTTGTCGTAGGCGCGGGTCAGACCCGGGCCTTCGGCCAGTTCGAAACTGCGGAAATAGCCGAGCAGGTTCGGCCGGCCGAATTCGTTGTTGAATGCCGCGCCGCCCAGCGGGCCGTCGAGCATGATGTCCAGCGCCGGGGCCATGCGCGGATTCAGCGCGCGCGGCGCTTCCCACGGCTGTGGCAGGGTCGGGATGCGCAGGTGCGACACGCTGAAACCGGTCAAGCCGGCCTTGGGCTTGCCGCCGCGCCCGGTGGCGCCTTCGTCGCGGATCTCGCCGCCGGCACCGGTGGCCGCGCCGGGAAATGGCGCGATCGCAGTGGGGTGGTTATGCGTTTCCACCTTGATCGCAAACGCCGACGGCAACACTGCCTCGCTGCGGTATTCGCCGCTGGCCGGATCCGGGCGATAGCGCGCGGCCGGCACGCCTTCCACCACCGCCGCGTTGTCGCTGTAGGCCGACAAGGTGTTTTGCGGGGTCTGCTGGTGGGTGTGCTTGATCATGCGGAACAGCGAGCGTTCCTGCTCCTTGCCGTCGATGGTCCAGCTGGCGTTGAAGATCTTGTGCCGGCAGTGCTCGGAGTTGGCCTGGGCGAACATCATCAGCTCGACGTCGGCGGGGTCGCGGCCCAGCGCGGCGAAGCGTTCGCGCAGGTAGTCGATCTCGTCCTGCGCCAGCGCCAGGCCCAGGTCGCGGTTGGCCTGTTCCAGCCCATCCAGCGGCACGCGCTGCAGCTGGCCGGGATCGGGCACATTGAACAGCGCCTCGGCGGCGGCGGCCGAACCGAGCAGCGACTGCGTCATCGGGTCGTGCAGCAGCTTGGCCACGGCCGCCTGCTCGGCGGCATCCTGCGGCCAGCCGGCCAGGTCGATACGGGTGCCACGCTCCACGCGCTGGATCGGCTGCCCGGCCCCGCGCACCAGCTCGGTGGCCTTGCTCGACCACGGCGACAGCGTGCCCAGGCGCGGCACCACATAGCGCGAGGAGGCGTCTTCGGCGCGCGGCGCGGGCGCCGCTTCGGCCTGCAGGATCCGCTGCAAGGTGGCCTGGTCGGGCGCTTGCCCGGCCTCGGCGCGGATGAAGTACACGTGCCAGGCGCCAGTGATGCGCAGCGCGGGAACGAGGGTTTGCAGGCGGGTTTCGAGCCGAGCGCGGCGGAACGGCGAAAGGGCGGAAGCGCCCTCGAGGACCATCATGTCCGGGGAACCGTGTCAGAAACGGGGCTGCAGATTGTAACGGAGCGGATGCATCGGCGCCGGACCCGACGTGGGTCGGCTGCCGATCTGTCGGGTGATGCGTCGCACCGCCTTGCCTGGATGCGGCGCGTTCCGGCCCGATGCGGCAACGGCCAAAGGCGGATGGCGATGCCATCGAGGATTCCCGCGCGCAGCTGCCGCCGGCCCGGATACCAACGCGGTGGCGACCCACGCAGCGCCGACCAACGCCGATCCGCCGCCGCTCTCACAGCGCACAACCGACACCGTCAGCCCCCCTGAAACGCAAGAGGCCGGAATGCATGCGCATCCCGGCCTCTTGATCGATCACGCCGACCGTCGCAGCGGCCGGCGTCAAAGCAGCATCACAGCGCCGCTGCCGGAGACCTCAGCGGCTACCGCCGGCCGTGGTGACGGCGCGCTTTTCCAGCGCCTCGCGCAGCTGCGCCGGCGGCAGGTAGCCACCGAGCTGGGTGCCGTCCGGCGCAAAGATCGCCGGGGTGCCGTTGACGCCCAGACGCTGGCCCAGGGTGTATTCCATCGACACCGGGTTCTTGCAGTCCTTGGCGTTCACCGGCTGCCCGGACTTGGCCGCCGTCAGAGCCTGCTTGCGGTCGGCGGCGCACCACACCGCGACCATCTCCTTGTGGTCCTGGCTGCCCAGGCCCATGCGCGGAAACGCCAGGTATTCCACCGCGATTCCCTGCTTGTTGAGTTCGCCGATCTCGCTGTGCAGCTTGCGGCAGTAACCGCATTCCACGTCGGTGAAGACCGTCACGGTGTACTTGGGATTTGCCGGCGCGAACACGATACGGTCGGCCTTGGGAACGGTCTCCAGCTGCTTGCGGCGATAGGCCAGCAGGCCCGGGCTGGCGGCGAACTGCTTGTTCTGGATATCGAACGGCTGCGCCTGGATCAGGTAACGGCCGTCGTCGCTGACGTACAGCACCTGCCCGCCCACCACGACCTCGCGGAAGCCGGGAAACGGCGCGGCGCCGATGTAATCGGGCTTGAAGTCCGGGTCCAGCGCCTTGAGTGCAGTACTCACGCGCTGATCCACATTGCCGGCGGCAGCGGGGGCAGCGGCGCCGGCTGGCTTGGCGCCGGCGGTGCTTGCCGCAGGCTGCGAGGATTGTGCGCAGGCGGTAAGGCTGATCGCGCCCAGCAGCGCGGCGATGGCAAGACGATACATTCACGCATCCAGTGGAATGGGGTGCATGGATTCTCGCACAGCGCGCATGAAGCCTGGCCGCCGCTTGCTGCTCGGCGGGAATGCAGGCCGGTTGCATGCGTGCCGCAGGGGTGACGGGTGCCCGCAGGCTGGCCGGCGCGCATGCGCAACCCACGCTGCAGGCGGCTCGACACCCACACATCACCTGATCGGCACCGCTGCGGTCACGTTCCCGATCCAGTAAGACCGGATGCGCCACTGCATGCCGTGCATCGCCGTCCCACCCATGGCAGGCCCCGTCGGCGGTCCGATGCAGGGCCGCAACAGACATCCCCGCGCTCCGCTGCGCCACACGCGCATGCCGGCCCGCTGTCCCGCAGCCGCCTACCCGCGCGGATGATGGGCGGCGTGCAGCTTCTGCAGATGCTGGCGCGCGACCAACGTGTAGATCTGCGTGGTCGACAGCGAGCTGTGACCCAGCAGCATCTGCAGCGCGCGCAGGTCCGCGCCGTGGTTGAGCAGATGCGTGGCGAAGCTGTGGCGCAACCCGTGCGGGCTGACCGTGGCCGGATCGATCCCGGCCAGCGCTGCGTAGCGTTTGACCAGCGCCCAGAACTGCTGGCGACTGGGCGGCTGCCGCGCCGCATCGATGAACAACGGCACCTGGCCATCCACTGCGGCCACCGGCTTGTGATCGGCCAGCAGCGGGCGCGCATCGCGCAGATAGCATTCCAGCCAATGCTGGGATTCCTCGCCCAACGGCACCAGCCGATCCTTGCTGCCCTTGCCGGTCACCCGCAACACGCCCTGACGCAGATTGACCCCCACCGCCGGCAGATTCACCAGCTCGCTGACCCGCAGGCCGGCGGCATACATCAACTCCAGCATGGCGCGGTCGCGCAGGCCCAATGGCGTGGCGATGTCGGGCGCGGCCAGCAGCGCCTCGATCTGGCTCTCGGTCAGCGCCTTGGGCAGCGAGCGTGGCAGATGGGGCGGATCGATCAGCGCCGTCGGGTCGTCGCTGCGCACTCCATCGCGCAGGCACACCCCGTAGAACGCGCGCAGCGTCGACAGCAGCCGGGCGGTACTGCGCGGCGAGTAGCGCGCGTTGGCGCGCCATTCCAGATAATCGAACAGCGCCGCACGATCGACCCCCAGCAAGCCGCCACCGGCCCCATCGCGCCAGCGTGCCAGGCCTTCGAGATCGCGCCGATAACTGTCCAGCGTCTGCCGCGCCACCCCCTGCTCGGCCCAGAAACGGTCCAGAAACCGCTCGATGGCAGCGGCATCGGCGGCCTGCAGCGGCGGGAGCTGCTGGGCGAGTTGACGGCGTTCGGCGGGATTGCTGGCAGACATCGCCACAGCATAGAACGTGCTGCGTGCGTTGCGATGCCGCCGCCGCAGCGCTGCGCGCACGCCTCGACGCTCCACGCGTCGCCAACGCTGCCGGATATCCACAGGCGCCAACCGCGCAGGCCGCTGACGCAGCGCGGCGTTGCGCTGCAAGGTACGCCCGCTATGCTCGCGGCATGACCTCGATCCCCGCGCCCCGTCCCCCGCGCGCGCCTGCCCTGGTGGGCTGGCGGCTGCTGGCGATGTGCTACGACCTCTGGCCGGTCGTGGCGCTCTGGATGCTGATCTCCACCGCGTTCACGCTGGGATTCACGCTTGCCGGGCACCCGGCGCGCGAAAACATCGCCCCCTTCAGTGGCTGGCAATGGCTGTTGTGGCTGTGTTGCTGGATCGCCGCCGGGGTGTACGCCACCGTCAGCTGGCGTCGCGGTGGTCAGACCCTGGGCATGCGCCCGTGGCGACTGCGCCTGATCGGCCCGCAGGCCTCATGGCGTGCGCTGTGGATCCGCTACGCCGTCGGCACCTTGTCGCTGGCGCTGGGCGGGCTGGGATTCTGGTGGGCGTGGCTGGATCGCGACCGGCTGGCGTGGCACGACCGCGCAAGCGGGACCAGGCTGCAACGCAGTTCTAAACCGACGCCCTGACTGGCGATGACGCCGCGACACGCCAGGGCACGCGGTGTGCCGGCACGACGCCGCAACCGTCCCGTCCACTTGATCTGTTCGACCCAACGCACTCAGCGCTCAGCGCCGATCCTCGTCCCGGGTCGCCGCATCCTGCCCGGCCGATGCACCCTGCCCTGACCGGCCACGGGCTCTGAAAAATTCATCCAGCGCCCAACCGAACAGATACAGCATCACGAACGCTTGTGTCGCAAGCCACGCATACGCCACCCCGTAGGGCAACCAGTCGAACAGAGGCCCAAGACCTGACGACGCGGCTAACACCATCTGCGGCAAAACCGGCAATTGCTCCCACACGAGCCGGCTTTTGTCATTGACATGCGGAGCATGCGCCAACCGCTGGCACTGCACGATCAGCACCGCGTAGGGCACGCACATTGCCAGCCCGACCCAGCTAAACCGTCGCATGGCGCTTAGCTGCTGCGCCGCCGGAACAGCCACGCCGATACCCCAAGCATCACCATCGGCGGCAGCGCATAGGCGATGCGGTAATCCAGCTTGAGCGCGCCGGCCATCCGGCCGAAGAACAGCTGCAACAGCCAGAAGCCCAACGCGAACAGGATGCCCAGAAACAGGCGCTTGCCCAACCCGCCGCTACGCAACGAACCGAACGAAAACGGAATCGCCGCCATGCACAGCGCCAGCACGTTGACCGGATAGAACCAGCGGCTCCAGTACTGATCTTCGTAATCGCGCGCATCCAGGCCGTTGCGGCGCCGGTACTCGATGCTCTGTTCCAGATCGCGTGCGGACAGATTGCGCGGTTTGGCCAAGCCGGCGGCCAGCGCCGCCGGACTGAGCTGCGATTGCCACGGCAACTCGGGGAAGGTTTCGCGCTGCACCGCGCGTTCCTGGAACGTGTCGCGACGCACCTGGCGCAGCGTCCAGACGCCATCGCGATTCTCGGCCAGGGATGCATAGGTCAGCTGCTGCAGGCGGCCATCGGCAGCGAGCTGATACAGCCGCACGTCATGCAGATCCAGCGCGGTGCCGCCGCCATCGAGCAGCTTCTCCTCGCCGCTCAGCGCATTGAGGAAGGTGTTGCCTTCACGCGCCCACAGGCCCGAGTAGCGCGCCGCCGCCATGTTGCTGTTGAAGCGGGCGCTGGCCTTGAGCGAGTCGGCCTGGTTCTGCGCCCAGGGGCCCACGGTCTCGCCGCTGATCACCATGCCGGCGGTCAGCAGCGCCATTGCCGCGACCACCGAGGCCGACATGCGCTTGCGCGACACGCCCAGCGCGCGCAACGCGGTCAATTCGGAGGTGGCGGCCAACTGGCCCAGGCCCATCAGCGCGCCGATCACCGCGGCGGTGGGAAACATGGTGTACGCCCGGCGCGGCACGGTGTAGGCCACATAGGCCACCGCATGGCCGAAGCTGTAGCTGCCCTGGCCGATGCTCTTGGCCTCGCTGGCAAACGCGTTGATCAGGTCCAGACCCAGCAACACCGCCCAGGTCAGCAGCACGGTGAACAACACCACGCGACCGACATACAGGTCGTGCACCCGCGGCAGCAGCCTCATGCGCCCGCCCTCGGTCGACGCACGCGGCCATCGCGCGCATACGCCCAGATCGCCACCGCCAGCAGCGGCAGCGTCAGCCACCACAGCCCGAGCGCGGCCGGGGTCTTGCCGTTGGCGATCCACTGGGTGCCGACGATCATCAGATTGGTGCCCACCATGTAGGCCAGGAAGGCCAGCATGATCCGGCCGTAGCGCTGCTGGCGTGGCGCACTGCGTGACAGCGGCAGGGTCAGCAGCGCAAACGCCAGGGCCAGCAACGGCGGCGCCAGGCGTTCATGCAGCTGCGCCCGCGCAGCGGGGCGCTCATCGGACAGCAGTTGGGTGGTCCACATCACTTCCGGATCGTTGGCATCGTGCACCTGGCTGCGGTCGGGCAAGGCCACATCGTTGCTGGCGAACTTCATCAAGCGGTAATCCAGGGTGTCGCCGGCAGCCGGCCCCTCGATGCGGTAACCGTCCTCCAGGCGCAGGTAGCGGTCGGCCTTGCCTTCGAAGAACATCGCGCCGCGGTCGGCGGTGACCACATCGATGCGGTCGTCCTTCTGGCGCTGCATGAACACCTTGCCCAGGTCCTTGCCATTGGCCGAGATCGTGGTCAGGTAGACCACGCCGCCATCGGACAGCGGGGTGAACTTGCCCGATTCCAGGCCGGCCATCAGCACGCTGCGGTTGGCGTCTTCCAGCATGGTCTCGGCGGTGCGGCTGGCCCACGGACCCAGCCACAGCGAGCACAGCCCGATGACGATCACCACCGGCACCACCAGTATCAGCATCGGCCGCAACATGCGCTTGGGACCCACGCCAATGGCGGTAATGACCGCCATTTCTGAATCCCGGTACAGCCGCGCCAGCGCCAGCAGCAGGCCGAGCATCAACGCCAGCGGCAGGATGATCGGCAGGTAGGCCACAAATTGCAGACCCACCTGAGACAGCAGCAAGCGAGCTGGGATGCGGCCGTCGGCGATATTGCCGAGGATATCCACCAGCACACCGCCCACGCTGACGACCAGCAGCACGATCAAGGTGGCCAGGAAGCTCTGGGTGAAATCGCTAAGCAGGTATCGATCGAGCTTCGGCATGGGGTGGGCTTGTTTTAAACTCTCGGATTCGTTCGCGGCGTCGCCAGCCTAGTCAGGTTGGCGTAAACAGTCCGCGATTGTACGGATTTGCCTACGGAATCTGATCAATGGCCCTGCAATTCACCCTGAACCAAGACGCGCCGGCAAGCGCCCACGTCGACTGCATCGTGGTTGGCGTGTTCGCCGACAAGACCCTGTCGCCCGCCGCACAGGCGCTGGACAGCGCCAGCCAGGGCCGCCTGACGGCCCTGGTGGCACGCGGCGACGTGGCTGCCAAGACCGGCAGCACCACCCTGGTCCACGACCTGCCCGGCGTGACCGCCCCGCGCGTGCTGGTGGTCGGCCTGGGCGAGCCCGGCAAGTTCGGCGTGGCGCCCTACCTCAAGGCGATCGGCGATGCGACCCGCGCGCTGAAGACCGGCGCGGTCGGCACCGCCCTGCTCACCCTGACCGAACTCACCGTCAAGGCCCGCGACGCGGCCTGGAATATCCGCCAGGCAGTCATCGTCAGCGACCATGCGGCCTATCGCTACACCGCCACCCTGGGCAAGAAGAAGGTGGACGAGACCGGCCTGACCACCCTGGCGATCGCCGGCGACGACGCCCGCGCGCTGGCCGTGGGCGTGGCCACCGCCGAGGGCGTGGAGTTCGCCCGCGAGCTGGGCAACCTGCCGCCGAACTACTGCACCCCGGCCTACCTGGCCGACACCGCGGCCGCATTCGCCGGCAAGTACGCCGGTGCCGAGGCCGAGATCCTGGATGAGGCGCAGATGGAGTCGCTGGGCATGGGCTCGCTGCTGTCGGTGGCGCGCGGCTCGGCCAACCGCCCGCGGCTGATCGTGCTGAAGTGGAACGGCGGCGGCGACGCGCGCCCGTATGTGCTGGTGGGCAAGGGCATCACCTTCGATACCGGCGGCGTCAATCTCAAGACGCAGGGCGGCATCGAGGAAATGAAGTACGACATGTGCGGTGGCGCCAACGTCATCGGCACCTTCGTGGCCACGGTCAAGGCCGAGCTGCCGATCAACCTGGTGGTGGTGGTGCCGGCGGTGGAAAACTCCATCGACGGCAATGCCTATCGTCCCTCGGACGTCATCACCAGCATGTCCGGCAAGACCATCGAGGTCGGCAATACCGACGCCGAAGGCCGCCTGATCCTGTGCGATGCGCTGACCTACGCCGAGCGCTTCAACCCCGAAGCACTGGTGGACGTGGCCACGCTGACCGGCGCCTGCATGGTGGCGCTCGGCCACCAGACCGCCGGCCTGATGAGCAAGCACGACGACCTGGCCAACGAGTTGCTGGCCGCTGGCGAACACGTGTTCGACCGCGCCTGGCGCCTGCCGCTGTGGGACGAATACCAAGGCCTGCTCGATTCCACCTTCGCCGACGTCTACAACATCGGCGGCCGCTGGGGTGGCGCGATCACCGCCGGCTGCTTCCTGTCGCGCTTCACCGAAAACCAGCGCTGGGCGCATCTGGACATCGCCGGCGTGGCCAGCGACGAAGGCAAGCGCGGCATGGCCACCGGTCGCCCGGTGGGGTTGTTGACGCAGTGGCTGCTGGATCGCGCCGCCTGATGTCGCCACGCGCTGCACTGGCCCTGATCGCTGGCTTTTCCGTCGCGAACGGAGCAGCCAGCGCGGTGCCGGGCTGGACCAGCCCCGGCATCGACCTGTTATGGATCGTTGTGCAGCTTGCGCTGTTGTTCGTTTGGCTGGCGGCCGACAGCCGCCGGCTCGGCTACCGCCGGCCGGCCTGGATGAATATCGGCATCGTGGCGTTAGCCGTGTTGTTCCTGCCGGTATACCTGTACCGTTCGCGCCCGCCCGGGCGCCGCCTGCGCGCGTTTGGTGGCCTGCTGCTGGCCGTGCTCGGCTTTGCCGCCCTGTTTATAGCCGCCGGCCTGACCACCGAATTCGTGCTCTCCTCCCGCTTTGTGACCGCCTGATGCCCCGCGCCGACTTCTATCTGATCGCCAAACCGCGCTTCCTCAACGAACCGCTGCGGCTGGTCTGCGAGCTGGCGCGCAAGGCCTACGACGCCAATCTCTCCACGCTGATCCTGGCGCGCGATGCTGCGCAGGCCGAAGCGCTGGACGACCTGCTGTGGGCGTTCGACGACGAGGCCTACATCCCGCACCAGATCGCCGGCACCGACGAGGAAGACGAGCTGGCGCCGGTGCTGATCGCCTCGCCCGAGTTCGACGCCCCCTCGCGCCCGCTGGTGATCAACCTGCGCGACGACCCCTACCTGGGCGCCTGCGACCGCGTGCTGGAAGTCGTACCCGCCGACCCCGCCGCCCGCGAACCGCTGCGCGAACGCTGGAAGCAGTACAAGGCCCTGGGCCTGGAACTGGCGAAGTACGACATGTGAGAGGGGCGGGGATTGGGGAGTCGGGATTGGGGAGTCGCAAGAGCGGTTTTGCGCGCACCCAAGAGCTCCCTAGAACCACGAATCCCGAACAGCCGATCTCAATTCCACAGCGCCACCACTGCCGGTGATGCGATGGGTTGCCAGTGATCTCTACCGGCCCCATGACTCAACAAATCCCGAATCCCGAATCAACGAATCCCAGCCCCACTATGACCACCCTCGCCTCCAGCTACGACCCCTCTTCCTTCGAATCGCGTCTGTACGCGCAGTGGGAGGCGGCCGGTTACTTCGTGCCGTCCGGCAAGGGCGAGCCCTACACCGTGCTGCTGCCGCCACCGAACGTAACCGGCACGCTGCACATGGGCCATGCGTTCCAGCAGACGCTGATGGATGCGTTGGTGCGCTATCACCGCATGCGCGGTTTCGACACGCTGTGGCAGGTGGGCACCGACCACGCCGGCATCGCCACCGAGATGGTGGTGTCGCGCAATCTGGCGCTGGAAGGCAACGGCGACACGCGCGACTCGCTCGGGCGCGAAGGGTTCATCGCCAAGGTGTGGGAATGGAAAGCCGACTCCGGCGACACCATCGAGCGCCAGATGCGCCGCCTGGGCACCTCCAGCGACTGGTCGCGCAGCACCTTCACCATGGACCCGCAGCCGTCGGCCGCGGTCAACGAAGCGTTCGTGCGTTGGTACGAGCAAGGGCTGATCTATCGCGGACAGCGGCTGGTCAACTGGGACCCGGTGCTGAAGACCGCCATCTCCGATCTGGAAGTGGAAAGCGTCGAGGAAGACGGCTTTTTGTGGTCGATCCGCTACCCGCTGGCCGATGGCGTGACCTACGAGCACGTCGAGCACGATGCCGACGGCGTCGAGACGCTGCGCGAGATCCGCGATTATCTGGTGGTGGCCACCACGCGTCCGGAAACCATGCTGGGCGACACCGCCGTGATGGTGCACCCGGACGATGCGCGCTACGCCACGCTGCACAACGAACGCATCGTGCTGCCGCTGACCGGCCGGCAAGTGCCGGTGATCACCGACGATTACGTCGATCGCGCCTTCGGCACCGGCGTGGTCAAGGTCACGCCTGCGCATGATTTCAACGATTACGCGGTAGGTGTGCGGCATGGTTTGCAGTTGATCAACATTCTCACCCCTGATGCCAAGATAAGTTCCAGCCCCATAGCATCGCGTATGGCAGATTTCTATGCAGCAGGTAATGGGCCTACCGATTCAAGCGGTAACTACAGCCAGCTATTTGGGAAGGAAGCCAACTATCGGCACTATCCGAATCCCGGCAATGTTGAAATTCCTGCTAAATATCACGGCCTAGATCGCTACGAGGCCCGCAAGCTGGTGCTCTCGGACCTCGAAGACCTGGGCGTACTAGTGGAAACCAAGCCGCACAAACTGCAGGTCCCACGCGGCGACCGCACCGGCCAGGTGATCGAGCCCTATCTCACCGACCAGTGGTTCGTCAAAATGGACGCGCTGGCCAAGCGTGGCCTGGAGCTGGTGGAAAGCGGCCAGATCAAGTTCGTGCCGCCGAACTGGATCAACACCTATCGCCACTGGATGGAGAACATCCAGGATTGGTGCATCAGCCGTCAGCTGTGGTGGGGGCATCGCATTCCGGCGTGGTTCGACGAGGCAGGCAAGTGCTATGTCGGCCATGACGAAGCCGAGGTGCGTGCGAAGCACGGCCTAGGCGCGCAGATTGCGTTGCACCAGGACAGCGACGTACTGGAAACCTGGTTTTCATCGCAACTATGGCCGTTCTCCACGCTCGGCTGGCCGGATGCCGATGCGATGACCGAGCGCGGTTTCGAGCGCTATCTGCCGTCGTCGGTGCTGGTCACCGGCTTCGACATCATCTTCTTCTGGGTGGCGCGCATGATCATGGCCACCGACAGCTTTACCGGCCAGGTGCCGTTCCGCGATGTCTACATCACCGGCCTGATCCGCGATGCGCAGGGCCAGAAGATGTCCAAGTCCAAGGGCAATGTGCTCGATCCGCTGGACATCATCGACGGCATCAGCATCGAGAACTTGGTCGCCAAGCGCACCAACGGGCTGATGCAGCCGCGCATGGCCGAGAAGATCGAAAAAGCCACGCGCAAGGAATTCCCGGACGGCATCATCGCGCACGGCGCCGACGCGCTGCGCTTCACCATCGCCGCACTCGCCACGCATGGCCGCGATATCAAGTTCGATCTCGGCCGCGCCGAGGGCTACAAGAACTTCTGCAACAAGCTGTGGAACGCCACGCGCTTTGTGCTGATGAACACCGAAGGCGCGCGCTTTGCCGGCGTGCCGCAGCCGCGCACCGAAGCGGAGAAGTGGATCCTGGCGCGGCTGGACAAGGTCACCGCAGACACCCACGCGCACTACGCCAACTACCGCTTCGACCTGCTCGCGCAATCGCTGTACGAATTCGCCTGGAATGCATTCTGCGATTGGTTCGTGGAGCTGGCCAAGCCCGCACTCAATGGTCAGGACAGCGAGGCGGCGGCCAGCACCCGCCACACCCTGCTCTATGTGCTGGAGGCCCTGCTGCGTCTGCTGCACCCGCTGACCCCGTTCATCACCGAAGAACTGTGGCAGCAGGTCGCACCGCGCCTGGGCATCACCGCCTCCACGATTTCCTTGCAGGCGTTCCCGCAGGCCGGCGATGTCGCTACCGCAGGTTACGCCGGCGCAGAAACCGACGTCGAATGGCTGAAGTCGATGGTGTCGGCATTGCGCCGTGTGCGCAGCGAGCTGAACGTGCCGCCGTCCAAGCAGGTGCGTCTGCTGTTGCAGGCCGGCACTGCCGACGATCGCACCCGCGTGGCGCGTTTCGCCTCGCAACTGTCGTTCCTGCTCAAGCTCGAAGCGATCGATTGGCTCGATGCCGGCCAGGACACACCGCCGTCGGCGGCCACCATCGTCGGCGAGCTCACCTTGCTGGTGCCGCTGGAAGGCCTGGTCGACATGGATGCCGAACGCACGCGCCTGGACAAGGAAATCAAACGCGTGGAAGGCGAAATCGGCAAGTGCAACGGTAAGCTCGGCAACGCCACCTTCGTGCAGAACGCACCGGCCGTGGTGGTCGAACAGGAACGCGCGCGCTTGAACGACTGGACCATCCAGCTGAGCGGCCTGCGCGAGCAACGCGCCAAGCTCTAGCCCTGGTCGGCAACACGCGGCGCGGCCCCCTGACGCACCAACGCACAACGCCCGCATCACTGCGGGCGTTGTGCGTCACTCCCCATCATCCAGCTTAGAGCTTGCCTGCGCCGGCCTTTGCCTTGACGTCTGCAGCCACCTTGTCGGCCGACAGCAGGTTGTAGGTGTAGGGCGGCGTCCAACCGATGTTGGAATTCCAGGAGCACGACAGTGCCTTGCCATTGAGCAACGAGCCCTGGTCGCGATACACGCTGCCGCCGTAGTCGGCCGCGATCTTGTCGCAACTGCTCACGCCGCTGATGTCGAACACGTTGCGCTCGGAGAAGATCTTCGACTCCTTGCCCACACCATGCGCATGCGAGAACGGGTACACCTTATTGCTGGTGCTGCCGACGTGGTAGTTGTTGTACAGATGCACCTGGCCGAAACGCACACGCGGTGCACGCGCGGAAATATTTTCGAACAAGGTGTTGTGGATGGTCACCCTGAGCTTGCCGCTGTCGGTGCTGGATGCGCTGTCGCTGGAGCCGATCAGATTATTCTTCTCGTGCGATTTGAACACCGAGTACGAAATGGTCACGAAGTCGGCGCCCTTCTTGACGTCCATTGCGCCATCGTGATGCTGCTTGGGCCGGCCGTTGGCGGTGCCGTTCTGGTCGTCGGTGCGGCGGCCATCGGTAAAGGTGACATGATCCACCCAGACGTTGGACGCACCTTCCACGGTCAGCCCGTCGTACTCGGAATTCCAGTTGCCGGCGTTGCCGTCATTCGGATCCCAGACAGGCTCCGGATCCCAGGGATTTTCGATGGTCAGGTTGCGGATGATGACGTCATTGGCCTTGACGTAGAAATAGCCCTCGCGAATCTCTGCGTTGTTGGTAATGCCGATCAGCGTGGTCTTGGTGGGAATGTCCAGGCGCGCACGCGACTTCATGTCCGCCGTCTTGGTATAGGGCGTGCCTTCACTGATATCGATGATGCCACTGATCTTGATGATGCGCCCGTTGCTGCCCACGCTAGCCTTCAGCGCACTCTTCAGCTCGGCGGCATTCTTGACGGTGTAGATATTGGCAGCCGCCGCATTCGACCCACCCTTGGTCCCACCGTTCTGTGTTGCCCAACCAGTTGTCGCAACTTCCATTGCGGAATCGGCGCAGGCAGCGCCAATTACCAGCAACGACCCGACAAACAGCGACGCGGCGGCCGCCGTTGAAAATTTCGGCTTCATCTTGATGTCTCCCTCGAATGGATGCGATGCACCGCGTGGCGGCGCTACCTCGTCTAGCAGATGCGGAACCTGTTTTTCGTTTATGGAATATCCGGTCCTGCGAGGCGGATACTAGGAGCATCGCAATCGCCTGTATTGAGCCGATGTATCGATGTGCACGCCTAGTCACGCAAACGATTGCAGGACATTCAAGAGAAGACAAAATGCGGTGACGGGGACACGCAGGGACATGACCAGGGACACTGCATCGCAGCATTATCTAAGCCGCAATAAAACCCTATGTATATCGAGAAAATCGGGGGTTTCGCGCGCACCCGCCGGCATTATTCGCGGCGATTTCGCTGCAATGCAGCGCATTTATCCAAAACCCCATTTACGTGACGATTTTTGCTCGTGCGCAAGCGAGGTAGAAAACAACGCGATGGAGATGGCGGAACTATCACCCCTATTGCGGAATCATCATCCCGCACATTCAGGCGGCCGGAATATCCGCAAGCGCAGCGCCAGACCGCAAGCGGACCCGCATTCGGGCATCGATTGCAATGGTGCGGACGCCCTGAGGGCAAAACCACAGACACCCGATTGCGTCGCCAGCGCGGTCAGCTATGGTCCGGTCGTCGCCGTTAGCGACACCCAATGGACCGAAAATAGCGCGCGCGGTCGCCACGCCCAGACTCCAACCGCATCGGCCACGAGAGACCCTCTCCATCATCGACACGCCATCGTGGCCTGCACCGCAGCATCACACATCAGAGCGCCAACCCGCCTTGCCCGGCGGGCGTTGTTGATGCCGCGGTTCGATGGCGCGCGGCTTCGACGGTGATCGGTGCGGCTGGCAACGTCGCCGCGACGCTCAGGAAAACCCTTCGAAAGACAACTCGATCGCCATCACCAACGCATCCTCGCGTCCGGTGTTGGAGGGGTAGTAGCGCGGGCGCCGACCGATTTCGTTGAACCCTTCGGAGTGATACAGCGCAATTGCCGACGGATTGGACGGGCGCACTTCCAGAAACGCGCGCCGCGCGCCGCGATCGCAGGCGCCTTTGATCAGGGCGCGCAACAGCAGGCGGCCATGGCCTTGCGATTGCGCTTCCGGGGCGATGCAGACGTTGAGCACATGTGCTTCGTCGGCGGCGATGCTGATCACGCCATAGCCGATCACCTGCCCGCCCTGCTCCATCACCCAACCGGGGTAGCCGGCCTGCAGGCAGTCGCGAAAGATGCTGCGCGTCCATGGAAAGGGATAGGCGCGATGTTCGATGTCCATCACCACGTCCAGATCGCTCTCGCGCATGGCGCGCAGCGAGGTGCGCAACGGGGCGTTCAAGGCGCTCACGCCTTGTCGCGGCGGCGCCGAAGCGCGCGCAGTTGCGGCCACAGCGCGCGCTTGGCTGCCGGATTGCCGCGTAGCTCGGCCAATGGCCAGGACGCCATCAAGGCTTGTGTCTCCGGGTCGCCCGGGTTGCATCCGGAGGCGCGCAGCAACGCAATCTGCAGGCGATCGGGCATGCCGACCCGGCTACTGCGCCGTTGCGGGGCGGCGGCCTGGGCCGTGTTGACCGTCCGCGGTGGCTCGGCTGGCGCCACCGGAGCCGTGCGGCGCATCGCCGGCGGCGCGGTTTGAACCGCCGCAGGCTGAGACGCGCGCTCGGCACGTGCCGGCGCCGCCACCGGCGCGTTCTCCATGACGTCGACGGGCGGCAATGCATCGGCGGTGTCGCGGTCCAGATAGACGGTGTGCCCCAATGCCTGCAGATACGACACCTGCAGATCGGACCACATCGGCTCGGACGCCAACGCGCTCATGGCAATTCGGGCACCCGCCGCCCGCGTCGCCACAGCCACATCACCGGGCCGGACAATGCATACAACACAGCGATCACCAGCAGCGAACGGGCCAGGTCGATCACCAGCAAGGCGATCACCACCGTGGCGACCGCCAGTGCCAGGAACGGCACGCGGTCGGCACGCGGGCCACGCGCGGCTCCCTTGAAACTCCAGAAACGGATCCGGCTGACCATCAGCAGGGCCGACACCACGGTGACCGCCAGCGCCAGATAGCGCAGTTGTTGGCCATCGAAGCCCAGGCTGTCGTCCGCAAACGCCCAGACGAAGGACATCATCAAGCCGGCTGCGGCCGGGCTGGCCAGGCCGATGAACCAGCGCTTGTCGACCACGCCGACCTGGGTATTGAAGCGCGCCAGCCGCAGCGCCGCGCAGGCGGCATACAAAAAGGCCGCCGACCAGCCGACCCGGCCCATCACGCTGCTGTCGTACTTCAGCGCCGACAGCGACCAGTGATACATCACCAGTGCCGGGGCCATGCCGAAGCTGACCAGATCGGCCAGCGAGTCGTACTGCACGCCGAATTCGCTGCTGGTATTGGTCAGGCGCGCGATCCGGCCATCCAGCCCGTCCATCACCGCAGCGACAAACACCGCCATGGCCGCCTGGACGAATTGCCCGTTGGCGGCGGCGATGATGGCGTAGAAACCGGAAAACAGCCCGGCGGTGGTGAACAGGTTCGGCAGCAGGTAGATCGTGCGCGAGCGCGGGGGCGGTCTCATTTCATCCATGGGACAAGTGTAGGGCCTGAGGTCCGTCCGGCGGTAGCGCGTCCTTAGCCGTGCGGCGCGCGGATCACTTGCCAGCGCGGGCCGTGGATGCTGCAATCGCGGCGGGAATCATCCAGGGGAAGCCACATGCACCTGTCGTCCGGGCTCTGCGCCCTGTTGCTGCTGGTCAGCGCCGCCGCCGGCGCCACCGAACTGTATAAGTGGAAGGACGCCAAGGGTGTGACCCATTACACCGAAACTCCGCCACCCAGCGGCCAGCGCTACGAAGCGCGCCGCATCGATGCACGCAGCGGCACTGCCGCCATCGCCGCAGCGGACACGGCCACGCCCGAATCGGCCGAGTGCACCAACGCCCGCCGTAACCTGGAATTGCTCAGCGGCAAGGGCGAGGTCAGCCTGGGCGCTGGCGCCGATGGCAAGCCCGGCACCGCACTGGACCCGGAGGCCCGTGCCGCCCAGCGCAATCTTGCAGAGGCCGCCGCCAAGGCCTATTGCAAACCGGCCCCCAGCAGCGGCCCGGCGAGCTGAGCCAACCCGGACCGCCCGCGCGCCGCTCCTCGTATCGCGCCGTGTCATGGTCGTGGCAGTCGCCGTGACACGGCCGCGCGACAGCGTTGCCGATGACCTGCGGGGCGCGACACTGGCAAACTAGCGGCTTTCCGCCCAAGCGAAGCCCGATGCGTCTTTCCCAGTTCCACCTGCACACCACCAAGGAAACCCCGGCCGACGCCGAGCTGGTCAGCCACCGTCTGATGCTGCGCGCGGGCATGATCCGCAAGCTCGCCTCCGGGCTGTACACCTGGTCGCCGTTGGGCCTGCGCGTGCTGCGCAAGGTCGAGGCCATCGTGCGCGAGGAGATGAACCGCGCCGGGGCGGTGGAAGTGCTGTTCCCCACCATCCAGCCGCGCGAGCTGTGGGACGCGACCGGCCGTTGGGAAAAGTTCGGCGGGCAACTGCTCAAGATCAAGGACCGCAAGGAACAGGAGTTCTGCTACAGCCCGACCGCCGAGGAAGCCGCGGCCGAGTTCGCGCGCCAGGAAATCAACAGTTACAAGCAGTTGCCGCTGAATTTCTATCAAATCCAGACCAAGTTCCGCGATGAGATCCGCCCGCGCTTCGGGGTGATGCGTGCGCGCGAATTCCTGATGAAGGACGCCTACTCCTTCCATCTCACCGATGCGGACATGGCGCGCGAGTACGACAACATGCGCGCGGCCTATACCCGCATCTTCACCCGCCTGGGCCTGGAATTCCGTGCCGTACAGGCCGATTCGGGCGCGATCGGCGGCGACGCCTCGCAGGAATTCCATGTCATCGCCGCATCCGGCGAAGACTCGCTGGCATTCTCCACCGGCTCGGATTACGCCGCCAACGTGGAAACCGCCAGCGCTGCCCTGCCCGCACCGCGCGCCGCCGCCAGCGAGGCGATGCGCCAGGTCGACACGCCCACCCAGAAGACCTGCGAGGACGTCGCGCAGCTGCTGGGCATCGCGCTGCAGCGCACGGTCAAGTCGGTGGCGGTGATGACCCAGGCCGGCTTCGTGCTGGTGCTGGTGCGTGGCGACCACGCGGTCAACGAGATCAAGCTGGGCAAGGTCGCCGGCCTGGCCGATTACCGCCTGGCCAATGAAACCGAGATCCGCGAGCACCTCGGCTGCGAACCCGGCTTCCTGGGGCCGGTCAACACCGCCCGGCCGGTGCGCGTGGTGGCCGATCGCGATGTGGCGGCGATGGCCGACTTCGTGGTCGGCGCCAATGTGCCCGGCGCGCATCTGGTCGGCGTCAACTGGGGCCGCGACCTGCCTGAGCCGGACACCGTGGCGGATCTGCGCAACGTCATCGACGGCGAGCGCGCGGCCGATGGCGGCGAGCTGCGGCTGGCCCGCGGCATCGAAGTGGGCCACGTGTTCCAGCTCGGCAGCCAGTACGCGCAGGCGCTGCAGGCCACCGTGATCGACGAAAACGGCAAGGTCGCGGTGATGAAGATGGGCTGTTACGGCATCGGCATTTCGCGCATCGTGGCCGCGGCAATCGAACAGAACCACGACGAGGCCGGTATTGTCTGGCCCGCACCGATGGCGCCGTGGCAGGTGACGGTCTGCGTGATCAACCCCAAGCAGGACGCCCAGGTGATGGCCGCCGCCCAGGCCTTGCTGGACGAATTGATCGCCGCCGGGATCGACGCCGCATTGGACGATCGCGGCCTGCGCCCGGGCGCCATGTTTGCCGATATGGAGCTTTTAGGCATTCCGCATCGGGTGGTGGTCTCGGAACGCGGATTGGCAGCCGGCACATTTGAATATCGCGCACGCACTGCCGAGGCGGCAGAGAATCTGGATAAGGCAGGGTTATTCTCTCGCCTGGACCGCTGATCGAATCACCCGGAACTCCTTCAATAAAGATGAACACAATGCGCCGAATTATTTCGGCGCATTTGTCATGCAGGTTTTCTGAGATTATGATGACAGCGCTGCCACGGACCGGCTTTCTTTTTTTCTCTCATCTTCCGGAGTAACGATGTCGATCGATCTTAGCGGCCTGTCGGCCAAGCAGTTGGGTGCCCTGATCAAAAATGCGAAGAAGCAGCAGACCGTTGTTGCCAAGCGCGCCCCGATCGCCAAGGTTCGCACTCAGCTGACCCGCGCTGCAAAAGCCCAGGGTTATTCCATCGAAGAATTGTTTGGCGCTTCCGCTAGCGCTCGCCCAGGTCGTCCCGCCGCCGCTGCCAAGCCGGGCCCGCGTGCCGGCCGCAAGCTGGGCAAGGTGCCGCCGAAGTATCGCAACCCCGCCAACCCGCAGGACACCTGGACCGGTCGTGGCAAGCAGCCGCGCTGGATGGCCGAACTGACCGCCGCCGGCAAGAAAGTCGAAGACTTCCTGATCAGCAAGGCAGCCGCAAAGAAGACCCCGGCCAAGAAGACCTCCACGCGCAAGGCCACCACCAAGCGCGCGACCAAGAAGTCCAAGGCGGCTTGATTCAAACCAATAAAAACGCCGGCACTGCCGGCGTTTTTATTGCGCGCTTTTTCTGCCCGTCATAAATTCTTGCGGGCCGGTATCAACAGATTGCCGAACAGCAATCCAGCCATCAATGCCATCACAATATTGGTGACCGCCAATAGCGCTGCCTGGCCGACGCTGACATCCTGTTGCTGTACCAATGTCAGAAAGCCGCGCAGGCTGACGCTACCGGGAACCAGCATGATGATGCCGGGCAAACGGATCAGCGCACCGGGTTTTTGCACCACCCGCCCGAACAGATTACCGGCGGCAGTCAATGCCATGGCCGAAGCGAACACGCCGGCTGGACCACCCCAGGCATGCCCGGCATAACGCGCAATGACATACCCGGACATGGCCGCTGCCATGATCCATAAATAATCGCGCCGACTCGCTTTGAACAACACCGCAAAGGCATAGGCAGCCACCAGCAGCGAGGCCCATTCAACCCAGGCGGCCTGCGGGCGCAGCGCGGCCACCTGCGGTTGCAGCCCGATCAGTTGGGTCAAGGTCACCGCGATCACCGCACCGACGGTGAGCTTGAGCACCGTGGTCACCGCACCGGCCAGGCGCGCAGTACCCGACACCCAATGCTGGCTGGCCAACTCGTTGAAGGCATTGGTCAGCGACATCCCCGGCAGCAGCACCACCAGCGAGGCGATGATCACCGTATTGAGATTCAGCGGCCCGATCAGCGAAGCGACCACCGCCGCCACCACACCGGCCAGCAGGCCGGCCAGTGCTTCACCTGCCTCCTTGGTGGCAGGCCGCTTGTCGGTGTACTGGGTCAGCAGGCCGATCGACATGCCGATCGCCCCGGCGGTGGCGATATCCAGCCAGGGCAGCTTCCACAGTCCGGCCACGCCGGCCGCCGCCAGCCCGAAGGCCAGCACCTGCATGGTCTTGCCGCGCCGGTCCACCTCGCGGTCCAGCCGCCGCAGCGCGGTGTGGCCCTGCGCGATGCTCATGCGCCCGTTGGCCACACTGTCGGCCACGTAATCGGCCACGCTGAGTTTGTACAGATCGTTTTCGCCCGGCGCCAGCCGGATCACGCGCGTGATATCGCTGGAACCGATCGCCTTGGTCGGGTCGCTGAAGCTCAGGATGATGCCGGTGGGATTGGACCAGGGCTCGCAGTCCAGACCCAGTTTCTGCGACAGCCCGACCACGGCGGCCTCCAGGCGCTGCGCGGTGGTGCCATACGAATGCAGGCGTCCGGCGATTTCCGAAACGAAGGCGACGCGCTGGGCGTAGGTGGCGCTGGCGGACGGTAAGACAACAGTGGCAGCGGACATGCGTGGCGAGTCGGATCGGAGAAACGCCGTCTGGCGAGGCCGCCAGTGTATGCCGCAGCGCGCGCAACCGGCGTCCGGATTGGCAACGGCCGCGCCCGTCCAGAGCAGATATCCCCACATTCACTGACGCCAGCCGCTGTATGCTGGCGCCACGGACAGGCCACCCATGATCAAACCGCAACCTCCACGCATCGAACAAGACTCGCAGGATCAGGCACAGGTCCGCCTCGCTGGCAGTTGGGTCCTGGCGACCGCCCTGCCGCAGGCAGAACTGCTGCAGACCGTGCCCGATGGCATTCGTCGCATCGACGCGCGCGGCATCGCGCAACTGGATTCGGCCGGCGTACTGCAGTTGCTGCGCTTCGCCAGCCGCATCGGCCTGAAGGAAGACGCGATCGATTTCCGCGATGAGCATCAGGCGCTGGTGTGCACCATCGAGGAACTCAACGACGAGCGCCCCAAGCCCAAGCGCGATTTCGGCTTCGTCGCCGCGCTGGATCGCCTGGGCCGCACCACCCACGGGGTCGGCCAGGGCATCCTGGAGCTCAACAGCTTCCTGGGCGAGAACCTGGTCAAGATCGCGCGGCTGATCCACGAGCCGCGCCGCTTCCGCCTGACCTCCACCGTGCATCACATGGAACAGGTCGGCCTGGATGCGGTGCCGCTGGTGGTGCTGCTGTCCTATCTGGTCGGTGCGGTGATCGCGTTCCTGGGTTCCACCATCCTGCGCGACTTCGGCGCGGAGATTTATGTGGTGGAACTGGTATCCATCGCCTTCCTGCGCGAGTTCGCGGTGCTGTTGACCGCCATCGTGCTGGCCGGTCGCACCGCCAGCGCCTTCACCGCGCAGATCGGTGCGATGAAATCGCGCGAAGAGGTCGATGCCATCCGCACCCTGGGGCTGGACCCGATCGACCTGCTGGTGATCCCGCGCCTGCTGGCGCTGATCTTCACCCTGCCGCTGCTGACCTTCATCGCGATGATCGCCGGCCTGGCCGGTGGCGTGACCGTGGGCGCGTTCGATCTGGATATCCCGCCGCAGATGTATCTGGCGCGCATGCACGACACCATCCAGCTGCGGCATTTCCTGGTCGGCCTGTCGAAGGCGCCGCTGTTTGCGCTGGTGATCGGCCTGATCGGCTGCCTGGAGGGTTTGAAGGTCAGCGGCACCGCGCAGTCGGTGGGCGAACGCACCACCTCCTCGGTGGTGCAGACGATTTCCTTGGTCATCATCCTCGACGCGATTGCGGCGTTGTGGTTCATGAAGATGGGGTGGTGATGAAGCCGAGATTCGACATTCGGGATTTGGGATTCGTGCAAAGCAAACGCGCCGCTAGCGCCCCGACATTCGGGAGCGCGGTGCTGTGACCAATCCCCAATCCCTAATCTCCAATCCCGGCCCAGAGGCCGACGACGACCAGCTGGCGATTTCCGTGCGCGGGCTGACCAACCGCTTCGGTAGCCAGGTCGTCCACGAGGAACTGGATCTGGACGTGCGCCGCGGCGAGATCCTGGGCGTGGTCGGCGGCTCGGGCACCGGCAAGTCGGTGCTGATGCGCAGCATCCTGGGCCTGCGCGAGCCGGACGCGGGCAGCATTCAGGTGCTGGGCGCAGATGCGCGCTCGGGCCGTTATGCCGACCGCCAGCACATCACCCGCAACACCGGCGTGCTGTTCCAGGACGGCGCGCTGTTTTCGTCGATGACCGTCGGCGAAAACGTGCAGGTGCCGCTGAAGGAACATCACGGCGAGTTCCCGGAGCGCTGGTATTTCGAGCTGGCGCTGCTGAAGATCAAGCTGGCCGGCTTGCCGGCCGATGCGCTGGACAAGCTGCCCTCGCAATTGTCCGGCGGCATGCGCAAGCGTGCCGGCCTGGCGCGGGCGCTGGCGCTGGATCCGCCGCTGTTGTTCCTGGACGAGCCCACCGCCGGGCTGGACCCGATCGGTGCGGCCGCCTTCGACCGCCTGATCCGCACCTTGCAGCAGGCGCTGGGCCTGACCGTGTTCCTGATCACCCACGACCTGGATACGCTGTACGCCATCTGCGACCGCATCGCGGTGCTGGCCGATCGCAAGGTGATCGCCAACGCGCCGCTGGCCGAGATCGAACAGGTCGACCACCCCTGGATCCAGGAATATTTTCACGGCCCGCGCGCCCGCGCCGCGCGCGCGGCCAAGACCGACTCCACCGAGACCGCCTGAGCATGGAAACCAAAGCCAATTACGTCCTGATCGGCGCCTTCACCATCGTGGCAGGCATCGCCCTGCTGCTGTTCGGCCTGTGGGCGGCCAAATACTCTTCCGACCGCACCTGGCAGCAATACCGGGTGGTGTTCCGCGAAGCGGTCACCGGCCTGACGGTCGGCAGCCCGGTGCAATACAACGGCATCGCGGTGGGCTCGATCACCGAGCTGACGCTGGCGCCGAACGACCCGCGCCAGGTCGTCGCACACGTGCGCGTCAATTCCACCACGCCGATCAAGAGCGATACGCGCGCCAAGCTGGGCATCACCAGCCTGACCGGCCCGTCGATCATCCAGCTCTCCGGCGGCACGCCCGAGGCGCCGTCGCTGACCACCATCGACAAGAGCGATGCGCCGATCATCCAGACCACACCCTCGGCGCTGCAGAACATCACCGACACCGCCAACCGCATCGTCGAACGCATGGACCAGATGCTGTCGGACAAGAACGTGGCCAGCATTTCGGCAACGCTGCAGAACCTGGAAAAGATCAGCGGCGGCATTGCCGACCGCGACGACGGCATGCAGGCGCTGATCGTCAGCGCGCGCGATGCCGCGCGCAATCTCGACACCACGCTGACCACCACCAACGGCACCATCAAGCGGCTGGATCAGAACCTGGTGCAACAGCTGCCCGGCATCCTGGAAAAGCTCGACGCCACGTTGGTCAAGCTGGACTCGGCTGCCGGCAACGCCGACAACATCCTTGGCGAGAACCGCGCGGCCATCAATAGTTTCGCCAATGACGGCCTGGGCCAGCTCGGTCCAACGCTGACCGAATTGCGTGGCCTGATCCGCGACCTGCGCCGGGTCAGCGACAAACTGGACAACAACCCTGCGCGCTACCTGCTCGGCCGCGACGCACCCAAGGAGTTCGAACCGAAATGACTGCCATGCGCCTGTTGCGTCCCCTGCTGTGCGTCTCGTTGCTGGCGCTGGGCGGCTGCTCGGTCCTGACCGGTGGCGATAAGAAGCCGGCCACGATCTATGCCCCCACCGTGCGCGTCACGCCCAATCCCACCTGGCCGCAGGTGACCTGGCAGCTGTCGGTCGCCAAGCCGAGCGCAGCCCGCATCATCGACAGCCCGCGCATCAGCGTGCGCCCGACACCGGGCGAGTTGCAGGTCTATCAAGGTGCAAGCTGGGCGCAATCGGCGACCGACATGCTGGAAGACAGCGTGGTGCGTGCGTTTGAGGACTCCGGCAAGATCGCTGCGGTCGCCCGCATCGGCACCGGCATCCGCTCGGACTACAAGCTGGCGATCGACCTGCGCCGCTTCGAGTCGGACTACGCCGGCCAGTCGCTGCCGTCGGCCACCATCGAACTCAACGCCAAGTTGCTGCATTCGTCGGATCAACGCGTGGCCGCCTCGCGCACCTTCCTGGTCGCACGCCCGTCCAGCAGCACCGACATCGCAGCGGTCGCGGCGGCATTCGAGCAAGCGATGACCCAGGTCACCACCGAGCTGGTGGGATGGACCTTGGTCAGCGGTCAGCAGGATAGCCAGAACCTGCCGCGTTCGTTGTAAGCGCAAGCCACAGACTTAGAGCGGCTAGAAAAACGTAGCGAGCAGTCGCTAGGTGGGCGCGGACGGCGCGCAGGAACCGGGAGTGCACGAGTGGTACATGCCGATTCCGAGCACCGGCCGCGCCAGCCTAAGGGCTGCCGCAGAGCGGCTGATCTGTGGCCTGGCTGCAGGGCCCTTGCCCGCCCACCCTCGCGGGACACGCTGCAAGTACGTCCTTGTAAGCTCTTACGCGGCATCCATGCCGCGTAAGGTCCCGCGAGGGTGGGCGGGCAAGGACCAATCAAGATGGTCGGTATGCAGGTTTTCAACAAAGCACCGACTCACTCGCTGGTGCGGTGTCCTCGCCGATTGCGGGACCGTGTGGCGGCATGGATGCCGCCACCGAGCCCCCAGGGATGGGTTCACGGCGTGTCCCGCGAGCGGTGAGGGCACCGCGCCCTCGACCCACGCAGCGTTTGAGCTGGGCTTCCGACCGCACCCAGCAAGATGCGACTAACAAAATCACTGCGCTCCCCGCCAGCCGAGCGCTCGCTAGGTTTTGTGAGCCGCTCTTATCGCTGGGACACGCGCATCGCAATCTGACGAAAGGTCAAATTGATGCGCTCGCCGACTGGCTTTACGGTGCGCGGCAAGGCGTGCTTGTAGTGGCGCTGGGTATCCCCGCCCATCAGCAGCAGATCGCCGTGGCCCAGCTCCAGCGTCTGCTTCAACGCCGCATCGTCGCGATGCTTGAACGCAAACCGCCGCGTCGCGCCCAGGCTCACTGAGGCGATCAGCGGCTGCGCGCCCAGCTCCGGCTCGTCGTCGCTATGCCAGCCCATCGCATCGTTGCCGCTACGGTAGCGGTTGACCAACACGCTGTTGAACGGATGCCCGGTTTCGTCCTGCAGACGCGTGCGCACTGGCTGCAGCGCCTCCAGCCACGGCTGCGGCGCAAATTGCGTGCCCGAATAGCGATAGCTGGCATCCGGGTCGCCGACCCAGCTGCTCAGCCGCGGCGAATCCACCACCCGTCCAAACATGCGGATGCGGTGCACCTCCCACTGCACCTGCGCCAGCAGCGCCTGCATCAACGCATCGGCCTGCGTGGCCTGCAACCAACCTCGGCACCAACTGATCTGCGCCTGCGGCAATGCAACCGGAATCTTCATCCCGCAGACGCTAGCACGCACCTGCCGAGCCGGGCGTGCGGTGAGGATGAATCGATTCCATTTGCCGCCGTCACATCGAATCCCGGAAAATGCGTACCAGCCATCGAGCCAACGGGAGTGCAGCAATGTCGGAAGCGGGAGTCGGCGCACCTGCGCCAGAGGCGGTCGAGCGCGACGTGATGGAGTACGACGTCGTCACCGTCGGCGCCGGTCCGGCCGGGCTGGCCTTTGCGATCCGGCTCAAGCAGCTCGATCCGAACATCAGCGTGTGCGTGATCGAAAAATCCAGCACCATCGGTGCGCACATCCTGTCCGGCGCAGTGATCGAACCCGGCCCGCTGGATGCGCTGCTGCCAGGCTGGCGCGACAATCCACCGCCGATCTGCGTGGCCGCCACCGACGACGAATTCTGGTTTCTCGGCAAGGACAGCGCGCGCAAGTTTCCGGTCGTGCCCCCGGGCATGCGCAACCATGGCAACTTCATCGTCAGCCTGGGGGCGATGTGCGCCTGGTTGGCGCCGCAGGCCGAAGCGTTGGGCGTGGAAATCTACCCCGGCTTTGCCGCCGCCGAAACCCTGCACGACCACAACGACCAGGTCGTCGGCGTGCGCATCGGCGACATGGGCGTGGCCAAGGATGGATCGCACAAGCCCGGTTATACCGCCGGCATCGACATCCGCGCCAAGGTCACGGTGCTGGCCGAAGGCGCCCGCGGGCATCTGACCAAGCGCCTGCTCAAGCGCTTCGACCTCACCGCCGACGCCGACCCGCAGGGCTACTCGATCGGCATCAAGGAGCTGTGGCAGGTACCGGAGGGGCGCGTCAGCCCCGGCAAGATCGTGCACACGCTCGGCTGGCCGGCCGACAACCGCACCTACGGCGGCAGCTTCCTGTATCACCTGGACAACAACCAGATCGCGCTCGGCTATGTGAGCGGACTGGACTACAGCGACCCGAAGTACCAACCGTGGGAGGCCTTCCAGCAATGGAAGAACCACGCGCTGATCAAGCCGCTGCTGGAAGGCGGCAGCATCCTGTCGGCCGGCGCGCGCGCCATCGTCACCGGCGGCTGGCAGTCGCTGCCAAAGGTGGAGATGCCCGGCGCCCTGTTGATCGGCGACACCGCCGGCCTGCTCAACGTGCCAAAGATCAAGGGCACCCACCAGGCGATCCGCAGCGGCATGCTGGCCGCCGAGCACCTGGTGCAAGCACAGCTGGCGCCGCAAGGCTTCGACGCCAAGTTACGCGCCTCCGATGCGATGGCCGAGCTGAAGCAGGTGCGCAATATCAAGCCTGGCTTCAAGAAGGGACTGTGGTTCGGCCTGCTCAACGCCGCATGGGAAACCGCACTCAAGGGCGCCTCGCCGTGGACGCTGAAGAACAAGCCAGACTGGTCGGCGCTGCACAAGATCGGCGAGTACGAACAACCCAAGCGCGACTACGGCACGCGCGAGCTCGCACCGCGGGACCGCCTGCAGGCGGTCTACTTTGCCGCCACCGAACACGACGAAGACCAGCCCGTGCACCTGAAAGTGCTCGACACCGACGTGTGCGCCACCCGCTGCGTGGAGGAATACGACAACCCCTGCACCCGCTTTTGCCCGGCCAACGTCTATGAAATGGTCGCAGACACCAACAGCCCTTCCGGCAAACGCCTGCAGATCAACGCCGCCAACTGCGTGCACTGCAAGACCTGCGACATCAAGGACCCGTACGAGATCATCACTTGGGTCACGCCGGAGGGTGGTTCGGGCCCGAACTACCAGAATCTGTGAGTGCACCCGGTCGCTCGATGCAGTCACGTGCGCGCGCCCGGCTATTCGGATTGTTGCGCGCGGGGTTTCGTGCCATTCCGTTGAGCGATGCAACGCGCGACCGGTGGCGCAGCTGGTTTCTGGATCGACATGCCCACTGGGTACCGGAACCTGCGCGGGGCCGTACAGGCCATGCCGTGTCGCGACGCCCTGCAGCGCGCAGTGACGAAGCAGCGATCGGCCATGTGCCTTATCGCACCGCGGCATTGCCCGACACGCTTCCGGCAACCCTGGTGGCGTTCTATCTGCCGCAATTCCATCCCATCCCGGAGAACGACGCGTGGTGGGGCCAGGGCTTTACCGAATGGCGCAACGTCAGCCGTGCGCTTCCGCAGTTCGAAGGCCATCAACAGCCGCGCCTTCCTGCGGATTTGGGCTTTTATGACCTTCGCACCCCACAGGTCATGCGCGAGCAGGCACGCCTTGCGCAGGAATACGGACTGGGCGCGTTCTGCTTTTATTTCTATTGGTTTGCCGGCAAGACCTTGCTGGAAATGCCGATTGCCCGATGGCATGAAGACACCTCGATCACATTGCCCTTCTGCCTTTGCTGGGCAAACGAGAAATGGGCGCGTCGCTGGGATGGCCGTGGCGATGACATTCTGATCGACCAGTCGCACGGCGCCGACGACGACCTCGCCTTTATCGCCCACGTCGCGACGTATCTGCGCAATCCGAAATATCTGCGCGTGGACGGCCGCCCGTTGCTGCTGGTATATCGCCCACATTTACTGCCCGATCCTGCACAGACCGCAGCGCGTTGGCGCAGTTGGTGTCGCGACAACGGGCTCGGCGAAATCCACCTAGCCTACGTGCAGGGGTTTGAGCGCCCCGATCCGCGCGACATCGGGTTCGATGCGGCGGTCGAGTTCCCGCCGAACATGAGCACCCCGCCGCCGGTCACCGCTCGGCAGCGCCTTGTGAATCCAGACTTCAACGGAGAAGCGCTCGACTGGCGCGAGCTGGCACGCGAGATGGAGCAACGCCCATTGCGCGAGTACACGCTGTATCCAGGCGTGAATCCAGGATGGGACAACGAGCCGCGTCGCTCAGGAAAGGGGCGCATCTATCTGCACGCCTCGCCGCGTCGCTACCGTGACTGGTTATCGCGCACCGTGCATCGGCGCCTTGCCAATACGCAGGCTTCGCAGCGCATTGTATTCATCAACGCGTGGAACGAATGGGCTGAAGGGGCAGTACTGGAACCCGATACCCGGCTGGGGCATGCATGGCTGGATGCGACACGACAGGCACTGACCCATGCACCCAAGGGTGCCACGCATGTACCTGCGCCTGGCACGTGCGTGGTGCTGCATGCGTGGTACCTCGATGTCCTCGATGAGATGTTCGATGCGATCGTTCAATGCGGAATGCCGCTACGCATTGTCATCACCACCGACCTCGCAAAGGTGGCCGAGGTCCGCCAGCGCGCGCAGCAGCGCGGTATCCATGCACAGGTAGAAGGTTTCGAAAATCGCGGCCGCGACATCCTGCCCTTCCTCCATGTCGCCAATCGCCTGCTCGACGAAGGTGTCGGCCTGGTGCTGAAGCTGCACACCAAGAAATCGACACACCGCAACGATGGCGACGACTGGCGCAAGGAGATGCTCACGGCATTGCTCGCGCCGCAACGGGTCGAAGCGCTAGTGAAGGCGTTCTCTTCCGATCCGCAACTTGGTCTTGCGGCACCCGATGGCCATCTGCTGGCGATAACCGACTTTATCGGCGGCAATGCCGACGCACTGGATTATCTGGCAGTGCGCTCAGGCACCGATGCGCCGAGCGCGCATAGCCTGTTTGCCTCTGGCAGCATGTTCTGGGCAAGACTGGAAGCGTTGCGCCCGCTGTTGGACGCGCATTTGCAGCCGAGTGAATTCGAAGACGAGCAAGGCCAGATCGACGGCACCCTGGCGCATGCGGTCGAACGTTTTCTGGGCCTTGCAGTCACCCAGTCAGGACACCGTGTCGCCACGATCGAACAGACCCTGGGTATCGACCAGACAAGGTCCGATGCGCCTTACCGCTACGCACGCAAGGCGCCCTGACGGCGCCTTGCGACTGTGCAGCGACCAGGTTATCCCTGCACCCTGAAGGTGACGCCGGTGTTGGCGCGCAACTCTTCCAGCGTCACCCCATCCGCCGCCTCCACCAACACCAACCCGGTATCGGTGACATCGAATATCGCCAGGTCGGTGATGATGCGATCGACCACGCCGACGCCGGTCAGCGGCAGGTCGCACGCGGGCAGGATCTTGTGGCTGCCGTCCTTGGCGAGGTGTTCCATCAGCACCACCACGCGCTTGACGCCGGCCACCAGGTCCATCGCCCCGCCCATGCCCTTGACCATCTTGCCGGGCACCATCCAGTTGGCCAGGTCGCCGCGCGCGCTGACCTGCATGGCGCCCAGGATGGCCAGGTCGATATGCCCGCCGCGGATCATCGCGAACGAATCGTGGCTGCCGAAATAGCTGGCACCGGCACGTGCGGTCACGGTCTGCTTGCCGGCATTGATCAGGTCCGCATCGACGTCTTCTTCGGTGGGAAACGGGCCGATGCCAAGCAGGCCGTTCTCCGATTGCAGCCACACGTCCACACCCTCGGGGATGTGGTTGGCCACCAGCGTCGGCAGGCCGATGCCCAGGTTGACGTAGGCGCCATCGGTCAATTCACGTGCCGCACGTGCGGCCATCTGGTCTCTGGTCCAGGCCATCAGGGCTGTCCTTCGCGCACAGTGCGCTGTTCGATGCGTTTTTCCGGGGTGGCGTTGAGCACCAGCCGGTCGACATAGATGCCGGGCAGGTGCACCTGATCGGGATCGATCGCTCCTACTTCCACGATCTCTTCGACCTCGGCAATGCACACCTTGCCGGCCATGGCACAGGCCGGGTTGAAATTGCGCGCGGTCTTGCGAAACACCAGATTGCCGGCGGCATCCGCACGCCACGCCTTGACCAGCGCGACATCGGCCTGCAACGCGGTTTCCAGCACGTAGTGCTTGCCGTCGAACTCGCGGGTTTCCTTGCCCTGGGCCACGATGGTGCCGTAACCGGTGGCGGTATAGAACGCCGGAATCCCCGCACCGCCAGCGCGCAGGCGTTCGGCGAGCGTGCCTTGCGGGTTGAACTCCAGTTCGAGTTCGCCGGCCAGGTATTGCCGCTCGAATTCCTTGTTTTCGCCCACGTAGGACGAAATCATCTTGCGGATCTGCCGGGTGGCCAGCAGCTGACCGAGGCCAAAGCCATCGACGCCGGCATTGTTGGAGATCACGGTCAAGCCACCGATCCCGCTGTCGCGCACCGCCGCGATCAGCGCCTCCGGGATGCCACACAGACCAAAGCCGCCAACCGCCAGCGTCTGGCCCTGGGCCAGCACCCCATCCAGCGCCGCCTTGGCATCGGCATAGCGTTTGCCGCTTGCCGCACCACGTCCACCATTGTTCATCACCGCCCTCGCCTTCGCTGATGGGAAACGGCCATTCTAGCCGCTGACTGTTGCCTGTCCCCGGAGACGGTTCCGCCACACCCAAGACACAACGCAGCCGCTAAACTCGGGTGTCCCCCACCCCAGGAATTGCCAATGACGCTACCAGCCTTCAAGGCCTACGATATTCGCGGCCGCGTGCCGGATGAACTCAACGAGGACTTGGCGCGCCGCATCGGCGTGGCGCTGGCGGCTCAGCTGGATCAAGGGCCCGTGGTTCTGGGCCATGACGTGCGCCTGGCCAGCCCCGGGCTGCAGGAAGCGCTCTCGGCCGGCCTGCGCGCCAGCGGCCGTGAGGTGATCGATATCGGCCTGTGCGGCACCGAGGAGGTCTATTTCCAGACCGATTACCTCAAGGCCGCCGGCGGCGTGATGGTCACCGCCAGCCACAATCCGATGGACTACAACGGCATGAAGCTGGTGCGCGAGCAGGCGCGGCCGATCAGCTCCGACACCGGCCTGTTCGCCATTCGCGACACGGTCGCGGCAGATACCGCAGCACCCGGCGAGCCCACTGCCAGCGAGCAAAGCCGCACCGACAAGACGGCCTACCTCGAGCATCTGCTCAGCTACGTGGATCGCAGCACGCTCAAGCCGCTCAAGTTGGTGGTCAACGCCGGCAACGGCGGTGCTGGCCTGATCGTCGACCTGCTCGCACCGCATCTGCCGTTCGAATTCGTGCGCGTCTTCCACGAACCCGATGGCAACTTCCCCAACGGCATCCCCAACCCGCTGCTGCCGGAAAACCGTGCCGCCACCGCCAAGGCGGTCCAGGACCACGGTGCCGACTTCGGTATCGCCTGGGATGGCGACTTCGATCGCTGCTTCTTCTTCGATCACACCGGCCGCTTCATCGAAGGCTATTACCTGGTCGGCCTGCTGGCACAGGCAATCCTGGCCAAGCAGCCGGGCGGCAAGGTCGTGCACGACCCGCGTCTGACCTGGAACACGGTCGAGATGGTGGAAGATTCCGGCGGCATTCCGGTGTTGTGCAAGAGCGGGCATGCCTTCATCAAGGAGAAGATGCGCAGCGAGAACGCGGTGTATGGCGGCGAGATGAGCGCGCACCACTATTTCCGCGAATTCGCCTATGCCGACTCCGGCATGATTCCGTGGCTGCTGATCGCCGAGCTGGTGTCGCAATCCGGCCGTTCGCTGGCAGACCTGGTCGAAGCGCGCATGCAGAAATTCCCCTGCAGCGGCGAAATCAACTTCAAGGTGGACGATGCCAAGGCCGCCGTTGCCCGCGTGATGGAGCATTACGCGTCGCTGTCGCCCGAGCTGGATTACACCGATGGCATCAGCGCCGACTTCGGCCAATGGCGTTTCAACCTGCGCAGCTCCAACACCGAGCCGCTGTTGCGTCTGAACGTGGAAACGCGCGGCGATGCCGCACTGCTGGAAACGCGGACGCAGGAAATTTCCACCCTGCTGCGCGGTTGATTCATCCCCTCCCCCACCCTTAGACGCACTTTGGAGTTTCCCCCGCCCATGAGCGACGTCCTTCCCATTATCCTGTCCGGCGGTTCCGGCACGCGCCTGTGGCCGTTATCGCGCGAATCCTATCCCAAGCAGTTTCTGCCGCTGGTCGGCGAACACAGCATGTTGCAGGCGACATGGCTGCGCTGCGCTCCGGTGGCTGCGCACGCGCCCATCGTGGTGGCCAACGAAGAACACCGCTTCATGGCCGCCGAGCAGTTGCAGCAGTTGGGCGTGAAACCGTCGGCCATCCTGCTGGAGCCCAAGGGCCGCAACACCGCACCGGCCATTGCCGTTGCCGCGCTGGAAGCCACCCGCGACGGCGCCGACCCGCTGCTGCTGGTGCTGCCGTCCGATCACGTGATCCAGAACGAAGCTGCATTCCAGGCTGCGGTCACCCTGGCGGCCACTGCGGCCGAACAAGGCAAGCTGGTCACCTTCGGCATCAAGCCGACCGCGCCCGAAACCGGCTACGGCTACATCAAGGCGAGCGCAGGCACCGGCGTCAGCGCGGTGGAGCGCTTCGTCGAGAAGCCCGACCTGGCCACGGCACAGACTTATCTGGCCAGCGGCGAGTACTACTGGAACAGCGGCATGTTCCTGTTCCGCGCCTCGCGTTACCTGGAAGAGCTGCGCAAGTTCCACCCCGCCATCGCCGATGCCTGCCTCAAGGCCTGGCAAGGTGGCAAGCGCGATGCCGACTTCACCCGTCTGGACAAGGACGCCTTCGCGGCCAGTCCGTCGGATTCGATCGACTACGCGGTGATGGAAAAGACCGCCGATGCGGTGGTGGTGCCGTTGGACGCCGGCTGGAACGATGTCGGCTCGTGGTCGTCGCTGCTGGACGTGTCCGAGCAGGATGCCCAAGGCAACGCGCACCACGGCGACGTGATCCAGCTCGATTGCCAGAACACCTATGCCTACGGCTCGCGCCTGATCGCAATGGTCGGCCTGGAGAATGTGGTGGTGGTGGAAACCGACGACGCGGTCCTGGTCGGACACCGCGACCGCATCCAGGAGGTCAAGGACGTGGTCAGCCAGATCAAGGCTGCCGGCCGCTCTGAGGCGACCTGGCACCGCAAGGTCTATCGTCCGTGGGGTGCCTACGATTCGATCGACATGGGCCAGCGGTTCCAGGTCAAGCGCATCACCGTCAAGCCGGGTGCCACGCTCAGTCTGCAGATGCACCACCACCGCGCCGAGCACTGGATCGTGGTGAGCGGCACCGCCGAAGTCACCCGTGGCGAGGAAGTGCTGCTGCTGACCGAAAACCAGAGTACCTACATCCCGCTGGGCGTGACCCATCGCCTGAAGAACCCGGGCAAACTGCCGCTGGAACTGATCGAAGTGCAGTCCGGCAGCTATCTGGGCGAAGACGACATCGTGCGCTTTGAGGACACCTACGGGCGGACCTGATCGTTCGCGCGCAGGATGCGGCAATGTCCAAGCAAACAGCCGGGGATTCCCGGCTGTTTGCGTTTGCGGCGTTGATTGATCGGCGGCGCTACTGTCGCCATCGATCTTGTTGCGACGTTACTGCCTGGCAGCGACCAGTTCGGCAATCACGCGCTGCAGGCCAACCTGCCATTGCGGCAACACGATGTCGAAATCGCGCTGCAGTTTGTCGATCGACAACCCCGAATAAGCCGGCCGCTTTGCCGGCGTCGGATAGTCTGCGGTGGTGATCGGCAGCACCCGTGGCGCGCGCGACAACAGGCCCGCACCGACCGCTTGCGCGAAGATCGCTTCGGCAAAACCATGCCAGCTGGTCTGTCCAGCGGCAGTGAGGTGCCAGGTGCCCGATGTGTCGGGTGTGCGCTGCTGCAGTAATTGCGCGGTGACATCGGCAATCAAGGCTGCTGGCGTGGGTGTTCCGACCTGATCGGCAACGACGCGCAACTCGTCACGCTCGGCGCCGACACGCAGCATGGTGCGCAGGAAATTCGCACCGTGCGAGGCATATACCCAGGCCGTGCGCAGAATCAGATGCTGCGCGCCCGAGGCACGGATGGCGTCCTCGCCAGCGAGCTTGGTTTCGCCATACGCGCCCAACGGCGAGGTTGGCGCATCCTCCGGATACGGTGTGCTGCCCTGACCGTCGAACACGTAGTCGGTCGAGTAGTGCACCAACGGCACGTTGTTGGACGCGCACCATGCCGCGATGACGCCCGGCGAGGTCGCGTTGGCACGCATTGCGCTGTCGCGATCCTGTTCGGCGCGATCCACGGCGGTATAGGCGGCCGCGTTGACGATGCGCGAAGGGGCGATGCGGTCCAGCAACGCCCTCAGCGTCTCCGGGGCGTCGAAGTCGGCCGTCTCGCACTTGCTGCCGTCGGGCAGCATGCCGCTGCGCGTCGTCGCCGTTACCGCACCATCGACAGCCAGCGCGCGCAGCAGTTCGGTGCCGACCTGCCCATTGGCACCAAATACCAAGGTGGTCACGGTGAATACACCGGCAAGCGATCCACCGGCACATCGCCCAGGAACGGCGCATCGGCATCCTTGGCCGACAGCAATGGATCGCTGATCGGCCAATCGATCCCAATGGCGGCATCGTCCCAGCGCACGCCGGCATCGGCTTCCTTGACGTACACGTCGGTGCACAGATAACTGAACACGGCACGTTCGGACAACACCGCAAAGCCGTGCGCAAAGCCTTCCGGGATCCAGAACTGCTTCTTGTTTTCCGCACTCAGCACAACGGCCGCCCATTGACCGAAGTTGGGCGAACCGTGGCGCACGTCGACAGCGACGTCGTACACCTCGCCTTCAAGCACGCTGACCAACTTGCCCTGTGGGCGCGGCCACTGGTAATGCAAACCACGCAGCACGCCTTTGGCGGAGGTCGAGACGTTGCTCTGCACGAACTGGGTCGGCAAGCCATGCTGGCCGAAGCGTTCGGCATTCCACGTTTCGAAGAAATAACCACGCGCATCGCCGAACACTGCCGGCTCGATGACGACGCAGCCCGGTAGACGCGTTTCGATCACTTTCAAGGCACAACTCCTCGTACGGCCAACTCGTGCAGATACTTGCCATAGCCATTTTTCAACAGCGGTGCGGCCAGGCGCTCCAGCTGCGCTGCATCGATCCAGCCCTGACCGAATGCGATTTCCTCCGGGCAGCAGACCTGCAGGCCCTGACGCATCTGGATGGTTTCGATGAAATTGGCCGCCTCGTGCAACGACTGATGGGTGCCGGTATCCAGCCACGCGTATCCGCGCCCCAATGGCTCAAGGTGCAGCTCGCCAGCGTCCAGATAGCAGCGATTGAGATCGGTGATTTCCAGCTCGCCGCGCGGCGAGGGCTTCAACGCAGCCGCATAATCGCTGGCCTTGCCATCGTAGAAATACAGCCCGGTGACCGCGTAGTTAGAACGGGGCTTTTCCGGCTTTTCGGCGATATCGATGACCTTGCCTTGCTGATCGAATTCGGCAACGCCGTAACGCTCCGGGTCATTGACCCAGTAGCCGAACACGGTCGCGCCCTGCTCGCGCGCATCGGCGCGGCGCAAGGTCTCGGTCAAGCCGTGACCGTGGAAGATGTTGTCGCCCAACACCAGGCAGCTCGGTTTGCCATCGACAAAATCGCGGCCGATCAGATAGGCCTGCGCCAACCCGTCCGGGCTGGGCTGCACGGCGTACTGGATGTTGACGCCCCACTGCGAGCCGTCGCCCAGCAATGACTGGAACAACGCCTGCTCATGCGGTGTATTGATGATCAAAATGTCCCGGATACCGGCGAGCATCAGCACGCTCAGCGGGTAATAGATCATCGGCTTGTCGTACACCGGCAGCAGCTGCTTGCTGACGCCCTTGGTGATCGGGTACAGGCGCGTGCCGGAGCCGCCCGCCAGAATGATGCCTTTACGTTGTGTCATCAGGTATGTCCTGTTGAGGCCCGCGCACGCATGCACGGGCACTGGCTAGGGTTGCGTTAGGCGGCAGCGCCGATCCGTTCCAGCCGATAGCTGCCATCCAGCACGCCCTGCACCCACGCCTGGTTGGTCAGGTACCACTGCACCGTCTGCGCGATGCCTTGCTCGAAGGTATAGGCCGGCTCCCAGCCCAGGTCGTTCTTCAACTTGGAGGCATCGATCGCATAGCGACGATCGTGCCCGGGGCGGTCGGTGACGTAGGTGATCTGGCTGGCGCGCGGCTTGCCGTCTTCGCGCGGCCGATGCTGATCCAGCAGCGCGCAGATCGCCTGCACGACCTCGATGTTCTGCCGCTCGGAATTGCCGCCCACGTTATAGGTCTCGCCCACCTTGCCCTTGGCCAGCACGGTGCGGATCGCCTCGCAGTGGTCGCTGACGAACAACCAGTCGCGCACCTGCTTGCCATCGCCGTACACCGGCAGCGGCTCGCCGGCCAATGCCTTGGCGATGACCAGCGGAATGAGTTTTTCCGGGAAGTGGTACGGGCCGTAGTTGTTGGAGCAGTTGGTGGTCAGCACCGGCAGCCCGTAGGTGTGGTGGAACGCACGCACCAGATGATCCGACGCGGCCTTGGAGGCCGAATACGGCGAGTTGGGCGCATACGGGGTGGTTTCGGTGAACTTGCCGGTCTCTCCGAGCGTGCCATAGACCTCGTCGGTGGACACGTGCAGGAAACGGAAGTCATCGCGGCGCGTGCCCGGCAGCGCCTTCCAATAGTCGCGCACCGCCTCGAGCAGGGCCAGGGTGCCGACCACATTGGTCTGGATGAACGCGCCGGGGCCTTCGATGGAGCGATCCACATGGCTTTCGGCCGCAAAATTCAGCACCGCATCCGGCTGATGCTCCTGCAACAGGCGGGTCACCAGGGCGCCATCGCCGATGTCGCCCTTGGCGAAGACGTGGTTGGCATTGCCTTCCAACGACGCCAACGTGTTCAGGTTTCCCGCATAGGTGAGCGCGTCCAGATTGATCACGCGGATCCCGCGGGAGACTGCCTCAAGAACAAAATTGCCGCCGATGAAGCCGGCACCGCCGGTTACTAGCCAAGTCGCCACTGTCTACCCCTCCTGGTCGCGCGCGCACCGCGCGGCGTTTTCAAACCACACAGGATATACGGTCTGTGCGATATCGGACTTAAGCGGAGCCAGACGGATGCATGCAGCTGTTGCATCGCAGCATCCATACGCCATCGCATGGTGCGCCCTGCCCGGTTAGAATGACGCCACTACCCGAGCCTGCCGCCGCGGCCGGGCCTTCCCGCAATAGCTGAAGGATCACGTACACGATGAAAATCCTCGTCGCCTACAAGCGCGTGGTGGACTACAACGTCCGCATTCAGGTCAAGCCGGATGGCTCCGGCGTGGTCACCGAGGGCGTCAAGCTCTCGCCCAACCCGTTCGACGAAATCGCGCTGGAAGAGGCGCTGCGCCTGCGCGACGCCGGCATTGCCACCGAAGTGGTGGTCGCCACCCTGGCGCCGGCCGATGCTGCCCCGCACCTGCGCAACGGCCTGGCCATGGGCGCCAACCGCGCCATCCATGTGGTCACCGACGCCGCCATTCAGCCGCTGACCGCCGCGCGCACCCTCCTCAAGCTGGTCGAAAAGGAGCAGCCGGACCTGGTCATCCTGGGCAAGCAGGCCATCGATGACGACGCCAATCAGACCGGCCAGATGCTGGCCACGCTGTGGGGCCGCCCGCAGGCGACCTTCGCCGGCAAGCTGGTCGTCGCCGACGGCAAGGCCACGGTGACACGCGAGGTCGATGCCGGCCTGGAAACCCTGGAAGTGGACCTGCCGGCGGTGATCACCACCGACCTGCGCCTGAACGAACCGCGCTTCATCAAGCTGCCGGACATCATGAAGGCCAAGAGCAAGCCATTGGAAACGCTGGCATTTGCCGACCTCGCCGTCGATGCGCACGACAGTCTCAGCACCACGCACTACGCCGCCCCGGCCAAGCGCAGCCGTGGCGTGATGGTCAAGGACGCCGCCGAACTGGTGGCCGCACTCAAGCAGAAGGGGCTTTTGTGAGCGTCCCTGACCGAGAGCCCGTCCGTCCCTGGCCGGACCTCTCAATGCCGAAACCAGCGTCCCCCAAGCGTCCCATGATTGAAAGGACACTCTGATGTCTAAGATTCTCGTCGTCGCCGAACATCTCAATGGCCAGCTCAATGCGGCCACCGCCAAGACCCTCAGCGCTGCGCTGGCGGTAGCGGCCGACTCCATCGATATCGTCGTGCTGGCGGCAGATCCTGCGGCCGTTGCCGGCCAAGCCGCCCAGTTGTCGGGCGTCGCACGCGTGCTGACGGTGGCAAACGCCGCCAACGAACATGCCATCGCGCAGGTGCTGGGGCCACAGATCGCCCAGCTTGCCGGGCAGGGCTACAGCCATGTCTTCGGCCCCTCCACCACCTTTGGCAAGGATCTGATGCCGGTGGTGGCTGCGCTGCTGGGCGTAAACCAGATCTCCGACCTGATGTCGGTCGAAGATGCCCACACCTTCAAGCGCCCGATCTACGCCGGCAACGCGATCATCACGGTGAAGGCGCCGGCCGACCAGATCGTGGTGGCCACCGTGCGCAGCGCCTCGTGGCCGGAAGCGGCAACCGGCGGCAGTGCGGCAATCGAATCCGTTGCGATCGACGCCTCGCTGCCAACCCACACCCGCTTCGTCGGCCTGGCCGCCGGCAACTCCGATCGCCCCGACCTGCAAAGCGCCAAGCGCGTGGTCTCCGGCGGCCGCGGCGTTGGTTCTGCCGAGAACTTCCAGCACATCTACAGTCTGGCCGACAAGCTCGGCGCCGCCGTCGGTGCCTCGCGCGCGGCGGTGGACGCAGGCTATGTGCCCAACGAGTTGCAGGTCGGCCAGACCGGCAAGATCATCGCCCCCGAGCTGTATGTGGCCATCGGTATCAGCGGCGCGATCCAGCATCTGACCGGCATCAAGGACGCCGGCACCATCGTGGCGATCAACAAGGACCCGGAGTCGCCGATCTTCGAGATTGCCGATATCGGGCTGGTCGGCGATCTTTTCACGCTGTTGCCGGAGCTGGAGACTGCGCTGGGCTGAGGCCCGCCGGCTGCAATGGCTTTTTCTTCGCCTCCCAGCGTCAACGGTGCCGCCAAGATGCGGCACCGCCTGGATTATCTGGCCGCCTTCGTGCTGGTGTTGTGCGCCGGGTACGTCGCCACCCTGCTGTGGGTGGATCATGGAAACGGCACGTTTTCGCGGCTCAGCGATGTCTGGGAGTTGATGTCGCTCGCGATCGTCCCGGTGTCCATCACCTATCTGTTCCGCTACTGGCGTTGGCGCTGGCTGCTGCGTCGCAAGGGGCATCGCGTACCGGTCGTGCGCGGCCTGACCGGCTACCTGGCGGGCTTCGCCCTGACCGCAACGCCCGGAAAAGCCGGCGAACTGTTGCGGATTCGCTATTTTGCGCGCATGGGTATTCCGGCCGAGCGCACGCTGGGCGTCTTCGTCTTCGAGCGTGCGTCCGACCTGCTGGTCATCCTGTCGCTGTCGCTGCTGGCCGCACCGGTGTTCCCCACCCTGGGCGCCCTGGTTGCCGTGGTGCTGGGATTTGTCTGCGTGTTGTTCGGCGCAGCAGCCTGGCCCGCACTGCTCGATCGCTGTGCACGCCTGACCGGGCATGTGCCTGGTCGTTGGTTGCGGCGCCTGCTCCGTTTCGGTCTGGCGGCAGCGCTGGAACTGCGGAGCTGCCTGGATCTGCGCGCCTTCGGGCAAAGCATGCTGGCCGGATCGATCGCCTGGGGGCTGACATCGGCGGTCTTCGTCGGATTGTGCGCAGGGATGGGCTTGCCGCTGGATCCACTGGTCGCGTTCGGCATCTATCCGTTGGCGATGCTGATCGGCGCGCTGTCGTTCGTTCCCGGCGGCGTCGGCACCACCGAACTGGCCATCGTGCTGATGCTCGATCGGCTCGGGATCCCCACCGCAGATGCCATTGCCGTCGCGGTCGCTGCACGCCTGGTCACGCTCTGGTACGCGATCCTTGTTGGCGCATTGGCCATGTCGATCGCCGAATTCGCCTCACGAGAGCAAGCAGGGCTGATCCACTAGGTATAATCGCGGCCCCGCAATGGATCGCCAGGTCTTCGATGTCCGTCCCACCCAACAGTTCCACTCGTCCGGTTGTTTCGGGACGCGCCTTGTGCGTGGATCTGGATGGCACGCTTCTGAATTCGGACATCCTCTATGAGTCGGTGCTCGCGCTGCTGGCGCGCAACCCGCTGTATGTGTTCCTGCTGCCGCTGTGGCTGTTGCGCGGCAAGGCGGCGCTGAAGCGCGAATTGGCGTCGCGCGTGTCGTTGCCCGCCGAGACGCTGCCCTACAACCCGCAGGTGCTGGAGCTGCTGCGTACCACCACACAACGCCCACGGGTGCTGTGCACCGCGTCCGACGCGCTGTTGGTCCAGCCCATCGCCGAGCACCTCGGCCTGTTCGAACAGGTGATCGCCAGCGACGGCAAACGCAATCTGTCCGGCCGCAACAAGGCAGACGTGCTGGTTGAGACGTTTGGCCAGGGCAATTTCGATTACGCCGGCAACGGCAGCGTGGACCTGCACGTATGGGACAAGGCCGGCGGCGCCTGGGTCGTCAACAACGGCAGCGCGCTGGCCAAGGCTGCCGCACAACGCACGACCGTGCATGCGCACTGGCCTGCTCCGTCGCGCGGCGGTGCCTGGCTCAAGGCCCTGCGGCTGCATCAATGGTTGAAGAATCTGTTGGTGTTCGTCCCGCTGCTCACCGCGCACCGCTTCCTGGATCTGGAATCAGTGGTGCAATCCACGATTGCACTGGTGGCCTTCGGGCTGTGCGCCTCCGGCGTGTATGTTCTCAACGATCTGCTCGACCTGACCCCCGACCGCCAGCATCCGCGCAAGCGCAAGCGGCCGTTCGCCGCTGGCCGACTTCCCTTGTTGCAAGGCCTGCTTGTCGCTCCCGCGCTCACCATCGCCGGATTACTGCTTTCATTGGCCTGCAGCGTCGAATTCACGTTCGTGCTGCTGGCCTATTACGTGATGACCCTGGCGTATTCGCTGCGTTTGAAGCGCATCGTGATGATCGATGTGGTGTTGCTTGCAGCGCTGTATACCGTGCGCATCATCGGCGGCGCGGTGGCCATCGGCGTCGAACTGTCGTTCTGGCTGCTGGCATTTTCGATCTTCATCTTTTTGTCGCTGGCGCTGCTCAAGCGCTACACCGAATTGCATGCCATGTTGAGCAGCGGCAAGACCAAGGCCAGTGGGCGCGCGTACTCGGTCGAGGATCTTTCGATGCTGCAGTCGATGGGCGCGGCTGCCGGCTACATCGCGGTGATGGTGATGGCGCTGTACATCAACAGTCCCGAGAGCGTGGAGCTCTATCGCAATCCCAAGCTCCTGTGGCTGGTGTGCCCGGTGCTGCTGTACTGGGTCAGCCGGGTCTGGATCGTCGCCCATCGTGGAGAGATGCACGATGACCCGATCGTGTTCGCCGCCACCGACCGGGTGAGCCAGATCGTTGTCGTGCTGTGCGGGTTGTTCGCCCTGAGCGCCATCTGATGGCCGCGGGGCAGTCCTGGGGGCGCTATCCCAGAGCACACCAGACACTGCTACCGGTCTACGATCGCGCCGCACCTCTACCGGCATTCGATGGCCAGGCCCTGCCTCGCGGCAATGGACGCAGTTATGGCGACAGTTGCCTGAACCCGGATGGCGCACTGTTGTGCGCGCGCGGGCTTGATCGCTTCATCGCCTTCGATCCGGCCACTGGCGTGGTGCGTTGCGAAGCCGGTGTCACCCTGGCCGACATCATCGAGCTGGTGCTGCCACAGGGCTGGTTTCTGCCGGTCACGCCGGGCACACGCTATGTGACCGTCGCCGGTGCGATCGCCAATGACGTGCACGGCAAGAATCATCACCGTACCGGCAGTTTTGGCCACCACGTGCGCGCATTCGAATTGCTGCGCAGCGGTGGCGAGCGCCGCCTCTGCACGCCGGACGATGCCGATGGCTGGTTCGCAGCCACGGTGGGAGGGCTGGGACTGACCGGCCTGATCACCTGGGCCGAAATTCAACTGCGCCGCGTCGCCAGCCCGGCGCTGGAAACGGAAAACATCCGCTTCGGCTCGCTCGATGAGTTCTTTGCGTTGTCGGCGGCATCGGCCGACAGCCATGAATACAGCGTCGCCTGGATCGATTGCCTGGCCAGCGGCAAGGCGCGCGGACGCGGGCATTTCACCCGCGCCGATCATTGCACCGGGCTTGCCCAGGAGCGGCCGACATCCCCGGGCAAGGGCCTGTCCATGCCGATCACGCCGCCGATGTCGTTGGTGAACAAGCTCTCGCTGCGGCCCTTCAACACGCTCTACTACTGGCGCCAGCCCGCACCGCGCAAGCGCGCTGTCAGTCATCTGCTGCCGTTCTTCTATCCGCTGGACGGCATCCGCGACTGGAACCGCATGTACGGACCCGCCGGCTTCCTGCAATACCAGTGTGTGCTGCCGCCGAACGCCTCCCGTGATGGCGTCGACGCGTTACTGGGTGAAATCGCACGCAGTGGCAGCGGCTCGTTCCTGGCAGTGCTGAAGGAGTTCGGCAACGCACCGTCGCTGGGCATGCTGTCGTTTCCCAGGCCGGGCACCACGCTGGCACTGGATTTCCCCAATACCGGTCCTGAGGTGTTCAGCCTGCTTGAACGCCTTGACCGCGTCGTCGACGAGGCCGGCGGTGCTCTGTACCCTGCCAAGGACGCCCGAATGGCTGCGCATTCGTTTCAGCGCGCCTATGGCCGCTGGCGCGAATTCAGCCGTTATCTCGATCCACGTTTTTCTTCCGGCTTCTGGCGCCGGGTCACGGAGTAGACATGCAACGCGTCCTCATCATCGGGGCCACCTCGGCCATCGCCGAAGCAACCGCCCGACGCTATGCCGCACGCGGGGCGGCCATCCACCTGCTTGGCCGACAGGCAGCCCGCCTGGAGACCATCGCGGCGGACCTGACCACACGCGGCGCCAAGAGCAGCATCGGCGTCCTCGACGTCAACGACAGCGCACGTCATGGCGAAATACTGGACGCCGCCTGGGCAGCACTTGGTGGCGTCGATGTCGTGCTGATCGCACATGGCACGTTGCCCGATCAGGCAGCCTGCAACGCATCGGTCGAACTGTCGCTACGCGAGTTTGCGACCAATGGCACGTCCACGATCGCGTTGTGCGCGGCGATCGTGCCGCGCTTGACCTCGGGCGCCACGCTTGCGGTGATTTCATCGGTCGCCGGAGACCGCGGCCGCGCCAGCAACTATCTTTATGGCAGTGCGAAAGCTGCGGTGAGTGCTTATCTGAGCGGACTCGGCCAGAGCCTACGCCCGCAAGGTATCCATGTACTCACGATCAAACCGGGCTTTGTCGACACGCCGATGACCGCTGCATTCAAAAAGAGTGCACTGTGGGCAAAGCCGGACCAGATCGCCAAGGGAATCCTCAGCGCTGCAGACCGGCGTCGCGCCGTGGCCTATCTGCCCGGATTCTGGTGGGCCATCATGATGGCGATCAGGAATATCCCGGAGGTCGTGTTCCGGCGCTTATCCCTTTAGACAGTTCATCTACTAAGGAAGTGCTCACATGCCGGGTATTGACAATGTTCTCGACGTGCTCTACCAACACCGTTTTCCGAAGGAAGAGCTCGCCAACAAGAATCGTATCTGGCAAGTGTTATGCAAGCAGTACTTCAGCCGATTCGTCAAACCGACTGACACCGTCGTAGATATAGGCGCGGGATATTGCGAGTTCATCAACAACATTCAAGCAGCCCACAAGATCGCAGTCGATCTGAATCCGGATATGCGCAAGTTCGCTGCAGACGGGATTCGCATCATCAACGAGTCATGCATTTCGGTCAGCTCTATTCCCAGCGCAAGTGTGGATGCGGTGTTCATGAGCAACTTCCTCGAACACCTTCCTACCAAGGATCTGGTACTGCAAACACTCCGAGAAAGCGCACGCATGCTACGACCGGGTGGACGCGTGATTATCCTGCAGCCCAATATTCGATTTCTTTACGATGAGTATTGGGATTATTTCGATCACCATACGGCGTTGAGCGATCGTAGCCTGGTAGAAGGCGTACTGATGGCAGGGTTGGACCCGCAGGTGGTGATCGCCAAATTCCTGCCTTACACCACCAAGAGCAGGCTGCCCCAGGCGCCCTGGCTGGTATCGCTGTATCTACGCATTCCATTGGCTTGGCACATCCTGGGAAAGCAGGCGCTGGTCGTTGCCTACAAGCGCGATTGATGCATTCCTCCATCCGTTTTTAGAGTTCTTCCATGGCACAAAAAAATGAAAAAATCGTCTTGACCGGCGCCGCAGGCCTGGTGGGACAGAACCTCATCGTCGAGCTGAAACAGCAGGGATATACCCAGCTGGTCGCCATCGACAAACATGAGCACAATCTCGAAATCCTGCGCAAACTCCATCCTGACGTGAAGACGGTATTGGCCGATCTCGCCGAACCTGGCCCCTGGACCGAAGCGTTTGCAGACGCCCGCCTGGTTGTGCAGTTGCATGCACAGATCACTGGAAAGTTCCCCAGCTTGTTCGATCGCAACAACCTGCAAGCGACAGAGCGCGTGCTGAAGGCATGTGCTGACCACCAGATCCCCTATATGGTGCACATCAGCTCTTCGGTGGTGAAGTCGGTTGCCACCGATGACTACACCGAAACCAAGAAGCTACAGGAAGAGATGGTACGTGCCAGCGGGATTCCTCATTGCGTGCTACGCCCAACGTTGATGTTCGGCTGGTTCGACCCCAAGCACCTGGGCTGGTTGTCGCGCTTCATGGCGCGCACCCCCGTATTCCCGATCCCAGGGGATGGCAAGTTCATGCGCCAACCTCTGTACGAGCGCGATTTCTGCCGCTGCATCGCCCAGTGCATCGAACGCGAACCTGCGGGTGATATCTACGATGTCGTCGGTGCTACGCGGGTGGACTATGTCGATATCATCCGCACCATCAAGCGCGTCAAGCAACTGCGTACGGTGATCGTGCATATCCCGATCGGCTTCTTTGCATTTCTGCTCCGAGTGTATAGCCTGTTCAGCAGTAAACCTCCATTCACTGCAGATCAGCTCAAGGCACTTTCGGCAGGCGATGACTTCAAAGGCGTGGATACGCAGGTGACCTTCGGCGTGACTCAGACTCCGTTCGAAGACGCCATCCGGGAGAGCTATACAGACCCGCGCTACAGCCACATCGTGCTGCAGCGCTGAGCAGACAGAACAAACGGGAAATATTGGAATGAGCAAACTTGCCATCATCGGCAGTGGCCCCATGGGCCTCATGGCAGCTCTGGAGCTGCTCAAACAAGGCCACATGGTCGACGTGTACGAGCGCGATGACCGCATCGGCGGCATGTCGGCCGACTTCGACTTCGACGGACTGCGCATCGAGCGTTACTACCACTTCATCTGCAAGACCGACTATCCGCTATTCAAGCTGCTCGATGAGATGCAGCTGTCCGACCGCCTGCATTGGACGGACACCAAGATGGGCTATTACTACGAAGGCAAGCTGCACAAATGGGGAACGCCATTCGCGCTGCTCGGCTTTCCCCACCTGGGATTGGTCGACAAGGTCCGTTATGCCCTGCACGTGATGCACACCAAAGGCATCAAGGACTGGGCCGCGCTGGACAAGGAAAACGCGCGCGACTGGATCACCCGCTGGATCGGGCCGAATGCCTACAAGGTAATGTGGGAAAAGGCATTCGCATTGAAATTCTTCGAATACCAGAACGACCTGTCCGCGTCATGGATCGGAACGCGCATCAAGCGCGTGGCGCTCTCGCGGCGAAACCTGCTGAATGAAAGCATGGGCTATCTGGAAGGTGGTTCGGCGGTGCTGCTAAACCGTATGGCCGAGGAAGTTCGTCGCCTGGGAGGCAACATCCTCTTAGGACAACCAATCGAGGAAGTCACGTCCGTAGCGGGCAAAGTGACCGGTATCCGCACGCCTGATGCACAACTGGCATACGACGGCGTGGTATCCACCGCACCGATCCAGTACGTGCCTAAGCTGGTACCTGGCTTGCCAAAGTCGTATGCCGACCAGGTCGGAGCGATAGAAAACATTCCCGTCGCTTGTGTAATCCTGAAACTTTCGCACCCGGTAAGCGAGAACTTCTGGATGAATATCAGCGATGAGCGCATCGCCATCCCGGGCTTGATCGAATACAGTAATCTCAATCCTGGTAAGGGACCAGGCGAACACATCGTGTACGCGCCGTACTACATGCCCAAGACCCATCCGAAGTGGCAGTGGAGCAATCAGCAACTCATCGATGAGGTCATCAGCTACCTGCCGATGATCAACTCGGCATTCAAACCCGAGTGGATCCGTGCGACACATTGCCACCGCTATGAATACGCACAGACAATCTGTCCCCCTGGCTTCCAGGACATGCTGCCATCAATGAAATCGCCGCTCGACGGGTTCTTCATGGCCGACACGGCTTATTACTACCCGGAAGACCGTTCGATCAACGAAAGCATTGCGGTCGGCCAGTCCTTGGCTCGTCTGGTGTCATCGACCACGGGCGGCAAGTGAAGACTCCAGTTCTATCCCGCCAGTTCGTGCTCTTCCTGGTCGCTGGCGGGTTTGCTGCGACGGTCAATATCGGCTCTCGCATCGCTCTCAGCCACTGGTTGCACTATGTGCCTGCGATTGTGCTCGCCTACTGCATGGGCATGGTCACCGCATTTACGCTCAACAAACTGTTCGTATTCAGCGACGCTGGGAACCGCCTTCACCACCAGGTGCTGTGGTTTGTTGCAATTAATCTCGCTGCCGTTGCGCAGACTATCGTGATCAGCCTGCTGTTCACGCTTTTGCTCTTGCCAGCTATCGGTATCGACTTCCATAACGAAACGATCGCGCACGCCATCGGCGTTGCTGTCCCGGTTATCACCAGTTACTTCGGGCACAAGCGCCTGTCATTCGCGTCGAACAGCATTGCAGAAGAGCACAACGGATACCACCGCAAATGATCCTATCTTCAAGTCAACCGATGGATCGTCAGTTCCAGACGCTTAAGGAGCGGATTGGGTTCTTTCTGGCCGTACTTTTTACGATCGCCTACAAGAGCAACGACGCGCTCAGCAATCCACAGTTCTGGGCAGAAGATGCCACTGTTTTTTTCAAGGATCAGTTCGGAAATGTGCTGCCTCAGCTATTCACCCCATATGCCGGTTACTTGCATGCCACACCCAGGGCAGTGGCATGGATCACGTCCTGGCTGCCTTCTGCGAAAGCGCCACTGATCTACAACGCCAGCGCCATCATTTTGAGCACAGTGGCGCTTACGCTGACCTGCAAGCGACTGCAGAGATACATTCCCGCCTGGATCGTTGCACTGGCCTTCCTTGCTGTACCGACCAGTGGCGAGATATTTGGCACTATCACCAACACGCAGTGGTTCCTGCAGTTTGCGCTAGCCGCCTACTGCCTTGCACCGGCAGAGCAAAGCGGCACGTTACGTACCTCCTTGCTGCGCGCGCTTGGCATCCTCACCATTGCATTGACTGGTCCCTTTTCCATCTTGCTGTTGATCGTCATCGTAGGAATGTTCGCTGCCAGCTTGGCCGCCAAGCGCTCTACCATCGATCCGTTCGATGGTGCCCTGAGTGACTTCCTCAGCACCCGCGATTGGTACATATTTTCGGCTTTGGCGCTTGGCGCAGTGTTGCAGGCAGCTGTACTGCTCACCAGCCCCCCGGCAGAGAGCGGAATACAGCATGACGTGCTGCCGACACTCAAGATCACCTTCACTGAGTTAGTGCCAATCCATATCTTTGGCAGCGACTTTCTGACGGGAACTGCCTGGCTCCTTCTGTATGCACTGCTAATCGGTACGCTGCTGCTTTCCAGGAAGATCGACGGGCGCGCCCGCCTGATCGTCATGGGATTCATCGCATTTGCCGCGATCGAAGTGTTTGCGCCCGTTGTCCGAATGAAAGATTTCTCTCCCCTTTACGGACTCGCGGCGGCGGACCGCTATTTCTATCTTGCCAAGGTGATCTGGTGGTGGGCAGTATGGCTGGCGCTCTCTGGCGCCAGCCGCCGCAGCCGGTGGAACGCCACGGTGATGACCTCTGCGCTGATCTGCTTGTTCGCTCTCACCAATCAGCAGTATCTACGACGAACTGCGTTTGTCGATTATGCGTGGCGTGGTCATGCCAAACAACTAGACCTGCCCGGCCCACATACAGTTCCAGTCAATCCTCCAGGATGGGGTATCACCGTCGAAACCCCGACAACCAAGGAGGTAAAATGAGCAGCTGTTCGCAGCGCAGCCGAACCAGGATCCATCCGAGCTGGCAGTTGAGCAGTCCACGCACACTCGGTCGGCTGGTCATCTACCGATTGATCCTAAGCAATAGCATGATGACATGCAGCGCGCTGACTCAACAGATTTCTCAGAAATAATGAGTCCGATGAAGACTCCCGTGCTTTCCCAGCAATTCGTAAGATTTGTGGCTGTCGGCGGTTTCGCCTCGGCGGTGAACTTTGGCTCGCGTATTGCGCTCAGTCAGTGGCTGCACTATGTCCCTGCGATCGCTGTCGCTTTTTGTATTGGCATCATCACTGCCTTCACGCTCAACAAGCTGTTCGTGTTCAACCAAGCCAGTAACCGCCTCCACCACCAAGTGCTCTGGTTCATCGCAATCAACATCGCTGCCCTCGCACAGACGATTCTAGTCAGTCTGCTGCTTGCAAAATGGCTGCTGCCAACGATTGGCTTAGATTTCCACAACGAGACGATTGCGCATGCAATCGGCGTGGTCGTGCCTGTCGTCACCAGTTATCTTGGCCACAAGAAATTTTCATTTCGCTCATGAGTCACTCGACTGATCCCGCCCGGCCACGACACCGATGGCGGAGCGTATCAGCGATAAGTCGTAACAACGACTGCCAACAGACACTCATCTGATCTAGGCAACTCCAAGCGCAAGGTCAGGTTGGAAAGCGGCGTTGATTGGATATACGGTCGCTCTGACGTTACCTAACATGCGCCGGCACCGCATCCGTGCGGTGGACGGTAAGCATCGCCGGAGTGCAAAGCAACTGCCCAGTACCATCGGTTTGGATGACCCTGATCTGAGCATCCGACGGCAGCTGTCGAACGTCGAGATACGCCTCGAATCCAGCATGTTCGAGACCAGGATGCTTGAAGTAATCGGCGACATCGGGTCGAGAAACGCGGCTCGCAGGCAGAATATGCGAGGTCGAATCGCGCGCAGTCACGAGCAAGGCTATCCCCTTGTTCGGCTTGCCTTTGGCACCATCGATAACTCCCCACCCCCTGATAACAACCATGCCAGCCGGCAAGTCCATTGCCACAGCCGTGACTTTACGGCGATCGACATCTTCGATGTTGCAGTTACCGCCCGTCTTGTACGCCGAGGGCCCAGGGCTCTGCTTCCACGCGCCGGCAAGCACTGCGTCAGCCTCGGCCGTGGGTGGTATATCCAGTCGTGCAAACGAGACGCGATAGTGCAGATCCCACAGGAATCTTGTCCCACTGCCGCCAGCCACATTGAATGCGACCACGCGACGTTTGCTGAGCAGATCCTGGCGATACGTTGAACCAAGGGCTACAAAATCTTTGGCATCGGCGACAGTAGGCGAAAGCAGAAACCCGGTCTGGGTCATACCCGCGACCAGCCTGAAATCAGCTGTTTCGCCGCTTTCATAGCGCACCCTCAACGAAAGCTTTGGCGGCTTATAAAGCATCGAGAAGAGCTTACCAGCGAGGGTTTGCCTGATCTCCATCGTGACCCACACCGGCTGATCCGACCCGACTACGGCGACTTCTTGACCCATCGAAGCATCCACCTGCTCCGGCGTCTGCGGTTTCAGTGCCGGCTTGCCCGGATTGGTTCGCTCAAGGATCGCGTATCCACCATTGATCGCCTTGGGCGTGAAACTGCCGAGCAATGAGAGCCAACTCATGCCGTCTTCGAGCGCGGGATAACGATGATCGATAGGATCGACATTGAAATAAACGCGTGGCGGCGGGTCGCTGGCCAAATGGGCTGCATTCGCCTTCAGCAAACTGGGTGTGTAAGCCGAGTAGCTTTGCAGGATCGGGCGTGGCTTCCACACCGCCCCCGCGGCGATCAAGGATCCAACATCCCACGGATAGACGTCAGCGACTCCTTTGTACCCCATAAATGGTGGCCGTGCGCCTAAATGCGCGGCCATGTTCTTGAACTGGACCTGTAGTAAACCCGGCTGCGAGAGCCGCACCCAGATGCCATGCGCCGGCTTGCGCACCATCTCCGCCAACCGAGCCGTCGAGGTATCCCAGCTGACCGGCATGTACGTACTGCTGATCAGGCCCCACCCCACCAGGCTTGCGACAAATGCAAACGCGGCTTTCTTGCCGCGGTCCTGCGTTAGGCAAAGAAGAAGCCCGATATAGACTAGAGCGACCGCCGAAACCAACGCGTGCGCGTCGTGCCTGACGAAACCGGACTTGAAGGCAATAAAAAGATAGGCTGAGATCAGGATCGGGGCGTACCAATGCCTGCGGCACCAGGCAAGCCCGCTGACTCCAAGCAAAAGTACGCCGAAGGCAATGAAAACAGCAAGTTCGCGCCAATGCCCCTGCACCGACATGCCGTCGATGTATCCAGAGATGATGGGTGCCTGGGCGATGACGTAGCGCGGTAGGTCTGCCAGCATCTGCCCGGCGATCAACCACGCAGACACCATGGCGAACAACTCTACGGCGATGATCATGATCGCGGTTCTTGGCGACGATCGCCAGCAAACAATCATCCCGATTATTGTCGCAAACACCATCAAGACACTGAAATTCCCCTTTACCAACGGTAATATTCCAATGGCGGCCGCCAGCACGCACAGCGTCACCGTATACGGTCTACCTCGTTCCATGCCGCGTGTAACGACGTAGGGCAGCAGCAAAGGCAGGAACAAGAAAACAGCATCGCGCCCCCATCCCAGGCTGATGACCACCGGCAGCAATAGCAGCAACATGCGCCGGCGCGGAGGTACGATTGCGAACAGACAGGCAAAGAGTGCAATCGCAATAAGCAACGAACCGCCAATCATCAGGCCGTCAGTGGCGGGGTAATAGACCAATGTGTAGACAGATGCCAACGGGCCAAACGTGAAGATAATGTCTGATCCGAAACGCAGATGCTCCGCCGTGGCGACATTCATCGCATAGGCCCATGCCCCATCAAGGCCCGCAAAAGGCATGGCCGGGGTGAACGGAGTCACCATTAACACAGTCAGTATGCAAGCAAGCACCGAGGCAATCCGGCCCCAGATCATTGTCGACTCGTCACCATTTTTCACGCTGCCGCTTTCCATGACTTCCTCGCTGTCTCGCTTGACCCACCGTACGCACAAATGAACTTGACCGTGCACGTGCGCCGGCGTTGACGCGTTGAACACCTCCGCCACACCACGCGTCCGTATCGCTTACACCAAAGAGTGGCAGTGCGATCGAAGGCAAGTTTTTTCACTCTGTAACTTTAAACCACTAAACGACCTAATTGCGCTGCCAGCCAGGGTGATTCCACTCCAAGGGTCCGTGCATATGGAGGCAAAAACCATTGACCCGGCCAAACGGCAACGTAAGCCCCTCCAGCTCAGCTTGGCGCCAGTGTGCGCAGCTTGCGCCTGATTCTTTGCGCGACTGACGCCTTCTTGCGTACGGTGAAAAAGCCCTGTGGCAAAAGGCTTGGGTCATCAACAAACTCGATCGTCTGAGCCAGCGATCCGATCTCCCTCTCAACGAAGGCAGGCGGCATAGCGGCCCAGCCATAGTTCGACGCATCCAAGACGTCTGCATTTCCCGCCACGGCCGCGTAAACATACTTCCCCGCAGCATACCGGCGGCGAGCATCAGCCGGGTCGGGAAACATGCCAGCGTAGTCCTCTTCGTAGCGATTGCGATCACTCTGTTTGAGTGCGCAAGCCTGGCAGAGTTCGAGAAAATGATCCGTTGTGGTGGTCATTACCAGCGTTCCACCGGGCGCGAGCACCCGCATCAGTTCGGGCAGCCAGAATTTCGCCGACGCCTCAGAAAGATGAGAAAAGACCGAAAAAGCGTAGATCACGTCAAAAACGCCATCATTATGGGCAAGACGTGCATTGGAGCCGACACAGCTTAGATTTCCCGGAACACCTGTAGAGCGAGCCACGTCGAGAATGGCCTCGTCGACATCGACGCCATACAGGTTGGACGGGTCCACGTCATTGAGAAAGAACCGGATGATGCGCCCCCAGCCGACACCGAAATCGAGCACCCGGGAATTGCTTCGGAGCGGGTAGCTGCCAGCCTTGACAATCTTATAGAACGTAAACGCCTCGGCCAACGCGACTTCGTTGGATTTACCGACAAAAACCTCCTGCTGATACACAGAAGGAAATCCGGGCAATCCCAGTGATGGGTCATCTATCGAGCGAAGAATACGCTCGTACCACTGCTGATCATCCATTTCGTCACTCCGTCAATAAAAAATCAGCAAGGCAACACGGCAATACCCTGCCTATCGTAATCATCATGGCAAAGCGGCACGCCAGGCAAACGCGTGGTACTGGCGTAAAAGCCGGCCTGTTCGACCCAGAGTACAAACAACCGTTCGATTACATGCGCGAGAGTTGCATCACGCTGCCCGGCCTCGGGGTCGAATTCGCTCAATCCTATGTTCCTTGCACGAAGCGCAGCCAGTGCGGCGGGCCGGAACCAGAACATCGTGCCGGCGAAAAATCCTAAACGGATGCGCGCGTCGTCGACACCTGTCTCGGCGGCGAGTACCCGCAGGCGCTCCTCGTTCCCACCCCAGAACCGCGCATTGCCAAGGTAAGCAGTTTCCGGACCCACGATTCCACACATCGGATCATCATCAAAAGCACGGAGAATTTTCAGGACAGTGAGCGATGAGCCGAGCAAGGACTTCATCAGTTCGTTACGCCACTGGTCTCCACCATCGTGGTAGACGCTTTTCTTCGAATGGATTTTGCAGACCGCATCGTAGCGATCGAGTAGGCCAGCGTTGAGCAGACTGACAAACGGACCGACGTCTCGTCCGATGTTTGGGTGGATGAATACAAACGCCCGGATGTTGTGTTGCTGAAAATACCCGACCGCGATGCGGCGATCCGCAATCGACTTAACGGATACGAAAATATCGTGATCCACGATTACATTGCGCATGTATCCGCAGATCGGATCGATCAAATCAATATGGAACAAATGCAGGACGATTGCCACGCGCGCATGCAGGCTCCCCGCGTCGATCGCGCCCACACCATAACGCTCAAGCTCATCCGGAGTAGGAGCGTCGCGGTCCCCTGTAATGATCGGCATGGTGTTCTTGCGTGTCTGCCGCATCCGCGCGACCTCACGCTCGACCATCGCACGCGCATCATCATCGGCAATCAGCCGTGTCAACTCCAGATCCAGAACGCCCAATGGATCGTCACGAAGCACTTCGCTCTTGATGAAGCCGAAACGGCGATACAGCTCATCCCAGTGGTAATGCGCGGGATTGGCCATGAGCACCCCTTGCTTGCTCGGCGCTGCGATCAGCACGTTCACACCATCGCGTAAGCGTTTGCGCTTTATTCTTGTCGCTGCCACCTGCTTTGCGGCTTCATCAGGTTGATACGCAACGCCGAGCTTGGCGCCGTGCGTGAGCAGCCATTGAGTCAAACCGACCTCATAGGAAAGGATGATTTCCCACTTATCGTCCAGGACGCGGACATTCCTCCAGAACCGGTCGAAGTAGTGACTGAAAAAAGCATTCTTGCGAAATACAAGGAAGTAGGACTGGAGGTGACGACTGACCTGTAACGACTCTGTCATCCCCCAAACATCACATTCGACATCGCGCATCTGTGCGAATGCCTTCCCGATGCCGCCCCGGTCGATCGTGACCACACTGTCATTGGCAATGATCAGCTCGTCGTAGGAATACAGCGCCTCGACGGCGAAGATGCCGGTACGAAATGAGTAGAAGTCATAGCCGACGTTTTCACGCACGATCACCTTGATCCTGTCATCCAGATTCAAAGCCTGTTCGGGCGCCAGCCGTGTCGACACCAACACGATCCGCTGGGCATGCAACAGCAACTCATCGAGCAGGCGCCGAGTGAAGTCGCTAAGCAAGCCTTCGGCGTCGAAGTGCGCGACGACCGCAACACGACGCACCGCCGTCATCGAGTCCATACCTGATGGACCTGGACGGCGAACGCACGAAACCGCGGAAACGGACGCAATACCTTTCCGATTAGCGAACGAACCCGAGAAGGCTTGATGAGTGGCGTTTCTAGCGGCTTGGCGCGCCGCAACTCCGCAGAGAGCAGAACCACTTCGTTGACGAGACGGTCGCGATCATCCAACAATTCCGTGGTGCGTTCGCCACCGAGCGCGCGAAGCAGCTTACCGTCGTTGAAGAGTTTGTCCAAATCGGGACGCCCGCCGGTCACTGCAGCATGCGTCGCCTCAAGATAGGCCAAGCCATGCTTCAGATCAGGCTCGAGATGGCAACCTTCTCCCCATTCATTCCAGGCATTGATGAAGATCAGTTGATCTGCAGGCGCATTGTTGATGCGTGTGTAATCGACCAGCTGACTTAGCCAATACTGATAAAGCGATGGCGAGGAATCCAACAGGATGTGGGAAGTATGCTGACGCCTTGCGGTATTGTCCCACGAGGGAACAATTCCGCGGTACCAGCGAAAATCAGGCTTCTCGCGACTGATGGACTGTGCAACGACCTTGCGATAGTCGGCCATGCCACCCCGAAACTCCGGATTGAGCATCTCGACCTGGTGAGTCACGCGATTTTCAGCACCGAGAAAGGTATGGGGAGGAAATTCGACGGCAGCATCGAAACCCCAATCGCGTGGATCAACAATTCCATAGAACTGCACGGCGACCAGATGAATCTCGCCGATGCCATGATGCCGCGCGACTTCGCGCCAGCGCTCTGCCGTCCGCTTTGAATCCGGGAACAGGTCTGCTCGATAGACCAGCAACATCGGCTTCCCATCTACCCGGATCGCTCGCCGATCGCTCAGCAACGGCAGGATGTCCTCGAGGAACCGGCGGTCTTCATCCTCACCGTGCTTCTGCTCCAGCAGGACGTCCTTCTCCATGCCGTCCCAGGTCCGGGTCCAGTTTTCGTTCGCCCAACAGATGCAGAAAGGAAACTCGATATCGCTCTTCAGGTAATTGTCGATCGGCAGCTCGAGGATACGGCGCCCATCGAACCAATAATAATAAAAACAGAACCCATGAACACCGTACAGCTTCGCAAGCTCGGCTTGCGCCCGCATGTTGTCGACAAGGCGCAGATCATAGAACCCAAGCTCACGAGGAACATGCGGCTGATAGTGACCAACGAAGTTCGGCCTGCCCTTAGCGACGTTGGTCCATTCCGTGAAACCGGGGCCCCACCATTCAGAGTTCTCAGCGACCGGATGGTACTGCGGCAGATAAAAAGCAATTGGCTTTACAGTCGACATTGTCACCCCAAAATTTCGGACAGGTCCCGGTTGACGAGACATCATTCAGGATGTAAGCAGAAACCCCCGCCACAGACCTGTTGATCATATATCGCCAGGAAATCCCTGGCCTTTGCACCGTTGACAGCGGGTCTGCTGCCAAGGCGCGCGGTAAGTTCATGTCCTGATCAGCGACGCCACCAGCGCTGTTGCAGAAGCACCTTATCCAGCTTTTGATCATTACTCTCTAAACGCGGCATCACCATGGCCTTGATCTCATTGATAGCTTGTGTCCGTTCTTCGGCAATTTTTCGCTGCAGCTCTTCAGAAGCCACCGAATCCCGTAAAAGCTGCTGAACCTGCTGCTCCAACTGTTGGGCATGCAGGAGATGCTGCTGGGACTGCTGAGCGTGCTGTTGAGCCTGTTGCTCAAGTTGCTGAACCTGTTGCTGAGTCTGTTGCTGCTGCGTCTCAACCTGTTGTGTCAGGTGTACAACTTGGCCCCGCGCATCTTCGAGTCCGGCGTAGACACGAGCGAGTTCTTCAATGTTTTTGATGTTGCGACCAAGCACGTCGAATAAGCGATTGATCGGCGCAAACGCGCCCGCCGCAGCGGCCCCTGCCAGTTCCAATAACGCGGGATTACGTTGGTCGCCAACCAAAAGCACACCAAGCCCATGCGTATGGGTGAACTCGAATGCAGGATATTGCTGGCTGATTTCAGCCCAGTACTGCCAAACGCCAAAGCCGCGCTCTCGCACACACGTATCGTGGAATAGCACAACTCCACGCTTGGTAAGCTTGGGGAGCCACGTCTCAAAATCTTCGCGAACCGCCTCGTAGGTGTGCAACCCATCAATGTGCAACAGGTCGATAGAGTCATCGGCAAAGTAGCCAAGCGCTTCATTAAAGCGCATCCGCAACATCTCAGAAATTCCGGGATAATTCCGCTGTTGATAGTCGCGTAATTCGTTATAGATATCGTCGCCATAAAATCCGGCGTGTTCGTCGCCCTCCCAACTATCGACTGCGAATACGCGAGACGTAAGCTCCTGCTCTTCAATCGCCTGACAGAAGGCGAGAAAGGATGCACCACTATGCGTACCGAGCTCCACGATTGACTGTGGACGGAGCTGCTCCACAAGCCAAGATGCGAAGGGAACATGCCCCAGCCACGCACTGAAGGGCACCGATCGTGGAGCGACCAGCATGCTGGAAGTTAATGGAAAATTGATCATGAAACCGTCTAATTATCGAAAGAAGAAATGGAATCCCTACCGGGTGATGCAGCCGCTAGAAAAGCACCAATATCGCCAGAGCACAGAAGGGACTCGAAAGCACGGATTTTTTCGATCGGCCAGTCCCACCAACGAATCGCCAACAATCGCGCGATGACCTTCTCGTCAAAGCGCATGCGCACCACGCGCGCGGGATTACCAGCGACGACTGCATAGGGCGGCACATCCTTGCTGACAACCGCCCCAGCGCCGATGCATGCACCGTCACCCACGGTCACGCCGGAAACCACCATGGCGCCGTGCCCGATCCACACGTCATTGCCTATGATTGTCGGACCCTTGGTGTGCGGGTGCCCGTCCTGACCGGCACCCGGGGAGTTCAGTGCAATCCGCAGGGGATAAGTGGTAATCCAGTCCAGACGATGTTCGCCGCCACCGAAGATAAGCACATCATCGGCGATCGAACAAAATGCACCAATATCAATGCGCTCTCCCTCACTCCACACTTTCAATTGCGGAGTTCCGTATGTGAAGCGACCGATGGAAATGCGCGGGTCGTTCGTCATCAAGGGCGGAATGAATCCATAGTCCTCGGTCACGGACGGCTGAGCAGATAGGTCGCTCATGTTGTGGTGCCCGTCCGCTTCATCGTCACCTCATCGAACGGAATACCCACCAATCCATAGCGCAAACGGGGCGATGCAACACGAATCAAGACCGCATCATGCAGCCAGGCATGCTGGGTGTTGGCATACGGATCTCCATCAGCAATGGACACCGTCATGGAGTATTCGCCATTGGGCAAAAGTGGCAAGGTAAAGCGGAAGGAAGCTTCCAAACCGGTATCGGCCTCGACCTGCATGGGCGGTTGCACGTAGGTATAGGTGTGCTCGCCGAACAACGACTGACCGAGACGGTCCTTTACGAAGAAACCGATTAGCGGGCTTTCGAGCGGTTGGTGTGCAGTGGCCCGAACCTTCAATACAACGTCTTCGCCACCGGCGAAAGAAGTAAAGGGCTCACCTCGATCATTGCAGAGTGTCACCGAGTCGATACTGGCAACGCCAGACTGCCATCCACCGGAGTTGGCTACGTTGTCGAACAGCTCAACCTTCAAATCCTTTTCAATCCGCACCGGAGACGGTGTCTTTTTCTCGCCTTTTTCTGCTTGGCGCGACTGCAATTTAACAGTGTCACCATAAACTTCCTGGGAGCAGTATTCGATGTAAGCGTTGCAGGTATCCTGCGCCGTGCCATGCATACGCATTTCACCACGATCCAGCCAGACGGCGCTCTGGCAAAAATTCAGCACGGAAGATGTGTCATGACTGACGAACAGGAGCGTGCCGTTTTCGCGGAACTTGCGCAGGAAGCGCATACATTTTTGCACGAAGATGGCATCACCTACCGCCAAGGCTTCGTCGATCACCAGTATGTCGGCGTCTACGTGAGCAATCACAGCGAATGCCAGTCGCACGTACATGCCGCTTGAGTATGTTTTGACCGGCTGCTCTAAGAAGTCTCCGATATCGGCGAATGCAACGATGTCGTCATATTTGCTGTCGACCTCCTCGCGTGACAAGCCGAGGATTGACGCGCTCATATACACATTCTCGCGCCCCGTAAACTCAGGGTTGAAGCCAGCGCCGAGCTCCAGCAATGCGGCGACACGGCCACGCACAGCAACCTCGCCGGTGGTTGGCTGCAGGGTGCCGCAGATGATCTGCAGCAAGGTGGACTTACCGGATCCGTTACGCCCAATGATGCCCACCGTATCGCCACGACGCACTTCGAAGTTAACGCCCTTGAGCGCCCAGAACTCTCGATAATGAATATGACCAGGCTTGCCCAAGAAACGTGACAGACGCGGAAGGATCGCCTGTTTGAGCCGATCCTGCGGTTGCGAGTAGACCTGAAAACATTTCGTGACATCCGATACGCGGATCGCCAACTCTGCCTGATTTTCGACTGATTGTTTAGATGACATCGGCAAATCCTCGGCGCAGCTTCTGAAAGCAGAGATAGCCAAGCCAAGCCAAGAACGCGGCAAAGACTGTGTACTTAGACAACCCGACAAAATCGGGCGCGACATTCCATATCAGCACATTCCTCGCCTGCTCAATGATGAAGGTGAGCGGATTGAGGTAGATCCACTTACGAATGCCCTCGGGCAGCGAAGTGACAGGGTAGAAAACTGGCGCCAGGAACAACAATATTGTTGTCAAAATGCCGGTCATCTGCCCAATGTCGCGCACAAAAACACCGAGTGCAGACAGCATCCAGGCCAACCCCATCGTCAGCATCACCAACGGGAACAGCACCAGTGGGAGATACATTACTGTCACGGGCAACGTTCCGCGGATCAACAACTGCGCAAGCAGCAATACCGCAAGTGATACCATCGCGTGAAACAGCGCCGCCCCCATTGCCACCCAGGGAAGCGTTTCTAGCGGAAACACGACACGTTTGACGTAGCTCGCATTTCCTACAATCAAGGTAGGAGCGCGATTCACGCATTCCGCGAAAATGCCATGCACCAAGATTCCCGCAAACAAAATTATTGCGAAATCGCCTTTATGCGCCGTCTCCACACCCCAGCGCGCATTGAAAACGACCGAAAACACAAACGTGTAGACGGCAAGCATCAGTAGCGGATTAAAGAACGACCAAGCCAGGCCCATCAGCGAGCCGCGGTACCGGCTGATGACTTCTCGCTTGGCCAGCTGGTAAATGAGCACGCGATTGCTGATAAAGCTGCGCACCATTGCCGAGGGAGAACCCGAGGCAGCGATGGAAGAAGACATCATTTGGTTCATGTGGCAGCTCCACTGAGCGCCCGCTCCAAATCCACCCGCAAATCCCCCACATCCTCAACGCCCACACTCAGCCGCACCAGCGCATCGCTGATGCCGAGATTCGTGCGCCGTTCTACCGGAATGGAGGCGTGGGTCATCACAGCCGGATGGTTCACCAGGCTCTCCACACCACCGAGGGACTCGGCCAGGGTGAACAGTTCGGTCTTTTCGCAAAACCGCTTGGCTGCGTCGAAGCCGCCCTTGAGCACGATCGAGACGATGCCGCCGAAACCTGACATCTGGCGTGTGGCGAGCGCGTGCTGCGGGTGCGAGGCGAGGCCGGGGTAGATCACTTTCTCGACGGCGGGATGGGTTTCCAGCCACTGGGCCAGCGCCAGCGCGTTCTCGCAATGCGCGCGCATCCGCAGCGGCAGGGTCTTGAGGCCACGCAAGGCGAGGAAGCTGTCGAACGGGCCTTGCACGCCACCGATGGAGTTTTGCAGGAAAGCCATCTGTTCGGCCAGTTCGGCGTTGTCGCCGACCACCGCGATGCCGCCGACCATGTCCGAGTGACCGTTGAGATACTTGGTGGCCGAGTGCACGACGATGTCGGCACCCAATCCGAGCGGGCGTTGCAGCATCGGCGAGGCGAAGGTGTTGTCGACCACGATCAGCAGGCCGTGCTTGCGCGCGATGGCGACAATCGCAGCGATGTCGACCAGCTTGAGCATCGGGTTGGTCGGGGTTTCGATCCACACCATCTTGGTGTCGGGACGAATCGCGGCTTCGAAGGCGGCCGCATCGGTCAGATCGACGAAACTGAAATCCAGGCCGGCGGTGCGGCGACGTACGCGCTCGAACAAACGGAACGTGCCGCCATACAGGTCGTCCATCGCCACCACGTGGCTGCCGGCGTCCAGCAATTCCATCACCGTGGAGGTGGCGGCCATGCCGGAGGCGAATGCGAACGCGCGCGTACCGCCCTCCAGCGACGCGACGCAGCGCTCATGGGCGAAACGCGTGGGGTTATGGGTGCGCGAATACTCAAAGCCCTGATGCTCGCCCGGGCTGGATTGCGCATAGGTGGACGTTGCGTAGATCGGCGGCATCACTGCCCCGGTGCTGGGGTCCGGCGACTGCCCTCCATGGATCGCCCGCGTGGCAAGCGAGAGTTCGCGCTCGCCATCGTGGCTAGTTGTGGTGCGATTGGACATGGAGGTTCCCGGAAAAGTGGCGAATTGTAACAAGCAGGTCTGAACGGCCAATGCCGCGCGTCTCACTGACACGCGCGGGCTTGCGCGATCACTGCACGCGACGGCGCAGGTAGTTGAGCAGATCGATGCGGGTGATCAGGCCCAGGAACTGGTTGCCGTCCATGACGATGGCGACCTGGCCGCGATCGAACACCGGCAGCAGCGCTTCGATCGGGGAGGCGACATCCAGGCGATCGAGCTTGCTGACCATCGCGGTGGAAATCGGGTCGCGGAAGCGCGCCTCGTCGCCATACACATGCAGCAGCACGTCGCTTTCGTCGACGATGCCGACCAGCTCGCCGTCGTCGATCACCGGTAGCTGCGAGACGTCATACAGCTTCATGCGCTGATAGGCGGTGGTCAGCAGGTCCTTCGGGCCGACCACCACGGTGTCGCGCTTGTTGTAGGGGCGCAGGATCAGGTCGCGTAGATCGCCGTGCTGCGGGCGCTCCAGGAAACCGTTGTCCAGCATCCAGTAGTCGTTGTACATCTTGGACAGGTACTTGTTACCGGTATCGCAGACGAATACCAGCACGCGCTTGGGCGTGGTCTGCTCGCGGCAATACTTCAGTGCTGCCGCCAGCAGGGTGCCGGTGGACGAGCCGCCCAGGATGCCCTCCTTGGCCAGCAACTCGCGCGCGGTGTGGAAGCTTTCCGCGTCGCTGATCGAATAGGCCTTCTTGACCCGCGAAAAATCCGAGATATCCGGCAGGAAGTCCTCGCCGATGCCCTCGACCAACCAGCTGCCGGACTTTTCGCTGACTGTGCCCTCTTCGATGTACTGGGTCAGGATCGAGCCGACCGGGTCGGCCAGCACCAGTTCGGTACGCGGCGAGGCCGTGGCGAAGGCGCGCGACAGCCCGGTCATGGTGCCGGAGCTGCCGCAACCGAACACGATCGCGTCCAGGTCGCCGTCCATCTGCGCCAGGATTTCCGGACCGGTGCCGAATTCGTGCGCGGCCGGGTTGTCCGGGTTGCCGAACTGGTTGATGAAGTAGGCGCCGGGCGTGTCGGAAGCGATCTTGGCGGCCAGGTCCTGGTAGTACTCCGGATGGCCCTTGGCCACGTCCGAACGGGTCAGCACCACCTGGGCGCCCATGGCCTTGAGGTTGAAGATCTTCTCGCGGCTCATCTTGTCCGGCACCACCAGGATCAAGTGGTAGCCCTTTTGCTGCGCGACCAGCGCCAGCCCCAGACCGGTGTTGCCGGCGGTGCCTTCGACCAGGGTTGCGCCGGGCTTCAGATCGCCACGGCGTTCGGCCGCTTCAATCATCGACAGACCGATGCGGTCCTTGATCGAGCCACCGGGGTTGGCCGCCTCCAGCTTGAGGAACAGCTCGCAGACGCCAGTGTCCAGGTGCTGTGCCTTGACGATCGGCGTGTTGCCGATCAGTTCGAGTACGGAGGAATGGATCGCCATCGGGGATATGTCACTGCGTCGCGCGGGGCTTGGCCGCCCATTATCCGACGAACGGCTAGGGAATGCTCACTCAGGCTGGAAGCGAACGCGCCCGCGCATGAACAAGCGGGCTCGGCAAACGCGCGCAACGCGCCGCAGCCACGCAGAACAAAAGACGCGGACGGTGGCAAGCCGACGAGGAGGCCGCCACCGCCCGCGACGGTGAACTTGTTCTAACGGTGGGGAAGGATCAGTGGGTGCGCTGGTCGTACATCCGGGTGAGCTTTTCTTTGGCCTGCAATTTCTCGCGTTTCATCTGGCCCAAGGTCACGTCATCGATGGGAAGCACCCCGAGTTCGGCATCCATGCATTTCTTGTTCAAGAGCTTGTGGCGTTGGTAGAGCTGCTTGAACTCGGGATCGGACTTGACCAATGCGTCGATTTCGGTCTGCGGTTGCCCTTCGAACATGGCGTTACCTCCTTCACTTAAAACAAGAACGCCCCGGCCGCTGGCGGCACGGGGCGCTGCTTGGGGATGGAAGACTCGCGGATCACGTCAGCAAGGACCACAACGGCAAGCGCACAGGCAGAACCAGACACCTTTCCACCCGATTGCGTTGATGCGCGCCCTTGCGTCACTGGCCCGGCCCTCCGTACATCCAGGCAGCGGAGTTGCTGCCCGGATGTACGACCCTACGCCGGTCGCGGAGGGGGTTCAAGGCCGGAACGGCCGCTTTTGCCGTTCCCTGTACCAATCAGTGACCGCGGTTCAACCGGGCGTCATGCCCGGGTTAAAAGCCCTTAACTTCCAAACAGTTGCATCATGGCGCGACAACGACCTCGGCAGCGCGGCTCTTGCTGGCTGCGGCCTTGGTGCCACTGACCTGCACCCGTGCACTGGCGACACCGGCGGCAACCAGGGCGTCGCGCACGGCTTCTGCCCGCTTCTTGGCCGTTGCGGGATCGGTGTCGTAGCCGACGATGCTGACCCGGCCTTTCTTGCCGATGTTCAGATACTCGGCCAACGCCTTGGCCTGGCCTGTGGCATCGCCAGACAATGCAGCCTTGCCGCCGAACGCACCGCTGCCCAACGAAAACACTTCGCCGCGGCTATCGAACTTGGCAGACGGCAGTTTCGCCCCGGCCACCAGTTCGGCTTCTTCGTGCGCCAGTTGCACGGCCTTTTGCTGCGCCGCATTGAGCTTGGCGGTCTGCTTGCCGGCCACGCTGGTCAGCGCCAGCTCGGCGTCCTGGCGGGCCAGGGTTTCCTGCTCGGCCGCCTGACGCATGCGCTCGGCCTCTTCGGCCTGGATCTGGGTCTGCACGCGCAGGCGCTCGGCCTCCTGCCGGGCGCGCGAGGCATCACGGCGACTGGCTTCGATCAGCAGATCGTTGCGGGTGCTTTCCAGCCGGTCCAGTTCGCGCCGCGCCAGCGCCGTGCGGGCAGTAAGCTCGGCGATCTCGACCCGACGATCGGCCAGAAACACCAGTTCGTCGCGGTCGCGCCGCTTGGCCTCGGCCAGGGCGGCCACACTTTGCTGCGCCTGCAGCCGCTCGAAGCGGGCCACCTCGCTGGTCTGCGGATCGTTCTGCAGCATCGCCAGGCGTCGGTTGAGCGCGTCGGCCTGCGGGTCGTCCTTGGCGGCCATCGCCGATAGCGGCAATGTCGCCAGACTCAGCACACCGATGTAGAGGAATGGACGCAGGTTCATCGGCCGCCCTCCCCGGTGTTGAGGCTGTTCTGCAACTGCGCCACTTCCTTGCGCCGCTGTTCCAGCTGGGCGCTGACCACAGCTTCTTCGCTGCGCGCCTTGGCCAGATCGGCATCGGCGGCCGCACGCAGCGCGATCTGCGGCACCTGCTTGCGCTGGCGCCTGTCCAGTTGAGCCTGCTGGGCCTGCATCAATTCCTGGCGGGCCAGATTGACCAGATCAGGGGCGTATTGGTCGGCATCGGCCTGGGTGGCGCGTTGCACGGCCTGTTCGGCAGCGGTGAGCTCCGGCGCCACCTGGGCGGCAACCGGAGAGGAAAGAACCATGAAACAGGCGATGCCACACAGGGATCGCCGCAAGTATGCGAAGCTAGCCGTCATTAGGGGAGCCGTAGCGAGAAGTCTCGATCGCGGCCATTGTCGGAAGCCTGCGGCGGACTTGCAACGAGACGCTGCTGTTTGTTGGGGAACCATTGCGCATGGATATCGGCTACTTCCTGAAGCTGATGACCGAGAAGAACGCCTCGGACATGTTCTTGACCACCGGCGCGCCGGTGTACATCAAGATCGAAGGCAAGCTCTACCCGCTCGGCAATACGGGCCTGCCGCCGGGGATGGTGAAGAAAATCGCCTACTCGTTGATGGACGAAGGCCAGGTACCGCAGTTCGAGCGCGAGCTGGAACTCAACATGGCCATTGCCCTGCAGGACGCCGGACGCTTCCGCGTGAACGTGTTCAAGCAGCGTGGCGAGGTCGGCATGGTGATCCGCGCCATCCGCAGCCGGATTCCCAGCATCGAAGAGCTCAACCTGCCGCAGGTGCTCAAGGACGTCATCATGACCCCGCGCGGGCTGGTGCTGGTGGTCGGTTCCACCGGCTCGGGCAAGTCGACCTCGCTGGCCTCGATGATCGACCACCGCAACAGCACCACTACCGGGCACATCCTCACCATCGAGGACCCGATCGAATATCTGCACAAGCACAAGATGTCGATCGTGAACCAGCGCGAGGTGGGCCTGGACACCCATGCCTTCCAGAGCGCGCTGAAGAACGCGATGCGCGAGGCGCCGGACGTGATCCTGATCGGCGAGATCCTGGATGCCGAGACCATGGAGGCGGCCATCGCCTTCGCCGAAACCGGCCACCTGTGCCTGGCGACGTTGCACTCCAACAACGCCGACCAGACCATCGAGCGCATCCTCAATTTCTTCCCCGAAAGCGCGCACAAGAACGTGTTGATGAATCTGGCGCTGAACCTGCGCGCCGTGGTGTCGCAGCGCCTGGTCAAGGGCGTGGACGGACGCCGCCGTCCCGCCACCGAGGTGCTGCTCAACACCCCGATGATCCGCGACCTGCTGCGGCGCGGCCAGGTGCACGAGGTCAAGCAGGCGATGGAAGAGTCGCTGGAAGAAGGCATGCAGACCTTCGACCAATGCCTGTTCCGCATGGTCAAATCCGGCGAAATCGAGCAGGAAGAAGCGCTCCGCGCCGCCGACTCGCGCGATGGCCTGGCGCTGAAGTTCCGCCTGTCCGAAGGCGGCTCCGGCGAGCACGACCCGTACGCGGATTACGAATCGCCTGCGTCACCGCAGATCAGCCACGGGTTCAGTTAGCAGGGCGGTGTATCTGGTGGCTGGGTGTTGCCTTGCCTTGTTGCAGAGCGCAGCGAGAAGGGCAGGGTCAACGTATCGCGGGTAGTCGCCTGCAGTTGCGGCGATGGGGTTTGAACGGCGGGCTGGTTTGCCGATGCGCGTGGGTGTGCGTCGGTCATTTCGGTGCGCACTGGCCCCTCAACTGCGCCCGGCCCTCATCCGCCCTTCGGGCACCTTCTCCCGCAGGCGGGAGAAGGGAAGACAAGGCCTCTGCCTTCTGGCTTGGATTCGGCCCTTGGCTTCGCGTTTGGCGTTTGGCGTTTGGCGTTTGGCGTTGGGGTTTGGGGTTTGGGGTTTGGGGTTTGGGGTTTGGGGTTTGGGGTTTGGGGTTTGGATTTTAGGTCTTAGCTTTTAGCTCTCCGCTCCTGGCGCCTCCCTTCTCCCGCTTCGCGGGAGAAGGTGCCCGAAGGGCGGATGAGGGCGCAGAAAACCCCAACCACTACACCCCGGCATCCAGCTGCGTTTCCGGCCGCGCCGCGTCGAATGCCGGCAATGCCAGACACGCCTGTTCGATCCGCTGCAAGGTCGGATACGGGCTCAGTTCCACCGCAAACCGATGCGCGTTGTAGAGCTGCGGAATCAGCACGCAATCGGCCAGGCCCGGGTTGTTGCCATGGCAGAACATGCCGGTGTGCGGATCGTTGGCCAACTGCGCTTCCAGCGCTGCAAATCCGCACTCCATCCAGTGCCGCGTCCACCCCTGGCGTTGCCCAGCATCCAGGCGCCATTGCCGTTCAAAAAACTGCGTCACGCGCAGGTTGTTGAGCGGGTGCACATCGCAGGCGATCACCTGCGCCAGCGCACGTACGCGGGCGCGCTCGGCCGCTGCGGCGGGTAGCAGCGGCGCACTGTCCGGGAACGCGTCTTCCAGATACTCCAGGATCGCCAGCGACTGCGGAATCACCACCGCGCCATGCCGCAGCGTGGGCACCAGTTGCTGCGGGTTGAGCTGCGCATACGCCGGCGCATGCTGTTCGCCGCCATCGCGCACCAGATGCACCGGATGCGCAACATAGGCCAACCCCTTCAACTGCAGGCCGATACGCACGCGATAGGCAGCGCTGGAGCGCCAGTACGAAAACAGTTCCAGTTGCACACTCATAGACGACCTCGTGCACGGTTTTCTGCAGAGACCTGCGCCGATGTCATGGCAGCGGTTGACGTTCGACGCGCTGTTCGATCGCACCGAAAATGCTGGCGCCATCTGCGGCGAACATTTCGATCCGCACCACGTCGCCGAACGCCATGAAGGGCGTGCTCGGCTTGCCGTCGCGCAGGGTTTCCACCACGCGCTGCTCGGCAAAGCACGAAGCGCCCAGCGTGGTGTCCTGATTGGCGATGGTGCCGGAGCCGACGATCGTGCCGGCCGACAGCGGCCGGGTCTTGGCGGCGTGGGCGATCAACTGGGCGAAGTCGAACTGCATGTCGTTGCCCGCTTCCGGCGCGCCGAACCAGGCGCCGTTGACGTGGGTCACCAGCGGCAGATGCACTTTGTTGTCGCGCCACGCATCGGCCAATTCGTCGGGCGTGACGAACACCGGCGACAGCGCCGAGCGCGGCTTGGATTGCACGAAACCGAAGCCCTTGGCGAGCTCGGCCGGGATCAGGTTGCGCAGCGAGACGTCGTTGACTAGGCCGACCAACTGGATGTGCGCTGCCGCCAACTCGGGCGAGGCGCCCATTGGCACATCGTCGGTGACCACCACCAGTTCGGCTTCCAGATCGATGCCGTGGTCTGCGCTGATGACCTTGATCGCGTCGCGCGGGCCGTAGAAACCCGCGCTGGTCGCCTGGTACATCAGCGGGTCGGTGTAGAAGCTCTCCGGCACCTCGGCATTGCGTGCGCGGCGGACGCGCTCCACATGCGGCAGGTAGGCGCTGCCGTCGACGAACTCGTAGGCGCGCGGCAGCGGCGCGGCCAATGCCTGCAGATCCAGGTCGAACACGCCATCGGCACTGCCCTCGTTGAGCGAGGCCGACAAGGCATTCAGCCGTGGCGCGACATTGCTCCAGTCTTCCAGCGCGCGCTGCAGCGTGGCGGCGATGCCGGTGGCGCGGACCGCCGTTTTCAGGTCGCGCGAGACCACGATCAGGCTGCCATCGCGGCCGCCTTCCTTCAGGGAACCTAGCTTCATGACCATCCTGTGCTGTGGCTGATCGGCCGATTGTACGACCTGCCGCCACAGTGGTTGCAACTGAAACAACTGACCCGTAGCCCAACCGATGAACTCGCCTTTTGTGCAGCGCGCCAAACGCGCGTACACTTGCCGGGTCTGCATGCGGCCGTCCGTTTCCCTTAGGGACAGCCGGCGAGGCCAGGATCGATCGATCCGCTCGCCCGCCCCACCCGACGCCTTTCGTGGTGCCGACAAACCCATCGCTCTTTGATTGGGTTGTTCCACCATCTCGCAGCGCGGTTCACGGGAACGCTCCGAGCCTCACTTTTTGCATCTGCAATGCGTCTGCGCTCCGGGCCCGTCCTGGCGGCAACGCTTTACTTGGAGCTTCCTGATGTCTTTTGAATCCCTGGGCCTTGCGCCCTTCCTGCTGCGCGCGTTGGCCGAGCAGGGCTACGAAACCCCCACTGCGATCCAGCAGCAGGCGATCCCGCTGGTGCTGGCCGGTCACGACCTGCTGGCCGGCGCACAGACCGGTACCGGCAAGACCGCCGCATTCGGCCTGCCGCTGCTGCAGCACCTGGGCACCACCCCGCAGCCGGTCAACGGCCCGCGCAAGCCGCGCGCGCTGATCCTGACCCCGACCCGCGAGCTGGCCACCCAGGTGCACGACAGCCTGCGTGGCTATAGCAAGTACCTGCGCATTCCGAGCGCGGTGATCTACGGCGGCGTCGGCATGGGCAACCAGCTCGACACCCTGCGTCGTGGCGTGGATCTGCTGATCGCCTGCCCGGGCCGGCTGATCGACCATATCGAGCGTCGCAGCGTGGACCTGTCCGGCATCGAAGTGCTGATCCTGGACGAAGCCGACCGCATGCTCGACATGGGCTTTTTGCCGTCGATCAAGCGCATCCTGACCAAGCTGCCGCGCCAGGACCGTCAGACCCTGCTGTTCTCGGCGACGTTCGAAGAGAACATCAAGCAGCTGGCGCTGGAATTCATGCGCAACCCGATGCAGATCCAGGTTACCCCGAGCAACACCGTGGCCGAGAGCATCACCCACCGCGTGCACCCGGTCGATGGCGCGCGCAAGCGCGACCTGCTGCTGCACCTGCTGGCGCAGGACAGCCGCGAGCAGACCCTGGTCTTTGCGCGCACCAAGCACGGCAGCGACAAGCTGGCGCTGTTCCTGGAGAAGTCCGGCATCAAGACCGCGGCGATCCACGGCAACAAGAGCCAGGGCCAGCGCATGCGTGCCCTGAGCGACTTCAAGGCCGGCCGCGTGACCGTGCTGGTGGCCACCGATATCGCCGCGCGCGGTATCGATATCGACCAGCTGCCGAAGGTCATCAACTACGACCTGCCGATGGTGGCCGAGGATTACGTGCACCGTATCGGCCGCACCGGCCGTAACGGCTCCACCGGCGAAGCGATTTCGCTGGTGGCGCAGGACGAAGCCAAGCTGCTGCGCCAGATCGTGCGCATGCTGGGCCGCGACGTGGAAATCCGCGACGTGCCGGGCTACGAGCCGCAGACCCCGATCCGTTGGGGCAACAGCGCCCCGGGCCGTGCCGAACAGCCGGGTGGCGATCGCGCGCCGCGCAAGAGCCACGCCCGTCGTCCGCATGGCGATGCACCGCGTCAGGCACATGCGCATGCCGGCCCGAAGAAGCCGGGTGGCCAGCGCAGTAGCGGGCCGCGTCAGGCCGGTGTTGCCGCCGGTGCCGGCGCAGGCCGTCGCGACGGTGGCCGTGGCGGCCAGCGTCCGAGCGGCACGCGCTGAATCCTGCGCGCCGGTGTATCCGGCGCCCAGGCATGCGGTGAACTGACAGAAAAAGCCGCCCTTCGGGGCGGCTTTTTTGTGGGCGACCTGTCGCCGGGGCGGTCCGCGCTGTCCATCCATGGCTGCAATGCGCCGGTCGCACCGGCCTGCGAGCCGATGCGAGCCAGCGCGGCGCAACGGGAAGGCGCTCGCCTCGGTCGTGCGCGAGGACGCCGGCAAGGACCACTGGCGCTGCGCGGCCGCAGCGAAACGCCCACCGTCAGCCCGCCGTTCATGGTCTGGCTGCGTGATCCGATCGAGCATGCCGCTCGCCTGTGACGCGACACCGGCAAGCCGAGATGGCTGCCGGTTTTCCCCGGCAGTGTCCCGCTGACGCCTGACCGACTGCAGTGGCCGCGCACGGATGGATACCTGCGGTGTCCAGGCAGCGTCATACACCGGATCCGGGATGCCAAGCACCAACCCGCCGCGGCCTGCAATGCGTGGGTGCGACGCCATCGAGCACCGGGAGCTGCCCGCATCGGCCACACCTGCACCACAACGTTGCCGTCGCCAGCGGCCGCATGACCGCTGGCGCACTTACAATGCCGCGCATGGATATCTTCAAAGTCTTTACGCTCGAAGCCGCGCATCGGCTCCCCAATGTGCCGCCCGGCCACAAGTGCGCCCGTTTGCACGGGCATTCGTTCCGGGTCGAACTGCATGTCAGCGGCGAACCCGATGCCGAGACCGGCTGGATCATGGATTTCGGCGACATCAAGGCCGCCTTCCAGCCGATCTACGACCGCCTCGACCATCATTACCTCAACGACATCGAAGGGCTGGAGAACCCGACCAGCGAGCGTCTGGCGATCTGGATCTGGCAGCAACTCAAGCCTGTCCTGCCCGCGCTGAGCGAGATCGTGGTGCATGAAACCTGCACTTCCGGCTGCCGCTACCGCGGCTGATCCACCAGCGCACCGTGTGACCCAAGGCCGCCTGCCGGGCGGCCTTGGCGTTTTCTGGGGCAGCGCTAAATTATTGAATTTTCGATACTTCCACAGCTGTTCTGGAAATTTTCAGCAAACTTGTTGCATCGCAGCAGTATCTGCGTATGCTGCAACGCAACAGACGGTCACCGCATTCCCCAAGGGGTTCGCAATGTCGGCGCAGTTCGAAAACGGCTTCAACAGCTTTGCTTCCGCCGCGGCACGCGCCAACCAGTTGGCGATGGAACACGCAGAAAACGCGTTTGGCCTGCAGTTGAAGACGCTCGAACGCAACGTCAGTGCAACCACCAGCTTCTTTGGCGAGTTTGCACAGGCCAGCGACGTGAGCGCCTACCAGGCGCTGTTGCCGAAGGGACTGCAACTGGCACGCGACAACCTGGAACGTCTGGCCTCGGCCAATCAGGAAGTTGTCGGTCTGGGGTTGAAGGCGTCCGATGCATTTGGCGCGTTGGCAAAGCAGCAGTTCGACGCCAACAGCGAGCCCGCGAACACAGGCAAGACCCGGCGCACCTAACGGCCACCAAAATTCAGCGTCTTTGCATGGGTCCCTCCCCCCATGCAATCCGGCCCGACAGATCCCTCCCTCTGTCGGGCTTTTTTATTGTCCACACGTTGGGTCCCGTGCTGCCGTTGCGGCCTGTGGCGCATGGCGGCACGGTGCAGTGCGCCCAACGACCGAGTGTGCCGACGACGTCTGGGACACAGACGCTGGCTGGTCGCCGATGCCTGCAGCGCTTGGCGTTGTCTGCCCGTTGAAACCAGCGGCAGCGGTGGCCTGGCCGCTACGCAATCGCCAACTTGCCGGCCTCACTCAGATCGGCAATTGCAGCCCGTGTGCCTGCATGGCGGCATCGGCATCCGGTCGCCATGGAATACGCCCCCAGCACGGCATCGCCAGGCGCTGGCGCAACATGGCGATGTTCTCCTCGATACGCTCCATCTGCGGATCGACCTGGTTGGCGATCCAGCCGATGCAGTCCAGCCCATCGGCAGCGATGGCCGCAGCGGTCAGGCGCGCATGATTGATGCAGCCCAGCCGCACACCGACCACCAGCACCACCGGTAGCTGGAGCGCGCGCACCAGGTCGGCCTGGTCCAGGTCGGCGCTCAACGGTGCGGCCCAGCCGCCGACGCCTTCGACCACCACCACCTCGGCCTGGGTACGCAATTGCACAAAGGCCTGGGCGATCGGCTCCAGCGACAAGGTCACGCCGACGTCGGCGGCGGCCAGTTCCGGCGCCAGCGGTGCGGGCAAGGCGTAGGGATTGAGGGTGGCGTAGTCCGGTTGCGGAGCGCTGGCGGCCTGCAACGCCAGCGCGTCCTCGTTGCGCCAGCCGTGCGGCGTGTTCTCGCAGCCGCTGGCCACCGGTTTCATCCCCACCGCCGAGTGCCCGCGTGCGCGCAGCGTGTGCAGCAACGCGGTACTGGCCATGGTCTTGCCGATACCGGTGTCGGTGCCGGTGACATACAACGCCGAGTGCTGCATGCATGCGTTCCTGCGGCCGCGCCGCCATTGCCCTGAGGGCGCGCAGCATAGCGCGCGGACCCGAACGCGCGGCTGAGTCGCAATGCCGCTGCGGATGGCCGCTGCTAAACTTCGGCCATGTTCGCAACCTCTTCGCTGACCGGCAGCAAGCCGGAACAATATGCCCAGCTCACCGCCCAGGCTCAGGCACTGGTGCACGGCGAGCCGGATCGGATCGCCAATGCCGCCAATCTGGCCGCGCTGATCTTCCATTCGCTGCCGTCGCTCAACTGGGCCGGCTTCTATTTCCACGATGGCCGCGAGCTGGTGGTGGGCCCGTTCCAGGGCTTGCCGGCGTGCGTGCGCATTCCGTTGGACAAGGGCGTGTGCGGCGCGGCCGCCAGCACCCGGCAGAGCCAGCGCATCGCCGACGTGGACGCCTTCCCCGGGCATATCGCCTGCGATTCGGCCTCGCGCTCGGAGCTGGTCATTCCGTTGGTGAAGGGCGATGCGCTGATTGGCGTGCTGGACCTGGACAGCCCGGAACTGGATCGCTTCGATGCCGACGACCAGCGCGGCCTGGAAGCCATTGCGCAGGTCTTCGTCGGCGCGCTGACATGACCACCGAACGGCTGCGCAACATCGGCCCGAAAAGCGCGGCCTGGCTGCGCCAGGTCGGCTTGCGCACGCAGCAGGACCTGCAGGCGGTGGGAGCGGTGGGCGCCTTCGTCAAGGTGCGCCGCGCCGGCTTCAAGCCCAGCCTCAACCTGCTGTATTCGCTGGAAGGCGCGTTGACCGATTGCCATTGGCAGGATGTGCCGGAAGCGCGTCGGCATGCCTTGCTGGCCGAATACGAAGCGGTCAGTGCGCTGTTACCGGTACGCGGCCGCGCAGTCGGTGGGCCGGTGGAAACCGTGCATTACGCACGGGCGGAGAACGACGACACGCATAGCGACATGCTCGAAGCAGACGACGATGCTGCGATACCGGACCAGACGCAGGACGACTGAGGGTTGGTGCGGCGCAGTGCGCGATCGACCACGCGCTGCACCTGCAGCCAGGCACCCGCGCTGACCAGGGCGCGACCTTGGCGAGCAGCCGTCATGTGGGCGCGCACCACGCACTCAGAGCCGGAGCGTCCACGCGATGCATGCCGATTCCGGGCAGCCGTCCACGCCCGCCTGGGGGCTGCATCGCAGCTCTTCAGTCGTTCTTGAAGCCCGGGGGATGCTCGCCGCCGGCTACGATGGTGTGACTTACGGTCCTGAAATCCCTGCAGACCTGGCAACCTTCGTTTTTATCGAAGGCGGATATGCACCACGGTTCGAACGGCGCCCCGCTCACGACAGATAAATTATGTGCTGTTACATTCCAGCGCGTCGGCAACGCAACCTGGCACCTACGCTAGACGCTCCGGCGCTGACACCGTGTCCCAGTGAAGAATTGGAAGAATGCGTTTTAGCCCCCTGCAGGTGAACAACAAAGGAGACGCTTGGTGAGTGCAATCTGGACCGTCAACCCTCGTAAAGGTTTGGGACCGCTGGAATTCGGCATGACACAGGCTCAGGTTGCCGAATTTGAGAATGTCATGGGCCCCATCGATGAAACCACCGAAGAGACATTAACGGATGGCAGTCTGGCAATTAACCAGTTTCGTGATCGCGGCTCACCAGTTTGCTCATTTCAGGACGGAATCCTGACGTATCTCTCAATCGGAAAGTCTGACATCATCGATGTCCGATTCCAGGACGTGTCGATCTTCCGGGATGCCCCAAAGCACGTCTATTCTACGCTCGGAAGGGCGGCAGGGTCGGTCTTCTGGTACCACCATAGCGTCATCATGCCTTCGCTCGGACTGGAACTCATTGGCTTTGTCATCGAGTACAGCCCAAAAGGAAAGCCTCCTGTTTTCAAGAGTAAAAACGCCGGCTTTACCTGGCCGAAACTGAGGCTTTTCCGACCAGGCCGCGAGATGTTCAAAGCAGAGCATCTGATCGAAATCACGAACGAGGCAGATTGAATTCCGCATCACGCCAAGATGACGAACCCCACGGTTCTGGAAACGCATCCGTGATTCGAAATCATGCAGATAGCGCTTAGCAAGCTGCAACCAAACGGTACACTGCGCTGATTACGCAGTAAATTCTGAACCTGGCGATGCAATGACGCCATCTCGCTACGCGTGCAACAGGCCAACATCGTTACGAGGAACCACTGCGCATGAGAAAGTACAACTTCCCCGTGTCATTCCGGCCTTTATCGGCAGACTCGATCTGCCGGTTGATCCTGGACGAGCGATTTACCCCGGAAGCACTCATCAACGAATTCCCTGACACGATGACGTCGCGCTATTTAAACGGCATATTGGGCCGAGGACAGGCGATCTCGACCTATCGGACAGCCGAAGACAACAGTATCGAAGTGCTTGTTGACGCGAGCGTCTCCGTTTCCGACCTAGACCGGGCGATCGTTCTTAACCTTCTAGATTTCGGTCAGGATTACGAATCCGAACGCTCTACCACGATAAGAGAAGCCATTTTCTACACCGATGCTCCCGAAGCGATGTCGTCTGAAAAGCTCCAAAGAGCACTCGAGGCAGCCAACGAAGACGCTGGCGTGTTTATGGGAGCACGCCTGAGAGACTTTCCTCCCGACGATGAAGACCTTGCATCCGAATGGCCGCAGGACTGGGTTGAAGACCAAAAGTATGACTGGCCGGGCTACCACTTCTTCCAGTTTTCGATTGCATATAGCAAGCCTTTAGCCCAGGCGGATCTGAACTTCGCCAATCACTTTCTCAATGCTGCGCATGATCTGAACATGTGGGGCGGCTATAACCCCGGAATGAGCGCCGCTGAACTGGTGGCGTCGGGACGAGCCGGACTGAGTTTCGAGGTGGACGCCCAAGACAACCAGATCACATACGTGCTCGAACGGCCACCTTGCGATCCTGCCCTATCGGTAAAACTTCTTGTTGAGGCCATGCACGAACGCACTGGTGATTGGCCCACACGCTGGGACATCGGCGTCGAACCCGAGGACTGATGTCACACCAGAAAAGCAAACCGGAAAGGGACATTGCCGCAGCCAGTGACTCCAGAAAGCCACCATCCCGTTTGCCCAATGGTCGAACCAGAGCCTAAAAAGCCGCATGTGAGGCGACCAGTGATATCGATGCATCAGAGTGCGTCACTGTCACAGGCGTGCACAGTGCCTGCTGCTTGCAGATACGGGTGTCGCGCGGAAAGCATCCATTCGATGCGGCAAGGGCAGCTGCAGCACTGCTACAGGTCTGCGGCTTCTTGCCGTCATTGGCGATGTGTTGAATATGCGGCGACGCTGCTGGCCGGCTACTGCAACGCAAGCAATTGCCGCATGTCATCGACAATGGCCACCGCACCGGAGGTCTGCACATCGAAGTCGCGCAGATAGCCGTAACGCACCATCGCCAGCGGCATCGCAGCAGCATTTGCGGCGGCCGCATCGGTGGCCGAATCGCCGACCATCAGGCACTGCTGCGGCGTGTGCTGGAAGTGTTTGGCCAGGTGCAGCAGCGGCGCCGCATCGGGCTTGCGCTGCGGCAGCGAATCGCCACCGAGCACGCTGCTGAAATGCGCTGCGATGCCCAGATGCTCCAGCAGCGGCGCGATGAAACGCGCTGGCTTGTTGGTACACAACGCCAATGTGGCGCCGGCCTCGCGCAGGCTGGCCAATGCCTCGGCAACACCGGGATACAGCTGCGGGTTGTGCAACAGGCAGTCCGCGTAGTGACGCATCATCACCGGCATCTCGGTGTCGGCATCGTGCGTGCTGCCGGCTTGGCGCAAGGCGGTGGCGAGCAGCACGTGCACCCCTTCGCCGATCCAGCTGCGGATCGTCGCCTCGCTGAACTGCTGCAGCCCAAGCTCCTGCAAGGTGGCATTGAGCGCTTCGGCGATGTTGGGTGCGCTATCCACCAGCGTGCCATCCAGGTCGAAGATCACCAGCGAATACGGAAACATGCGCACAGCCTCGTGTGGGAGCGGACTGCAGTGTACGAAGTGCAGGATTCAGCGCGTGTCACCGCCGGGGAGGCAAGCGGAATGTCCCCACTTGCGTCGGATGCGGGTAGCACGCCCAGGCAGCGGTACTGCATGCACAACGCGGTGCGCTCACTGCGCCTGCGGCACATCGCCGAACAAGTCGCCCTGCACCGCGCCCTGCTCCACATCGCTGAAACCGCTCAGTCCCACACCGACCAACCGATATCGGGTGTCGTCCGGCAACTCCACCCGTCGGGTCAGCGCCAGTGCAATCTCTGCCAATGCATCGAGCGAGGCAGGTGGCTGATCGGGCGTGTAGGAGCGGGTCAGAATCCGAAAATTGGAGGTCTTCAATTTCAGCACCACCGTGCGCCCGATACGCTCGGTGCGTCGCGTGGCGAGCCAGGTTTTCTCGGCCAGGCGCAGGATGTGCGGATCCAGCGCCTCCAGCGCGATGTCTTCGCTGAAGGTGTCTTCCGACGACACCGACTGCACCTCCTGATCCGGTTCCACCGGGCGCTCGTCGATGCCGCGCGCCCGGCGATACAGGCTCTGCCCGAAGCTGCCGAAATGGGCCTGCAATTCTTCCTGGGGACGCAGCCGCAGATCGCTGACGGTAACGATGCCCAACGCGGCCAGCTTGCCGTCCATCACCTTGCCGACGCCGGGAATGCGATTGACCGGTAACGGCAGCAGGAATGCATCCACACGGCTGGGCGCGATGACGAACTGCCCATCGGGCTTGCGCCAGTCCGAGGCGATCTTGGCGAGAAATTTGTTCGGTGCGATGCCGGCCGACGCGGTGAGCTGGGTTTCCTCGCGGATCTGGGCACGGATCAGCTGCGCGATTTCGGTAGCCAACTGCATGCCGGTCTTGGCGTGCGTGACATCAAGATAAGCCTCGTCCAGCGACAACGGCTCGACCAGATCGGTGTGTCGATGAAAGATCTCGCGCACCTGCCGCGACACCGCCTTGTAACGCGCAAAATCCGGCGGCACGAAGACCGCATCCGGACACAGACGCTCGGCACGGATCGCCGGCATGGCCGAACGAATGCCGAAGGTGCGCGCCTCGTACGATGCCGCGCAGACCACCGAGCGCGCGCCGCGCCAGGCCACCACCACCGGTTTGCCGCGCAGCGAAGGATCGTCACGTTGCTCCACGGACGCGTAGAACGCATCCATGTCCACGTGCACGATCTTGCGCATCAAACTGGCGTCTCTCCACCGATAGGCCATCCATGATAAATCAGCCGCGTCTCATGCCTTGAGCTGGCAGCGCGCCTGGCGAGCGCGACCGCGACGCAACTCCACATGCGCAAGCCGTTGGCTGCGGGTCCTGCGCCTCCCCGCCCCAGTCTCACGGCTGCATGCCATGAGGTGTGGCGCGCCATCGATCCGCTGGCACAGATTGCCTGCGACGCCACGCAAACGGCGGAAAACAGCACGCATGCGTACGGATAAAACGTTTGATTGAACCGCGCGCCCTCATGCACCCTTGCGGGCTTGGCCTTATCGCTGCTTGCAGGAATGTTCGTGATGACTCGTCAAAATGCGTACTCGCGTGACCAGTTGCTGGCCAGCGCGCGCGGGGAATTGTTCGGGCCCGACAGCGGGCGTCTGCCCAACGATCCGATGCTGATGTTCGACCGCATCACCGAGATCAACGACACCGGTGGTGCGTACGGCAAGGGCGTGATCCGCGCCGAACTGGATGTGCGCCCCGATCTGTGGTTCTTCGATTGCCACTTCATCGGCGACCCGGTGATGCCCGGTTGCCTGGGCCTGGATGCGATGTGGCAGCTGACCGGCTTCTTCCTCACCTGGATCGGCGCAGCCGGCCGTGGCCGCGCGCTGGGCTGCGGCGAGGTCAAGTTCACCGGCCAGGTCTTGCCGAGCGCCAAGCTGGTGAGCTACGAAATCGATATCAGCCGCGTGATCAACCGCAAGCTGGTGATGGCGCAGACCGATGCACGCATGCTGGTGGACGGGCGCGAGATCTACACCGCCAAGGATCTGCGCGTAGGCATGTTCACTTCAACGGAGAATTTCTGATGCGCCGCGTCGTCGTCACCGGAATGGGCATTACCTCGTGTCTGGGCAATGACCTGGACACCGTTTCAAGCGCACTGCGTGAAGGCCGCTCCGGCATCACCGCATTGCCCGATCACGCCGAGGCCGGCCTGCGCAGCCAGGTCGGCGGCGCGGTGGCGCTGGATCTGGACAGCCTGATCGACCGCAAGCTCAAGCGCTTCATGGGCGATGCCTCTGCCTACGCGTACCTGGCCATGCGAGATGCGATTGCCGATGCCGGTCTGGATGCTGCGCAGGTCAGCGACCTGCGGACCGGCGTGATTGCCGGCTCCGGTGGCGGCTCGAGCCAGTGGCAGGTGGAAACCGCCGACCTGCTGCGCAACCGTGGCGTGCGCAAGGTGGGCCCGTATATGGTGCCGCGCACCATGTGTTCGGCGGTGTCCGCATCCTTGGCCACCGCATTCAAGATCCGTGGCCTGAGCTATTCGCTGTCGGCCGCCTGCGCGACGTCGGCGCATTGCATCGGTGCGGCCGCCGATCTGATCCGGCACGGCGCGCAGGATGTGATGTTCGCCGGCGGCGGCGAAGAATTGCACTGGACCATGAGCGTCATGTTCGATGCGATGGGCGCGTTGTCCACCGGCTTCAACGATCGCCCTGCAGTGGCCTCGCGCCCCTACGATGCGCAGCGCGATGGCTTCGTCATCGGCAGCGGCGGCGGCATGCTGGTGCTGGAAGACTACGACCACGCGATCGCCCGCGGCGCACGCATCCATGCCGAACTGCTTGGCTATGGCGTGACCTCCGATGGCGCCGACATGGTCGCCCCGAGCGGCGAAGGCGCGGTGCGCTGCATGCAGATGGCCATGCAAGGCCTCAGCCAGCCGATCGACTACCTCAACACCCATGGCACCTCCACACCGTTGGGCGATGTCACCGAGCTGGGCGCGGTGCGCGAGGTGTTCGGCGACAACGTGCCGCCGCTGTCCTCGACCAAGGGATTGTCCGGGCACTCGCTGGGCGCGGCCAGCGTGCATGAGGCGATCTACAGCCTGCTGATGCTGCGCGACGGCTTCATGGCCGGCTCGGCGCATATCGACGAACTCGACCCACGTGCGGAAGGCTTCCCGATCCTGCGACAAACCCAGGACGCCACGTTGAACACGGTGATGTCCAACAGCTTCGGCTTCGGCGGCACCAACGCGACGCTGGTATTCGGCCGGGTGTGAGGACGCGGCGGCGGTATTGATTGCCGGGTGCCAGTGCAGAACAGCGTCTCCGAACAAGAAGTGAAGCCGTCTTTCACCGAGCCGAAGGTGCTGGCCGGCTTGTTCGATGTGATCCACAGCCTGTATGGCCTGACCGTCAAACCCGATGGCGCGCCGGTCTGGCGTGAGGACGTGCGCTTTTATCGTCTGCAAGATGCGCAGGGCGCGCTGGTCGGCCAGTTCCAACCGCCGTGATACCGCCAACGGCGTGCAGACGCCGCTGGTGTATCTGGTGTGCAACTCGCGTGCAGACCGGCGAGCCGCTGCCACGCAATCTGTTCGATCGGCTGCTGGCCGCACGCACTTTCCAGAGCGACATGTTCACCATGCGTCAGTGGCCAACAGGCGCGCAGCGAGGTGGTCGTCGCGGCAGTGCGATTCCGGCATGGCCGCATCGCATACATTGATCAGGACACAAGGAGAGCGCAATGAAGCGACGTCCGTCATTGACTGTACTGTGGTTGATGCTTGTGGCGGTGGCGGTGCCGGCGGCGGCGCAGCACGCCGGGCATGCCAGCAGCCTGGCCGGCCTGCGCGCAGGTCCTGCCGAGGAGTATCGACGTGTGGGCGAGGTCCAGCCTGGCGGGGCGCTGAAGGTCTACGGCTGCTTCAACAATCGCCAATGGTGCGACGTGCGCTCGGCAGATGCGCGCGGCTGGATGCCTGCGCAGGCCATCGCCCTCAACGGTGGCGTTGCGACCCGCGTTGTGCCGAGCGTTGGGTTTTCGCTGGATGCGTACTGGAATGCCCATTACAGCGGCCGCGACTGGACCATCGAGAGCGAACGCGCGCTCTGGCGCGAGCATACGCCGGGCAGCGCGCCGGAGTTGGAGATCCTCGCCCCCGGTGAGGGCCTGCCGGCGATGGGCAAGCCCTCCATCGCAAGACGTACCAAGGCAGAAACACGCGCAGACAGCGAGCGGATCCAACGTGACCGGGCCGAGGCCGAGCGGGCGAAGCAGGAGGGGGCCAAGAGAGAGCGTGCCGAGCAAGCCGAGCGGGAGTGCATCGACAAGGCCCGCGCCGAGCAGAACGTACGAGGCCGCGGCCCGGTGAGCGAAGCCTCGGCGACGGCATGTCGCAAGGCAAGCTACTAGCCAGGCGATGGGTTCGAACACGCGAGCGGCGGGCGGTCCGCCATGGCGCGTGCATGGCGTGCCTCAGCCATGCGCGCATCGAACGCTGTGGAATGCAGCGGTTCGATGCTGGCGGGGGATCGAAACCTTGTGAACAATCGTCGGCGGCAAGAGGCGCGCACCGGAACCGGAGCGGGTGCGTGGTACATGCCGACTCCGAACACAGCGCCTGACTACGGGCGCATTGGCGCTGTAAGCCGCTCTTGAACTGCGTCAAGCACCCTGGCCGATCCACCTCCCGCCAGCGAAGCTCGCCCTATGAGCGCGGTGCAGCCGGAAGAACCGGCGGCCTTGTCGGCATGCGTGGTGATGACCCTGAGGTGTCTGAGACGAGCGAGGCACGACCGATGTCGCGTCATCGCACGCGCCCTGCTACCTGATCGCCCGGTGCGAGCCGGTCGTCTTGCACACGACCGGTTTGCTCTTAATCGTCACGCTTGAAAAATTCACGTTGCCGTTCTTCGTTCTCGAAAGAGGTACGCTTCTCGTCGATACAGCTCTTCACGGCACTACTCTCCAGTCCCGATCGCTTGCAGCGATGGAGCTCGTCCTGCTGCCTGTCCATGCGTATGCGCGACCTCTGGTATGCATCGATCTGCGCCCGCTCCCGCGCGGTACGTTCGTTGTTTGCGCGGGTTTCTTCTGCGAGTGTTTCTTGCTTGAGACGTTTTGCGATGGTGTCCGGGCCAGCGCCCGGGTCGTTACTGGGCGCCATCATGTCCAGGCTGACAGAGTCGCGTGGCACATAGCCGCGCCACAACGCACGTTCGCTCTCAACGGTCCATTCGCGGCCGCGATAATGCGCGTCCCAGTAGTCATCGAGCGAAAACGACACCACGCGGGTCACCGCCTTGCGATCGAATGCAATGTCCTTGGCCAGCATCCAGCCACGCGAATCGGGTGAACGCACATCGCACCATATCGTGTTCTTCAGGCAACCGTAGACCTGAAGCGTATTGCCCTGCTGCACATCGCCAACGCGCCGGAATTCCGCGGCCGGGCCGGCGCGCAAACTGGTGCTGCTACTAGCGTGGCTGATCTGTTGCGCCACGACCGGAAAGGCCACCGCCATCACCCCCCCTGCAATCCATGACAGATGACGTGTCATCGCATTCTCCTTATGTTCCGATTACTCCGCGCGATCCAACCACGTCGGGACCGGCGATGGGCGCAGATACAGCGAAAGCAACCTCAACGTAACGCGAACGCACCACCAGGCCAACGCCCGGCAAGGCAGCGCAGCGCCGGCCGCGATCCCGCAGGTTCCAACACGATCTGCAGCGCATCGCCAGGCGCATGATGAATATGGCGATATCCAGTGGTGCAGGTTCGCCGCAACACATGCAACATCGCTGTTCGGACCGATGTGATGGAGCGCTGACGGCCAACGTCTGTCATCTCAAACGACAGAACACGCGCTAGTTGTGGTCCTGCAGCTGGTAAGGCCGCGGCGGCCACCAACCGGTTTGGGGCGGATCGTTCTCATAGCGTTTACGTTCCCGCTGGATGCGTGCATCGCTTTCGCGTGCTTCTCTTTCGCGGTTGCGCTTTACGACATCCGGTGGCGGAGCCTGATACATGCGTTCGCCGGGTGGCACCCACTGCGGCGGCGGCGCGGCGCCAAGGGTCGGCGGCGGCACACTCCCCTCGGCGGGCCGCGCGATCATGCCCGGGGCCAGGGGAGTGCCTGGCTCATGCCTGCGCCAGTAAGCGCGCTCGCTCTCGACGGTCCATTCGCGGCCGCGATAATGCGTATCCCAGTAGGTGTCCAGCGAAAATGGCACCACCGGGACTACGCGGGTCACGCTGCCGCGATCCAGGGCGATGGCCTGCGCCGGCATCCAGCCGCGCGAATCGGGCGAGCGCACATCGCACCATGCCCCGTTCTTCAGGCAACCGTAGACCTTGAGCGCACCGCCGGGTTGGACGTCGCCCACACGCCGGTATTGCGGGTCAGGGCCGGCATGCAGGCCCGCCGCGCGATTGGCGTGACCGGCGTGTTGCGCCGCGACCGGAAAGGTCACGGCCATCACTCCTGCTGTTATCCATGCCAAGCCTCGCGTCATTGCGTTCTCCCTGTGTCCTGATCCATTCACCCGGTCCGACCACCGCAGCGGTCACCGGTGCGACACATGTAACGCAGGCAACCTAAACGCGACACGAACGCGACACCTCGAACCATCGCAGCGCAAGGCAGGCCTAGCCCGCCATGCCGTTGTGGCGCAGCAGCGCATCGATGGTTGGCGCGCGGCCACGGAAAGCGCGGAAGTTGTCGGCCGCACTGCGGCTGCCGCCACGCGACAACACTTCATGGCGGAAGCGTGCGCCGGTATCGGCCACCTGTTCGGGTGCTTCTTCGAAGGCGGCGTAGGCATCGGCACTGAGCACTTCGGCCCACTTGTAGCTGTAGTAACCGGCAGCGTACCCCCCGGCGAAGATGTGGCTGAACTGGTGCGGGAAGCGATTCCACGTCGGCGGACGATTGACCGCCACCTCGTCGCGCACGCGCTCGATCAGCTGCAGCACGTTGTCCTGGCTGGGGTCGAAGCTGCTGTGCAGTTGCATGTCGAACAGTGCAAATTCCAGCTGCCGCACGGTGAACATGCCGCTCTGGAAATTGCGTGCGGCCAGCAGCCGATCGAACAGATTGCGTGGCAGCGGCTCGCCGGTCTGCACGTGCGCGGTCATCGCCTGCACGCGCTCCCATTCCCAGCAGAAGTTCTCCATGAACTGGCTCGGCAGCTCCACCGCATCCCATTCCACACCATTGATGCCGGCCACGCCCAACTCGCCGATGCGCGTGAGCAACTGATGCAGGCCGTGGCCCATTTCATGGAACAGCGTGGTGACTTCGCCATGCCGGAACGTGGCCGGCGTATCGCCACTGCCACGCCCGAAGTTGCACACCAGATACACCAGCGGCGTCTGCACGCCGTTGGCGGTCTCGCGGCGGTTGCGGCAATCGTCCATCCACGCGCCACCACGCTTGCCTTCGCGCGCGTACAGGTCCAGATAGAACTGGCCGACCAGCGCGCCCTGTGCATCCTGCAGACGGTAGAAACGCACATCCTCATGCCAGACCGGGGCGCTATCGGGTTCGACACTCAGTCCATACAGGCTGTGGATCACATCGAACAGGCCGGCCAGCACCTTCGGCTCGGTGAAATACTGCTTCACTTCCTGCTCGGAGAAGCTGTAGCGCGCCTGCTTGAGTTTTTCCGAGGCGTAGGCCAGATCCCAGGCTTGCAGTTCGTCCAGGCCCAGTTCGTCGCGGGCGAAGGCTTCGAGCTCGGCGCGATCGCGCTGCGCATGCGGTTTGGCGCGCACCGCCAGATCGCGCAGGAAGCCCATCACTTCGTCCGGGCTCTGCGCCATCTTGGTGGCCACCGAATACTCCGCGTAACTGGCAAACCCGAGCAGCTGCGCCAACTCGGCGCGCAAGGCGAGGATGCGATCGATATTGGCGCTGTTGTCCAGCGCGGCATCGCCGAACTCGGAGGCACGCTCGGCATTGGCGCGATACAGCCGCGCGCGCAGTTCGCGATTGTCCGCATCGGTTTGCACCGGCAGATAGCACGGCATCTGCAAGGTGAGCTTCCATCCCGGCATGCCGTCTTTTTCCGCAGCAGCGCGTGCGGCAGCGATGACTTCGGCCGGCAGGCCAGACAGTTCGGTCTGGTCTTCGGTCAGGTACGACCACGCATCGGTGGCATCGAGCACGTTCTGCGAAAACGTGGCGGCCAGCGCTGACAGGTCTTCCTGGACTTGCGCAAACCGCGCCTTGGACGCGTCATCCAGCTCGGCACCGCCGAGGCGGAAATCGCGCAACGCATTCTCCAGTACCTTGCGGCGTGCATCGTCGTAGTGCGCGGCTTCCGGCGATGCGGCCAAGGCCTTGTATTGCGCATACAGCGCCAGATTCTGCGCCAGCGCACTGCCGAAGCGGCTAAGCTTGGGCAGATTGCTGTTGTAGGCCTCGCGCAGTTCGGGTGTATTGACCACCGCCTGCAGATGACCCACCTGCCCCCACGCACGCCACAGCCGCTCGGTGGCATCGTCCAGCGGCACCACGAAGCTGTCCCAGCTGACCGGGCTGACCTGCTCGGCCGCTTTCACCGCGGCCTCGGCCTCGGCCAGCAGTTGGTCGATTGCCGGGCCCACGTGTTCGGGGCGGATCGCATCGAAGGACGGCAGTCCGGACAGGTCGAGCAGCGGGTTGGTCATGGGGCGCTCCGGCGGTGGACTGGATCAGGAAGAACAGAAAGAGGGGATGGCGACACCTGGCGAGCAGCTGTCAGGTGGATGCGGACGGCACGCAGGAACCGGTATGCACGCGCGGCACATGCCGATTCCGAACACCGATCGCGCCCGCCTGGCGGTGAGCGCTGTCGCGTTGATCGTCACTCCAGGAGATGGCGGTCATTCCAGCGCTGCACAAGGCAGCGTCGGCAACTCGCCGCCATTCACGGCAGTGGCGATGGCCGCATCGCTGGCGGTGACGTCGATGTCGCGCGCCACGTACCAGGCCGGATCGTAATAACTGTGCGCGTAACGCTCGCCGGCATCGCACAGGATGGTGACGATGGAGCCGGTGCGGCCTGCCGCGCGCATGCGCTGCGCAGCCTGCAGTACACCGACGAAGTTGGTGCCGGTGGAGCCGCCGACGCGCTTGCCCAGCGTGGCGCTGACGTGGCGCATCGCGGCCAGGCTCAGCGCATCGGGCACCTTGATCATTTCATCCACGCAGCTGGCGATGAAGCTGGACTCTACCCGCGGGCGGCCGATGCCTTCGATGCGCGAGCCGCCGGTGATGGCCAGTTCCTTGGGGCAGTGCCCTTCCACCGCACGGCAATAGCCGTCGAAGAACACCGACACTTCCGGGTCGGCGCACAGGATACGGGTGGCGTGGCGCCGATAGCGCACATAGCGCCCCAAGGTGGCGCTGGTGCCGCCGGTCCCGGGGCTGCAGACGATCCACTCGGGAATCGGGTGCGGCTCTTCGGACAGCTGCTTGAAGATGGATTCGGCGATGTTGTTGTTGGCACGCCAGTCGGTGGCGCGTTCGGCGTAGGTGAACTGGTCCATGAAATGCCCGCCGGTTTCGCGGGCGAGCTGGTGCGAGGCGCTGTCCAGATCGCAGGCGCGCTCGACCAGGTGGCAGCGGCCGCCATGGAACTGAATCGCGGCGATTTTTTCCGGCGAGGTCGAGGCCGGCATCACCGCGATGAACGGCACGCCCAGCAAGCGCGCGAAATAGGCCTCGGAAATGGCGGTGGAACCGCTGGATGCCTCGATCACCGGTCGCCCGGCGCGCAACCAGCCATTGGTCAGCGCATACAGGAACAGCGAGCGTGCCAGCCGGTGCTTGAGGCTGCCGGTCGGGTGGCTGGACTCGTCCTTGAAGTACAGGTCGATGCCCGGATACCCCGGCAAGGCCATCGGGATCAGGTGGGTGTCGGCCGAACGGTTGAAATCGGCTTCGATCTTCTGGATGGCGGCGGCCACCCACTGGCGCTGCGACATGGCGGCACTGTGCGGCGAAAGGAAACCCCAATTCTACCGCTGCCGGGCATGCAGCCACGGCGGGCGGGTCATCGGGCGGACAGCTGGGAGCCGATGCTATGCTCGCCACACCTGCCCGCCTGCGTTGAATGCCGTGCTGCGTTGCCTGCTCCGCCTGCTGCTGTGCCTGTGCCTGGTTGCCAATACGGCCACCGGCGCGTGGGCGTCGGTGGGCATGGCGATGTCGCAGACTGCAGTGGCTGCAATGGCATCGACCGCAGCACGGGCGCAAATGGCGCATGCGCCCGTGTCGGCCGCGATGCCCTGCCACGAGCCCATGCCGGCGCAGGCGCAGGCGCAGATGCCGTTGCCCGACGATGGCAAGCATGCGCATGCGGCCGATTGCTGCAAGCTGGGCAGCTGCGACTGCCTGCAACACGGCAGCCTCGCCCTGCTGACCTTGCCTGCAGTCCCGGCGGGGCTACCTGGTCGGCCCGCACTACCTGCCACGCTGGCCGTGGGGCGCAGCAGCCCCATGCCCGAGCAACCGGTTCGACCTCCCATCGCCTGAGCGCTGACGGCGTTGCCGTCATCGGCCCCGCGTGCGTGTTGCGCGGGCTTTTCAGCGGTGCGCCGTGTCCGCCGCGTTGGCGGATGGCGTCGGAGATGTCATGTCGTTCGATCCCTCTTCTTTCGATCCACCCTCCCATGGCGGCCTGAGCCGGCGCCGCTTCGTGCAAGGCCTTGCGCTGGGCGGTGCTGCTGCAGCCGGCAGCCTCTGCCGCGGCGCGGCGCATGCGGCCACGCCGGTGACGCCGGTATTGCGCGGCAGCAACCAGGCGCTGCAGATCGGCCGCATGCCGGTCAACATCACCGGGCGCACGCGCACCGCCATCACCGTCAATCAGAGCCTGCCAGCCCCCACGCTACGCTGGCGCGAGGGCGACACGGTGAGCGTGCGCGTGCGCAACGCGCTGGCCGATCAACCGACCTCGGTGCATTGGCACGGCCTGTTGCTGCCGGCCAATATGGACGGCGTGCCGGGCATGAGCTTCGATGGCATCGCGCCGGGGCAGGAATATCACTATCGCTTCGCGCTACGCCAATCCGGCACCTACTGGTACCACAGCCATTCGATGTTTCAGGAGCAGAGCGGGTTATACGGCGCGATCGTCATCGACCCGCTGATACCGCCGCCATATCGGCACGATCGTGAGCATGTGGTGCTGCTCTCGGACTGGACCGATCTGGACCCGGCCGCGCTGTTCCGTCGGCTCAAGCAGATGCCCAGCCACGACAACTATGCGCAGCGGACCGTGGGCGATTTCCTGCGCGATGCGCGCGAAGATGGCTTGCGCGCAACACTGGCCGATCGCGGCATGTGGGGGCGCATGCGCATGACCCCGACCGACCTGTCCGACGTCAATGCCAACACCTACACCTACCTGCTCAACGGCGTCGCGCCAGCCGGCAACTGGACCGGGCTGTTCAAGCCTGGCGAAAAGGTGCTGCTGCGTTTCATCAACGGCTCGTCGATGACCTACTTCGACATCCGCATTCCCGGCCTGCGCATGACCGTGGTGGCGGCCGACGGGCAGTACGTGCACCCGGTGAGCGTGGACGAACTGCGCATTGCGGCGGCCGAAACCTTCGATGTGCTTGTCGAACCCATCGGCCAGGATGCGTTTACGATGTTCGCGCAGGACATGGGACGCACCGGATTCGCCTGCGGCACGCTGGCGGTGCGGCATGGGTTGCAGGCGCCGATGCCTGCGCTGGACCCGCGCGCGATCTTGACCATGCAGGACATGGGGCACGGCGACGGCATGCACCATGACATGCCGCCCATGCACGGCGCCTCCGGGATGCAGGCCGCGCATGCGGGGCATGACCTGCACACGCATGACGCTGCCCCAGCGCATGCGCACGACAAGACCCCACACCACCCTGCCAGCGAAGATGGCAATCCCTTGATCGACATGCGCAGCAACGCCACTGCGCCGCGCCTGGACGATCCCGGTGTTGGCCTGCGCGACAACGGCCGCCGGGTGCTGCGCTACGCCGACCTGCACAGCCTGTTCGACGACCCGGACGGCCGCGAGCCCGGCCGCGAGATCGAGTTGCACCTGACCGGGCATATGGAAAAGTTCGCATGGTCGTTCGATGGCATTGCCTTCGCTTCGGCAGAGCCCTTGCGCCTGCAGTACGGCGAGCGGCTGCGCATCGTGCTGGTCAACGACACCATGATGCAGCACCCCATCCATCTGCACGGCATGTGGAGCGACCTGGAAGACGCCGACGGCAATTTCCAGGTGCGCAAGCACACCATCGACATGCCGCCCGGCACACGCCGCAGCTATCGCGTCCGCGCCGATGCACTGGGCCGCTGGGCCTATCACTGCCACCTGCTGTACCACATGGAAGCGGGCATGATGCGCGAAGTACGGGTGGACGCATGAGCGCGCCCGGCACCCACTATCGGTTGATGATCGCGCTGCTGCTGAGCGCATCGGCTGCTGCGCAAGAACATGTGCATGCGGCGATGGATGGACCTGCGCACGACGATGGCGCAGCTGCAATGTACGGCGCCGACCAGGCAACGGCAGCCAAGCCACAGGCCTCTGGCGCGACAAATGCATCGCCGCCATCTGCGCGCAAGAGCGCAGATGCGATGCAGATGGAGCATGCGCATCCGCAGCACTCCAGCGCTGCATCGCCAGTCGCCAACCTTGCGGACAGCACGCCTGCGCAACGCCCGGGGCAAGACGACGTGTCCGCATCGCCTGCATCGATGCGTCACGCAGGCATGCAGCACGTTGATGACCAGCATGCCGCACACGCGACCTCTCCGAACCCACAACCGGACCACACCCACCAGCCGCAGGCGAACACGGACCACGGTGCAATGGATCACGCGTCGATGCCGCATGGATCGATGGATCACATGCAGATGGGGCATGCGCCGCCCAGCAACGCACAGACGCCCCCCACGGCATCGCTTGCCGGTGCCGCGCTGCCGCGCGAGCCGATTCCGGAACCCACTGCCGAAGAGATCGCTGCGGCGTTCGTGCCATTGCACCGCCACGCGATGCACGCACCAGGCATCAACCACTATGTCCTGCTCGATCGACTGGAAGCCTCCGACACCGATCGCGGCAGCGGCCAGGGGTGGGAAGCACGTGCGTGGATCGGTGGCGACATCGACCGGGTGTGGCTACGCAGCGAAGGCGAGCGGCATGCCGGACGCAGCGAGGATGCAGCGATCGAGGCGTTTTACGGTCATGCCGTCTCGCCATGGTGGGATCTGCTGGTGGGTGCACGCCAGGACATCGGAGCGGGCGAGCAGCGCAGCTGGGCGGTCTTCGGCGTGCAGGGGCTGGCGCCCTACAAGTTCGAAACCGACGCCACGCTCTACGTCGGTGGCGGCAGCCGCGCGGCATTGCGATTGGAGGGCGAATACGAGGTGCTGCTCACCAACCGCCTGATCCTGCAACCGCGCGTGGAAGCCAACATCGCCCTCACCGACGATGACCGGCGCGGCGTGGACACCGGACTGGAGCAGGTCGAGGTCGGCCTGCGGCTGCGCTACGAAATCACCCGTCGTTTTGCGCCATACGTCGGCTGGGTCCACAGCCGCCGCTTCGGCGACACTGCCCGACGCGCCCCGATGGACGACGAACCGGAACGCGACAGCCGGTTCGTTGCCGGCGTGCGCATCTGGTTCTGAGATAGCCACAGTGGTGCGCATGGGCGCCAATCACCACGCCCATACGCACCGCCTGCACGCGTGCAGCTGCAGGCATCCCCAACGACCGGCCACGACCCATGGCGGCCAGACCGCCAACTTGCGCAATGCAGACACGCCGACGACCATTGCCTCGCTAACATCGGTGTCCACTGCAGCGCTGACCTGCCTCCCGATTTCAACAAGGAAACCGCAATGCCTTTGACCGATCTGCAACACGTCCCCGGCGCCAGCACCGCGCCCGCCGACACCGCCGGCTTCGTGTTCAACCACACCATGCTGCGCGTCAAGGATGCGCAGCGTTCGCTGGACTTCTACACACGCGTGCTGGGCTTTCGCCTGCTGGATGCGCGCGACTTTGCCGATGCCCAGTTCAGCCTGTACTTCCTGGCGCTGCTGCCCGAAGGCACCGCAATCCCGGACGACGATGCCGCACGTCGCCTGTGGATGGCCGGCATCCCCGGCGTGCTCGAACTCACCCACAACCACGGCACCGAAACCCAGGACGGCCCGGTCTACCACGACGGCAACAGCGAGCCGCGCGGCTTCGGCCACATCTGCATCTCGGTACCTGACATCCACGCCGCCTGCGCGCGTTTCGACAGCCTCAAGGTGCCTTACCAGAAACGTCTGGAAGACGGCCGCATGAAGCACCTGGCCTTCATCAAGGACCCGGATGGCTACTGGGTGGAGATCATTTCCAATACGCCGCTGGCGTAACGCATCAAAAAGCCCGGAATCGTTCCGGGCTTTTTATTTCAAACCTGTGTGTCGCCGGCAGTTGCTGCAAAGCGGCGTGCTCAGGCAGGGCGTGTCGGCAGGGATGACTGCCCGCCTGGTTGAACAAACGCCCCGCACTCAGCACGCAGCGCGGCGCGTTGTGTCAGTTCGAGGTCGCAACAGCCTCTCTGTCCGGGAACCACTGCGGCAACCGCTCGGCGAATTTCGCCGCGCATTCGTCGCTGTAGGCTTGTGCGGCTTCTTTGACCAGCGCGTAGTCGTTCGCTTCCCACTCTTCCAGCGAGGCGGTACGCGGTGTCGGCGCGCACTCCAGATTGACCGGGCTCGCCTTGCGCTTCAGAAGGCCGCTGCGCTCTCCGCCGATCGTCACTGCATAGCGCAGCTCGTAAGGCGATTTGGTGTCGGCCAGGCTCTGGTAGACAAGCAACCAATCCGACATCAGCACCTGCAGCGGGAACGGATCCACCGGCAGCGCTGCCGGATGCCCGGTGAAGTAGGTCTTCAGGTGCGCATTGACCGCATCGCGCTGCAATTGATAGCCAGGGTTGCCCAGGCCTTCCATCTTCTCGCCCTTCAGCTGGCCCTTGCCGAAGGCCGACACTGCGATGCCGCGCGCGAACAGGCTAGTGGCGATCTGCAGACCCACCGCCGCACCAGTGTGCCCGCGCCGCACCACCCGTAGCATCTCGTCGCCATTAGGCAGACCGTTGGAACCCACACGCATGCTGGAATGCAACGGAAGCTGCAATGCCCAATCCGCCGACGGTGCAACGACCGCACCGGCATCGCCCTGCGTTTGCGGGGAGGATTGCTGTTGTGTTGTAGCAACCGACACCGTACCCGCAGCTGCGGCGGCGGCATACGTTGTCGCTGTCGAAAAATCGCCGGCGGCAAATGCGGGTATCACGGCCACGGCCTCTGCACCACGCGTGGCTGTACAGAACGCGCTGGACGCACGCATCTGCGCTTCGTGAAAGCCGATGCCGCTGACCTGATGTACAGCTGCATCCTGGCCGTATTGCGTGACCAGCTTGGCAACGAGGGCCTCCTGCTCGACAGGCTGCTGGCCGCACACCTTGGCAGCAGCGATGCGCGACCAGGCAAATTGCAGTGCAGGATCCCAGCCCATCGCATCTTCGCCAACGAACCCGTGGTCGTAGTGATAGGCATAGATGGCAGGATCGATCTCCTGCAGCGTCATTCCACCTTCACCGGCATAGCCCGGCGGCAGGTCTTGCGCAATGGCAAGCCCAGGCAATGCCAGCAGCACCGCCGCGATATACGTTTTCATGAATCCCCGTCCCTATGGATGATTGCGACGCGCTGCATGTCCCCCATGCAGCGCGACCGATGTGCCACGGCACATCAACGCTGTGGCCATCAACAATGCAGGACATCGATTGCCGGGTATGGCACAACCCCACCCGGCAGATCTGCCTGCCGGGATAGTGTGCGCCAGCGAGAGGGCGACCGCAGTCAGGACGGGCCCGACGCGGGTGTCGGGACCGGCCCTGCCTGCGATCACTGCTCAGGCATGCAGGATCCCGCCTGCGCCCGGCTGCCAGTTGCACGGGGTGCGTAAGGCGGCGAGCGTGCGTACCAGTTCGTGGTAGCTCCCGGCCAGCTGCGCGAACAGGCCGGCATCGCTGCAACGCGTGTCGGCCACTTCGAAATAGGCACCGCGCCCCAGATCGATGAAGTAGTCCACGCTGAGCCGACGACGCTGCGCCACGCCCGGAAACAGCCCGGCAATCAACAGACAGCCATCGCCGACATCGCGCAATGCATCGGCACGCACGCTGCCAACCTGATCCTGCGCGTGCAGCCACGCCAGCGCCTGCGTGCGCGAGAGCAAATGCGCATCGCGCTGAAAGCGCAGCAACACAAACACCAGATAGTGCTCGCGTGATTCGTCCAGCGGACGTGCAATCCGCTGCCCCGCCTCACGTACCAACGCTTGCCACAACTCGGCCGGCGCGCCCTGTTTGAAAGACTCGTGCATACGTCCTCCTGCGTGGTGGGACCCTCGGCAAGACAGAAGCATATTCCGGGCCAGACTGTTAGCACTGCCGGTTACCGAGCGCTAACGCGAGCAGTGCCCACGATCCTGAGCAATCGATAGCGAGGAGCCATGCCATCCGCATTTGCGACATCCTTGCAGCGAGACGGGAGATGTTACCCCCCGCGACGCGCCGCTTACTTGCACATACCGCTGGAACACAAGGCACACAACACGGCTCCTGTCACGAGGTAGGCCAGCTGGTGGCGCATGCACCATGCCAGTGGCATCAAACCGCATCCCCATCGCAATGACCGTGCGGTTCTGTCCCACCTCGCTATACCGATGCCTCGGCATGTTGGCGAAACCGTCACCACCGCATGATCGGTCCGAAAAAGTGACTTGGCTCGCGCCGTGAGACATTGGCGTCAAACGAACCCAACTGTGTGATCCCTGTTCGCATTCAAACGCGTGCGTATCTCTAGGATGGCCGCTGCCCGGCAAGCCCCACGCAACTGGACACCATAGTTCTGCGATTGCAACGGCAACATGCGCATGCATGACGCCCAGCCTGTGCCTTCCTCCATCGACGGCCGCAAAACTGCCATGCGAGATCACGACGCGTGTTTTGCGCGCGCTCGCGCCTTCCGGAAGATGTTTGCTTCCGTATCAGGAGTCATTCGAGATGGTTGTAAAAACGTCCACGTTCATTGCGTTACTCGCATCGACACTATTCCTTTCAACTAGCGATGGCGATGCGTCGCCACAATCAGGCACGCCGGGGATGCGTGCACGCGCAGGCGCGGTGATCTCTCCTGCATCTGCGGCCTATCCAGGCCCGGCAGAAGTACCTGCCGGCACCGCGATCACGTTCTGGGCATCACAACCGGTCGATCGCGACGAGACGGTGGTGGTCAGCGGCGGCAACATCAGTCCCACCGCGACAGTGCGGCTTACCCGGCTCGACGATAGCGCGGCAGGCAATCCGCTGGAGACAGCAGACAGCGCCAACAATGGCTGGAGCAGCGTGACTCCGATCCAGGCTACCGAGCAATCGCTCAAGTTCCAACTTCCCGATATCGCGCGTGGCGTCTACGCGTATCAGATCGTCACCGGCAACGGTGCGGGTGCGACGACGCTGGTGAATGCCCCGGACATCTGGTTCGTGCAGGGCAATGTCGGCAGTGGTGCATCGCCGCGTGGCAGGCTCAATGTGTTCGGCACCGCATTGGGCAGGATGTCGGCATCGACCCAGCCTGTGCAGCTTGCGCTGGTCAGGAATGGCACCGTGCAACGCATCCTGATCGCCGACGAATCCAACCCCAAAGAAGGCATGTACGCACAGAGCTTCGCCATTCCGGCCGACATGCCCGAAGGCGATTACGAGTTGTATTTGCATAACGGCTCCGGCGGCCCAAGCGCATGGAGCCGCTATCAGAATTTCGGTGTCGGCGCAGATCGCACCGCTCCGCGTCGCACCATCACCACCGTCAGCATCGCCTATCCGACTAACTGGCCCAACACTCAGTGCAGGGTGGCCCCGGCGATCGGCAATGGCGCACCGGATGATGCGAGCTTTGCCGAGGCACTGGCCTGCGCGGCCAACGGGGGGGTGGTCTCGATTCCCGCCGGCAGATACACCTTGTCCCGGCAATACGCACAAGGATTCGATCAGAAGATTCCCAACCATGTGGTGATCGCTGGCGCGGGCAAGGACGCCACGGTGCTGTCCTTTCCGATTGCCAATAACACCACGTTGTTCAAGGGCAACGGCATCTTTTACACGCCGCCACGTCAACCCAAGTGCGATCAGCAGATCAACTGGGCCACCAACCTGTTTGGCATACGCGACCTGGCCATCGAAGCGCCCGCCATGCGCGAAGGAACCGGCATCGTGTTCGAGCATATGCCGCTGACGGATCTGCGCTCGGTCCCCTTCGTGCGCGATATCCGGCTCACCCTCGGCAGGCAAACCGATCGCACGGCCAGCGGGCCGCTGACGACCGGCATCCAGGCGAGTAATGTGTCCAACCTGCAGATCAGCGGAAACGACATCACCGCCAGCAAGCCGATCACCATGGATAAGCATGTGTACGGCGCCACCGTGCAAAACAACACACTGCGTTGGCACGAGCTGGCACTGACCTTCAATCACGATGTGCAGAACGCGCTCATCACGCACAACCAGCACATCTCCGCCGGTGCGCCGTACCACAAGACGCCGTCGGAACTGGGCTTTGCTGCGCCTGGTCGTGATGTGTATTACGCAGACAATGCCAGCCAGTATCCGCAGGATGCGCAGCAGACCTGGCAGCTGACGATGGACGAAGGCATCGGCAACTATCTTGGCAAGGTCGCTGCCAGCTCTGGCACGACGCTGACGTTGGCCAGCAATGCAAAAGACGTTCCGTATCTGTGCGATCCCGATGGCAACTCGGTGATGATTGTCTCCGGCAAGGGGGCTGGCCAGACGCGTTATCTGATGGGCAATGCATCGCCGCTGGGCAACCGCGTGAACCTGGACCGTGCATGGGACATCCCGCCCGATCAGAGCTCCATCGTCACCATCGTGACGACCAATGGGCGGATGTTGTTCGTCAATAACGACCATGGTGGCGCTGGCCCGATCACCAACTTCTTTCCATCCGCCGACGTCATCCATGCATACAACCGGCTGCATCGCTTTGGTGCTGGAATCGTGCAGCCCACCGGGTTTTATACCGATGCCAACTCGCTACTGGCAGGCTGGCATTCGCAGATGCTCAATAATGAAATTACTGCAGATGCGGTTGCCAACCCGTCCTCGATCGATGGCCAGACGGCAGTATTCAACCTGCAGGGAAGCAACCTGATGATCAGCGAAGGCAATCGAGAAAACGCCTGGTACACCGATGCGGTCACCAACACCGGCATCATCCGCAATAACCGCTTCGCTGCAGGCGCAACTGGCAGCGTGGGCCTTTGGGATCGGGTGAAGAACTCGCTGATCGAGAACAACATCACCCCGGAGGTCCGCATTCAGAACGAAAACGTCAAGGACGCATTGATCCGAGGCAACCGTACGGCAAGCGGGCAAACGTCGCCGGTCATCATGAATGAGCCACGCCCGGACAACGGCAATCTGGTGGTGCCGTAACGCGGATGTTTGCCGGTACGTTGCGTGCCCCTTGGGTCGCAACGTACCGGCTCATCGCCTCACGCGCGCAAATCAGCGCGCTGCACCCACAGCGTGGAGTGGATAACACACCGTAGCAGGCAGTCGTCGGCAGGATTCCGGGCATTGGGTGCGCCCATCGTGCAATGAGCGCAGCCCTTCGACGCGCCGCGCTTACTCCACCGTCACCGACTTGGCCAGATTCCGTGGCTTGTCCACATCGGTGCCGCGTGCCAGCGCGGTGTGATAGGCCAGCAACTGCACCGGGATGGTATGGATCACCGGTGACAGCACGCCGGCGTGGCGCGGGGTACGGATCACGTGCACGCCTTCGGATTCGCTGAAGTGACTGTCCTGGTCGGCGAACACGAACAGCTCGCCACCACGCGCGCGTACTTCCTGCATGTTGGACTTGACCTTTTCCAGCAGGCGATCGTTGGGGGCGATCACCACCACCGGCATCGCCGCGTCCACCAGCGCCAGCGGGCCATGCTTCAACTCACCGGCCGGATACGCCTCGGCGTGGATATAGGAGATTTCCTTGAGCTTGAGCGCGCCTTCCAGCGCGATCGGGTAATGCAGGCCACGGCCGAGAAACAGCGCGTTTTGCTTCGGTGAGAAACGCTCGGCCCAGGCCACGATCTGTGGCTCCAGATTCAAGGCGTGCTGCACGCTGCCAGGCAGAAAACGCAACTGTTCCAGATAATCGGCTTCTTCTGCCGCGCTGATGCGCCCCTGCAACTTGCCCAGCACCATGGTCAGCTGGAACAGCACCGCAAGCTGCGTGGTGAATGCCTTGGTCGAGGCCACCCCGATCTCGGCGCCGGCACGCGTGTAGCAGACCAGTTCGCTGGCGCGTGGGATGGCGCTTTCCGGCACGTTGCAGATCGACAGCGTGTGCAGATGCCCCAGCGATTTGGCGTATTTCAGCGCCTCCATCGTGTCCAGCGTTTCGCCGGATTGAGAGATGGTGACGATCAGATGTTTGGGGTTGGCATAGGCGGCGCGATAGCGGTATTCGCTGGCGATCTCCACGCTGCACGGCAAACCGGCAATGGCCTCGATCCAGTAGCGCGCGGTCATGCCGGCGTAGTAACTGGTGCCGCATGCCAGGATCTGCACGCCTTCGATATCGCGCAACACCGCTTCGGCATGCGCGCCGAACAAAGAGGCAGGAAATCCTTTCGCATCGATCGCCGCCTCGATGGTATCGGCAAGCGCGCGCGGCTGCTCGTGGATTTCCTTCTGCATGAAGTGGCGGAACGGGCCCAGTTCCAGCGAGGCCAGCGACACATCCGACAGATGCAGCGGGCGTTGGACCGGCGCATCGTTGCCATCGAAGATCCGCACGCCGTCGCGGCGCAATTCGGCCGTGTCGCCCTCTTCCAGGAAGATCACCTGGCGGGTGGCCTGCACGATGGCCGAGACGTCGGAGGCGACGAAGTTCTCGCCCTCGCCCACGCCGATCAGCAACGGGCAGCCCATGCGCGCGCAGACGAAACGCTCCGGTTCGGCCTGGCTCATTACCGCCAGCGCGTAGGCGCCGGTGAGTTCCTTCACTGTGCGCTGCAGTGCGCTGAGTAGATCGCCCGCATCGGCCAGATGGTGATGGATCAGATGCGCGATGACTTCGGTATCGGTCTGCGACTCGAAGGTGTAACCGAGCGCGCGCAGCTTCTCGCGCTGCTGCTCGTGGTTTTCGATGATGCCGTTATGCACCAGTGCCACGCCGGCACTGATATGCGGGTGCGCATTCGCCTCGGTGACACCGCCGTGGGTGGCCCAGCGCGTGTGGCCGATGCCCAGCGTCGCGCCGAACTGCTCGGCCTGCGCCGCCTGCGCCATCTCGGCCACGCGTCCGGTGCGGCGCACGCGGCGTACCTGCGCGCCATCGAGTACCGCGATGCCGGAAGAATCGTAGCCGCGGTATTCCAGGCGCTTGAGTCCTTCGATCAGGACCGGAACCACGTCGCGCCCGGCGATCGCTCCGACAATGCCGCACATAGGCCAACCCTTGAGAAATAAGCCACTCAGTTTAACGTGTCCGATCTTGTCCACTCCATGACCGTGCCCGGACAGCGTGTCCGCGCCGGTGTCCGCGGACATCGCGGACACCGGCAGCTGGCGCACAAAACACATGTATTTCAACAACTTGAGAACTGGCACAGGTTCTGCTTCAACGCAGTGACGCCATCAAGCCAGCCGATATGATTCGCGATACTTCTGCCCAGGATCAGGTTCTCCGTACACCCGCCCAGGGCGCGCCATGGCGGCGTTGGCTGTGGCCCGGCATCGGCGTGGTGGCGGTGCTGGCCGGCATCGGCTGGGCGGTCAGCGCATGGAGCGCCGGCAGTCGCTCGTTCGATGCCGGCCGGGTGCGTATCGCCACGGTCGGCCAGGGCGACCTGGTGCGCGACATCGCCGCCGATGGCCGCGTCATCGCCGCCAACAGCCCGGTGCTGTACGCCATCTCCGCCGGCACGGTGACGCTGAGCGTGGTGGCCGGCGACGTGGTCAAGCAGGGCCAGGAGCTGGCGCGCATCGACAGCCCCGAGCTGCGCAGCAAGCTGGCGCAGGAGCAGGCCACGCTGGCCGGCCTGGAAGCCGAATCCAGCCGCACCGCCCTGGACGCGAACCTGGCGCGTGCCAACGCCAGCAAGCTCACCGACCAGGCCAAGATCGACAAGCAGGCAGCCGCACGCGACCTGGAACGCTACCAGCGCGGTTATGACGGTGGCGCCGTGCCGCAAGTGGAGTTGGCCAAGGCGCAGGACACCTTGAAGAAGACCGACATCGACCTGCAGCACGCCCAGCGCGATGCCTCATTGAAGAGCCAGGGCGCGGATCTGGATTCGCGCAACAAGCGCCTGCTGGCGGATCGCCAACGCGCGGTAGTGGCCGAGGTGCAGCGCCAGGTAGATGCGCTCACGCTGCTATCGCCGTTCGATGGTCAGGTCGGCCAGGTACAAGCGGTGCAGCACACACAAGTCGCCGCTAACGCGCCGATCCTGGGCGTGGTGGATCTGTCCAACTTCGAAGTGGAGATCAAGGTGCCGGAAAGCTTCGCGCGCGATCTGGCGATCGGCATGCCCGCGCAGCTCACCAGCGGCAGCGGCGAGCCGTTTCCGGGCGCCATCTCGGCGGTATCGCCGGAAGTGGTCAATGGCGAAGTCACCGCACGTATCCGCTTCACCGACAAGCAGCCGCCGGGCCTGCGCCAGAGCCAGCGCATGAGCGCGCGCGTGGTGATGGACACGCGGCGCAATGTGCTCAAGGTCGAACGCGGCCCGTTCGTCGAACAATCCGGCGGCAGCTACGCCTACGTGATGGACGGCAACACCGCGGTGCGCCGCCCCGTGCGCATGGGCGTCAGCAGCCTGGGCGAGGTGCAGGTGCTGTCCGGGCTGCAGGTCGGCGACCGTGTGGTGGTGGCGGGCGCGGATAACTTTGGCGATGCACCACGCGTCACCGTTCACTGAGCGCGGCGATCCATCTGCCCGCGCGCGCCGTGCGGCAGGTGCCCGGAAGCCTCATGTAACACCTGCAGATTCCGCGTCCGCAACCGCCTGGCGACTACTCGCCACGCATTGCTGGCCACCCTGAATCCCGTTCGCACTCCTCTTTTTGCAAGGACTCGGCAATGCTCAAGATGCAATCGGTCTCCAAGGTCTTCCGTACCGAACAGGTGGAAACGCACGCGCTGCGCTCGCTGGACCTGCATGTGCGCGAAGGCGAATTCGTTGCGGTCACCGGCCCTTCCGGCTCGGGCAAGACCACCTTCCTCAACCTGGCCGGGCTGCTGGAGACTTTCACCAGCGGGCAATACCTGCTCGACGGCGAAGACGTCAGCCATCTGTCCGACGACGCGCGTTCGCGCCTGCGCAACCAGAAGATCGGCTTCATCTTCCAGGGCTTCAACCTGATCCCCGATCTCAACCTGTTCGACAACGTCGATGTGCCGCTGCGCTACCGCGGCATGGCCGCGGCCGAGCGCAAGCGGCGCATCGAGGACGCGCTGGGCCGGGTCGGGCTGGGTTCGCGGATGAAGCATTACCCGTCCGAGCTGTCAGGCGGCCAGCAACAGCGCGCGGCGATCGCGCGTGCGCTGGCCGGTAGCCCGCGCCTGCTGCTGGCCGATGAACCGACCGGCAACCTGGACTCGCAGATGGCGCGCGGGGTGATGGAACTGCTGGAAGAAATCAACGCGCAAGGTTCGACCATCGTCATGGTCACCCACGATCCGGAACTGGCCGCGCGCGCGCAGCGCAACGTGCACATCGTCGATGGCCAGGCCACTGACCTGCAGCGCGAACCGGTGCTGGGGCACGCCGCGATCGGCGCCAACCCCAACGTCGCGCGCTGAGCGAACGCAACCGGCCCGGCGCTGCGCGCCATCGCCATCCCACCCATCGTCGCTACCTGCAGCGCCCGACCCGGAGCCACCTCATGTTCGGCTATTACTTCCGCCTCGCCTTGCGCAGCTTCCGCCGCAACAAGGTCCTCACCGCGCTGATGGTGCTGGCCATCGCGCTTGGCATCGGCGCCAGCATGACCACGCTGACCGTGTTCTACGTGCTCTCCGGCGATCCGATCCCGCAGAAGAGCGACCGGCTGTTCTACGTGCAGGTCGATGCGCAGCCGAAGGCCGGCTTCCAGCCCGGCGAGGAGCCGGACTTCCAGAACACGCGCTACGACGCCGAAACGCTGCTGCGCGAGAAACGCGCCAAGCGGCAGGCGATCATGACCGGCGGGTCGGCGGCGATCGAGCCGCTCAGGAGCGGGCTGAAACCGTTCAAGTCGGAAGTACGGCTTACCTCAGCGGATTTCTTCCCGATGTTCGACACGCCGTTCCTGTACGGCCACGGCTGGACCGGTACGGAAGACGAACGCCACGAGCGGGTGGCGGTCATCAGCAAGAAGCTCAACGAGAAGCTGTACGACGGCGCCAACAGCGTCGGCCGCGAACTGCGCATGGACCAGAACACGTTCCGCATCGTCGGCGTGCTGGACACCTGGGCCCCCAATCCGCGCTTCTACGACATCACCAACACTTACGGTTCGGACGAACAGGCCTACCTGCCGTTCTCAGTCGCGATGGACCTGAAGATAGACCGCAACGGCAACATGAACTGCTTCGGCGACAGCAACGGCGATCAGACCTCGCTCAATGCGCCTTGCACCTGGATGCAGTACTGGGCGGAATTGGAGAGCCCGGCGCAGGCCGCCGATTACAAGGCCTACCTAGAGAACTACTCCAACCAGCAGCGCGCCGCCGGCCGCTTCCAGCGTCCGAACAACGTGCGCCTGCGCAACGTGATGCAGTGGCTGGACCACAACGAAGTGGTGCCGGGCGACGTGCGCCTGCAGCTGTGGCTGGCGATGGGTTTTCTTTTGGTATGCCTGCTCAATACCGTCGGTCTGCTGCTGGCCAAGTTCCTGCGCCGCAGCGGCGAGATCGGCGTGCGCCGCGCGCTGGGCGCCTCGCGCCGTGCGATCTTCGCGCAGTGTCTGGTCGAAGCCGGCACCATCGGCCTGGCCGGCGGCATCGCCGGTCTCGGCCTGGCCGTGCTCGGCCTGTGGGCCGTGCGCCAGCAGCCCTCCAGCTACGCCAAGCTCGCCCATCTGGACCCTACGATGCTGGCACTGACCTTCGCCCTGGCCCTGGCCGCCAGTCTGCTGGCCGGCCTGCTGCCGGCCTGGCGCGCGATCCAGGTGGCGCCGGCGCTGCAGCTCAAATCGTCCTGATCATCGCCCCCGCCGCACGGCGGCGGGCAGACCGCCAACGAAGGTCCCTCACAAGGTTATCTCCATGGACATCCGCCCCATCCTTTCCACCCTGCGCCGGCACAAGACCGCCGCCGCGCTGATCGTGCTCGAGATCGCGCTGGCCTGCGCGATCGTCTGCAATGCGCTGTTCCTGATCGGCAACCGCATCGAGACCCTGCACCGGCCCAGCGGCATCGCCGAGTCGGAACTGGTGACGGTCTCGCTCGGCGGCATCGGCCAGCAGGTCAATGCGGCCGCGCGCACCCGCGAGGATCTGGCCGCGTTGCGCGCCGTGCCGGGCGTGCGCAACGCGACCGTGCTCAACCAGGTGCCGTTCGTGCACTACTCCTCGAACACCAGCCTGTCGCTGACCCCGGACCAGGAGCGGCCCACCCTCAACGGGGCGCAGTACATGGCCGAGGAAGGCACGCTGCAGACCCTGGGGCTGCAGTTGGTGGGCGGGCGCGACTTCACGCCCGACGAATACCTCGATCTGGAAATCGCGAAAACCGACAGGGACGCGCAGAAAAAAGGTACCGCCATCATTCTCAATCGCGCCACCGCGGAGAAGATGTTCCCCGGGCAGAATGCCCTCGGCAAGACCCTCTATATCGGACAGATCCCGGTGCGCGTGGTCGGCATCGTCGACACGCTGGCGCGGCCGGCCGCGACCAGCGGCCTGGCCGAGATCGACTACGCGATGCTGCTGCCGCTGCGCCTGAACTACACCAAGGGCCTGTACGTGCTGCGCGTCACCGACCCGGCGCGGCGCCAGGAAGTGCTCACCGCGGCGACTGCGGCGCTGATGAAGGTGGACAGCAGCCGCCTGGTGCTGAAACAGCAGACCTATGCCGAGATCCGCGACGAATACTTCCAGAGTGACCGCGCGATGGTCTGGCTGCTCGGTGCTGTGTGCATCGCGCTACTGATCGTCACCGCACTGGGCATCGTTGGCCTGGCCAGCTTCTGGGTACAACAACGCACCAAACAAATTGGTATCCGCCGCGCACTGGGCGCCACACGCGGCCAGATCCTGCGCTATTTCCAGATCGAAAACTTTCTGCTGGCCTCGGTCGGTATCGTGCTCGGCATGTTGCTGGCTTACTCGATCAATGTCTGGTTGATGGCCCGCTACGAGCTACCACGCCTGCCACTGCTGTATCTGCCGATCGGCGCGCTGCTGCTTTGGGTGCTGGGCCAGATCGCGGTGTTCTGGCCCGCCCGCCGCGCCGCGCTGGTGCCGCCGGCAGTGGCCACGCGTAGCGCGTGAGATGACCCGGATGCCGATCGACACCAGCAAAGGTCTTCGGTGATGTTCCGCTATTGCCTGCGGCTGGCGTGGCGTAGCCTGTGGCGCACCCCGATTGCCAGCGCACTGATGGTGCTGGCAATCGGTCTGGGCATTGGTGCGAGCATGACCATGCTGACCGTGCTGCATGTCATGTCGCGCGACCCGTTGCCGGCAAAAAGTCAGGTGCTCTACACGCCGCACCTGGACCCGTTACCAACCGACCTTCCCCGTGCGCAGGAATGGGGCGACCCCTCCGACAACCTGACATGGCCGGATGCAATGGCCTTGCTGCGGGCAGCGCCGGCTGTCCATCAAGCGGCAATGGCGAGCGGACAATCGCTGATCTGGCCGATGCAGGCCGCCACAGCGCCGCTCGACCTCAACGGCCGCTATACAACGGCAGCGTTCTTTACGTTGTTCGGCATCCCGCTACAACAGGGGAACAGCTGGAGCACCCACGACGACCAGAATCATGCGCGCCTGATCGTATTGAGCCAGCGGCTGGCGAACACCTTGTTCGGGTCGCGCGACCCGATCGGCCAGACGGTCGCCATCGGCGAGCAGCGCGTCGGCTTTCGCATCGTCGGTGTCATTGGCACATGGCATCCGCAACCGTTGTTCTATGCCGATCCAGGCCGCAAGGGTGCCTTCGGTGATCAGGACGAATTCTTTGTTCCGCTATCGACAGCGATGGAACTGGAGCTGGCGACCGGCAACAGCATCAGCAATTGGGAGACGCGCAGCGACAGTGGCGTCAAGCAACTCGAAAGCCCCTCCACCAGCTGGCTGCAGTTCTGGGCGCAGCTGGATACCCCACAGCAAGTCGCTGCCTACGAGCGTTTTCTCTACGACTACGCCGCGACCCAATATGCCAGCGGCCGCTTTCAGCGCCCGCCACAGACGGCCCGCCTGTATTCGCTGATGGGTTGGCTGGCGCACCTGCAGATGGTGCCGGATGACCTGCGCCTGCAGACGCTGTTGGCACTGGGATTTCTGTGGGTCTGCCTGATCAACGTGGTCGCCTTGTTGCTGGCAAAGTTTTTGCGGCGCAGTGGGGAAATCGGCGTGCGTCGTGCGCTCGGCGCTCGACGCCACCACGTGTTGCTGCAGTTCGCCACCGAAGCAGCGTTGATCGGAGGATTGGGCGGCTTGCTGGGCATCGCCATTGCCCAGGCAGGGCTTTGGAGTGTGCGCCAGCGCCCCGACGACTATGCCGCGCTGGCCCATCTCGATACGCCCATGCTGCTGAGCACCGTCGTGCTGGCCATCGTAGCCGCCCTGTTGGCCGGGCTGCTGCCGGCGTGGCGGGCCAGCCGCGTCAATCCGGCCCTGCAGATCAAGGACGTCTGAGATGCGCGTACCACTTCGCCCGATGCTTTCCAGCCTGGCACATCACCGGCTCACCGCCGGGCTGTTGGCCTTGCAGGTGGCACTCAGCTGCGCCTTCGTCACCAACGCGGTCTTTTTGATCGGCGACCGGGTCGACAGGCTGCGGACGCCGAGCGGCCTGCCCGAAGACGAAGTCTCGCTGATCTCCGTGCGCGGCCTAAACAACAAGGCCGATGCGCAAGCACAATGGCAAGCCGACGTGATCGCGCTGCGCGGCATCCCCGGCGTCACGGCGGCCACCGCGATCGGCGCGACCCTTCCGCTGTCGGGCGGTGCCGACGACAGCGGCATCTGTGCCGATCAGCGCGCATTGGAGCGCGCGATCGCACTCCGTTCGAGCGGCGCTGCCGGCTGCGTGGATGTCAGCGCTTACACCGGTTCACCCGGGTTTGTGCAGGCCCTGGGCGCGCGCCTGATCGCCGGCCGCGATTTCCATCCGGCCGAGTACTCGACCTCCACGCCGAGCGCGACCATCATTACCCGCGCGCTGGCACAGCAACTGTGGCCGGGGCAAGTGGCGGTCGGCAAGACACTCTACGGATGGGAGAGCCGAAGCACGGTCGTCGGCGTGGTGGAGGATGTGCTGCGGCCGAGACTGCGCAAGGCCGAGCTCGATCATCTGGTCGCCTTGTCGCCGCAGCTACCCACCGGCAATCAGACGCACTATCTGCTGCGCAGCGCCCCGCAAGATCGCCGCCGCGTATTGGCGCAGGCGGCTGTCGTGCTTGCCACATCAGGACCGCTGCGGATCATCCCCGCCGACAAGCAACGCAGTTTTGCGCAGGTGCGCGCACGCTATTTCCAGCGCGACACGACGATGATCGGCCTGTTGCTTGCGGCCACCACGGGCCTGCTGTTCGTCACCGCGCTGGGCATCGCAGGACTGGCCAGTTTCTGGGTGCAACAGCGTCGCCGGCAGATCGGTATCCGCCGCGCCATCGGAGCGACCCGCCGCGACATCCTGCGCTACTTCCAGGCAGAGAATATGCTGATCGTCGGCAGCGGCAGCGCGTTGGGCATGCTGCTGGCGCTGCTGCTCAACCAATGGCTGATGCTTCGCTACGACGCTGTCCGCTTGCCGCCGATGTACGTGCCAGCCGGCGCGGTGGCCCTGTTGTTGCTCGGCCAGCTCGCGGTGCTATGGCCAGCACGGCGCGCCGCAGCGGTGGCACCTGCGGTGGCCACGCGCACGGCATGAGCCACCCGAGCGGCCCGACAACGGCACGACAATCCCTCGCGTGGCTGCGATGATGCGTGCTGCTTGCTCCGTTCGCTCGTTTATGACCGCAACCCGACAAGGCTTCCGATGCCGCAGATCCTGATCATCGACGACAACACCGCCGTGGCCACTGCGCTGGAGGTGCTGTTTTCGCTGCACGACATCGATGCACGGCACGCGCATTCTCCGCAGGCCGGATTGGCGCTGCTGGACGAGCAGGGGTTCGACCTGGTGATCCAGGACATGAACTTCAGCGCCGACACCACCTCCGGCGAGGAAGGCGAAGCCTTGTTCACCCAGATCCGTCAGCGCCACCCGGATCTGCCGGTGATCCTGCTCACCGCCTGGACCCATCTGGGCAGCGCGGTAGGCCTGGTCAAGGCCGGTGCCGCCGACTACATCGCCAAGCCCTGGGACGACACCAAGCTGCTGACCACGGTCAACAACCTGCTGGAACTCTCCGAAGCGCGCCGCGAACTGGAGCGCCGTCGCGAGCGTGAGCGACGTGGCCGCGAACAACTGACCCAGCGTTACGATCTGCGTGGCGCCGTGTTTGCCGACCCGGCCAGCGAACGCGCGATCGCGCTCGCCTGCCAGGTCGCGCGCTCGGCGCTGCCGGTGCTGATCACCGGCCCCAACGGCAGCGGCAAGGAGAAGATCGCCGAGATCATCCAGGCCAACTCGCCGGCAAAAAATGGCCCGTTTATCGCACTCAACTGCGGTGCGCTGCCTGGCGAATTGATCGAGGCCGAATTGTTCGGCGCCGAAGCCGGCGCCTACACCGGCGCCAACAAGGCACGCGAAGGCAAGTTCGAAGCGGCCGACGGCGGCACCCTGTTCCTGGACGAAATTGGCAACCTGCCGTTGGCCGGGCAGATGAAGTTGCTGCGCGTGCTGGAAACCGGCCGCTACGAGCGCCTGGGCTCCAACCGCGAACGGCACGCCAAGGTGCGCGTGGTCAGCGCCACCAACGCCGATCTACAGGCGATGATCCGCGATGGCAGCTTCCGCGAAGACCTGTACTACCGCCTCAACACCGTGGAAATCGCCCTGCCCGCACTGGCCGAACGCCCCGGCGATATCGGGCCGTTGGCCGAACACTTCCTGGCCGGCGAAAAACCGCTGTCCACGCAGGCGCGTGATGCCTTGCAGCGACACCCCTGGCCGGGCAATGTGCGCGAGCTGCGCAATGTGCTGCAACGTGCGTCCCTGCTTGCGCAAGGTGCGCGCATCGAAGCCAGCGACCTGAACTTGCCGCGCACCACTGCGCCACGCCCGGCCGCGCCCGCAGCCGGCGAGCCGGATCGCGCCCGCATCGAGCAGGCACTGGCGCGCGCCCAGGGCGTCATCGCCCAGGCTGCCGCCGAGCTGGGATTGAGCCGGCAGGCGCTGTACCGTCGCATGGACCGCTACGGCATCACTTCGGAATGAGTCCCGGCATGCGGCAGCGCTCTTTCACTTTCTCGCTGTTCTTGCGGCTATTGCCGGTGTTGGCGCTGGCCGCCGCGCTGCCCTGGTTCATGGCGTACTGGCTGGACCGTGGCTGGGAAGTGGCCGTGGTGTCGGCGGTGCTGCTGCTGTCGGCGATGTGGTTCAGCCTCAGCCGCGCCACCGCACCGATGCGCTCGCTGTTCCGCGCACTGGCCGGCACCACCAGCAGCTACCGCGATGGCGAATACAACTTCGGCGTGTACTGGCGCGGCACCGACGAATTGGCGCAACTGGTGCAGGCGCACGCAGAGTTGGGCGATGTGTTGCGCGCGCAACGGCGCGACCTGGTGCAACGCGAATTGATGCTCGACACCATGCTGCAGAACACCCCGGTGGCGATGCTGCTGGTGGTGGCCGGTGGCGATGGCATGCGCCGCATTGGTTTTTCCAACAACGCGGCACGCAAACTGCTGCATGAGGGCCGCAAGCTCGAAGGCCAGCATCTGGACGATGTGCTCGGCCGCATGCCGGACGAACTGCGCGATGCACTGGCACGCGGTGGCGATTGCCTGTTTGCGGTACGCGAGGATGGCGATGACGAAGACGACGAACAGATCTATCACCTGTCACGGCGCAGCTTCCATCTCAACGGACGCAGCCACGAACTGTTGCTGATCCGCACCCTGACCACCGAATTGCGTCGCCAGGAAGTGCAGACCTGGAAGAAGGTCATCCGCGTGATCAGCCACGAGTTGAACAATTCGCTGGCGCCGATCGCCTCGCTGGCGCACTCCGGTGCCGAGTTGCTGCGTCGCGAACGCACCGACCGGCTGGGCACGGTGTTCGAAACCATCGAAGAACGCGCACGTCATCTGGAAGGTTTCATCCGCGGCTACGCACGCTTTGCCAAGTTGCCGCAGCCGCAATTGCAGACCATCGACTGGGCGCCGTTTCTGGAACGTTTGCGGCAGCAGATTCCGTTCCAGCTGCAAGGCGCACTCACCGATGTCTGCAGCCGCATCGATGCCGCGCAGATCGAGCAGGCGCTGCTCAACCTGCTCAAGAACGCGCACGAAGCCTGCAGCGAAGTGCAGCCACCCAACAGCGATGTCGCCGTGCGCGTCACGCGCGTGCCGCAATGGCTGCGGATCGAAGTGCTCGACCGCGGCAACGGCATGAACGAGGCGGTATTGCACAATGCCTTGATGCCGTTTTACTCGACAAAACGCAATGGCACCGGGCTGGGCCTTGCACTCACGCGCGAGATCGCCGAGGCGCACGGCGGCCGCATCTCGTTGCATAACCGCGAACACGGCGGCCTGTGCGTCACCTTGTTGCTGCCGGCTGCGACCGCAGGCTAATTCGCTGCGACCGATTTCGAACGCGAATGCTGGCGGTTCTGCGGTGTCGCAGGCACACGATGGCGCACCCGATCGGACGACCCCTCACCGGTGCGGATGCACCACGCCGGCAAACCATCGTTTCGGCAAACGCATTCGCGTTGCTGACAGCGCATCGCAAACGGCGGCCTGATCTCCGCCTTCAGTCGCCGCCAAGCGTGGCACGCTCTTCGATGCGCGGCTTCTTCAGTGCGCCACAGGCATCGTCCGCCCCCGTCGTCCGGGTGGCGGCAATCGCACGGTAGTAGCCGACGCCCACCGTATTGTCGAAAAACTGCCCGCCCTGCGAGGGACATTCGCCATCGGGCTTGAACCAGTCCGAAAACGCCGCGTACTTGCCCGCCCTGACGAAGCGGTTGCCCGCCACGTACGTGTTGTCCGACGCATCGCGGGTGCGCACCGCGTCGCCGTTGATGTCGCTGAAGGTATTGCCCTCGATGCGATTGCCCGACGAATGCCGCGCCAGGTAGATCGCATGGACGAAACCGGAGGTCTTGGTGTCGTTTTCGATCGACACGAAGCGATTCTTTTCGATGCGGTTGTCGCGCGAATTCTGCAGCCGGATTGCCGCAAACGCGTAATCCGCTTCGCTACTGTGGCCATACAGGCCACCGATGCGCTCAAACGTCATGTCGCGGATGACATTGCCGCTGTTGCCGTCGTCGCCACGCTTGCTGCTGCCCAGATCCAGCGCCATCCAGTAATGGCTGACCTTCAAACCTTCGAAGGTCAATCGCGTCGCGGTATCTTTTCCACCTTTCAAGGTGAACCAGGTGGCGCCACCGCGCCCGTCGAACAGTGGTGGCGTTGCGGCGCCAGGGGTGGCGATAAAGCGGATGGGCGCGCCATTGGTGAAGGTCCATTGCACGGACTGGCCGGGATAGGTGCCTGCGGCGATCAGCACGTCTACCGCACCGGTCGGCCGCCGCTCCAACAGGTGCTGCTGGGCCGCGCCAAGGCTGCGCAGCGCCGTCGACGCGCTGGTGCCGGCGGCAGCATCGTTGCCATCGGGCGCCAGATACAACCGATAGGCCTGTGCATGGAGCGCACCGGGCAGCCCGGCTGCCACCATCAGCAAGAACATCGCCAGTAACAAGCACCGCCGGGTTTGCATTGCGCACCTCGTGATCAGTTGTGCCCTACATCGTCTATCGGTGTCGGCGCTGCCGCAGATCTGCAGGACAGTGCGACCGAGCAGCGCGCTACTTCTTGCTCGGTCGCTCCCAGCCTTCGATCACGGTCTGACGCGGACGCGTCACGCTGAGCTGGCCTGCGGGTGCATCGCGGGTGATCACCGAGCCCGCGCCGATGGTGGCCATGGCGCCGATCTCGACCGGCGCCACCAACGCGCTGTTGGAGCCAACGAACGCGCCATCGCCGATGGTGGTCTGCGACTTGTTGACGCCATCGTAGTTGCAGGTGATGGTGCCGGCGCCGATGTTGACCTTGCTGCCGATCACCGCATCGCCGAGATAGGTCAGATGGTTGGCCTTGCTGCCCACGCCCATCGTGACTTTCTTGGTCTCGACGAAGTTACCGATATGCACGCCGTCGGCCAGGACGGTGCCGGGACGCAAGCGCGCGAACGGGCCGATCATCACCGCGCCTTCGGTGACCACGCCTTCCAGATCGCAATGCGCACGCACCTGCGTCCCGGCGCCGAGGTCAACGTCGCGCAGTCTCACGAACGGGCCGATCACCACACCATCGCCCAGCGTCACATCGCCTTCCAGAATCACATCGATATCCAGTTGCACATCGCGTCCCACCTGCACCGTGCCGCGCTGCTCCACGCGCGCCGGGTCGGCCATGCGCACGCCTTGCAGGCAAAGCGCACGCGCGGCCCGCAGCTGCCAGGCGCGCTCGAGTTGGGCCAGTTGCCATGGGTCGTTGGCGCCTTCCACGTCCTGCACGTCGCTCACATGCACCATGTCGGCCGGGGTGAAATCCGCCGCGGCGCTGGCAAACACGTCGGTGAGATAGAACTCGCCCTGGGCATTCTCGTTGGACAGACCGGCCAGCCAGCGCCGCAGCGCGGTGGACTCGGCGGTGAGGATGCCGGTGTTGATGGTGCGGATGCGGCGCTGCTCATCATTGGCATCCTTCTGCTCGACGATCGCGGCCACCTTGCCTCCGGCATCGCGCAGGATCCGGCCATAACCGGCGGGGTTGGCCACATCGGCAACCAGTACCGCCATGCGGCCCGGTGCATGCAGCAATTGCAGCAAATCATCGGCCTGGATCAGCGGCACATCGCCGTACAACACCAGCACCGTGGCCGCATCCGGGATGGCAGGCATGGCCTGCTGCACCGCATGCCCGGTGCCCAGTTGCTGACGTTGCTCGGCCCACTGCAGATCGCTCTGCGCGGCGAATGCCGCCTGGACCTGCTCGCCGCCATGCCCGTACACCACATGGATCGCCGCCGGTTGCAGCTGCCGCGCGGTGGCGATCACGTGCGCCAGCATCGGCTGGCCGGCCACCGGCTGCAGCACCTTCGGCAAGGACGAGCGCATGCGCTTGCCCTCGCCTGCGGCCAGGATCACGACGTGCAGAGGCAAGGTCATCGAGACGTTCCAATAACGAATAGAGACGCAAATTCTAGTCGCTGCGCCAGCTCGCGTCGTGACCGGGCCAGTCGTCCAGCCGCGATCACACTTTCGGTGCAACAGCCGCTAGCATGGGCGCCCTCGTCCGCTCACCCCGCACACATGAGTCTGTTCCGCCAAGGCAGCCAATTCATGATCATTGGCGCCCTGCAGTTGGCCGTGGACTGCGGCATCTTCATCGCCGCCACGGCCGCAGGCATGCCGGCGGTGCCGGCCAATCTGCTCGGACGCATCAGCGGCGCAATGCTCGGATTCTGGCTCAACGGCCGCTTTACCTTTGCCCAGGACAACGGGGCAGGCCTGGGCTGGCAGCGCTTCCGACGCTTTGCGGTGATGTGGTTGGCACTGACATTGATCAGCACCTGGCTGCTCTCGGCTACGGTCGATCTGGTCGGCCTGCGCCAGGCCTGGCTGGCCAAACCGCTGGTGGAAGGCGGACTGGCGATCGTGTCGTTTTTCCTGGGCCGGCATGTGGTGTATCGCTGAGCGAGCGCACCGACGCCAGCGCGGTGCCCAGCGACGGTGATGCTGCGTTGAAGCGATCTGTGTCGCCCATGGGCAGATAGACCAGGGGCTTTAGTGCGGCCAACAACACGCCTGCACCGCCGCCAGGCGGCGCGGCCAGTGCCCGGAGCGGCATGTACTCCGGTTCTGCGCACGCATCGTCCGCACCCACATGACGATCGCGCACGACGTCTGGTTGGCCGCTCTCGGACGACGCCCCACTCAGCGGCAGAAATCGCCCAGGCTGCGTACCAAGGCCGCGCGATGCAGCGCATCCAGCTGCCATTGCGCCGCGTAATGGGCTGCGGCGCGCGCGGTGCTGGTCGGACATTGCGGCGCGGAACGGGCCGCCGCGACGTCGGCGAGTGCGTCGAGCAATTCGCCCTGCAATTGATCCAGACGCGTGCGCAGGCTCGCCAGGTCAGGACGCGCCGTATCCGGTGCACGCCCCCGTTCGCGCCAGTGGTTCAACAAGGCGTACTGCACCGATTTGTTGGCCTCGATCTGCGCAGCAAAGAAGCGCGCGGCATCGTCGGCGTCCAGCCCGCGCGCAGAAGCCTGATCGCGCACGCTCTGCAGCACCGCCGCCTCGCGCGTCTGGTCCAGCACTGGCTTGCCGCTGTCCCACTTGCTCAGCGCCACTGCATCGCCGATCGCATTGCGTTGCACGATGCGGTCCAGCAACGGATCCAGCGGCGGCTGGCTGCGCGCCGGCAGCGCACACCCCAGCATCGCCACGGCCAACAGGCCGGTCAGCGCGAAACCACGAAAACCATCGATCTTGCGGGCCATCTGGCGTTCCTTAACGGGCATGCATGAGGTGCCGGACCGCTGGCAAGCAGCGGCACGATGTAAGGCATGCAGTGTGCCTGCTGCCTCGGCGCGTGCGGGCCGCATCACGCACGCGCATCCGCAAAAACGAAAAACGCCGACACGATGGTCGGCGTTTCGATTTCCACACGCGCAGCTGGCCGTGCTTCCAACCCTCGGGGTGCATGCGCCATCCGACGCCCGCATGCCCTGACACTCAGTGCTTGAGAGTGCGACGCAAACGTTCGAGCGCCTGCAACTGCACGGTCGCCTCGGTCAACCGACGCTGTGCTTCCGCCACATCCACCGCGTCGCCACGGTTGGCCAGCAGACGTTCTGCCTCTTCCTTGACCTTGCGCACCGCGGCTTCGTCGATGTCCTGCGCACGCACCGCGGTGTCGACCAGCACGGTCACCACCTGCGGCTGCACTTCCAGGATGCCGCCGGAAATGGCGAAATCCAGCTGCTCGCCGCTGGCGGTGGTGACCACCACCTTGCCCGGCTTCAGGCGGGTGATCAGCGGCGCGTGCTTGGGCGCAATGCCCAGCTCGCCCAGTTCGCCGGTGGCCACGACCAGCGTCGCCTCACCGTGGAAGATTTCCTTCTCGGCGCTGACGATGTCGCAACGAATAGTGCTCATGGTGCCTCACAGTGTGAAGCGGCGATTGGGGATTGGGGATTCGGGATTGGCAACCGCAGCTTCCACTGTGGCCACTCACCTCGTCTCCGCACCCCGCTCACCGCCGTACCAAATCCCGAATCCCGAATGCCAAATCCCGGCTGTTACGCCTTGGCGCTCATCTTGTTGGCTTTCTCGACCGCTTCTTCGATGCTGCCGACCATGTAGAACGCCTGCTCCGGCAGGTGGTCGTATTCGCCGTCGCAGATCGCCTTGAAGCCGCGGATGGTGTCCTTCAGCGAGACGTACTTGCCCGGCGAGCCGGTGAACACTTCGGCCACGTGGAACGGCTGGCTGAAGAAACGCTCGATCTTGCGTGCGCGCGACACCGACTGCTTGTCTTCTTCGCTCAGCTCGTCCATGCCCAGGATCGCGATGATGTCCTTCAGTTCCTTGTACTTCTGCAAGGTCTGCTGCACGCGCTGGGCGGTGTCGTAATGCTCGTGGCCGATCACCAGCGGGTCCATCTGGCGGCTGGTGGAATCCAGCGGATCCACGGCCGGGTAGATGCCCAGCGAGGCGATGTTACGGCTCAGCGTGACGGTGGAATCCAGGTGGGCGAAGGTGGTCGCCGGCGACGGGTCGGTCAGGTCGTCCGCAGGCACGTACACGGCTTGGATCGAGGTGATCGAACCGCTCTTGGTCGAGGTGATGCGTTCCTGCAACACGCCCATTTCTTCGGCCAGGGTCGGCTGGTAGCCCACTGCCGACGGCATACGGCCGAGCAGCGCGGACACTTCGGTACCGGCCAGCGTGTAGCGGTAGATGTTGTCCACGAACAGCAGCACGTCCTTGCCCTTGCCGTTTTCGTCCTTCTCGTCGCGGAAGTACTCGGCCATGGTCAGGCCGGTCAGCGCAACGCGCAGACGGTTGCCCGGCGGCTCGTTCATCTGGCCGTACACCATCGCGACCTTGTCCAGGACGTTGGAGTCCTTCATCTCGTGGTAGAAGTCGTTGCCCTCACGGGTACGCTCGCCCACGCCGGCAAACACGGACAACCCCGAGTGCGCCTTGGCGATGTTGTTGATCAGTTCCATCATGTTGACGGTCTTGCCGACGCCGGCGCCGCCGAACAGGCCGACCTTGCCGCCCTTGGCGAACGGGCACATCAGGTCGATGACCTTGATGCCGGTTTCCAGCAGTTCGGTGCTGGAGGACTGGTCTTCGTACGATGGAGCAGCACGATGGATTTCCCAATGGTCCGAGGCCTGCACGTCGCCGGCTTCGTCGATCGGGCGACCCAGCACGTCCATGATGCGGCCCAGCGTCCCGGCGCCGACCGGCACCGAAATCGCACGCTCGGTGTTGGTGGCCAGCAGGTTGCGCTTCAGGCCGTCGGTGGAGCCGAGCGCAATCGTGCGCACCACGCCATCGCCGAGCTGCTGCTGCACTTCCAGGGTGATTTCGGTGCCTTCGACCTTCAACGCGTGATAGACCTTCGGTACTTCATTGCGCTGGAATTCGACGTCGACGACCGCGCCGATGATCTGAACGATCTTGCCCTGACTCATTTGGATAACTCCACTAATGTCTGTTCGATTCTGGTGTCGGGATTGGGGAAACGGGATTCGGGATTGGGAAGATCAAGTGCCACTGCCTCGACCATTCCCGATTCACCATTCCCTATTCCCGGCTATACGGCGGCCGCGCCGCTGACGATTTCCGAAATTTCCTGGGTGATCGCCGCCTGACGTGCCTTGTTGTAGACCAGTTGCAAGGTGCCGATCATCTTGTTGGCATTGTCGCTGGCGGCCTTCATCGCCACCATGCGCGCGGCATGTTCGGACGCCACGTTTTCCAGCACGGCCTGGTACACCAGCGACTCGATGTAACGCGTCATCACGTGCTCCAGCACGGTCGCGGCATCGGGTTCGTACAGGTAATCCCAATCGTGATGGGCCACTTTATGTTCTGCGGCCGGCAGCGGCAGCAGCTGGTCGAAGCTGGCCTTCTGCGTCATCGTGTTCACGAAGCGGTTGTAGACCAGGTACACGCGGTCCACCTTGCCCTCGACGAACGCGTCCAGCATCACCTTGATCACGCCGATCAGCTGCTCCACCTGCGGGCTGTCGCCCAGGTGGGTCACGCTGCCGACCATGTTGACCTTGATGCGACGGAAGAATGCCGAGGCCTTCTGACCGATGGTCACCACGTCGATCTCGGCGCCCTTGTCCTGCCACGGGCGCACTTCGCCCAGCATCTTGCGGAACAGGTTGTTGTTCAGACCGCCGGCCAGGCCGCGGTCGGAAGAGATCACGATGTAACCAACCCGCTTGATCTGCTCACGCTCGACCAGGAATGGATGCTGGTAGTCGGTGCTGGCCTGCGCCAGATGTCCGATCACCTGCTTCATCGCCTGCGCATACGGACGCGAGGTCTTCATGCGCTCCTGCGCCTTGCGGATCTTGGAGGCCGAGACCATTTCGAGCGCGCGCGTCACCTTGCGGGTGTTCTGCACGCTCTTGATCTTGGTTTTGATTTCGCGTCCGCCTGCCATACTCGCTCGCTTCGCTCGCTTAGTGGGATTCGGGAATCGGGAATCGGGATTGGCTAACGCCTCCCTACCTCACCGCTTCCGAGAACCCCGGATGCCTAACTTCTGGGAATGAGGAGCGAGGATTCGGCATCAGCCAACGCCCCGAACCACCGCTCCTACAAATCCCGAATGCCCAATCCCGACTCCCGGCGCTCTTACCAGCTGCCCGTGGTCTTGAACTCTTCGATGCCCTTCTTGAACGCGGCTTCGATGTCGTTGTCCCAACCGCCGGTGCTGTTGATCTTGGAGATCAGCTCACCCTGGGTGTTGGCGAAGTGCGCATGCAGGCCTTCTTCGAACGCCAGCAGCTTGTTGACCGGCACTTCATCGAGGTAACCCTCGTTGACGGCATAGATCGACAGCGCCTGGTTGGCGATGGACATCGGCGCATACTGCTTCTGCTTCATCAGCTCGGTGACGCGCTGACCGCGCTCGAGCTGCTTGCGGGTGGCTTCGTCCAGGTCCGAGGCGAACTGCGCGAACGCCGCCAGCTCACGGTACTGCGCCAGCGAGATACGGATGCCGCCGGACAGCTTCTTGATGATCTTGGTCTGGGCCGCACCACCGACGCGCGACACCGAGATACCGGCGTTCACGGCCGGACGGATACCGGCGTTGAACAGGTCGGTTTCCAGGAAGATCTGGCCGTCGGTGATCGAGATCACGTTGGTCGGCACGAACGCGGACACGTCGCCGGCCTGCGTTTCGATGATCGGCAGCGCGGTCAGCGAGCCGGTCTTGCCGGTCACCGCACCGTTGGTGAACTTCTCCACGTATTCCTCGGACACGCGCGCGGCGCGCTCCAGCAGGCGGCTATGCAGATAGAACACGTCGCCCGGATAGGCTTCGCGGCCCGGCGGACGCTTGAGCAGCAGCGAGATCTGGCGGTAGGCCACGGCCTGCTTGGACAGATCGTCGTACACGATCAGCGCGTCTTCGCCGCGGTCCATGAAGTATTCGCCCATGGTGCAGCCGGCATACGGGCTGATGTATTGCATCGCCGCCGATTCGGACGCGGTCGCCGCCACCACCACGGTGTGCGCCAGCGCGCCGTTTTCTTCCAGCTTGCGCACGATGTTGGCGACGGTCGAGGCCTTCTGGCCGATCGCCACGTACACGCACTTGATGCCGGTGCCCTTCTGGTTGATCACCGCATCGATCGCCAGCGCGGTCTTGCCGGTCTGGCGGTCGCCGATGACCAGCTCGCGCTGGCCGCGGCCGATCGGGATCATCGCATCGACCGACTTGTAACCGGTCTGCACCGGTTGGTCGACCGACTTACGCCAGATCACGCCGGGCGCAACGCGCTCCACCGGTGCGGTCTGGGTGGCGCCCAGCGGGCCCTTGCCGTCGATCGGCTCGCCCAGCGCGTTGACCACGCGACCCAGCAACTCCGGACCCACCGGCACTTCCAGGATGCGGCCGGTGGTCTTGGCCACGTCGCCTTCGCGCAGGTTCTCGTAATCGCCCAGCACCACGGCGCCGACCGAATCGCGCTCCAGGTTCAGCGCAAGCGCGAAGGTGTTGTTCGGCAGTTCGATCATTTCGCCCTGCATCACGTCGGCCAGGCCGAAGATGCGCACGATGCCGTCGGACACGCTGGTCACGGAGCCTTCGTTGCGCGACTCTGCGGACAGCTTGACCGCATCGATGCGGGTCTTGATCAGGTCGCTGATTTCGGAGGGGTTGAGCGTGGTTGCCATCGTTCAGTCCTAGGTGCCGGCCGCGAGGGCCGTGCGTTTATGTGAATTCAGTGGGCGAGCGAGCTTTGCAGACGCGCGAGCTTGCCCTTCAGCGAGCCGTCGATGACCACGTCGCCGGTGTCGATCACCGCGCCGCCGATCAGCGAAGCATCCACCGCGGTGGTGATGTCCACCTCGCGGCCGAAACGCTTCTTCAGCGCAGCAGCAATCGTGTCGAGCTCTGTCTGGTGCATTGCGGTGGCCGAGGTCACTGTCGCCTTGACGACGTGTTCGGCTTCGGCACGCAGTTGTTCGTACAACCCTGCCACTTCCGGCAGCAGCGACAGCCGCTGCGCATCGGCCAGCACGCCGAGAAAACGCAGGTAGTCGTCGCCAGCCTGCGGCGGAGCGAGCAATGTCACTGCTTCTTCCTGGCGCAAGGCCGGGTTGAGCAGCAGCGCAGCCACGCGCGGGTCGCCGGCCACCTGCGCCGAAAACGCCAGCGCATCGGACCAGGGCGCGAAGGTGCCGCCCTCACGCGCGATCGCAAACGCGGCGCGGCCGTACGGACGGGCAAGTGTGAGGGCCTGACTCATCGATTAAATCTCCGCCGCCAGCTCGTCGAGCAGCGCCTTGTGGGCGTTCGCATCGATTTCGCGCTTGAGCAGCTTCTCGGCACCGCTGACGGCCAGCGCGGACACCTGCTTGCGCAGTTCCTCGCGGGCACGCGTGGCGGACGCGTCGATCTCGGTCTGCGCCAGATCCTTCTGACGGTTGGCTTCGGCAATCGCCTCGTGCTTGGCCGCTTCGATGATCTGGTTGGCGCGCGCGTGGGCCTGGTCGATGATCTCGTTGGCCTTGGTGCGTGCGTCCTTCAGTGCTTCGTTGACCTTTTCCTGCGCCTGCGCCAGATCCTTCTGACTACGATCGGCCGCAGCCAGACCTTCAGCGATCTTTTGCTGACGCTCTTCGATCGCCTTCAGCAGCGGCGGCCAGATTTTGGTCGCGACGATCCAGATCAGACCGGCGAAGGCCAACGCCTGGGCAAAAATGGTAAGGGTGATATCCATGGGTCGCTCAATCGCTCTTTAGGGGTGAAAGCGCCACCGCATGGCGGCGCTTTCCGACCTTCATCCGCGGAGCCAACCGCACGCGGTTGCCTCCACATCCTGCTACCGCTGGATCAGCCGGCAGCCTGCGACAGACGCTCGATGAACACCTGGGCCAGCGGGTTGGCGAAGGCGAACAGCAGGCCGACAGCGACGCTGATGATGAACGCGGCGTCGATCAGGCCGGCGGTGATGAACATACGAACCTGCAGCACCGGGATCAGTTCCGGCTGGCGCGCGGCCGATTCCAGGAACTTGCCAGCCATGATGGCCAGACCGAGGCCGGCACCCAGCGCGGCCAGGCCGATCATGATGCCGACGGCGAGGACGGTGGAGCTCTGGACTTGAGCGAGGTTGGTCAGGACGGCGAGGTACATGGTGATCTCCGAACGAAAGTTTCTAAGGGTGATGGATGAAGCGGGATAAAGCAGATGAAGGGTGCAGCAAACTCAGTGACTGTCTTCGGCAAGGCTCAGATACACGATCGACAGCATCATGAAAATGAAGGCCTGCAGCGGAATCACCAACAGGTGGAACAGCATCCAGCCGAGGCCGAATACGCCGCCAGCGACCATGCCGGCGATGCCCGCACCGCCCAGCACCCAGATCAGCAGGAAGACGATCTCGCCGCCGAACATGTTGCCGAACAGTCGCATCGCCAACGAAATCGGCTTGCTCAGCCACTCGACGATGTTCAGGAGCAGGTTGAACGGCATCATCCACTTGCCGAACGGCGCCGTCAGAAATTCCTTGGTCATGCCGCCCACGCCCTTGGAGCGCAGCGAGAACACGATCATCAGGAAGAACACACTGATCGACATGCCCAAGGTGGCATTGACGTCGGCGGTGGGCACCGGCTTCCAGGCGTGGATGCCGGCCCAACCCAGCGGGATGGCGATGAAATCGGCCGGGATCATCTTGATGAGGTTCATCAACAGGATCCAGAAGAAGATGGTGATCGCAATCGGCGTCACCAGCTTGCTGCTGCCGTGATAGGTGTCCTTGGCCTGCCGGTCGACGAATTCCAGGCAGATTTCCACGAATGCCTGCCACTTGCCCGGCACGCCGGCCGTGGCATTGCGGGTCGCTGTCCAGAACGCCAGCACCATGACCAGGCCCATCAACACGGCCATGACCAGGGTGTCGACGTGGATGGTCCAAAACGTACCGCCACCCTCACGAACCGGATAGATCAGGTTCTGCAAGTGATGCTGGATATAGGAGGTAGGGGTTGCTGCCTCGCCCGCCATGTGTCTGGAGCCCTTATAAGTTCGAATCAACGTCTGGCCAGAGCCAGAACCTGAAAAATCAACCCGATGGCGATACCCGCCAACAGAGCCAGAGGAGGCAGCCGCCACAGGCCGAAACCAAGCGCCAGCGCCACGAAAACCAACACCCACTTCAACACCATCGCCAGAATCAGCCGCACCATGGCAATGCCGGCTGCCTGGATACCGCCGCCTAGCGCGGTCCGTGCTGCCACCCAACCGCCCAGCACCGTCGCAAACCCGGTCAATGCCAGACCGGCAGAGTAACGGGGACCGACCAACAGCAACCCCAGACTGGTTATAGCTACGGCGGCAAGCGGATATACCGCAGCGCGCAGCATCAACCGCCGACCCGCGTCAACGGAGTTCAGCACTACGGTTACCTTACGTGTGGATGAGGGGGAAGCGCAGTTGCGCCTCGTCGAGCCGCGAAAGTATAGCAACGGGACAAATTGCGAGACAACCGGCAAAGGTCGCGGGGTGCTGCGATGCACCATACACGTGCCGCAGCAGCGGGTGGGAACTTTGCCACAAACCGGCTGTCAGAACTTCGCTAGCCTGCACATCCTCGTCGAAAGGTCGTGCCGCAGGCCGCGTCAGGGAGCCCTGGGAGACCAGGGCTCCTGCTTTTTTTACGCATTTTGTCGCACCCTGCGAGCTTCCAGCGATGTCCCGCCCGTGGTCCAATCGCGGCATCGATCCACACGCGCGCCCCCCGTGTGCAAGCGATCACGGCGTCATGCGCACAGAAGACATGGGCAGCATTGGCACGCCTATGTATGGCGGACCATTTTGTCCGATTGCTAAGTTTCCTTCACGCATAACGGACAGAAACTTCACAAATTGACGACATGCGCTTATCGACTATGCGCGGCACAAGCTCGACTGACCAACCATTCCAAGATTCGGAGCCCCCATGAAAAACCTCCTCGCACTGGTGATCCCGTGCGTTCTGGCCGCAGGCTATGCCCTTCCGGCGCACGCTGAAGATACCGACGATCGCTTCCAGATCCGTCTCGGCGCGATGAATGTCGACAACGACAACACGATCCGTGGCAACACACTGGTCGCAGGAAACAATGTGTCGGTCAATGAAGACTTCAAGCTGGGCGGCAAGGAATGGGAGCCGCGCGTGGATGGCGTGTTCCGCATCAGCACCCGTCAACGCCTGATCTTCGATTACTTCAAGTACGACAAGGATCGCCGCGAGACCCTGACCCAGGACGTGAGCGCCGGTGGTTTCACCGTGCCGTCGGGCAGCTTCATCAAGGGTGAACTGAAGTATCAGGTCGCCACGCTGGTGTATGACTATTCGGTCATCGATTCGCCGGAATTCAGCCTGGGCCTGCAGCTCGGTGCCGAATACGCCAAGGTCGAAGCCAACGCGTATGCAGATCTGGGCAGCGTGTTCACCGGCGACGTGCTCGAAGAGAAGGCCGACGGCGTCGCGCCGGTGGTCGGCATCCGTTTCACCGCACGTCCGAGCGAGCATTGGCTGTTCAACGTGCAGGGTCAGTACCTCAACACCAGCTGGGGCAACTTCGACGACTACAAGGGCGATCTGAGCCGCGCCAACGCGATGGCCGAATACCGCTTCACCAAGAACTTCGGCATCTTCGCCGGCTACGACTGGTTCAAGCTCGATGTCGACCAGCGCGGCAGCGATGGCCTGATCGGCCTGAAGCAGGAGTTCAAGGGCCCGGTCGCAGGCGTGACGTTCGCGTTCTGAGTTGCATAGACCGGTTGAACCAAAAGGCCCGCTTTTTGCGGGTCTTTTGTGTTTTGGGGCGTTTGATATGGAAGGCCGTTACGGCGCAGGAAAGAGCTGCGCGGCCACGCAGATGTAATCGGCCAGCGGCATTTCGCCCACAGCGGTACGCCGCTCATCGACGTGTTCCGGATCCTCGATGGGCTTGGGCACCCAGCGGCCCTGCTGCGCGGCCAGCTGACTGCCATAGCGTTGCGGCTTGCCGTTGCCGACAAGGACGCGGTCGGTCAACAGCACTAGAGAGCGTGCCGGAATTTCGCCGCGCGTAACGTGCTGCGCCAGCGTGCTCAATACCTGCTCCTGAAACGCAGGATCGGCATCGGCATGCTGCACCAGCAGCCAGGCTGCAGCGACACCATCGCGCCCCACCTGGGCCGCGCTCGGCAGGCCTTCGTGCTCGGCAACGATGCGGCGGATCTGCGGTAGATGCGCGGCATCCACAGCGGCCATCCTGGTCACGGCCGCTTGCGACCAATCGCCATTGCGGACCAGTTGGTCGGCGCGCTCCATCTCCAGCAGACGCGCGCGTAGCGCCGGATCGGAAGGCGTTGCGAGTTCGGATGCATGCGCTGCCTCGGCACGCGCTTTTGCCTGCCGTTGCGCACGATCGAAGGTTTCGGCCCCCCCGGGCACTTCGCCAACGCAGCGGCCAATTGAGGATCATCCGGTTCTTGCGCGCGGGCGGCAGACACCGCCGCGATGCTGCACAGCATCACCATTCCCAGCATTCCATAGCGCATTGCAGTGTCTCTCCATGCGATCGGCTGCACTGCCTGTCTGACGCGCCCTGCAGCCCGTCCTGGCAGCATGCCCAAACGACGACGCCCCGCGCAAGGCGGGGCGTCGTTGGCAGTGCACGCGATGTGCGCGGCTTACTTCTTCTTCGGGATATACAGATCGGTGATGGTGCCGTCGTAGACCTCGGCCGCCATGCCGACCGACTCGCTAAGCGTCGGGTGCGCGTGGATGGTGTGGCCGATGTCTTCGGCTTCGGCGCCCATCTCGATCGCAAGCCCGATCTCGGCCAGCAGGTCACCGGCATGCACGCCGACGATGGCACCACCGATGATGCGGTGGGTCTCTTCGTCGAAGATCAGCTTGGTGAAGCCTTCGGTGCGGCCGATACCGATCGCACGGCCACTGGCCGCCCACGGGAACTTGGCCACGCCGACCTTCAAACCCTTGGCCTTGGCTTCGGTTTCGGTCACGCCCACCCAGGCGATTTCCGGGTTGGTGTACGCCACCGACGGAATCACCCGCGCCACCCATTCCTTCTTCTCGCCGGCAGCCACTTCGGCGGCCAGCTTGCCTTCGTGAGTGGCCTTGTGCGCCAGCATCGGGTTACCAACGATGTCGCCGATGGCGAAGATGTGCGGCACGTTGGTGCGCATCTGCCGGTCCACCGGAATGAAGCCGCGCTCGGTGACGGTGACGCCGGCCTTGTCGGCGCCGATTTTCTTGCCGTTGGGCGTACGGCCCACTGCGACCAGCACACGATCGTAGGCGGTCGCCTGCAGACCGGGCTTCTCGCCCTCCACGGCCGCTTCGAAGGACACGGTGATACCGCTCTTGTCGGCGGTGACGTCGGTGGCCTTGGTCTTGAGATGGACCTCCACGCCCTGCTTCTTCAGGCGGTCGGCCAGCGGCTTGACCAGGTCCTTGTCGGCGCCCGGCATCAGCTGGTCCATGAACTCGACCACGGTGACCTTGCTGCCGAGCGCGCTGTACACCGTGGCCATTTCCAGGCCGATGATGCCGCCGCCGACCACCAGCAGGGTCTTGGGAATATCGTGCAGTTCCAGCGCGTCGGTGGAGTCCATCACGCGCTTGTCGTCCCACGGGAAGTTGGGCAGCTTCACCGCCTGCGACCCGGCGGCGATGACGCAATGCTCGAAGCGCAGCAGCTGGGTCTTGCCGTCGTCGCCGACGATCTCCAGCTCGTTGGGCGAGACGAAGCTGGCCACACCGGTGACGGTGCGCACCTTGCGCTGCTTGGCCATGCTGGCCAGGCCGCCGGTGAGCTTGCCCACCACTTTTTCCTTGTACTCGCGCAGCTTGTCCAGGGTGATCTTGGGCTGGCCGAAATCCACGCCGAAATCACCGGCATGCGCCACTTCATCGATCACCGCGGCGGCATGCAACAGCGCCTTGGACGGGATGCAGCCGACGTTGAGGCAGACGCCGCCCAGGCTGGCGTAACGCTCGATCAGCACCGTGTCCAGGCCCAGGTCGGCAGCGCGGAAGGCGGCGGTGTAGCCGCCGGGGCCGGCGCCGAGCACCACCATCTTGCATTCGATATCGGCCGGCTTGCCGCTGGCCAGCGCCGGCTTGGACGGCGCTGGTTCGGCCGGGGCGCGGTGCGACGGTGTCACCGGCGGCTTGCTGCCGGGTGCGGCGGCTGCGGGGGCCGCAGCAGGCGCAGCGGCCTTGGTCTCGGCCTTGGCGGGCGCAGCCGGTGCAGCGGCCTCGCCTTCGGTCTCCAGCAGCAGCACCACTGCGCCTTCGGACAGGTTGTCGCCAATCTTGACCTTGAGTTCCTTGACCACGCCGGCGGCCGAGGACGGCACCTCCAGCGTGGCCTTGTCCGATTCCAGCGTTACCAGGCCCTGGTCCTTGGCCACGCTGTCGCCGACGGCGACCAGCACTTCGATGACGGGGACATCGCTGTAATCGCCGATGTCGGGAACCTTGATTTCAATGACCGCCATTTGCTTCTCCTGTGGCTCAACCGGCCGTGCCGGCAAGCGTCTGCTGGAGTTCATCCAGCGACGATTCGATTTGGGTCCAGCGCTTGTCGCGCTTGTTTTCCTTGCCTTCGCTGGCTTCGATCAGCAACGCGGCCTGCTGTACCAGCAACTCGCCGGCGCCGCAGCCCGGACGCGTGCCGCTGTAGCGCACGCCCTCGACCTGGAACGACAGCACTTCGCCCTCGCTGACCGGCGCGGTGCGACCGGTCGGTGCCAGCCGGGTCAGTGCGTTGGTCCAGTTGCTGACCAGGCGCCTTGCCAAGGCCGCCGGAATCGGGATCTCGACCGTTTCCGGGGTCTGCTCGGTGCGCAACTGCACCGCGCCGCGATCGCTCTGGCTGACCCAGCTGTAGACGCGCTCGTCGGCGCGGCTATGCCGCAGGGTCCAGTCAGCGCCGTCCTTGCCCGGCACCAGCGACACACCGCTTTCCACGCCGCGGGTGGGCAGCGTGAGCAGGGTCAGGGTTGGCTTGGTAGCGCCGTCGAGCAGCGTGGTCACCGCGGTGCCGTAGTTGCCCACCGCCGGCGGCCAGCCGCGCCCGAGCGTGCTGCCGCACTCGCGTGCGAGTGCAGACGTCCACGGCAGCATGCTCAGCACGGCGATCGTCAGCAGCGCTGCTCTCACAGCAGGACGCGTCGCATGTCGGCCAGCACCTGGGCGAGATAGGTGGTGAAACGTGCAGCCAGCGCGCCGTCGATGACGCGGTGGTCGTAGCTCAACGACAACGGCAGCATCAACTTGGGGGCGAACTCCTTGCCGTTCCACACCGGCTGGATCGCCGACTTGGACACGCCCAGGATCGCCACTTCCGGCGCATTGATGATCGGCGTGAACGCCGTACCACCGATGCCGCCTAGCGAGCTGATCGAGAAGCAGCCGCCGCTCATGTCAGCCGGGCCGAGCTTGCCGTCGCGCGCCTTCTTGGCCAGCTCGCCGCTTTCCTGGGCGATCTGCAGCACGCCCTTCTTGTCGACATCGCGGATCACCGGCACGACCAGGCCGTTCGGCGTATCGGCGGCAAAGCCGATGTTGATGTACTTCTTCAACGTCAGGTTTTCGCCGGCCGCATCCAGCGAGGCATTGAACTCGGGGAATTTCTTCAGACCCGCGGCGCTCGCCTTGACCAGGAAGGCGAGCATGGTGAGCTTGATGCCCGCCTTCTCGTTTTCCTTGTTGAGGGCCACGCGCAGGGCTTCCAGGTCGGTGATGTCGGCCGATTCGAACTGGGTGACGTGCGGAATCATCGCCCAGTTGCGTGCCAGGTTGGCACCGGAAATCTTCTTGATGCGCGACAGCGGCTGGGTTTCGGTCTCGCCGAACTTGCTGAAGTCCACCTTCGGCCAGGCCAGCAGGTTCAGGCCGTTGCCGCCACCGGCCGGTGCGGCACCCGCTGCGGCCGGCACGCCTCCACTGAGTGCGGCCTTGACGAAGCGCTGCACGTCTTCACGGGTGATGCGGCCGCCCTTTTCGCTGCCCTTGAGCTGGTGCAGGTCCACGCCGAGCTCGCGTGCGAACACGCGCACCACCGGGCTGGCATAGGCCACCTTGGACGGCAGTACGCTATCGGCATCGAAGGTCACCGGCGGGCTGCTCGGGCTGCCGGCAGACGGCTGGCCGCCCTGCGCAGGTTGCGAGGCGTCGCTGGAGCGCGCGCCCTGCACCTGCGCGATCTCGCGCTGGGCCAGCTTGTCCGGCACCGCAGACACGGCGACCGGCTCGACCTTGCCGGATGTTTCGGAGGTTTCGGTGGTGGGCTTGGCCGGCGACTGCGCCGCACCGGCGCCGCCATCGCTGGCCGCGATGATGGCGACCACATTGCCCTGCGACAGCGTGTCGCCGACCTTGACCTTGAGTTCCTTGACCACGCCGGCGGCCGAGGACGGCACTTCCATCGTGGCCTTGTCCGATTCCAGCGTGACCAGGCTCTGGTCCTTGGCAACCGTGTCGCCGACGGCGACCAGCACTTCGATCACCGGGATGTCGGTGTAGTCGCCGATATCGGGCACGCGGGCTTCGACCAGGCCGCCTTCCGAGGACGCGGCTGGCGCAGCCGGCTCGGCCTTGGCGGCAGGCGCCGGCGCGGCAGCGGGCGCAGCCTTGGCCGGGGCGGCAGGCGCTGCGGCCGGTGCGGGTGCGGCTGCGCTGTCGGCACCGGCATCGGCATCGGCCACTTCGATCAGCGCCACCAAGGCGCCCTGCGACAGCGAATCGCCGACCTTGACCTTGATCTCCTTGACCACGCCGGACACCGACGAGGGCACTTCCATCGTGGCCTTGTCCGATTCCAGCGTGACCAGGCTCTGGTCCTTGCTGACCGTATCGCCGACCGACACCAGCACCTCGATTACCGGGACATCGCTGTAGTCACCGATATCGGGGACAAGTGCTTCCTTGATTTCGGCCATACGGGGAACTCCGGCAACAGAATGGGGAAACCCCTATTGTGGCCGGCTGCGGGCCGCAGCGCCAACCATTGCCGTGGAAAAAATCGCACGGCCGGCGGGATGCAGCGTCTGCGCACGCAGATGCATGCTTATTTCGAGGCGCGTCGATCCACCCGCAACAGTTGCAGTGGCTCGCCCGAGGGCAAACGATACGCCAGCGCATTGTCCAGCCCATCCAGCGCTTCGACCCGTTCGCACAGGTGCTCGGCGCGCGGCCGCAACGCGCGCGCCTGCGGCTCGATCAGGCGCTGGATGCGCGTCTCCACCCCGTCCAGCGACCGCAGCTGCACGTCGTTTCCGCTCAACGCCGACTGCACCGCACCGGCGACGACATCGCCGATCAGCTGCGGCAGCAGTTCGGCCACCATCGCGCCGATGTCGTCATCGATATCGATCGAGGTGAGCTGATTCTTGCCGAAGCTCTGCTTCAAGCGCGTATCGAGCTTCTCGCGCACGCTTGCCAGCTGCACGCGCGTGGTTTCGGGGCTACGACTGAAACCGGCAGCCACTTCGCCGAGCGCGGTGATGGCGATATCGGCCGCTTCGCGCCCGACCTCCTGCGCCAGCGGCACTACCTCGCGGGTCTGGCGCTCGAACTGGATCAGGCGCGTGCGGTCGGCCGCATTCAACGCGACCCAGCGGTCGTCGACGAACAAGGCACCCTGGCGCATCACCAGCCGCTCGGGCGCGCCGGAGGATGCAGGCGTGCGGATCAGGATCAGGCTGCGCGGGTTGAGCGTGAGATCGTAGTCGCTGCTGACATTGCAGTGCAGATCGTCGGCCATTGCGGTGCCCACGCCACCCAGCATGCCTGTCAGCAGACCCAGTGCCATCGTCCATCGCTGCGTGATTGCCATCGGTTCGCTCCGTGATGTGCGGGGACTGCAGCATGCATGCGATCGCCACACCGCTGCCCGTGCCGGACGCTGGCATGACTTCTGGCGCGTGGTCGATGCCGGCAGTGCAGAGCACACCGCCGACGCGGCGCTTGTCCGGTCTTTTCGCCTTTCGCTAGGCCAGCGCATCGCATAGCGGCTGCCAGGCCTCGCACAGGCGCGGCAACGACCACGCGGCATTGGCCGGACTGGTCGAGGGCAAGGCCCATACCGGCACTGCCGGCACACCGACCGGTAGCTGCGGTTGCACATACCGATGCCAGGCCTGCGCCGCAGCCGCGCCATTGCAGGCAATCGCGCGCAACTGCGGCAGTGTCGGGAGCACGCTGGCCAGCGGATTGACCACGATGCTGCCCGCCACGATGGCGGTGTCCAGGCTGCCGCGCCGCTCGCATTGGCCGATCACGTCCCACAGGCCGACGCCGCCTTCGGTCAGCATCTGCAGCCGCACTGCATACGCCGATCCTGCGTCGATGCCCAACACCGCCTGCATCAGCGGCCAGAATCGGTTGCGCGGGTGTGCGTAGTACCTGCGCGCCTCCAGGGAGGCATTTCCCGGCATCGAGCCCAGCACCAGCACGCGGCAATCGCTGCGAATGTGCGCTGGAAGGCCTTTCAACACGTTGTTTTTCGTCACGGCGGTCGCATCTGCGTGAATGTCTTTTTCAGCTTGCATGTCGTAACCACGGCCTTCTTCGGAAACTTGCTGAACAAACGAAATTTTAGCGAGCCGCAGGTAGGCGTGGATTCAGATTTTCGGGAATAGCTTTGGCGCGGCCCACTCCACGGGCCTAAACAAGAAAACGAGGAGACCCCCAATGCGTTCCATTTCCATCCTGAGCCTGGCCGCCGTATCCGCACTTGCGATTGCGCCGTCTGCGTTTGCACAAGACACCACCTACACCGGTGACACCTCCTCGACGTCCACCAGCGCCGACAGCGCGTCTGGCAAGCATTGGGCAGTGGTCGGCGGTGTCGCTCTGATCAAGCCGAAGAACGACCCGGCTCCTGGCCTGGACGTCGATGGCGGCCCGGCGCCGACGCTGAGCGCCAGCTACTACATCAACGACAACTGGGCCGTTGAATTGTGGGGCGCCGCCGACAAGTTCAACCACCGTGTCAACGCCGATGGCGTGGGCAAGCTGGGCACCGTCGAGCAGCAGCCGATCGCCATCAGCGGCCAGTACCACTTCGGCCAGGCCGACAACGTGTTCCGTCCGTTCGTGGGCGTGGGCTACTACGAGTCGAACTTCAGCAACGAGAAGATCGATGCGGCGTCGACCACCGGTCAGCACGTGGGTCTGGACACCGCCAAGGGTGTCATCGGCACCGTCGGTGTGGACATGAACATCAACTCCACCTGGTTCGCACGTGCCGACGCCCGCTACATGCGTTCGCGTCCGGAACTGCGCGTGGGCGGCCAGGGCACCGGCAGCGAGCTGGAACTGGATCCGTGGACCGTCGGCTTCGGTGTCGGCGCGCGCTTCTAAGCACGTCCGATCCAGCGACTTGTCAGTTGAGAAAACGGGCCGAAAGGCCCGTTTTTTTGCCTGTAATTCGCGGTGCCCCATCCATTTCGAAGCGCTGACTTGCCCGCATGGCGCGGGTGCAAGCACAGAGCGTGATGCGCCATGCCCGTGCGATGCCATCCGCCGCCCCATGTCACCGGCAATGCAGCACCAACCGAGCACCGACAGCTGCTGCGCTGCGAGCGCCAGTTCACCGCCAGTAAACGCTGCCGCGCAGGCGCGCGCTGCGCCAGCGCCACCACAGCAAGGTGGCATAGGCCAGCGCATACCCCAGCAGCACGCCAGCCGCGCCCAGCAGACTGGCGTGACTGAGCCAGCCGTCAGTAGGCCAGGCGACACCCTGCCAGGTGCTGCGCCAGCCCTGCACCATGCCGGCGATCACCCGCACCACCACCAACGCCGTCAATGCCAGCACCAGCCACAGATTGGGCCGGTAGAACAGACCCTGCTGGGTGCGCTCGAAGCGGGTCAGGCGCAATGCCAACACCCCCAGGGCCAACCCGCAGGCCCAGCCGAAGGCGCCATGGCTGATCGCGCCCGGCCAGAACGCCGCAGCGATCAACGCGAAGATCACGAACAACACGTTGGACAGCGCGGCCGACACCAGGTTGATCATCAACAGCCACCCGCGCGCCTGCCGACGCGCGGTGCCGACCCGAAAGCGTTGCACCAGCGACAATGGAAACAGCACTGCAAACACTGCCAGGGCGATGATCACGGCCAGCGGAATGGCAAGAAGAAGTGGCATCGGATGCTCGGTTGCGGTGAACAATTGGCTGACAACACGTCACCCTGGCAGCCGTCAGCCCGGCGCAGGCGGCGCGCACTTAACCCACCGTGCACGCGTGGTGGAGGCCGGACCGGCAACGACTGCGCCTGACGACAGGTGCGGCCTTGTCGATGACCGCGCCAAGCGTGGGTGGCGTAGCATGGCGCGCCGTTGCCATGCCTCTGCGAACAGTACGCAGCCGGTGCGGTGTCCGTTTGCTCCACGCCGACGCCGGGCGCCGATCACGCCCGTCGCTGGCGGCGTATGCCTGTTGCTGCGCCTTTAAAAGGCGGGCAACACCGCGCCCTTGTACTTCTGCTCGATGAAGGCCTTCACTTCCGGGCTGGTCAGGGCCTTGGCGAGTTTCTGCACGCGCGCATCGTCCTTGTTGTCCGGGCGGGCCACCAGGAAGTTCACGTACGGCGAGTCCTTGCTTTCGATCGCCAGTGCGTCGCGGGTCGGATTGAGGCCGGCGTCGAGCGCGTAGTTGGTGTTGATCAGCGCCAGATCGACCTGATCGAGCACGCGCGGCAGCATCGCCGAATCGAGTTCGCGGAATTTCAGCTGCTTGGGGTTCTCGACGATGTCGCGCTGGCTGGACAGCGCATTGGTCGCATCCTTGAGTTTGATCACCCCGGCCTTGTCGAGCAGGATCAGCGCGCGGCTGTTGTTGCTCGGGTCGTTGGGAATCACCACATCGGCGCCGGTGGGCAGGTCCGCCAATGCCTTGAACCGGCGCGAATACGCACCGAACGGCTCGATATGCACGCCGACCACGGTCACCAGCTGGCTCTTGCGGTCGCGGTTGTAGGCATCCAGGTAGGGCTCGGTCTGGAAATAGTTGACGTCGATCTGCTTCTGCACGACCTGGTCGTTGGGCTGCACATAGTCGTTGAACACACGCACATCCAGCTTGACGCCCTGCTTGGCAAGCAGCGGTTCGACCACCTCGAGGATTTCGGCATGCGGCACCGCCGTGGCGGCCACGGTGAGGGTGTCACCGCCGCTACTGCCACCACTGCCGCCGCAGGAAGCCAGTGCCAGCGTGGCCGCAGCCAGGAGGGAACGAAACGCGAATGTGCTCATAGAGGGGTCCGTGGGAGGAGGAATGCGGCACTGCCGCAGGCATTCAACCTAGCAGACACTGCGTGCGACGGCGATGCGTGGGCCGGGGTTCGCCGGTGGATGGGCCATGCGCGACGGCGCGCCCATGGGCGGCGATGCGATGTCCCAACACAGCGAGCGACCGCGATGCGCCTGCCGCCGACCCTGCCGGACGGCGCCGGCCGCCCGTGCCCCTCAACGCCGGCTGTAACGCGCCACCAGCCAGTCACCCAGCATCTGCAGCAGCTGCACCAGCACCAGCAAGGCGATCACGGTGATCAGCGCGACATCCGAATGCGAGCGCAGATAGCCTTCGCGGTAGGCCACATCGCCCAGCCCACCGGAGCCGATCGCACCGCCCATCGCGGTGAAACCGATCAGCGCGATGGTGGTGACGGTGGCCCCGGCGATCAGACCGGGGCGCGCTTCCGGCAGCAGCACGCGCAGGACCAGTTGGCGGGTGGTCGCACCCATCGCCTGGCTGGCCTCGATGATGCCGCGATCGACCTCGCGCAACGCGGTTTCCACCAGGCGTGCATAGAACGGCGCGGCGCCGACCACCAGCGGCAGGATCGCCCCGCGCACGCCCAGCGAGGTGCCCATCAGCATCAGCGTGAGCGGAATCATCGCGATCATCAGGATGATGAAGGGCACCGAGCGCAGCAGGTTGATCACCGCCGCGAGCGCACCGTACAGCACCGGGCGGCGGCGCAGCTGCGGGGCGCCGCACAGGAACAGCGCAACGCCCAGCGGCAGGCCGATCAGCAGCGTCAGCGGCAGCGCGCCGGCCAGCATCAGCAAGGTATCGAGGGTGGCCTGGCCGATGTCGCCCCACTTGGCGGCATCGAGATTGCGGAAGAAACCGCTGGCGGTGGCGATCAACAGATTCATACGCGCAGATCCTCCACGTGCACGCCGGCGGCGACGAAGCCGGCGCGTGCCGCGTTATGGTCGCCGCCGGTCAGGGCGACGATCAGCTGGCCATACGGGGTGTCCTTGATGCGGTCCACGCGCCCGGACAGGATGTTGTAGTCCACGCCGGTCTCGCGGGCGATGCGGCCCAGCACCGGCTCGTAGGTGCCGTTGCCCAGGAAGGTCAGCCGCACGACGCGCCCACCCACCGCGGCGAAATCGCGGTGCAGTTCGGCTTCGTCCACATGCTCGGCTTCGGACACGAAGCGCCGGGTGGTGGCGTGCTGCGGATGCAGGAACACCTCGGTCACCGGGCCGGTTTCCACCAGCTTGCCGGCGTCCAGCACCGCGACGCGGTCGCAGACGCGGCGGATCACGTCCATCTCGTGGGTGATCAGCACGATGGTCAGGCCCAGCTCGCGGTTGATCTGCGCCAGCAGCTGCAGCACCGAGGCGGTGGTCTGCGGGTCCAGCGCGCTGGTGGCCTCGTCGCACAGCAGGATCTGCGGGCGGGTGGCCAGCGCGCGCGCGATGCCCACGCGCTGCTTCTGGCCGCCGGACAGTTGCGCCGGATACTTGTTGGCGTGCTGCTCCAGCCCGACCCGCGCCAGCAGCTCGGCCACGCGCGCATCGATCTCCGCGCGCGCGGTGCCGGCCAGTTCCAGCGGGAACGCCACATTGCCGGCCACGGTGCGCGAGGACAGCAGGTTGAAGTGCTGGAAGATCATGCCGATACGCCGGCGCAAGCTGCGCAGGCCCTGGCGGTCCAGCGCGGTGACGTCCTCCTCGCCGATCAGCAGGCGCCCGCCGCTGGGTTCTTCCAGCCGGTTGATCAGCCGGATCAGCGTGGACTTGCCGGCGCCGGAATGGCCGATGATGCCGAACACCTCGCCGGGGCCGATCCGCAGATCGAGCGGATGCAGCGCCACGATCTGGCGCCCGTCAACGGAATAGGACTTGTGCAGCCGCTGAAACTGGATCACCGCGCATGACCGGCTTGGGGGGTCGTGAAGCCTACCAGTCAATGTTCACAACCGGGAGTCGGGATTAGGGATTGGGGATTCGCAAGGACAACGGCATTCCTGCTGTTGCCAATCCCGAATGCCGAATCCCGACTCCCCAATCACAGCCTATCCAGCGGCGGTGGGCGATCGGCATGACGTATCCGCTCCCGACGCAGCAGATACAGCCCGCTGGCGACGATGATGCCCGCGCCGGTCCAGGTCCAGCTGTCGGGCAGGGTCTGCCACAGCAGCCAGTCCCAGCCGATCACCCAGACCAGGCCGGTGTATTCCAGCGGCGCGATCATCGACGCTTCGCCGCGCAGGAAGGCCTGGGTCAGCGCGATCTGCCCCAGCGCCCCGGCCAGGCCCATGCCGGCGATCAGCCAGGCGTGCTCGCCCCGCAACGGCACCCAGTCGGGAATGGCCAGCAGGCCGGCGCCGATCGCCATGAACAGCAGAAACCACACAACCATCGCCTGCGGAGTGTCGGTGCGGGTCAGCAGACTCACGGTGATGGCCGCGATGGCGTAGGCGGTGGCCGCCAGCAGCACCATCAGCCCGGGCAACGAGATCAGCCCGTCCACGCCCGGGCGCAGCACCACGCTCACCCCGACCAGGCCGATGCCAATGGCCGTCCAGCGCCGCGGCCCGACCCGCTCGCCCAGCAACGGTACCGACAGCGCCGCCACCAGCAACGGGGCGACGAAATACAGCGTGTACGCGGTCGATAACGGCATGCGCTTCAAGCCGTAGACGAAGCAGCCGATCATCACCATGCCCAATACCCCACGCAGCAGGTGCAGCCCCCAGCGCACCGGCACGATGGCACGCGCACCGGCAGTGGCGAACACCCACACCAGCACGAACGGCAGCGAGGCGGCGCCACGCAGCAAGGTGACCTGCAACGGCGGGTAGTGCGCCGACAGCAGCTTCATCCCCGCATCCATCAGCGAGAAGCAGGCCACGGCGGCCACCATCCAGGCGATGGCGGGAAGCGGAGAACGGGTGGTGGGCATGGCGCATTATCGCCGCGCTTGCAGGCAGGCCGCCAACACCTGCATCGACAGCGCGCACGACGCGATGCCATAGAATGGCGGCTGTTTATAAAGAGCAGGAGCTTTGCATGCCTTCCTTCGACGTGGTGTCCGAAGTCGACAAGCACGAACTGACCAATGCGGTGGACCAGGCCAATCGCGAGCTGGATACGCGGTTCGACTTCAAAGGCGTCGAGGCCAGGTTCGAGCTGGAGGACGGCAAGGCGATCAACCAGTCCGCGCCCAGCGATTTCCAGGTCAAGCAGATGACCGACATCCTGCGCGCGCGCCTGCTGGCACGCGGCATCGACGTGCGTTGCTTGGAGTTTGGCGACATGGAAACCAATCTGGCCGGCGCGCGCCAGAAGGTCACCGTCAAGCAGGGCATCGAGCAGAAGCAGGCCAAGCAACTGGTGGCCAAGTTGAAGGAAGCCAAGCTCAAGGTGGAAGCGCAGATCAATGGCGACAAGCTGCGCGTGAGCGGCAAGAAGCGCGACGACCTGCAGGACGCGATGGCGCTGCTGAAGAAGGCCGATTTCGAGCTGCCGCTGCAGTTCGACAACTTCCGCGACTGAGTGCGGCGCAGTGCGCGTGATGGTCGACGAGTGCGTGTGTGTGTGCAGATGCCGAGCCCCGGGTACGCGCACAGCGTGCAAGGCCGGCGGCGTAAGCGCGCCGACCGCGCCCACCCTCGTCGGTTCGCAGGCTTAGCCGGCAACGATGCGTCGCCTGTTCGCCCGCCTGTTGCAGCGTCCGCGTGTCAGCGGGCAGGCGCAGGCACCGCGCGGTGCTGCGGCACACACGGCCACCGCGCACGCGCAGCCGCGCATCGAAGTCGGCTCGACCTTGCACACGATGGCAGAGCTGGACCCGGTGGCGGCGGCCGCATTTGCCGATGCATTTGCCGTGGAGATCGAGCAGTCCATCGCAACCTGCGCGCTAGGCGATGCCGCCACTCCGCAGGCCAAGGCGCTGGAACAGATCCACGCCTTGAAGAACACGATTTCGCTGACCGGCTCTCAGCCCTTGCTGAAGGCATGCGACCAGCTACGCGGCGATGTGGGTCGCCACGTGCCGGGCGACACGCTGGCGCACCGCTTCACCGCCATTGCCACCGCCGCAGGGTTACTGGTCAGGCACTATCGACGCATGCTCCCTCCCGATGACACGAGTCCTCATGTCTAGCACTCCCAGGCGCGCGGCGCCCGGACTGATCCTGGCCGCCCGCCAGCTGCGTAACGACAGGCTGGTGCAGCTGTTCGACGCGTTTCTGGAATACCGCGCATGCCTGGGCCGCGTGATCGTGCAGACCATCGCCACGCTGTGGTGCCTCGCCTGGCTCTACGGACCGCAGCCGGTGCTGGTCGCCGATGCGAAATCGGTCTTCCCCACCGCTGTGACGCTGTGGGTGGTCGCGGTGGTGTGGATGGTGCTGGTACGACGCAAGATCATCCCGCAGGGCGACTGGCTGGATGCCCTGGGCTTTGCGATGAACCTGCTGTTCATCGGCATCCAGATCTACCTCGCCTTCATCCTGCTGATGGCGTTGAACGCGTTTGTACCGTTCATCACCATCGTGGCGGTGGCCCGTTACGGGCAAAAGGCGGTCCTTCCAACCTTGCTCAGCACCTTCGTGCTGATCGTGCTGACCGCACCGGCCGGCTACTGGTTGTCGCGGCCTGCCTACTTTGTGTACGCGCTTGCGTTCAGCATGCTGTTGCCGTTGCTGGTTGCGCGCATTGTGACCGCGATGCAGGAAGTGGCGCAGCAGGCGCTGGCATCCCGCGATGCGCAAAGCCGCTTCATCAGCACCATGAATCACGAATTGCGTACGCCGTTGAATGCGGTCATCAACTGCGCGCAGCTGATCGACACCGACAGCATGCCGGCCGCGCAACGCAACCTGTTGCAGGCAGTGACGGTCAACGCGACCGCATTGCGCCATCGTGTGAATGACGTGCTCGACGTGGCAAGCATCGACGGCGGACGACTGCAGCTGCACAGCAAGCCATTGAGCCTGCTGGACGTGGTCACCACGGTAGAAGCCATCTGCGCCACGGCCGCCTCCACCAAGGGCATCACCCTGGACGTGCGCGTGGAGGCGCAAACGCCGCCTGTGCTGGGCGACGAAGGCCGCATCGAGCAGGTCATCAGCAACCTGGTCATCAATGCAATCAAGTTCACACCGGCCGGCGGCGCGGTCGATCTGCGGATCGCAGCGACCCAGGCACACGATCGCGCGCGCATTGCAGTGACCGTCACCGATACCGGCATCGGGATTCCCGACGACCGGAAGGCCGACATCTTTACGCCATTCACCCAGCTCAGCACCGGTTTCAACCGCATCGAAGGCGGCGTCGGGCTGGGCTTGTTCATTGCGTTGTCGGTGTCGGACGCGATGGGCGGCACGCTGACGGTGCACGACAACCCGGGGGGCGGCAGCGTCTTCCGCTGGACGTTCGAGCTGCCTGTCGCCACGGCCGAGCACAGCCACAGGCTCGACCTGCGCGATGCGCTGGCGCTGCATGCGCAGACGGTGCCGTCGCTGCATTGCCTGGTCTTCGAGGACATGGATACCAACCGCTTGGTGATCGGCAACCTGCTCACCCGCGCCGGCCACCGGGTGAGTTTTCATGCCGATGGCACCGATGCGCTCGCGCGTATCGGCGAAGCGGCGCCGGATATCGTCTTTCTCGATCTGCACATGCCTGGCACCTCGGGTTGGGACGCGCTGCGCCAGGCGCGCGACGCGATCACCGCATTGCCGCCAATCATCGTCCTGACCGCCGATACGCGTCCCGATTCGATGCGCGAGGCCTCCGCCGCCGGTACTGCCGGCTATCTGTCGAAACCAATCAATGCACACGAACTGCTGGCCATCCTCACCCGACATGCCGCCCATGCATCGCACCGACCTCAAGCCGGGTAACGCGGCGCGTTGCCACTGGCACTACGCCACGCAGACCGCCACGCCGCTGGTGCTGCTGTACCTGCACGGCTTCACCGCCGGCCCGGGAGAGGCCGGCGCGTTGCCCGAGCAGATGGCCGATGCCTTGGCTGCAAACCTGTACGTGCACCGCTGGCCCGGTCATGGTTTCAACGCGCCCGAGGCGATGCAGGGACTCACGCCCGCCGCGCTGCAGGCGTCGGCGCTGGAAGCCTTGGCGCAGGCGCAGCGCCTGGGCGAGCGCGTGGTCATCGTCGGCTCGTCGATGGGCGCTGCGCTGGGCTTGTGGCTCACCGCACATCGCCCGGACGCGATCGCCGCCGTCATCGCGTGGTCGCCGGCCATCCAGGCCACCGACCCTGCCCTGCTCGACCAGGTCTGCGCCGCGCAACTGCCGCTGACCGATCCACGCCCGCGCACGCCTGCCGAATTGGCGTTCTGGTCGCAGGCTGTGCACCCGGACGGCTTCCGCGCCCTGCGCAGCCTGTTCGCTGCCAATGCCGCCGATCCACCGTGGCCACGTGTGCATTGCCCGGTCTTTATGGGCTACTACCGCGCTGCCAATGGCGACGAAGATCCCAGCGCGTCGGTGCCCGCAATGCTGGAAATGTTCGCTGCACTGGGCACCGCACCAGCGCGCAAATCGGCCGTTGCCTTCGACACCGGCGCGCATGCCGTCGGTTCGCCGCACAAGACACCGCTGGCCGGCACCGTGGCGCAGGCGTCGGTCGATTTCTTGCGCGCCCAGCTTGGCGGCGGCACCACGCACGCCGACAGCCGCTAGAGCGACAGCAGCGTCGCGCGATGGCAAAGCGCGCGCCTGCGGTTCGTACTGCCGTTCATGCCTGCCAGATAGGGCAAGCGCACGCGGCCACGCCTGCAGCGATCGCATACACTGGCCCGCCATCACGCCGCCGCCACGATGACGTCCACGCCTTCCACCGATCCGTTGACCGCCACCCGCACATGGATCGAGCGCGCGGTGATCGGCTTGAACCTGTGCCCGTTCGCCAAGGCGGTCTACGTCAAGCAACAGGTGCGGCTGGTACTCAGCGACGCCAGCACGCCCGAAGCACTGCTGGAGCAACTGGCCGAAGAACTGGTGCTGTTGCGCGATACGCCGGCCGAGCAGATCGACACCACCCTGATCGTGCACCCGGACGTGCTCACTGACTTTCTGGACTACAACGACTTCCTCGACAACGCCGATGCGGCAGTGGACGCGCTGGATCTGCAAGGGATCCTGCAGGTGGCCAGCTTCCACCCGGATTATCAATTTGCGGGCGCAGCGCCGGACGATGTGGCCAACTTCACCAACCGCTCGCCCTTCCCCACCCTGCATCTGCTGCGCGAAGACAGCGTCGAGCGCGCGGTGGCGGCCTACCCGGACCCGGACGTGATCGTGGAGCGCAATATCCAGACCCTGGAACGCCTGGGTCACGCTGGCTGGGAGCGGGTATTGAACGGGGCCGAGCACTGATCCACCCAGGCCTCGGCGCGCAGTTGCCGGCCGCGCAACGACGTCCCGCGACGACCACAGCGCACCGGTTACAGTGCCGGTGAATTCATTGTCACGGTGCGCAGATGTCCTTGATTCCCGCTATTTCCGCATGGAACCCGTCACCGCTGCAGGATCGCGTGGTGGTGATCACCGGCGGCGCGCAAGGCATCGGGCGCGGCATTGCGCAGGCGGTGCTGGGTGCCGGCGGCAGCGTGGTGATCGGCGACCTGGATGCGGCGGCCGGCAAGGCCTGCGTGCAGGAGTGGGCGTTGCCGCAGCGCAGTGCGTTCGTACGTTGCGATGCCGCGCGCCAAGCGCAGGCCGCACGCCTGATCGCCACCGCACTCAAGCGCTTCGGGCGACTCGATGGCCTGGTCAACAACGCCGGCGTGCCCGATCCGCATGTTGCGCCATTGCCGCAACTGGACTGGGACGAATGGAACCGGCGCCTGTCGAGCCTGCATGGCGCGTTCCTGTGCAGCAAACAGGCCTTGCCTGCATTGGCGCAGGCCGCAGGCGGCGGCGCGATCGTCAATATCGCCTCCACCCGGGCCTGGCAATCCGAGCCGCATAGCGAAGCCTATGCCGCCGCCAAAGGAGGTCTGGTCGCGTTCACCCACGCATTGGCATTGAGCGAAGGCCCGCAGGTGCGCGTCAACAGCATCAGTCCGGGCTGGATCAGCACCGAGGCCTGGCGTGCGCCGCAGCGCCGGCGCGCGCCCAAGCTGTCGCGTCGCGACCATGCGCAACACCCGGCCGGGCGCGTGGGCACACCCGAAGACATCGCGCAGTTGGCGGTCTATCTGCTGTCGCCGCAGCTGTCCGGCTTTGTGACCGGGCAGGACTTCATCGTCGATGGCGGCATGTCGCGCAAGATGCAGTACGTCTGAGGATCTGCAGCGCAGTTCGCTTAACCTCTGCCCATGCCTCTCGAAGATCGCCGAGAGCGGCATACCCGCCAGCGCAGCGACCTTGCCTATGCCTGTTCGCCGCGCCCGAACAAGACTTCCAGATCGCTCGCCTCCAACGCACGCCATTGCCCGGACGGCAGACCGTCCAGCGACAGCCCGCCGATGCGGCTGCGGTGCAATGCCGCCACATGATTGCCGGCGGCAGCGAACATGCGCCGCACCTGGTGGTAGCGGCCCTCGTGCAAGGTCAGGCGTGCCTGGCGTGGGCCGAGCACCTCCAGTTCGGCCGCCAGCAGCGGCTTGGTTTCGCCTTCCAGCAGCAGCGTACCGCTGGAAAACAGCGCCGCTTCGTCGCCACGCAGGTCTTCGGCCAGGGTGACGTCGTAGACCTTGTCCAGCGCCGACTTGGGCGCAATGATCCGGTGCAGCAGCGCACCGTCATCGGTCATCAGCAACATGCCACTGGTCTCGCGATCCAGCCGCCCCACCGGCGCCAGCACCGGCGCGCGCGACCGAAAGCGCGGCGGCAGCAATTCGTAGATCAGCCGGCCGGTGTCCTTGGTCGAGCAGGTGTAGCCGCCGGGCTTGTGCAGCAACAGGCTGAAACCTGGTGGCGGGTCGAGTGGTTCGCCATCGATGCGGATCGCCGCGTGCTCGACCTGGTCGTCTGCGTACAGCACCTCGCCATCGGCATCGGTGACCGCGCCCTGGCGAAACAGCTGGGTCACCTGCTTGCGGCTGCCGTAGCCGAGATTGGCGATGTGCTTGACCAATTTCATGCGCGCGCTCCACGCCCGCGGATGGCGGAGATCAGCTTGAACCCATCGCGTTCGGCGGCCACGCGCACCTGCCCGAAGCTCTCGTTGAGCACGTATTCGTAAGGCAGGTGCCGGTTGGCGACCAGCAATAGCTGCCCGCCCGGGCGCAACGCCTGCGCGGCCACCGCGATGAAGCGCTGCCCGATGTCCGGGCGATCGGCACGCGATGGTGTGTGGAACGGCGGATTGCTGACGATGAAATCGTACTGCGCCACCAGCCCGGCGGTCACGTCGTGCCAGTGGTAGTGCAGTTGCGCCGGATGCGCGATGGCCTGCAGATTGCGCTGCGCCAGGGTCAGCGCACGCGCCTCGGCCTCGTACAGATCCAGCGCGGTGACCTTGGGGCAACGCGCCAGCACTTCGGCCGACAGATACCCAAAGCCGGCGCCCAGATCGGCGCCATGTCCGGCCAGGGTCGTCGGCAGATGCTCGACCAGCAGCGCAGAGGCAGGATCGATGCGATCCCAGGCGAACACGCCGGGGCGGCTGACGAAACGCCCGTCCAGAATCTTACGCGGCGCATCCAGTGCGGCCCAGCGCGCTTGCAGCTGCGCATCGGTGTCGGCAGGCAGCGGGGCGCTCCAATAGGTGCGGCAGTGGTACTTGGTCAGGCTGCCGGCCAGACCGGTGAGCTGACGCAGATCGGCTTCGCCCGAGCGCGCACCTTCGTTGTTGGACTGGCAGGCCACCACCCGGCCGCCCGGTGCGGTCAGCGCCACTGCGCGTGCAAACAACGCACGCGCTTCTTCGCGCTGGCGCGGCGGCAACACCAGCACCAACGCGTAGCGGGTGCTGTCGGCTTCGATGGCGCTCTCTTCGCGCACGGTCCAGCCGCTACGCTCCAGTGCCTCGGCAAACGGCCGGAAGCTCTGCTCGCAGGTCAGCGCCTGAGCGCTCGCGTGCTCGCGCAACGCGAAGCCGTCGCGCGCGCGCAGAAACAGGACCGGCCCCTCGGGCCACGGCAGTACGCCCTGGGCAAAGGGCAGGAACAGGGCTTGAAGCGGAGCATCGTGCGGGCCAGCCATCGGATCATCGGGTCAGGAACAGGCGGCCATTGTAAGGGACCGCTGCCGACGACCTCGCCAACGTTCGACACCGCGCGCTTTCCATTGCGTGACACACGAACGCAATGCCTTCCAATGTCTACACGGACTATTGATGCGTACGCAACATTCGCCCACCTAGGCTGGACGCAACGCCAATAGCCGGAGAGACGCGATGCGAGCCTTGTTCGTCGGGGGTGTTGTCGACAACAGCGAAATGGATCTGGACGACACCACGCCACCGCTGCATTACCCCGAAAACACCGGCGCCGGCCGGCCACGTTATCGCCTGCATCAAGTCGGCGAGCGCGACGATGGCAGCTTGGCCTACGCGGTCTACGGCGCGCCGGAAATGGACGACGATGCCATCAGCCGCATTACCGAAGAACGGGGTTATGCACGTCGCTTCAGCGCATCACCGGAACCACCGCGTTGATGCAGCGCCATTGGGCCGCGTGGGAGGTGTCTGGTGTCGGTGCACGTCGCGCCTGTCCACGCGGGATTGTCGTCAAAATCAAAAAAACCGGGCCTGGGCCCGGTTTTTTTTTACTTGAACTGCTGATGCAAGCGCTTGCCCAGCTCCACCAGCAACGGGTGTGACCTGGCAAGCGCCTGCGCCCGGACAACGCAGCAGGCAGGCGGTCCGCACAGCATCCATACCGGTTGCGCTCGGCCGGCGCCCGGTGGCGTTTAGCGCGGCTTCGGCGTCACCCGCCAGATCACGTTGCCCACATCGTCTGCCACCAGCAACGCGCCGCTATTGTCGGGCGCAACGCCCACCGGGCGCCCCTGCGCATTGCCTTCGGCATCCAGGAAGCCATCCAGCACCGTGATCGGCGTCCCGCTGGGCTTGCCATCGACGAACGGCACGAACAACACCTTGTAGCCACTGGGCGGATCGCGATTCCACGAGCCGTGCTGGCCGATAAAGGCGCCTTGGCGGAAACGCTCCGGCAGCAGCGTACCGCTGGCGAAGCTCAGTCCGAGCGAGGCGGTATGCGGGCCCAGTGCATAGTCGGGCTTGATCGCCTTGGCGACCAGTTCCGGATTCTGCGGCGCGACCCGCTCATCCACATGCTGGCCGTAATAGCTGTACGGCCAGCCGTAGAAACCGCCGTCGCGCACCGAGGTCAGATAGTCGGGCACCAGGTCGCTGCCGATTTCATCGCGTTCGTTGACCACCACCCATAGCGACTTGCTCTGCGGCTCCCAGGCGGTGCCGACCGGATTGCGCAAGCCGCTGGCGAACACGCGGCTACCGCCGGTGGCAGGGTCGATCTCCAGGATCGCCGCACGGTTGAGTTCGGCCTCCATGCCGTTTTCGGCCACGTTGCTGTTGGACCCCACGCCCACGTAGAGCTTGCTGCCGTCCGGGCTGGCCAGCAGTGACTTGGTCCAATGGTGGTTGAGGCCGCCGGGCAGATTGGCCACGAAGGTCGGCTTGGCGGCGATGTGCGTATCGCCGGGCTTGTACGGAAAACTCACCAGCGCGTCGGCATTGGCGACATAGAAGCGATCGCCGACCAAGGCCATGCCGAACGGCGAGAACAGGCCGCTGATGAACTGGGTGCGCACTTCGGCCACGCCGTCGCCATCGACGTCGCGCAGCAGGGTGATGCGATTGGCGCTGGGCACGACGGCACCGGCCTTCTTCATCATCGCCCCCTGCACCTTCTTGCGCAGTCCACCGCTCTCGGCGTCATCGGGCTTCTGCGGTTCGGCGGTTTCGGCCACCAGCACATCGCCATTGGGCAGCACGTACACCCAGCGCGGATGATCCAGATCGCGCGCAAACGCGTTGACCTGCAAATCGTCGGCGGCCACCGGCTTGGCGTTTTCGGCCCAGCGTTTGACCGGCGCCACCTTGACGGTGGGAATCAGGCGTTTGACCGGCTCGGGCAGTTGCGGGTTCGGCCCGGTTCCCTGTTCGATGGCAAGCGTGGCGGTATCGCCGCAGGCGGCGAGCGTGGCGACTGCCAACAACGACAGCGGCCAGCGAGCGAGCTTCAACAGGGGTGCATTCATTGCGAGGGAATCCTGAACAGTTGCGACAGTCGGCCATCATGCCGGCAACACGTCGGCGAGAAGTAAACAGACCGTCAAGTCATCTCGCTTAAGGCATTCCAGCCCGCTTACGGCATGACCTGGGAGTCTGCACTCAGCGGCAAGGGGTGCACCGCCACGATCCGATCCATCCAGACCCACTGCGGTTGCTGTGTGGCATCGAGCTGATCCAGGCGCAGTTGCCCATTCATGCCTTCCTTGCCGTGGTCGTCCAGATAGGTCTGGATGGTCGGGCGCACCGCAACCGTGCCGGTGAGCATGCTGCCGTCGTCGAGTTCGATCTGCACGCGCTCCTGACCGTCGAGCAGGGAAACCCAATGCTCGAGCGTGGCGATCTGTGCCTGTTCGGAATAGACGTGCGGGGCGTATTTGGGCATGGCGACATCTCCAACGTGGAGTGCGTCACGCTAGGCCAGGACGCGTGAAAACAGCAGCAAGCCGCTGCGTTCCTGCAGGAGACTGCGTTTGTGCAGGAAGAGGCACATGCGGCGTCGCTGCCGCATGGGCACCACCACTCATTCCACCGATTCGCGTGCTGCGCGCACCGCGGTGACCAACTGCGCCACGCTGTAGGGCTTGGCCAGATGCTCCTGAAACCCGGATTCCAGCGCGCGCTTGCGGTCGTCCTCGCGGGCCAATGCCGTCACCGCTACCGCCGGCAGCGCGGTCGCATCCAGGCCCATGTTTTCGCGCACGGTGCGGATCAGGCCATAGCCATCCATGCCGGGCATGCCGATATCGGTCAGCATCAGGTCGAAACGTGCGTGACCGCGATGATCGATCAGCGCCAGCGCATCGGTGGCGCTGCCGGCGGTCACCACTTCGGCGCCCTGCTCTTCCAGCAGACGGCGCAGGTAATCGAGCATGTCCGGCTGGTCTTCGACCGCCAACAGGCGCAAGCCATTGAGTGCGCGTGCTTCGACGATCTGTTCGGACATCAGCCGCCGGCGCAATTCGCGGCGCGGGCGCTTGGCCTGGTCGGGCACGTGTTCGGGCAGGCGCACGGTGAAGGTGGCACCCTTGCCACGGCCGCCACTGGTCGCGCCCACCTGGCCGCCGTGCATTTCCACCAGTTGCTGCACGATCGCCAGGCCCAGGCCCAGACCACCGTGTTGCCGCGTGGTCGTGCCATCGGCCTGACGGAAGCGGCCGAACAGATGCGGCAGGAATTCGGCCGCGATGCCGTCGCCGGAGTCGCGTACCGCCACCAGCAGATGCCCGTCGTCGCGTTCGATGCTCACATCGATGCGGCCGTGCGCCGGGGTGAATTTGATCGCGTTGGAAAGCAGATTCCACAACACCTGCTGCAGGCGCGTGGCATCGCCGAGCACCAGGCATGGCGTGGACGGCACATGCAGTTCCAGCACCTGATCCTTGCCTTCGGCCGCCAGTTCCTGGGTGCTCAAGGCTTCGCGCAGCTGCTCTGCCAGATCCAGTGACTCGACCTCCAGCTGCACCTTGCCGAGCAGCATGCTGCTGAGATCGAGCATGTCCGAGATCAGCCGCTTCTGCGCGCGTGCGCTGCTGGCGATCACCGACAACCCCTTGTAGTTGGGATGCCCTTGCTCGACCCGCTGCAACAGCAACTCGCTCCAGCCCAGGATCGTGGTCAACGGCGTGCGCAACTCGTGCGACAGCGTGGCCAGAAATTCGTCTTTCAGCCGCGCCATGCTCTCGGCTTCGTTGCGCGCGCTGCGCTCGGATTCGAGCAACTGCTCGCGTGCCTGCTCGATCTCGCGTTGCTCGGTCACGTCCGGGCTGCTGCCGGCCAGGCCGATGAAGCGGCCATCGGCCGAATACCGCGGGGTGGCGGTCATTTCGATCCAGCGCCACTTCCCGTCATGGCGACGGGCGCGGACCAGTGCGCGCAGGCCGCGCTGTTCTTCCAGCGAGGCGGACAACTCGAACTGGAAGATCGACAGATCGTCCGGGTGCAGCAATTCGCTCCACGCCGACACCGTCCCGCTGGAAATGTCGATGCCGAAAAATTCGCCATAGGCGCTGTTGACGAACCGCACCACGCCTTGCGCATCCAGCACCCACACCGGCATCGGCAAACCGTCGGCCAGCGCACTGAAACGCGCCTCGCTTTCGGCCAGCTCGCGCTCGACGCGCTTACGTTCGGTGATGTCCATGAACAACACCGCCACCCGCGCCTGCTCCGGCTGCCCAACCCGAAATGCATCCACCGAATACCAGCGGCGCAGCGCCTGGGCCTGCATTTCGAAATGGATGCGATTACCGGTGCGGGCCACGTGCCCGTAACGGTCGAACCATTCCTGCTCGTGATCGGCGAGCATGGCCCGGATCGACAGGTTCACCACGTTGGACAGACCGGTATAGCGCTCGAACGCACCGTTGGTCATGCGGATGACGTAATCGACCGCGTGGTCGCCGTCGAACACCATATCGATCACGCAAAAACCGGCGTCGACGTTATGGAAGATCTCCTGGTACATCACCGAATCCAGGAACGGTTCGGCGACGGGGGCCGGTAGGACCGCGGCCGGATCTGTGCTGGAGGTCGAAGTACTCAAATCGGGATCCACGGCTGGTGCCAGGGCAGATGACCGACAAATGAAACCATGCACGATGTCGTCAGCGGGTGCACAGCCAACCGACCGAGTTCACACAGTGACCCTGGTCCGGCTCAGCACGTGCCCGGAATCACCACAGCAGTGCGGCGGCCAGTGCGATACACGCAGCCAGCACCACGATACCCGCGATCACGCCACGAAGCACCCACTCGCCCTCGCGGCGGAGCTGCTCGTCCATCCAGCGCTGGGCTTCTTCGCGCCAGGCGGTGGAACGCGCGTAGTCCGGGTCCAGCAGCTGCAAGCGCACCTGCGACAGTCCCAGTGCGACGCATTCGCTCCGGCAGCGCTGGCTGAAGCCATCCTCGTCGGCGGCAACCTGCGCGCCGAGCGGCAGCTGCCATTCGAATTCAGGCCTGGACATAATGCGGACGCTCCCGATCAAGCTCGTGTTCCAGCGCCATACGCGCCAACTGGGTGTAATTGGCTCGCGGTCCCTGTCCACGGCCGGTGAGCATTCCCTGGTAATCCAGGTCCTGCCAGACCCGCCCGGTCCATTCCACGCAATCTTCGGCAATCACCAGCATCAGCGAGTAGCGATACTCCAGTCCATTGGCGGCGCGGTAGGTATAGACCGGCGGAAATTGCACCGCCACATCGACCTGACGCGCCAGCGATGCCAGATGCTCGCGCAATGCCGCGCGTGGGTCGGCGCCGGATTCCAGCCGCAATGCGCGCGTAGCCATGTCCAGATCCACGTCGCTTTGCAGCGCAACGAATGCCGCAGCCCCGGTGGTGGGATTGTGCCCATGCTGCTTCGCCCAATCGATGAACTGCAGGCGCACATCCGACGGCATGTGCGGCGGCGGCGAAGACACTGACTTTGCGCGGAAGGAATGGGTGTCCATACAGCCAATCTTCCCGGCTGCCCCGTGAAGCGCGGGCGCAGGCGCAGTGAACCCGCCGTCATGGCAGCGACGGTGCGGATTAACCGTGCGGCAACGCGGCGGCCCGCGCTGCATGCAGCGCGTTGCGGGCGCTCACACGCGCCCCCACACTACTGAAACGCCCGGTACGCCTCGTATCGACCGCTTGGAGACTTTCGATGAAACGTTCCAGCCTTTCCGGCGCCAGCCTGTTGCTGGCAGGACTGCTCGCGGCGACCGGTGTACAGGCCCGCGTGCGCAACGTCACCGATCCGCAAGCGCCCCGCGCACTGAGCAGCGACGGCAAGGTCGATGTGCGCTGGACCGACCCGGCGCAGTTTTCCGAAGTGCGCTTCAGCGGCAACCGCTGGGAAGCCCAGCGCGGCGATTGGGTCACCCAGCTGGCGACCTATTTCCAGCAAAGTGCCGCCCGCAAGCTGCCCGACGGCCAGCGCCTGAGCGTGACCATCACCGACATCCGCCGCGCCGGCCAATACGAGCCCTGGCATGGGCCGCGCATGCAGGATGTGCGCGTGGTCAAGGACATTTATCCGCCGCGTTTGAGCTTCAATTACACGCTGACCGGCGCCGATGGCCAGGTGATCGACCAGGGCGAACGCAAGTTGGTGGATTCGGCCTTCCTGATGAGCGGACCGCGCCTGACCGACAGCGACCCGCTGCGCTTCGAAAAGGCGATGATCGACGACTGGGTGCGCAAGCAGTTCCGGGGCGACCGGAGTACCGCCGGGCTGTAATAGGCGGGCGCCGCGGGCTGCGACAGGCATCGCGAACGTAGACAGCGGGAGCGTGAGGCGATGCGGCCTTGTTGACGCTGCTTTCGGCAAGCACTGCTCTCCCATCGGGAGGCGGGCTGGTGGGGGCTGCGGCAATCCCCGCCTGTCGTCCCGGCGGCACGAGGCTTTGCGCACGCGCGCCCTCATCCGGCGCTGCGCGCCACCTTCTCCCGCTTGCGGGAGAAGGGAAATCCTGGAAAAGCCGCTCTTCCATGGGGAAAAGGGTTGGGGTGGGGCGCGGCAACGCCCGCCTGTCGTTCCGGCGGCACGAGGCTTCGCGCATGCGCGCCCTCATCCGGCGCTGCGCGCCACCTTCTCCCGCTTGCGGGAGAAGGAAGTCTTGGAAAAGCTGCTCTTCCATGGGGAAAAGGGTTGGGGTGGGGCGTGGCAACGCCCGCCTATCGTCCCGGCGGCACGAGGCTTCGCGCATGCGCGCCCTCATCCGGCGCTGCGCGCCACCTTCTCCCGCTTGCGGGAGAAGGCAATCGGGGCAACACCTGTCTCTCGACGGAGAATGGACGATGGCTTATGGCGTCACGCCCTCGCCCACTACGGCGCCTGCGGAGCCGCCCACATACGCTCTCGGCACACGCTTGAGCCCACACAGCAGTTGATACGCGCTGACATTGCACTGCATCGCCAGCGGGCTCACCTGCGGCGACGCGCCCCACAACTGCACGCTGGCGCCGATCCCGGACTGTGGCTGATCGGTGAGATCGACAGTGAGCATGTCCATCGATACGCGGCCGATCAGCGGGCAGATCTGCCCCTCCACCAGCACCGGCGTGCCGTTGGGCGCGAACTGCGGGTAGCCGTCGGCATACCCCATCGCCACCACGCCCACACGCGTGGGCCGCTGGGCGACGAAGCGGGCGCCGTACCCCACCGGCTCGCCGGCCGGCAGTTCGCGCACGGAAATGATGCGCGAGCGCAGCGTCATCACCGGACGCAGCTGCGCAGTGGTCTCGGTCTCCAGCGGAAACGGGTTTGCGCCGTAGAGCATCAGGCCCGGGCGCGACCAATCGTTGCGCAGCGCCGGCCAGCCGAGCAGGCCGGGCGAATTGCGCAAGCTGGTTTCCGCACGCATGCCGCCGGCAGTCAGCGCGAAGGCGACCGCCTGTTCGTCGGTGCGGCTGCACTCCAGCTCGTCGGCACGCGCCAGATGCGTCATCAACACCAGCGAGGCGATCTGCGGCAGGCCGCGCAGACGCAGCCACGCCGCACGGAAATCCTCCGGCGACAGGCCCAGCCGGTGCATGCCGCTGTCCAGCTTCAACCACACCCGCAACGGACGCGGGCTCTGGAACTCGGCCAGCGCACGCACCTGCTGCGGCGTGGCCACCACCGTCCACAGATCGTGCTCGGCGATCAGGCGCAGCTCGTCGTGCTCGAAGAACCCTTCCAGCAACAGGATCGGCGCGCGGATGCCCGCCTGGCGCAGCTCCAGCGCCTCTTCGATGCAGGCCACCGCAAAGCCGTCGGCCTCGCCGTCCAGCGCCTGCGCGCAGCGCACCGCGCCGTGGCCGTAGGCGTCGGCCTTGACCACCGCCAAGGCCTTGCTGCCGCCCAGGCGCTTGGCCAGGCGGTAGTTGTGACGCAATGCATCCAGATCGATCACCGCTTGCGCAGGACGCACTACGCGACCTCCTGCTGCGCGCGGGCGCTGCGTGGCGACAGGTAACGGAAGATGTCCAGGCCTTCGCTATCGATGTCGGGCGTACGGCCCTGCATCAGATCGGCCAGATAGCGACCCGAGCCGCAGGCCATGGTCCAGCCCAGGGTGCCGTGACCGGTATTGAGGAACAGGTTGGCATAGGGTGTCGCGCCGACCACCGGCGTGCCGTCCGGGGTGGCCGGGCGCAGACCTGTCCAGAACTCGGCCTGGGCCAGATCGCCGGCGCCGGGGAACAGATCGTTGACCACCATTTCCAGCGTGGCGCGGCGACGCGGATTCAACGACAGATCGAAGCCGGCCACCTCGGCCATGCCGCCGACGCGGATGCGTTGGTCGAAACGGGTGAGCGCAATCTTGTAGCTCTCGTCCAGCACCGTGGAGGTCGGTGCGCGCTGCGCATCCACGATCGGGATGGTCAGCGAGTAGCCCTTGAGCGGATACACCGGCAGATGCAGGCCGAGCGAGAGCAGCAGGTCGGCCGAATAGCTGCCCAGCGCCAGCACGTAGCGGTCGGCGGTTTCGATGCGGCCATCGATCTGCACACCGGTGACGCGGCCGCCCTCGTGCTGCAGATGCTCGATCTGCTGCCCGTAGCGGAACTCCACACCCACCTGCGTGGCCAGTTCGGCCAGGCGCTGGGTGAACAGCCGGCAGTCGCCGGTCTGGTCTTCGGGCAGGCGCAAGGCACCGGCCATCTGCGCGCCGCCGCCGGCCAGGCCCGGTTCGAACTGGGCGATCTGCGCCGGGGTCAGCAACTCGTAGGGCACGCCGTACTGGGCCAGTACTTCGATGTCCTGCGCGGCGGCATCCAGTTGCTGCTGGGTGCGGAACAACTGGGTGGTGCCGAGTTGGCGGCCTTCGAACTCGATGCCGGTGCTGGCGCGCAACGCGTTCAGACAATCGCGGCTGTAGTCGGACATGCGCACCATGCGCGCCTTGTTCACCGCATAGCGCTCGGCGGTGCAGTTGCGCAGCATCTGGCTGAGCCAGGCCAGCTGGCGCAGATCGCGGGTGGGCCGGATCGACAGCGGCGCGTGCTGCTCGAACAGCCACTTCACCGCCTTGCCGGGCACGCCGGGCGCGGCCCATGGCGAGGTGTAACCGAACGACAACTGGCCAGCGTTGGCATAGCTGGTCTCCAGCGCCGACGCCGGTTGACGGTCCACCACGGTGACCTCGCAGCCGGCCTTGGCCAGATACCAGGCGGTGGTGGTGCCGATGACGCCACTACCGAGAATGAGCACGCGCATGTCGCTCTCCTGAAAGGGTATTCCCCCACAACCACGCGCTGAGGGAGACAGTTAGACGCAGTATATTGCGAGCCAGGCAGTGCGATTTCCGGAATCGACCCGTCTTTGCAGTGAAACTTCCTGTCAAAGCTTGTGGAGACAAACCCCATGGCCACCCGCGCCCGCGAGTTGGACAAGATCGACCGCAAGATCCTGCGCATCCTGCAGCAGGAAGGGCGTATTTCGTTCACCGAACTGGGCGAACGCGTCGGCCTGTCGACCACTCCGTGCACCGAGCGCGTACGCCGGCTCGAGCGCGATGGCGCCATCACCGGCTACTACGCGCGGCTGGACCCGCACTACCTCAAGGCCAGCCTGCTGGTGTTCGTGGAGATCAGCCTGGCCTACAAATCGGGCGACATCTTCGAAGAATTCCGCCGCGCCGCGCTCAAGCTACCCAACGTCCTGGAATGCCATCTGGTCTCGGGCGATTTCGACTACCTGCTCAAGGCGCGCATCAGCGAGATGGCCTCGTACCGCAAGCTGCTCGGCAGCACCTTGTTGACCTTGCCGCATGTGCGCGAGTCCAAGAGCTACATCGTGATGGAAGAGGTCAAGGAGACGTTGGCGCTGCCGATCGAGGGCTGAGATTCGGGAGTGGGATGCGCGTCAGGCGATTGGAGAAAGCCTGGAGCGCGGATGGATGAAGGTCGATCTGGCCGCTGCTGAGCTGCATTCACCGATGTCGGGGGCCGGGACCGCACTGGAGACGGAGCGCCCCGCTTGCTGAAGGCGGCGGGGTTGCATGGGGGCGGTGCGCCTGGTGGCGACATCGCCGCTGCTGGCGAGGCGGCCGCCAGCAACAACGCGGGTTCCCAGCGCCAATCCCCGATATCAGCGCACCACGCGCATGCCATCGCCCGCCGGGACGGCGTCGTAGTAGCGCCCGGTCTTGGTATCCAGAACCCGGTTGGCGCCGGCCGGCTGCATGCCGTGCAAGAGCCGGCCATTGCGGTCGTAGACCATCGGGGTGGCGGACTTGACCTGACTGCCAGCCGGCGCGACCGGGGTCTGCGCCGGCCCGCGGGTCGGAATCGTCGGCGCCACCGGGCGCTGGCCGAGCTGGGACGGCACCGGTTGCGTCGGCCTGGACGCATTCAACGTCGACTGCGTCGGCGGCGGTGTGGCTACCGGCTGCAAGGTCGTGGACGAACGCGTGCTGGTCGCCGACTGCGCCGCAGCCACGCCAGAGACTGCCAGTAGCGCGCACAGCAGTAGCGCACGCGTTGAGGAATGAATCGCCATGACGGGCACCGCGTGGGTTGGAAGTCCTCCATCAATGGGGGCGCCCAAGGGTTGCGGCAATACAGAGTGGCTGGCAGGCCTGAACGCTTCGGCATTGCGTTGCGGCGCTGCTGCCTTGGTGAGGCCGGTGCTGGATTCCGCCGAGGCTGGGCACTGCCGTGTCTGCCAGCAGGGGAGGCAGGTTCCTGGCAGAGCGCTGGCGCGTATCAGGACGAAGGGATGAGAGGTTGGGTTCGCATGCGGCCCCCATCCGCCCTCCGGGCACCTTCCCCCGCAAGCGGGAGAAGGGACGCGAAGCGACAGGCGCAACACCTGCTGCGGGCAGGAACAAAGCAGCGGCATGACGTCTCCCGCAAGCGGGGGAAGGAACGCGCACTGCTCACTGCGCAATGGAGATGGGAGATGGGAGATGGGAGCAAGCAGTGCGGTTCCTTCTCCCGCAAGCGGGAGAAGGTGGCGCGCAGCGCCGGATGAGGGCGCACCAACCTCCACCCACCCGGTTGAACCAGCCGACCCACGCCCACATCACCAAGGCAAGGCGCCGGCACACCGTCAGCGCGTGCAGGCGAGAACCCCATGAGCCAGTTCGATCTGACCCCTCCCTCCCCCGCCCAGCGCGATGCCCTGATCGCCGGGCTCAGCGACGAGGAACAGCGCGTGCTGCTCCACCACGGCACCGAGGCGCCGTTCTGCGGGGTGTTTCTGGACAACAAGCTCGACGGCGTCTACACCTGTCGTCTGTGCGGGCTGCCGTTGTTCCGCTCCAGCGCCAAGTTCGAATCCGGCACCGGCTGGCCGAGCTTCTTCGCACCCTACGACCCGGCCCACGTGCGCGAAATCCGCGATATCAGCTACGGCATGATCCGCACCGAGATCGTCTGCGCGCGCTGCGACAGCCACCTCGGCCACGTGTTCCCGGACGGTCCGCCGCCCACCGGCGAGCGGCATTGCCTCAACTCGGTCTCGCTGGGCTTTACCGAAAACGGCCAGGCGCTGCCCAACCCGTTGCAGCGCGAGGGCGCCGAAGCGCAACCAGCGTGAGCGCGGCATGCGATCCGGGAGCGCTTCCGGATCGCACACCGCCGCCTGATCGCTTGCGCTGGCGTACGAGGCGCAGTGCCGCTGCACCGATCCGCTGCAGCGATTGATCCGCTACGGCAACGCTGTACAGCCCAATCTCCAGACGCCACAGTAGAGTGCGGTTGCCCAAGCATCACCTCCATCGCCTGCCTCATCGGCTTTTTCCTGCGCGGCGATGCGTCGGCACGCTCATGGTCAGCAAGTCGATCATGCGCTCACGCACCAACACCATTGCAACGACCGTTGATCGATTGCGCCATCGTCCTGTACCGCCCAGCCGATGCGTTCAGGCTTGAAACACCGAGCCCGCATTGCCCAGCCCGCGGCAGGACAGCAACTTCGCTGCGTAAAGGCCGCGCCCGCTGCTCCCCATCGTTCAGTTAAAGCGCACACCTTCACGCAACCCGCTTCAAGAATCCGCCACGCAAGCCGAAACAACAGCAACTCTGTTTGCTTTTGGTTGCGTCATGCTCATCATCATCGGCTTCATCGTCGTCATCGTCAGCGTCCTCGGCGGCTATGTGCTGTCGCATGGAAAGCTGGGCGCGTTGTGGCAGCCGTACGAGCTGATGATCATTGGTGGCGCGGCGTTTGGTGCGTTTCTGGTCAGCACCCCGGGCAAGATCGTCAAAGAGACCTTCAGCAGCATCCTGGGCGTGTTCAAGGGCCCGCAGTACAAGTCCGACGACTACAAGGACACGCTGAGCCTGATCTACGAGCTGCTGAACAAGGCGCGCCGCGACGGCTTCATGGCGTTGGAAGACCACGTCGAAAAACCGCAGGACAGCACCATCTTCGGCAACTACCCCAAGGTGGTCTCCGACCATCACCTGCTGGACTTCATCACCGACTGCCTGCGCCTGATGATCGGCAGCAACATCGAGCCGCACGAGCTGGAGCCGCTGCTCGAACTGGAACTGGAAAAACATCACCACGAAGCATTGGCACCCTCGCATGCCTTGAGCAAGGTGTCCGATGGGTTGCCCGGCTTCGGCATCGTGGCGGCCGTGCTCGGCATCGTGATCACCATGGGCTCGATCGGCGGGCCGATCGAAGAGATCGGCCATCACGTCGGCGCCGCCCTGGTCGGTACCTTCCTGGGCATCTTGCTGGCCTATGGCTTCGTCGCGCCGCTGGCCGCCGCGATGGAAGCGCGCGCCGAACAGGACGGGCGCATGTACGAAGCGGTCAAGACCGCGCTGCTGGCCTGCCTGCGCGGCTACAACCCGAAGATTGCGCTGGAATTCGCGCGCAAGACGCTGCCGTCCAACGTGCGTCCGAGCTTTGCGAATTTCGAAACGCACCTGAAGACGATCAAGTAGGCCCGCAGTCATGGCCGAGGGCAAATCCACCGTCGTCATCCGACGGGTCAAGAAGGTGCAGGGCGGTGGCCACCACGGCGGCGCCTGGAAAGTGGCCTTTGCCGACTTCGTGACGGCGATGATGGCCTTCTTCCTGGTGCTGTGGCTGATGGCGGCCACCACCAAGGAACAGCGCGCGGCGATTTCGGAATACTTCCGCAATCCCAGCCCGTTGTCGGGCAAATCGACGGCTCCCTCGCCCGGCATGAACGGGCCCGGCGGCGCCAGCACCTCGATGATCAAGCTCGGCGGTACCGCCGACCTGGCCAAGGGGCAGAAGGACGAAATGGGCCGCAAGCGCGACAACGCGGCCGACTCCAGCGAAGACAGCCGTGCCAAGGACAAGAAACGCCTGGAAACGCTGATGCAGGACCTCAAGGAGGCCATCGACAAGAGCCAGGCGCTGGAACCATTCAAGGACCAGCTGCTGCTCGACCTCACACCGGACGGGCTGCGTATCCAGATCGTGGACAAGCAGAACCGCCCGATGTTCGACATCGGCCGCGACCAGCTCAAGCCTTACACGGTGGCGATCCTGCACGAGCTGTCCAGCTTCATCAATCAGGTTCCCAACCACATCAGCATTACCGGGCACACCGACATCACCGCCTACAGCAGCGATGCCGGCTACACCAACTGGGAACTCAGCGCCGACCGTGCCAACGCCGCGCGCCGTGCGCTGGTGGCTGGTGGCATGGCCGATGCCAAGGTCACCCGCGTGGTGGGCTTGTCGTCCTCGGTGCTGTTCGACAAGACCAACCCGCAGAATCCGATCAACCGTCGCATCAGCATCGTGGTGATGACCCAGGATGCCGAGCAGACCGCGCTGGCCGGCGCCGGCCAGGGCGTGGCGTTGGGTAAAGCCACCCACGATGCCGATACTCAGGTGCCGGATTTGAGCGCCACCGGCACGGCAGCGGTGGGACCGCCGGCTGCATTGCCCGCTGCGGGTGCGAGCGCCGGTGCCGCCGGCGCACCGGCCGGCCCGGCCAAGCCCGCTGTGGCGCCCGGTTCCGCCACCACCCAGGCCGCTGGGCGTATGTCCAGCGCCACGCAGGTGGCATCGGCCACCGCGCTGGCCAGGGCCGCCGAAGCGGCGTTGAGCGGGCCGCGCACGAGGGTCAGCGCAGCGTCCGAGACGCCTTAAGTCAGCGGGAAGCGTCGCTACTGTGGGCGCGCCAGCGCACCTCGGCGGAAGCCGCCGCTGCTGCGTTGGCCGCAATGCCAAGCCGGCACTGGCGGCATCCAGCAAGCCGTTGCGCGCGCAAGCGCCTAGAATGGCCGGCCATTCCCAGCGTCGAGAACACCGTGTCCCGCAATTCCAAGGCCAAGCGCGACAAGCGCAAGAAGACCCAACCCAAGCGTCCGATCGTCCGTCTGGGCCAGGCGCCCCAGGTCACCAACCACGCCGTGCTGCAGGATGCAGACGGCCGCGTGGTCGCTGCGATCGGTCTGCAGGGTGGCAGCGAGTGGATGCTGTCGATCGGCGGCCAGACCATGGGCAGCGCCGACAACCCGGTGCCGATGCTGGCCATGCTCAAACACCTGGCCAATCTGCAGGAGAAGGAAGGCAAGACCATCTCGCTGGAATACTCCACCCAGCTGCAGCAGATGATCGACGACCTGGCCGCCGAAGACGGCAAGACCGCCGAGGAATACCTGACCACGCTGGTGTCCGAGTTCGAGAACAGCGACGCCGGTGACGATGCCGAGGGCGACGAAGACGACGCGACCGACGCCAGCGCCGATGCGAACGACGCCCCGGTCACTGCTGAAGCCACTTCCGACGCCGATGCAGAGACAGACACTGCCGCCGCCGACAGCGCGCCCGACGATACCGACGACAGCACCGACGGCAGCAAGAAAAAGAAGAGCAAAAAGGCCTAAGGCTTCTCGGTGGCCGTCTACGTCGACGATGCGGTGCACCTATGGCGCGATCAGCGCTGGGCGCACCTGCTCGGCGATACGCTGGAGGAGCTGCATGCCATGGCGGCGCGGTTGGGCATTCCCCGCCGCGCCTTTCAGAACAAACTCAGCGGCGCGCACTACGACGTGCCAGCCCCGCTACGCGCCGAAGCGATCGCGCTCGGTGCCATCGCCATTTCCCGCCATACCGACCGCGCCTTGCTCAAGGCGTTGATCGCCAATGCGCGAGCGCAAGCGCGCGGCGAGCACGCATAAGCGGCGCCTGCGACGCTGACAGGCGGCATCCCGTCACCCGCGTCGGCCGAACTGCCGGCCCGCCAATCAAACTCTCGCGTCGCAATGAAAGACATACATTGCGTGCCGCGCGCGTGTGTGGTGTTGTACGACACCGTCGGCCCGTCACCATTGCACGTGGCTTGGGAGAGGTGTCTTGTCCATCCGTGCTTTCTCCACCGATGCTGTCTCTCTGTTGTCCGTCGCCGTTCTGGAGGACGACGCGCTGTTGCGCGAGGATATCCTCATCCCTGGGTTGCGCGAGTTCGGCTTTCGCGTCAGCGGCGCCGGGACCGCTGGCGAACTGTATCGGCTGATGCTGCAACAGGCCTTCGATCTGGTGGTGCTCGATCTCGGCCTTCCCGACGAAAGCGGACTGAGTGTGGTGACGCACCTGCGCTCGTTGTTCGCCGGGCTTGGCATCGTCGTGCTGACCGGCAATCGCGGTCGCAACGACCACGTCCGCGCCTTGCACGGCGGTGCCGACGCCTTCCTGCGCAAACCGGCCGATCCGGAAATCCTCGCACTGACCTTGCGCAACCTGGCACAGCGTCTGCGCACGGCCAACATCAGCGTCACCGCGCCCAGGCAAGCCTGGCGACTGCAATCAGACGGCTGGTGCCTGTTGGCGCCGGACGGCACGGTCATGGTGCTGACCGCGTTGGAGCGCTGCCTGATGCGCTGCCTGGATGCGCAGCGTGGCCAGGCGATCGAGCGCGAGACCTTGGTATCGGCATTGGAAGCCACCGCCGGCGACTTCGACTTGCACCGGCTGGAAATGCTGATCCATCGTCTGCGGCGCAAGGCCGCACGCATCGCCAGCGATCAGACACCGGCACTGCCGCTGCTGTCCTCGCGCGGCATGGGCTACCTGCTGGCCGACTGAGCCGGCGCTGCCGCCAGCGGCAATTGCAGGCACAGACACGCCCCGCCTTGCGGCCCATTGCTCGCCGTCACCTGGCCACCGGCCGCAGCGATGATGCCTTGCACCACCGACAAGCCCAGCCCGGTGCCCTTGCCGACCGGCTTGGTGGTGTAGAACGGCTCGAGGATGCGCGCCAGCAGATGCGGTGCAATGCCCGGACCGGTATCGCAGAAGCGCAAGCACACCGTGGCCTCGCGCAACTCTCCCTCGATGCGGAACACGCCCTTCCCTTCCATTGCATCGCGTGCGTTGGCGGCGATGTTGAGCAACACCAATTCGAGATCATCGCGATCCATCAGTACCCACAGCGACGGCCCGGCCGCGAGGCACTCCAGCCGGATCTCGTGCCCGAATAACTGGCGCAATGTGGGTTCGGCATCGCGCAGTGCGACGCGGGCATCGAACAGGGTCGGCAGGCCGGGTTCGGCGCGGCCGAAGTTGAGGATGCGTCGGCTGACAGTCAACGCACGTCGCGAGGCGGTCTCGATGTTTTCCAGCGTCTTGAGCAGTGGCGCTTCGCCGTAGCCCTCCAGCGCATCGCGCCGTTGCGCATAGCCGATGATCACGTTGATCAGATTATCGAAATCGTGCGCGACCCCAGCCGCCAGACGCCCGAGCGCCTCCATTTTCTGGGTGTGGATCAGCTGCTCCTGCACGCGTTCGCGCTCGGCCATTTCCTGCAGCAGACGGCGATTGAGCTGCTCCAGTTCGCATCGGCGTTGCTCTGATTCAAGCAAGCTGTCGCGCAATGCGGCGATGGTGCGATCCAGGATCAGGGTGATCAGCAGATAGGCGCCGACGGTCACCAGGCCTAAGCCGATGTTGCCGCGCACCGAGCGCCAGGGCACCGGCCAGATCACCTGTGCGAGCATGCCCAGCAACGCAGCGGCCGCCAGCAACAGGAACACCCGCCAGAGTGCGCGACTCCCCAGCACCATGCCGGCGAGCACCAGCGCCAGCAAGGGCATGGGGTTGGTCAGCAGGTCGTAAATGTCCACCCGCACATAGGTGACCAACACGCCGATCAACGTCGCGGCCACGTAGGTCCGCACCGCTCCTGCATTGTCGCCGCGCCGCACTCGCCACACGCCCATCGCCGCGCCTGCCGCGGTGAGCACGCTACCCACCAGGGCAAACAACAGGTCCGTGTGGCTCAGCAAGCGCGCCGCGCCAGCCACGTAGAAAAACAGGCCGATGTCGCCGGCGGTATAGAGCACGATCGCCGCCAGCAGCACTTGCAGGAACGCCGCATGCCGCTGATCGCTGGCACTGGCAGACGTCGGTGACTGCAAACAGCGCAAAAAAACGGAGATGAATTTCACAGAACTGGCAATAGGCAACCTCGACAACTTCGGATGCTCACATCCGTGGTGAGTGGATGCAATCGTCGTTTGGTGACAGCCCCCAGGTGGCGTGACAAATTTTTGACGCACTTCGCGCACGCCGACAGAACTCCGCATCGACAGGGGGATGCCTTGGAGTTTGGTCTGCGCCAGTTGCTCCGCCCACCACGTCCTGGGGACACCGATGAGCCTTCTGCCTGACCATGTACCGGGCCAGCACCGCGCCCGCCTCGCCGCTTTCCGCCCCGTTGGTAGCACTGCCTGCATCGCACCACCACCGCGGCGGTCGCTCACGCGCGCCATCGTCACGGTTCTGGTAGTGGCGGGTGGTCTCTCTGCTGCACACGCCGCCACCCCGGCGCCAGGGGCCGCAAGCCCGACCAGCCAGGCAAGCACCGCCGACAACACGGCCCAGGACGACGCCACGGCGCCACCAGACGCGGCCGACGATATCGGCAAGCATCTGCAGATCGTCGGTGGCAGCGACCCGTCCGAAGACGTCGGCGCGTTCGCCGGCGAGCCTTATGCGGTGGCCATCGGCGAGGCCAGTAATGCGCTCGGCGAAGGCGGCATTGCACTGGGTTCCGGTGCCACGGTGACGGCCAAGAACGCCATCGCCACCGGCTACGCAGCGTCAGCGAGCGGCGAATCGGCCGTCGCCATCGGCGGCACCACCCAGGTATTCGACTACAACGATGCCGGCGAGATCATCGGCAGTCACCAGGATTCCACCGAGGCCAGCGGGTTCGGCGCGGTGGCGCTGGGTGGCGGCGCCAAGGCCACCGCGGCGCTGTCTACTGCAGTGGGGAGCGGCAGCGAAGCACGCAATGTGCAAAGCACGGCGCTGGGCTACCGCGCCCGCGCGTTCGAAGACGGAGCAACTGCGGTCGGCGGCTTGGCGGTTGCCTCGGGCTATCTGTCGACTGCCAACGGCTACTTCGCCCGCGCCACCGGCACCAGTAGCGTAGCGATCGGCAACACCGCCCTGGCCAGCGGGATCGACAGCGTGGCCATCGGCGGCGTCAGCACTGCCGCGGCGTCGGCAGGCAACAGCAGCAGCCTCACCGCGGCCACCGGTGTCGGTAGCGTCGCGCTGGGTGCGGGTGCAGTGACGCAATCCGATTACGCAATCGCCATCGGCTACAACTCCAACGTGTTCCCCAATCTGCCGGGCAACACCGATTCCGTGGCGATCGGCCACAGCGCCGGTTCGTTCGCCCCCAACACGGTCTCGTTGGGCGCGTATGCCTTGGCATCGGACCAGGACGGGATCGCCGTGGGTCACAACAGCTGGGCCTTGACCGCCAACAGCGTGGTCCTGGGCTCGGGCGCCGTCAGCTCCTGGTACAACCCCAACAGCACCGCGCTGGGTGCGGCCACCCGCACAGACGGCGTCGATGCCACCTCGATCGGCTATGGCGCCAAGGTCGGCAACTGGGTGGACGATGCCTGGAACCGCGCTCCGGTCAGCGCGGTGGCGCTGGGCGCCTTCTCGCACGCAACCCGCAGCTACAGCGTGGCGGTGGGCGATGTGGCATCCGGGCTGACACGGCAGATCACCAGCGTAGCGGCCGGCACCGAAGCCACCGATGCGGTCAACAAGGGCCAGCTCGATGCATTGGCGGCAGATGTGCAGTCCACCAGCGGCATGTTGCAGGCCACCGGCGAGGGCACTGCCAGCGCGATCGGCGAGCGCAGCACGGCGGCCGGTGCCGGCGCTTCGGCCAGCGGAGCGCGCAGCGTGGCGGTGGCGGCAGGCAGTCGTGCCAGCGCCGCCGGCGCCAGCGCACTGGGCGTGGACAGCAGCGCCAGCGGCGTAAACAGCACGGCGATGGGGCGGCAGACCAATGCCACCGGCGAGAACGCGCTGTCGCTGGGCTACAACAGCTTCGTGCGCCAGAGCGGCGTCAACGGCGTGGCCTTGGGTGCCAATGCCGGTGCCAGCGGAGCCGATTCGGTGGCGCTGGGCTCGGGGTCGCGTACCTACGAGGCCAATACGGTCTCGGTGGGCAGCGGCAACGGTCGCGGTGGTCCGGCGACGCGGCGCATCGTCAATCTAGGCGCCGGCGCGATCGCCGACGGCAGCAGCGAGGCGATCAACGGCGGACAGTTGTTCCAGTCGCTGAGCAATGCCGCCAGTTTCCTGGGCGGTGGCGCAGCCATCGGCGCACAGGGCGTATTCGTTGCGCCGAGCTACGTGATCCAGGGTGCCAGCTACAACAATGTCGGTGCCGCACTGACCGCGCTGGACAGCAAGGTCAGCGAGCTGGGTGGGCGCATGGGTGGCACGCCGCTGTTGCGGACGGCCGCGTTGCGCAGTGCCGGCGTGTCGGCAGTACTGGCGCCTGCAACCTCCGCGGTTGCGACAGCCGAGGGTAGCGATAGCGAGCTGCAAGGCACTCCGACGCCGGCGGTCGCCAGCACCAGCACGGTGGCCGCCACGTCCACGGCGATGGGCACCGCGGCGGTGGCCAACGATGCCACCGGCACGGCGATCGGCGGCAACGCCTACGCGCACGGCCCCAACGACACCGCGATCGGCAGCAATGCGCGCGTCAATGCCGATGGCAGCACCGCAGTCGGCGCCAACACGCAGATTGCTGCAGTGGCGACCAATGCGGTGGCGATGGGCGAGGGCGCACAGGTCAGCGCGGCGTCAGCCACGGCAATTGGGCAGGGCGCGCGTGCCACCGCGCAAGGCGCCGTCGCATTGGGCCAAGGTTCGGTCGCCGACCGCTCCAACACGGTCTCGGTGGGTAGCGCCGGCGCCGAGCGGCAGATCATCAACGTAGCCGCCGGTCGTTCCGATACCGACGCGGCCAACGTCGCCCAGGTCTCTTCGGGCGACGCACGTACGTTGAGTTCGGCCAATAGTTATACCGACAGCCGCGTCTCGGCCCTAAGCGACAGTTTCAGCCAGCTGCACGACGACAGCATGCGCCGCTTCCAGAACATGGATCGCCGCATCGACCGCCTCGGCGCGATGAGCGCGGCGATGCTCAACATGGCCAGCAATGCGGCCGGCACGCAGAGCGAACGTGGACGCATCTCCGTCGGCGCAGGCTTCCAGAGCAGCGAGCGTGCGCTGTCGATCGGCTATGCCCGCAAGATCGGCGAGCGCGGCTCCTTCAGCCTGGGTGGCGCCTTCAGCGGCAGCGACTCCTCCGCCGGCCTGGGCTTCGGTGTGGACTTGTGAGCCTGTCCGCACGCACCGCCATCCCCTTTCTCCTTGGAATTCCGCCCATGAACACTGCCCCTCCGCCGCTCCGGACGCTGTTGCTGAGCGCCCTCCTCGCCACCGCCCCCTTCCAGCTGCATGCAGCCAACGATCTGCTGGAACAACGTGGCCTGGTCGACAGCCCGGCGCCTGCCGGCTCCCCCGCGGCCGGCCGCCTCATCGTCAAGTACAAACCGACCATCGGCTCCAACGCGCTGCGCGAGTCCATCCTGTCGTCGGCCGCACGCCGCGCCAACGTGCTGCCTCTCAGCAGTAATGCCGCCCGTAGCGCGCCGATGGCCGCGCGCGTCCTGCGCACCACCGGCACCGGCGCCAGCGTGATGCGCCTGACCGGCCACCTGACTGCTGCCGAGCAGACCAAGCTACTGACCGCACTGCGTGCCGATCCGGCCGTCGAATACGCGCAATTCGATCGGATGATGCAGCCGGTACTCGACCGGGTCGGGTCGGCCGCACTGCCGGCACAGGCGCGTGCAACGGCGCAGGCCACCGATCCGGCAGTGCCCAACGACAAGCTCTACACCCAGTATCAATGGCATATGCAGGACAGCACGGGCGGAATCCGCGCGCCCAAGGCCTGGGAGACCTCCACCGGCAGCGGCGTGGTGGTGGCCGTGATCGATACCGGCATCCTGCCGGACCATCCGGATCTGAAAAACAACGACCACGTCCTGCAGGGCTACGACTTCATCACCAATGCCATCGTGTCCCGTCGCGCCACCGACGATCGGGTGCCCGGCGCGCTCGACTATGGCGATTGGATAGCCGACGGCAACCCCTGTGCGCAAAGTGCGCGCGATAGTTCCTGGCACGGCACCCACACGGCCGGCACGATCGGCGAACTGACCAACAACGGCATTGGCGGCGTTGGCGCCGCACACGACGCCCAGATCCTGCCGATCCGCGTGCTCGGGCAATGCGGCGGCATGACCTCGGATATTGCCGATGCAATCGTATGGGCGTCGGGCGGACACGTCGATGGCGTGCCGAACAATACCCATCCGGCCGAAGTGATCAGCCTGAGCCTGGGGGGCCCCGGCAGTTGCGACAGCAACACGCAGCAAGCGATCAATACGGCCGTCGCCAACGGCACCACGGTCGTGGTGGCCGCCGGCAATGATTCCCTCGATGCGTCGCAATCCACCCCGGCCAGCTGCAGCAACGTGATCACCGTGGGTGCAACCCGCATCACAGGGGGCATTGCGTACTACTCCAACTTCGGATCAGTCGTCGACGTGGCGGGACCAGGTGGTGGCGAGAAGGAGGACACGGGCAACGGCGGTTGGGACGGACTGGTACTGTCGACCGCTTATAGCGGCAAGACCACGCCGACGTCGGGCGAGTACAACTATCGCGGCTATGCCGGAACCTCGATGGCCACGCCGCACGTCGCGGCCGTGGCTGCATTGGTGCAAAGCGCGTTGGCGAGCGCTGGCAAGACACCGCTGAGTCCATCGCAACTGCAGGCGGTCTTGAAGCAGACCGCGCGCACGTTTCCGGTGCCACCGCCGGCAGCGACCCCGATTGGCAGCGGCATCGTCGATGCGACGGCAGCGATGGACTATATCCGCACCAGTTGCAGCGGCAGCAGCTGCAAGCCGGTGACCACCGCACTGAGCAACCGCACGCCGCTCACCGCGCAAACTGCCGGCGTCGACGAGGAGCGTCTGTATAGCTTCACCGCCACCGCGGGGACGCCGTTGAACGTGCTCTCCTACGGCGGCGGCGGCAATGTCGCCCTGTACGTGAAGTTCGGCGCCGAGCCCACCACCAGCAGCTACGACCTGCGTTCGGTCCGTGCCGGCAATGCACAGACCGTGCGCCTGCCGTCGCCACAGGCCGGCACCTACTTCATCAAGCTGGTCGGCGGAGACGCTGGTTTCAGCAATGTGTCCTTGATGGCCCGGCAGTGATCTAGCCGGCATCGCTCCAGCACGGCGGGCATGGAGCAGATCGCGCCATGCCTGCCGTTCGGCAACGTTGTTCTCATCCGCAACCGAGGATTTCGCTATGCAGAAATGTTCTGGATTTCATCGCGTGCCGTTGCATCTGGCCGCCCTCGCCGTTCTTGCCGGCGTCGCCGCACCGGCGATTGCCGCGCCATCGGCCGCGCCGGCTGCGCTTCAGACGGCCGCCCCGCTGGCCCACGTGCCTGCGCAGCTGCGCAGCGCGCGCAAACTCGGTGCGCTGGCACCCAGCACCGCGATCAGCCTGGTGATGACCCTCCCGTTGAAGGACGGCGCAGGCGCCTACGACTATGCAATGCACGTTTCGCATCCAGGCGATGCGCTCTATGGCCACTATCTGACACCGGCGGAATTCACCGCCCGCTTCGGTGCGCGCGAGGACGACGTCGCCGCGATCAAGGCTTTTGCGCAGGCGCATGGCATCCAGGTCAGCAGTGTCGGCGGCGCGGGCTCGCTGATTACCTTGAAGGCACCGGCGGCCACGTTCGCACAGCATCTTGGCGTGACGTTCAATCGCTACCAACGCAGCGACGGCAAGACGTTCTTTTCGGCCGATCGCCAACCGCAATTGCCCAGCGCACTGGCCGGCCATGTCGGCGGCATCGTCGGGCTGCACGACGCCGTCCGCTTCGCACCCCTGGCTATCCACGCACCCACCAATCCGGCGGCACGCGCCGCGATTGCCGAAGAGGGTGCCCGCCGCGGCCGGCCGGACGCGACCCAGGCCACCGGCCACGGCCCCAACGGCGGCCTGAGCCCGCAAGACTTGCGCCGTGCCTATGCCATTCCCGAGCAGCTAGCCCCAGGCAAACTGGAAACGCTGGCGCTGTTCGAGCAAGGCGGCTTCCTGTCCAGCGACATCGCCGCCTACGTCAAACAGTTTGGCTTGCCGAACGTGCCGGTGAAGGTACGCAACGTCAACGGCTACGCCGGTGCAGTCAACAGTTCCGGCGTGGCCGGTGAGGCGGCGCTGGACATCGACATGGCGATCGCCGTGAACCCGCAGTTGCGCCAGATCCAGGTCTACGAGGAAGGCGACGATCCGTTCCCGGTCGCGCTGCTGGCCTCGCTAGGTGCCATGGCCGACGACAACACCGCGCAGACGGTCAGCATCTCCTATGGGATCGACGAGGAATTCATGGGCGACGCTGCGCTGGCCGCAGAAGGCCAGGTGCTGACGCAGATGGTGGCGCAAGGCCAGGGGGTGTATGTCAGTTCGGGCGATCAGGGCGCGTATGGGCGCAGCGGCAGCGGCCTGCATGTCGAAGATCCCGGTAGCCAGCCGCTGGTGACCTCGGTCGGCGGCACGACGTTGTTTACCGGGCGCACTGGCGGCTACGGCAGCGAAGAGGCATGGAACCTGCTTGGCGCGGGCTACGGGGCCACCGGTGGCGGCATCAGCAGCTACTGGCCACTGCCGGACTATCAGCTGATCACCGGCACCGATGGCAAGCCGGTGTCCATCGCTGCAGCGAACCAGGGCTCGTCTGCGCGCCGCAATGTGCCTGACGTGGCCGCCGTCGCCAGCCCCACCACACCGGTGGCGGTCTATTCGGAGTTGGACGGCGGCTGGATCAACGTGGGCGGCACCAGCGTCTCGGCGCCGATCTGGGCCAGCTTCATGTCCATCGCCGATCAGGCGCACCAGGCCGTCGGACTGGGCCGGATCGGCTTCGCCAATCCGTTCCTCTATGAGGATCTCCAGGGCACGGTGTCCTTGGACACCAACGACGTGCTCGATGGCAGCAATGGCAATGCCAACCTGTTCGACGGCGTGGCGGGCTTCAATGCCGGCCAGGGCTACGACAATGTCACCGGCCTGGGCTCGATGCTGCCGTCCTCGCTGCTGCTCGATTCCCTGCTGGAGGTTCATGACGGCAGCACGCCCCCACCGAACCAAGCGCGCGGCGTGCACGCCAGCACGACGGCCACGACCAGCACGGTGCAATGGACCACCACCAACACGGCAACCGGCTATGCGATCGTCGCCCAGGACAACGCCACCGGTGCGTACACCTCCTATGCGGTGTCGCGCGGCACGCGCTACACGCTCGGCGGACTCAAGCCGAACACGTTCTACACGATGTACGTGGTCGCCTTGAACAAGGGTGGAGCAACCGTGGGCTCGCCGGCGATCGTGAAGACCGCCAAGAGCTGACGGACGCAGCAAACGCCGCCCTGGCCATGGCCCGGGCGGCAGTCGTACCCAAGTGACTTAGAGCGGCTAACAAAACGACTTCGTGTCAGCCTACTGCAGGCCGGCTGATCTGCGGCCTGGCTGCAGGGCCCTTGCCCGCCCAGCGTCGCGGGACACGCTGCAAGGACGTCCATGTAAGCGCTTACGCGGCATCCATGCCGCGTAAGGTCCCGCGACGCTGGGCGGGCAAGGACCAGTCGAGATGGTCGGCATGCATGGGTTTAAACACAGCAACCAGCGGAGTCTCTGGTGAGGGCACCGCGCATTCGACCCACTCAGTGTTTGACCTGGATTTCTGACTGCATCCACCAAGATACGACAGACAAAATCATTGCACTCACTGACAGGCGCTCGCTCGCCAGGTTTTTTTAGCTGCTCTTAGAACGGATCGCTGCCCGGGCGCAGATCCGCGCCCAGGATCGCTGCCAGCCGCTGCATGTCCTCATCGTTGCGGCTCAGCGCCATCCAGCCGGCACGGTCATCGCTGCCGGTATCCCAGCACCACAGGGTGTAGCCGTATTCGCGCAGGCGGTCGTAGGCCACCGTCAGCAGCGCGGCGGTATCGTTGGCGGCTAGGAAATCGTCATCGTCGATGTCACCGCCCCAGTCGATCCGCAAGTTCCAACGCGCGGACAATTCGTCGATCGCACTGATCAGCGTTTCGCTGTCGCTGCCATCCACATAGAATCCCGAGCTCCAGTCGATCGCATCCTTCAGCGCCCATAACCACGCATCGCCGTCGGTCTCGCCGGCGCTCTCGCGATAGGCATCGAACTGGCGCAGCGCGGTTTCTTCGTCGCCCGGATTGATCAGCAGCAACAGGTTCCAGACCAGCCCCTGCTGGGTGTCCGGATCGTCGTCGTTGTCGGCGCTCAGGTCATCGGGCTCATCGTAGTCGGCGCTGTTGTCGGGCATCACGGTCTCACGTCCAGGATTGCAAGGCGGAAGTGTGAGGCCTGATGGCGCGCAAGCAAACCGCTTGACGCACGCAACTGCGTCGCCGGGGGCTGGTCTTCACGGCGCAGGCCCGTATCCTGTGCGGCCGAAGACGGCCATCCCGGCCGCCATGACGCCTTTCCCATGAGCGATACCCCTCCCGATCATCTGGCCATCGATGCACGCAGCCCGTTCCACGATGCCGATGCACTCAACCGCGGCATCGGCGTGCGCTTCAACGGTGTCGAACGCGACAACGTGGAGGAGTACTCGGTCAGCGAAGGCTGGATCAAGGTGCAGGTCGGCAAGGCCCGCGACCGTCGCGGCAACCCGATGACGATGAAGATCAAGGGTGAGGTGGTGGCCTACTTCCTGGACACCAAGACCGACGCGAAGCCTGCTGCCGAGTAAGCGCGGCTGACAAACCTACTTCACGTCGTTCTATTGCAGAGCTGCTGAGCGGCGACTTGGCTGCAGGTCCTTTACCCGCCCACCATCGCAGGACACGCCGCAAGTACCTTCGTGTAGCAGCGATGACGCCGCATTAGCAGCTGCTCTGCGACTTGGCTGCAGGGCCCTTGCCCGCCCACCATCGCGGGACACGCCGCAAGTACGTTCGTGTAGCAGCGATGACGCCGCATTAGCAGCTGCTCTGCGACTTGGCTGCAGGGCCCTTGCCCGCCCACCATCGCGGGACACGCCGCAAGTACGT
>NZ_JACHOF010000005.1:0-17237 GCF_014199765.1 Xanthomonas sp. 3058 | reverse complement strand
CGTCCTTGTAGGCTCTTACGCGGCATCCATGCCGCGTAAGGTCCCACGCCGGTGGGTGGGCAAGGACCAGTGAAGATGATCGGTGTGTGTGGTTTTTAACAAAGCAACCGACTCACTTCGGTGCGGTGTCCTCGCCGCTTGCGGGACCGTGTGGCGGCATGGATGCCGCCACCGAGCCCCCAGGGATGGGTTTACGGCGTGTCCCGCGAGCGGCGAGGGCACCGCGCACTCGACCCGCTCAGCGTTTGATCTGGGCTTCCGACGCGTTTGACCTGAACTTCCGACGGCATCCACCAGGATGCGGCCGACAACACCACTGCATTCCCCACTCACGCCTTGAGCCGGTAACCGCTGCGGAAGATCGCCGCCACCACGCCCAGGCACACCAGCAGGAACAGCAAGGTCATGCCAGTACTCACCGCGATGTGCACATCGGCCTTGCCGTAGAAGCTCCAGCGGAAGCCGCTGATCAGATAGACCACCGGATTGAACAGGGTGACCTTCTGCCATAGCGGCGGCAGCATGTTGATCGAATAGAAACTGCCGCCCAGGAAGGTCAGCGGCGTCACCACCATCAGCGGGATCACCTGCAGTTTTTCGAAGCCGTCGGCCCAGATGCCGATGATGAAGCCGAACAGGCTGAAGGTCAGCGCGGTGAGCACCAGAAAGCCCAGCATCCACACCGGATGCGCGATCTCGTAAGACACGAACAGCCGCGCGGTGAGCAGGATCAACAGCCCCAGCAGCACCGACTTGGTCGCCGCCGCGCCCACATAGCCGATCACGATCTCCCACCACGCCACCGGCGCGGACAACACTTCGTAGATGGTGCCGGCCCAGCGCGGCATGTAGATGCCGAACGAGGCGTTGGAGATGCTCTCGTTGAGCAAGGACAACATCACCAGGCCCGGAATGATGAAGGCGCCGTAGCTGATGCCGTCGATGTCGCCCATGCGCGAACCGATCGCCGCGCCGAACACCACAAAATACAGCGATGTCGACAACACCGGCGAGGCGATCGACTGGGTCAGCGTGCGGAAGGCGCGCGCCATTTCGAAGCGGTAGATCGCCGCAATCGCATGCCGGTTCATGCGCGCACCTCAACGTTGCGGGCGCCATGCACCAGGTTGACGAAGATCTCCTCCAGCGAACTCTCGCTGGAATGCAGGTCCTTGAAGTCGATGCCCTGCTCGTTGAGCCGGCGCAGCAGCGCACCGATGCCGGTCTGCTCGGCCTGGGTGTCGAAGGTGTAGATCAGGCTGTTGCCGTCGGCCGACAGTTCCAGCGGCAGATCGGCCAGTGCGCCCGGGACCGACTGCAGCGGCGCCTGCAGGCTGAGCGTGAGCTGCTTCTTGCCGAGCTTGCGCATCAGCGTGTGCTTGTCTTCCACCAGCACCAGCTCGCCGCGATTGATCACCCCGACCCGGTCGGCCATGTCTTCGGCTTCCTCGATGTAGTGGGTGGTCAGGATGATGGTGGTGCCCTGCTCGCGCAGCCGCCGCACCATCTGCCACATGTCGTGGCGCAGCTCCACGTCCACGCCCGCAGTGGGTTCGTCCAGGAACAGGATGCGCGGCTCGTGCGCCAGCGCCTTGGCGATCAGCACGCGCCGCTTCATGCCGCCGGACAGCGTGGAAATCTTGTTGTGGCGTTTGTCCCACAGCGAGAGCTCGCGCAGCACCGTCTCCAGGTACGCCGCATTGGCCGGCTTGCCGAACAGGCCGCGACTGAAGCGCACGGTGGCCCACACGGTTTCGAACGCGTCGGTGGCCAGCTCCTGCGGCACCAGGCCGATGCTGGCGCGCGCGGCGCGGTAGTCGCGCACGATGTCGTGGCCATCGGCCAGCACCGTGCCGGTGCTCGGATTGATCAGCCCGCAGATGATGCTGATCAGGGTGGTCTTGCCGGCGCCGTTGGGACCGAGCAGCGCGAAGATTTCGCCGCGCCGGATCTCAAGATCCACCTGCTTGAGCGCCTGAAAACCGCCAGCGTAGGTCTTGCTCAATCCCTGGATGGAAACGATTGGAGTCATGTCTTCTGCACTGGAACGATCAGCGGCACAGGGTAGGCCGTACGCCGTCCAGATGGGAGAGCTGCTGATGGGATAGTGTCTCCCGACACGCGACCTTGAGCGGCCAACAGCGCTGCTGCGCAGACCGCAGGCGGTCACGACCGACGCGTCCAATGCCAGTCATCGCACGCAGCCGCTACGTTTCGTCAGCCGCCCCGGATGTGGCATCAGCGAGCTGGGCCGTGCAGGCCCACCGCATCGCATGCCCGCCTATTCCTGCATTGACCTACATTGAAGCGCGCTTGGCGCGATGAAGGTTGACCGATAGCGCCTCATCGCGCGCCTCCCCAAACCCTGCAGACGCTGGCGCTCTTGCGATTCCCGATTCCCACGCGCTCAAGCGCGCTTGCGCGACTCGATCAGATCCAGATTGCGCACCAGCCGGCGCGACAGGTCGTCGGAAATCTCGCGCCGTCGCGCCAGCTTGAACAACTCGTTGCGCTCGGCCACCAATGCCGCATGACGGAACTGGCGCAGCGCCTGCTCGTAGGCGCCGGCCTCTTCCGGGTCGGTCTCGGCCATGTCCACCGCACCGAGCTTGCGCTGATAGCGCTGGCTGACCTGGTTGGCGGCGGCGTTGTAGCGCTCGGCATGCGTGCTGTCGTGCACCAGCCGCTGACGCAGTTTTTCCACCGCCTCCAGCGCCGCCTGGGAGGCGGCTTTCACCGCCAGGTCTTCCTTGAGCTGCTCGTCTTCTTCTTCCGGCAACTCCAGGCCGCGCAGCAGCCGCGGCAGCGCCACACTGGCCACCAGCAACGACACCAGGATCACCGAGGCGGCCAGGAAGATCGCCAGCTGGCGGGCAGGAAATGGCGAGCCGTCTTCCAGCATCAACGGCAGCGTGAGCACGCCGGCCAGCGTGATCGCACCGCGCACACCGGCCAGCGACACCGCCACCACGATCCGCCACGGCGGGCTGACATGCGCCTCGCCGCGCCGCTGCGCCTTGAAGATGTTCCAGCGCAGCGACAGGAACACCCACACGAACCGCAGCGCCATCAGGCTGGCGCTGATGGTGGCCACGTACACCGCCAGCCACCACGGATTGAGGTGCCCGGCTTCCTGCACGCTGCGCACCGCGCCGTCCAGGATGCCCGGCAACTGCTCGCCCAGCAGTACGAAGATGATGCCGTTGAAGGTGAACTGCACCGTGTCCCACACCGCCGAGCGCTGCAGCCGCATATTGCCCGGCGCGTTGCCGGCCATTTCCACGTAGCTCATGGTGACGCCGGCGGCCACCGCGGCCAGGATGCCCGAGGCATGGAAGGCTTCGGCCAGCAGATAGGCCGCGAACGGGGTCAGCAGATTCACCAGGATCGCCGAACCGGGTTCTTCGCCGAAATGGCGCCAGATCCAGGCCTGGATACGACTCAACCCGAACGTGGTCGCCACCCCCAGCGCCAGCCCGGCCAGCGCCACCCACAGGAAGGTCAGCGAGGCGCTGGCGATCGAGAAGGTGCCGGTCAGCACCGCCGCCACCGCGAACTGGAAGCACACCAGGCCGGAGGCATCGTTGAGCAGCGATTCGCCTTCCAGGATGTGCATCAGCCGCCTGGGAATCGGCACCTTGGAGGCAATCGAGGACACCGCCACCGGATCGGTCGGCGAGATGATCGCCGCCAGCGCGAAAGCCACCGCCAACGGCATCGCCGGGATCAACCAATGGATCAGCAGGCCTGCACCGACCACGGTGAACACAACCAGGCCCAGCGCCAGTTCCAGGATCGCCGCCTTGTCGCGGAACAGGCCTTGTTTGGGAATGCGCCAGCCATCCAGAAACAGCAGCGGCGGCAGGAATAGCAGGAAGAACAGTTCCGGTTCCAGCTCATGCCCCGCATCGAACACACCGGAAACCACCGCGCCAAGCGCAATCTGGACCAACGGCAACGGCAGCGAAAACGGCAGGATGCGGATCAGATAACCGCTGGCCGCGACCGCCAGCAACATGGCGAGGACGACATCGATCGAATGCATGGAAAACCCGGAAGAAGAAACGGTGCGCGCGGCATCGCATCGTGCGATGCACAACAACGTGCCAACAGGAACATACCGGTTTGCACCGGGCGAGGAAACCTCCGCCCCTTCTTGCCTGCGCGTGACACGCAACGGCAGCGTTACCACCAAAACGTGCGGACGCAATGCCCGAAGCTGGCGTGGATCGCGCCGGTCCCGACGGATACGCCAGCGCATGGGCAGGCCGGCGCGATGGTGCAGTAGCGCTCCAGCGAGGCGGCCGGCATGCAGGTAGAGCGGGATCGGAATCCCGGCATTGCGACGCTACGAGTGCGCGCGCAGTACGCCCTACGACGACAGGCCGCCGCTCAGCGACGCCCTATTGGCAGACACCGAAACCTGCGCGCTGACTCCGTCCGATCGCGGTCCGATTGCATGGACCAGAAGACGCTGCGCAGCGCGGCGCCGCTGGCTTGTCGACGACAGCTACGGCCAAGCATGTGTCACCGGCGACATGCAGGCGGCGCAGCAGCGGATCGGAGCCTGCAGGCGCGCTGTCATAGCGGCGATCGAAGGCGCAGCCGCGTCGTCAGTGAAGCGGTACGCGGCCTGACCGGGCCAGGTTGATGAGCAACCCGGCAATGCCGTCGATCTATCGCAGGATTGCCGGTGCGTCGCGCGGCCGCAGGTGCCGCAGCCCACCCCGCCGGCAAGCACATCGCCCGCCCTGACGACCCCGCATTCCGGCGCACGGCGCCTGCCAATTCGCGCCTCGATGCGCTCACGTGCGATGCACGTGCTGTTTCGCATGCGCGGTGGAAGTGCGCGTAGCCTCGACCGGAACGATGAATGTCGCGGCATGCAGTTGCAACCTGGAATCGTAGTGACTCACCGTCACCCTGAGCGTCCTGGGCTTTTTCTTGAATGCGTACGGCCACTGCGCACCCACCATTGCCTGCCCGACCTTTCGACCATCGGCGTCTTGAACGAGCTGGAGATGCACCGGGTAATTGCCGACACCACCATTGTCCGCATCGTTGGCATCGACCACATCGAGATGGGCTTTCGAGAACGCCAGCGTTGACGGACCACCGCCCTTGACACTGGCGCTGTCATCGAACCCGATGTTCTTGTAGCTGTAACTCAGCAACAGCACCTGCGTGGGAACCCAGGATCCGCCGCCTTGAGGATGGATTCTGACCTTTGCAGGCCGCGCAGCATCGATGCTGAACTCCCACTCGCCCGGCACGATCCACTTCTGCCCGGGGCGATAGAGGCCGCGTGCGGCGGCGCCAGCAGTCGATGACGTTGCGGACGCTGGTGCGACAGCGACTGCTTGCCCGGCGCCGAACACGGCCAGCGTGCCTGCAAGCAGCCATGCACCTCTCACGATCGTGTTGAACTGCGCGCGCTCCGGCTTCATTTCTTCGCACCCTCTGTCGGTTGATCGGTTGAAGCCAGGCGACTCTCTGATGATCGATCGCTTACCTTGTGAACTGGATCTGTTCGATGCGTCTCGGCAATCGCGATGCCTTCTGTCGACACGAGAGTACACGGCTGAAACCCTGCAACCGCACTGGAAAAATGCGCCGTCCGCGCGTGGTTATTGCGGCTTCACGCAGAAGGGCGCTCATCGGCAGTACATGCACCTGCGGCATGGACAGTCATGCCCAAACGTGACCGCTGATCCGAGGCGTGCCCCCACTGCCGTCGGTGGGGACCACAGCGCACGGTCATGCGCAGCCGTCAGATCGTCGTAACTCGATAAACGATGGTGGCAGCCTTGGATGTGTCCGTACCGCATCTCCGGCCGCCAACGCGGCAAGCACAACCGCAGCGCATCGACCCAGCAACGGTCCACAAGCAACCGCTACAGCGACGGCGCGCATCGCATGCAGCGATGTAAAAAACACGTGATGCATCCGCGCGGCATCTCCCCGCGTATCCAGGGTCACGATTGCCATCCAGGCGATCGCTAAACCAAAGGATCGATGCCCCATGAAGACCTCACTCCAGTCGCTTGCCGTTGCTACCGCCATTGCCCTGACCAGCGCAATGACTCCCGTGTACGCCGCATCCAACCCGACCGTGGGCGGTGCGCCGATGCTGGCAACCAAGGACATCGTCGACAACGCGGTCAACTCCAAGGACCACACCACCCTGGTCGCCGCCGTCAAAGCCGCCGGTCTGGTCGACACGTTGAAAGGCCCGGGTCCGTTCACCGTCTTCGCGCCGACCAACGCCGCCTTTGCCGCACTACCGGCCGGCACCGTGGACACGCTGTTGAAGCCGGAATCCAAGCCGATGCTGACCAAGGTGCTGACCTACCACGTAGTGCCGGGCAAGGTGGACGCTGCTTCGCTGATCGCCAAGATCAAGGCAGGCGGCGGCAGCGCCACGCTGACCACCGTGCAGGGCGAACCGTTGACCGCCAAGCTCAACGGCAAGAAGGTCACCATCACCGACGCCAAGGGCAATACGGCCAACGTCACCATTGCCGATGTCATGCAGAGCAATGGCGTGATCCATGTGGTCGACAAGGTGTTGATGCCGTAACTGCACGCGACTGATCGCACCCGGCTATTGGCGTGCGCATCACGCCCATCGACGAAGCCAAGATTGGTTCCGTCGATGGGTGTCGCGATAGGTAAGAAGCACACGACCTATGCAGCGGCGCCCGCAGGCGACGCCGTGCGAGCGCTGCAACGCCATCGCCTCTAAGAGCAGCTAACAAAACCTGGCGAGCGAGCGCCTGTCAGTGAGTGCAGTGGTTTTGTCGGCCGTATCTTGGTGGATGCAGTCAGAAGTCAAGATCAAACACTGAGTGGGTCGAATGCGCGGTGCCCTCGCCGCTGGCGGGACACGCCGTGAATCCATCCCTGGAGGCTCGGTGGCGGCATCCATGCCGCCACACGGTCCCGCCAGCGGCGAGGACACCGCACCAGAGACTCCGCTGGTTGCTTGGTTTAAACCCATGCATGCCGACCATCTCGACTGGCCCTTGCCCGTCCAGCGTCGCGGGACCTTACGCGGCATGGATGCCGCGTAAGCGCTTACAAGGACGTACTTGCAGCGTGTCCCGCGACGCTGGGCGGGCAAGGGCACTGCAACCAGGCCGCAGATAGCCGGCCTGCAGTAGGCTGACACGAAGTCATTTTGTTAGCCGCTCCAAATGCACATCGAGATGCGCTTCGATGCGCAGTTGGTTTGTTGAAAGCAATTCGCGTATGCCTGGAACCATTCCCGGCATCGCTCCCCAACCGCGAAGCGGCGGTGACGGAGCCATTGGCTCGCCAGTGGCTCCCCTTGGTGTCTTATTCTCCGACACCGTGCGCGTGCAGGTTGTGCGCGCATTTTTTATGCCCTGGGCTATGCCCTGGGCACCGCACGCATCGCCACTGGCGCATCCAGCAGTTGCCGTAAATCGTTGACGAATCCACGGTAGCCCTCTTCGCGCGCCGCGTCCGATCCTTGCCGCAACACCCAGGACGGATGCACCGTGGTCAGTACCGGTGTTCCATCGTCCAGGCGTTGCCATTGGCCACGTTGCTGCATCAACCGGAAACCACTGCCCAGCAGCGCCTGTGCCGCCGTTGCGCCCAGGCACACGATCTGCGCGGGGCGCAGCTGTGCACGCTCGGCGTGCAACCAACCGCTGCACGCCTGCACATGCGTCCGTTCGGGATTGCGATGCAGCCGCCGCTTGCCACGCTGCTCGAAGCGGAAATGCTTGACCGCATTGGTCACATAGACGGTTTCGCGGTCGATGCCGATCTCGCCCAGCGCCATGTTGAACAGGCGCCCGGCCGGTCCGACAAACGGTCGTCCGCTCAGATCCTCTTCATCGCCGGGCTGCTCGCCGATCACCATCACCGCTGCATCGCTCGGCCCCTCACCGAACACGGTCTGCGTTGCCGGTTGCCACAACGCGCAGCGCCGGCAATCGCGCGCGGCCATGCGCAACTGCGCCAGGCTTTGCGTGGACACTTCCGGAGTCGGTGCCGGTGCTACCGGCACACGCCGCCGCACAGGCTCGGGCGCACGTTCGGCCATCGCGCGCACGCGCACGCCGGCATCGCGGATCAGCTCCGGCAACAAGCTCGCTTCGGGCAGGTTCTTCCAGTATTTCTGCGGCATTTCCTGCCGCATCATGGTCGGGTTGAGCCGCGCCGGATTGAAGATATGCGCGTAATACGTCCGCCACAACGTCTCCTGCGCATCGTCGGCCGGCACCTGCGTGCGCACCGCGCCTTCGCCGAACGTCAACGCCTGCCCATCCCAACGTACGCTGCGATACGGCGTGAGAATCGCCCAGCGCATGCCAGCGAAACGGCGCGCGAAAAACGGCGCGACCCGATCCACGATCCAATGTTCGGGCTCGAACCACGCCACGAAGTCTTCCTCTTCGCCGGGCAGGCGCCGAAAGCGCACGAACGCCTTCATCTTGTGCGTATCGCGCTGCACCGCTTTCTGCCACTGCGCCACCCGGTGCACATCGACATCGGTCGCCCGCTCCAGCAACGCCCGCTCACCGGACGCCACCCGCCACAACAACCGATACAGCACCGCGTACCGCTGCGGATCGCGATGACACAGCACTGCGCCCGCCATCTGCAGAAACTCCGCCGACACCCGTGGCGCACCAACCACTGCCGGCAACTCCGACAGCGCCTGCCCCATCAACAACCCGCCCTGCACGCCCCCATTCCATGCAATGGAATCAGGCTCCACCTGCGCGCACCACCCCGCCCGCGCCGACGCGCGCCACGCATCAAGACTCCAACCCGGCGCAACGTCAGCGCTGAACATCGCGATGGGCGGGGTTGGGGATTGGCAAAAGCGTCGTGTTGCTGCGCAAGCACTGGTGTTGGGTGGCACCTTTGCGCGTGATGCCGCCCTCATCCGCCCTTCGGGCACCTTCTCCCGCAACATGGGAGAAGGCAGCGGAAGCGGCGGTGCACCAGATGCTAGCGGGTAGCTGCGGTTTCAATCGAACAGACTCGCCTGCCGTGGCGCTGGCGCCAACTGCGCGCGTAACCGCACCGGATCATCCAGTCGCTGGCGCGGATGATGATCCAGCACACTCACGAACGGCAGCAACTTCTTCATCGGCACCCGCAAGCGTGCCAGGTCTCCCACCCGCAACCGTGCATGCCTGCGCGACAGCAACAAGCGCTCCACATTGCGCGTGCCCAGGCCCGGCACCCGCAGCAACATCTCGCGTGGCGCCACGTTCAAATCCACCGGAAACCGCTCCGGGTTGCGCAACGCCCAGGCCAGCTTCGGGTCTACATCGAGATCGAGCATGCCACTGGAGTGCGCCGGCGCAATGTCTTCCACGCTGAACTCGTAAAAGCGCAGCAACCAGTCGGCCTGATACAGCCGGTGCTCGCGCTGCAACGGCGGGGCCTGCAGCGGCAACTTGGACGAGGCATCCGGGATCGGACTGAAGGCCGAGTAATACACCCGGCGCATCCGGTAATTGCCGTAGAGATTGTGGCTGGTGTGCAGAATGCTGCGGTCGTTGGCGTCGTCGGCACCGACGATCATCTGCGTGCTCTGACCGGCCGGCGCGAAGCGGGGCGGCTTGGCCCGGCGCACCTTCTCGGCCTTGCGCTCCAGCTGGTTTTCCTCGATGCGCCAACGCAGCTCGCCCATCGCCGCGCGGATGCCGCCAACGCTTTTTTCAGGTGCCAGCAGCGTCAGGCCCTGCTCGGTCGGCAGTTCCACATTGATGCTCAGACGGTCGGCATAACGGCCGGCCGCCGCCAGCAACTCCGGGGTTGCATCGGGAATGGTCTTGAGATGGATGTAGCCGGCGAAGTGATGCACCTCGCGCAGCTGCCGCGCCACTTCCACCAGCTGCTCCATCGTGTAATCGGAGTTGCGGATGATGCCGCTGGAGAGGAACAGGCCCTCGATGTAATTGCGCTTGTAGAAGTCCAGCGTCAGCGTGACCACTTCTTCCGGGGTGAAGCGCGCGCGGCGCACATTGCTGGACACCCGATTGACGCAATACGCGCAGTCGAACACGCAGAAGTTGGTGAGCAGGATCTTCAGCAGCGACACACAGCGGCCGTCCGGCGTGTACGAGTGGCAGATGCCCATGCCCTCGGTGCTGCCGATGCCGCCGGTACCGAGCGAATTGCGCTTGTTCGCTCCGCTGGAAGCGCAGGAGGCATCGTATTTGGCCGCATCGGCCAGCACTGCGAGCTTGTCGAGGATTTTCACGGCAGTAGCATGAGACGGGTGCGTCTCACGCTGTGAGACTGGGCCGTACCGCATCGTGAATGCTTCAGAGCGCGGCAACGGGGTCGCGCAGAGGTCGCCAGCGGCCGCGTCAGGGGGCAAGACCGCACCGTCCCCGCGCATGCCGCAGCCCCGGGCGGGGTCGCCTTACGCCTTACGCCGCGAGCCGCCCCGCTCTCCCGCTCTCCCGCTCTCCCGCACGGGAGCACGGAGGATGCACCGGACCACATTGGGCGCTACGCCACAGCATGCCCCGCAACCAGGCCGCCGCCATCGAAGCGGTAGATGTCCATCGCCAGCAACCCCATGTCGATACCCGCATCGATGCGCTGCGCGCCGAGCCGGTCGCCGCCGGCCGCACCCATCGCCACATACAGCGGCAACAGGTGTTCGTCGGTGGGATGCGCGCGTTCGGCATACGGTGCCTGGCGGCGATAATCCAGCAGCGCGGGGATGTCGTCTTCGACCAGCTTGCGCTCGGTCCACTCGATGAAGGGCCGCACATACGGCGCCTCGCGTTCGACGCTGTAGCCGTGGCGAAGATCGTGCAGGTTGTGGGTGATGCTGCCCGAGCCGATCACCAGCGCGCCTTCGTCGCGCAGCGAAGCCAGCGCGCGCCCCACCGCAAACTGGTGGGCGGGGCCGAGTTCGGGCTGGATCGACACCGACACCACCGGGATGTCCGCAGCCGGATACAGCAAGCGTAGTGGCACCCACACGCCATGGTCGAAGCCGCGCTGCGGGTCCAGCTGCGGATGCAGGCCGGCCTGTTCCAGGCGAGCCGCGATCCGCTGCGCCAGCACCGGCTCGCCCGGCGCGGGGTAGTCCAATGCGTAGAGCGGTGCAGGAAAACCGCCAAAGTCGTGAATGGTCGCCGGCCGGGCAGCGCTACTGACCAACGGGCGACGGCCCAGCCAATGCGCGGAGGCGATCACGATCGCCCGCGGGCGCGGCAAGGCCTGGCCCAGTTCTGCCAGGCGCTCGCCAACCTGCCCTGGCTGCAGCGCAGTCATCGGCGATCCGTGCGAGATATAGAGGGAAGGCAGGCGGGGCATCGGCAACTCCTCGAACAGGGCGACAGGCCGCTTCAACGCGCCGGCTTCAATGCCAACGCACCATCGCCGAGCAGCGATTGCACGATCAGCAGCACCGCCCACAATGCCGGGTATTCCCAGCCGCCGCCCGGATTGGAGAAGCCGAAGCCGTTGCCGCCATGCACACTGACGATGGTGCCCAGCAGCAACGGCACGCCCAGCAGGGCGACCCAACGCGCGTAGACGCCGAGCACCAAGGACAGGCCGAGCCCGAGTTCCAGCGCGATGGTGAGGTAGGCGAGCGGGCCCGGCAGGCCGAGCGACTGGAAATAGGCCACGGTGCCGGCCGGCGTGAACACCAGCAGCTTGGTCAGGCCATGCGCCAGAAACAACGCACCCAGACTGACGCGCAACAAGGCAGCGCCGTAGGCAACGGTATGCGGAGAGGCCGATACGGTGGACATGCGACGCGCTCCAGTGAGAGTCCACACAGCCTATTGCTTACAAATTCATGATAAATAGTTTTAATTCGGATAATTTATTGCAATCGAAGCAACAATCGGACGATCCATGGATACCCTGGATGCGATGCGTGTGTTCACCGCCGTGGCCGAACGCAGCGGCTTCAGCGCCGCCGCCGACGCGCTGGACCGCTCCACCGCCAGCGTGACCCGCCAGGTCGCCGCGCTCGAACAACGGTTGGGCACCCGCCTGCTCAACCGCACGACACGACGAGTGAGCCTGACCAGCGCCGGCACCGCCTACTACCAGCGCTGCCTGCAGCTGCTGGCCGATCTGGACGATCTGGAGGCCACAGTGGGCGCGCAGGCGTTGGAGCCGGCCGGCGTATTGCGCGTCAATGCACCGTTGAGCTACGCAATCGAGCGCCTGGCGGCGTTGCTGCCCGGTTTCCGCGCACGTTACCCGCAGGTGGAACTGGATCTGTCGCTGTCCGACCGGCTGGTCGACATGGTCGAAGAAGGCTTCGACGTGGTCATCCGCATCACCCGTCAGCCGGCGCCGACGCTGATTGCGCGGCGCCTGGGAACGGTGCGCGTCGTGCCCTGTGCGGCACCGGCCTATCTGGCCCGCGCGGGTACGCCCATGCACCCCTCGGAGCTGGCCGACCACGAATGCCTGCTCTACCACTACGCACCCAGCGGCAACGAGATGCGCTTTCACGGGCCGGAAGGCGCGGTCGAGGTGCGTATCCGCGGCGGGCTGCACGCCAACAACGGGCATGTCCTCAATGTGGCCGCGCTAGCTGGCCTGGGCATCGTGATACAGGCCGATTTTCTGGCCGACGACCATCTCGCCGCCGGTCGCCTGGTTCGCATTCTTCCCGAGTACGCCTTGGCCGACGTCGGCATCTTTGCGGTCTATACCAGCCGCAGCCATCTCGCGCCGAAGGTGCGCAGCTTCATCGATTACCTGGTCGAATGCATGGCGGACCCGGCAACCGCTTGATGCCCTGGGCACCAAGTGGCTACGCCGTTGGGCGCGATCTTTCCGCGCACGGACTGACCGAGGCGGGGCGGGCATCGCCAGCTCGTCGTGCATGACGGCAGCGGCGGCGCGCTGCACACCGATTGCCGCGCGTGCGTCGCACACCAGCCCGCAACGCCTCACCGATCGCGGCACATCGCCCTAACACGCCCAACCGCATCCTTCCCCGGCCCTCTCCCACATGGAGCTTTCCACCATGCAAACCCGCACGCTTGGCCGGTCCGGCCCCACCGTTTCTGCACTCGGCCTCGGCTGCATGGGCATGAGCGCGTTCTATGGCGATCGCAGCGACGAGGCTGCGTCGATCGCGGTGATCCACCGCGCGCTCGACCACGGCATCAGCCTGCTCGACACCGCCGACATGTACGGCCCGCATACCAATGAAGTGCTGGTCGGCAAGGCGATCGCCTCACGTCGGCACGAAGTGTTTCTGGCCACCAAATTCGGCATCAAGCTCGATCCCAACGACCCGTCGGTGCGCGGCATCGATGGCAGCCCGGCCTATGTGCAGTCCGCCTGCGAAGCCAGCCTGCGCCGCCTGGGCGTCGAACACATCGACCTGTACTACCAGCACCGCGTGGACCCCAACGTGCCGATCGAAGACACGGTCGGCGCGATGGCGCGCCTGGTCGAACAGGGCAAGGTGCGTTTCCTCGGCTTGTCGGAAGCTGCCGCAGCCACCATTGCCCGCGCGCATGCGGTGCATCCGATCACCGCCGTGCAGACCGAATACTCGCTGTGGTCGCGCGAGCCGGAAGACAACGGCGTGTTCACCACGGTGCGCGAGCTCGGTATCGGCTTCGTTCCGTATTCGCCGCTGGGGCGTGGGTTTCTCACCGGCGCGTTCTCCTCGCCGGAAGACTTCGATGCCGACGATTACCGTCGCCATTCGCCGCGTTTCCAGGGCGACAACTTCACCCGCAACCTGCACCTGGTGGAGCAGGTGAAGGCGATCGCCGCCGACAAGGGCATCACGCCCGGACAGTTGGCGTTGGCCTGGGTGCTGGCGCAGGGCCAGGACCTGATCCCGATCCCGGGCACCAAGCGTCTGGCCTATCTGGAAGAAAACATCGGTGCGCTCGATGTGGCGCTGATGCCGGACGAGCTGGCGCGTATCGATGCGATCTTCCCGCCGCTGGCCGCCGCCGGCACCCGCTATCCCGAGGCGATGATGGGCGCGGTCAACCGCTGACCCATGCCGTGCGGCCGCCTGCAGTGGGCGCCGCACGCTCACACCAGCGCACCGGCGCGGCTCGCACACTGATCCGTATCACCTACAGACTTCAAACGACCGCATGCTGTCCTTTGTGATTCCCGCCCATGACGAGGCCGCGCTGATCGGCGACACCCTGCGGTGCCTGCATGCCTGCGCGCAGGCCATGCAGCTGGAGTACGAGGTCATCGTGGTGGCCGACGGCTGCGGAGACGACACCGCCGCCCTTGCGCGCGCGGCCGATGCGCAGGTGCTCGAGGTGCAACTGCGGCATATCGCCGCCGCCCGCAATGCCGGTGCGCAACTGGCGCAAGGCGATCGGCTGCTGTTTCTGGATGCCGACACCTTGGTCAACCCGCAGGTGGTCGGCGCAGCGCTTGCCGCGCTGGATGCCGGCGCGGTGGGTGGTGGCGCGCAGGTGCACCTGCAGGGCGACCGCACATGGTCCGAACGCACCGCCCAAGCCATCTTCGGTTGGTTCTTCCGGGTCAGCGGGATCGCGCCCGGGTGCTTTCTGTTCTGCACGCGCGCTGCATTCTTCAGCGCAGGCGGCTTCGACGCACGCTACTACGCCGGTGAGGACGTCGCCTTGAGCCGCGCCCTGGCGCGCTGCGGGCGGTTCGTCATCCTGCGCCAGACCGTGCACACCTCTGACCGCAAGCTGCGCAGTTTTTCCAAGCGCGAACACCTGGGCTTGCTGCTGCGGTTTCTGTGGCGCGGCCGGCGCATGCTGCAGACGCGCGACGCACTCGGCTTCTGGTACCAGCGCCGGCGCTGAACCGGGCGTGTCCGCAATGCCGCTGTCGCGTTATCGCCGCTGTTTGGCCCGGGACGCGACGACGGTGGCAACTTACACTGGAACGTCTGTATCAGTTTCGAGTTGCGCCGCATGGCTCCTTTGTCCCGTCCTGTCCTGATCGCTGCCATCTCTGCCGCCCTGCTCACCAGTGCCGCATGTCATCGCGATGACCTCGCGCAGGCGCCGTCGGCCAGCACGCAGGCCAAGCCGGCGCCCAGCACCCCCAAGCTCGGCGATTTCGGCTTCGACCTCGCCGGCATGGACCGCAGCGTGACGCCAGGCGACGACTTCTTCGGCTATGCCAGCGGCAACTGGGTCAAGACCACCCGGATTCCGGACGACCGCTCCAGCTTCACCAGCTTCGTCAGCATCGCCATCGAGACCGAACGGCATAGCCGCGACATCATCGAAGGCGCCGCCGCCAACGACCGCGTCACCGGTGAAGACAAGCAGATCGGCGACTACTACGCCGCCTACATGGACGAAGCCGGCATCGAGGTCAAAGGGGTGCGCCCGGTGCAGCCGGCGCTGGAGGCGATTGCGCAGCTGGACGACAAGCAGGCATTGGCACGCACCCTGGGCGGCCAGTTGCGCACCGACGTGGATCTGCTCAACTCCACCAATTTCTACACCGACCGGCTATTCGGGGTGTGGATCACGCAGGATCTGCATCACCCCGACCGCTACGTGCCGTATCTGGTGCAAGGCGGTCTTGGCATGCCCGACCGCAGCTTCTATCTGGACGACGGGCGCATGGCACAGCTGCGCGAGGCCTACCGTGCGCACATCGTCAAACTGCTGGAACTGGCCGGCATCGGCGACGCGCCGGCCAAGGCCGAACACATCCTGGCACTGGAAACGGCGATTGCGCGCGCGCACGCCACCGCCGAGCAGACCAACAACGTGCAGGCCGGCGCCAATGCGTGGAAACAGGCCGACTTCGTGCGCAATGCGCCCGGCCTGGATTGGCCGTTGTTCTTCGAAGCGGCCGGATTGAAGGCGCAGCAGGATTTCATCGTCTGGCAACCGCAGGCCGTGGCCGGATTGTCGGCATTGGTGCAGTCCGAATCGCTGCAGACCTGGAAGGATTACCTCAGCTTCCGCGCGCTGGACCGTGCCTCGCCCTATCTGTCCAAGGCCTTCGCCGACGAGCGCTTCGCGTTCTATGGCACCACGCTGGAAGGCACACCACGCCAGCGCCAGCGCTGGAAGCGCGGCATCGATGCCACCAATGCCGCGTTGGGCGAGGCGGTCGGCCAGCGCTATGTGAAAAAGTACGTCAGCCCGCAAACCAAGGCGCGCGCCGAAGAGATGGTCAAGAACATCGTCGCCGCCTTCGGCAAGCGCATCGACGCGCTGGCGTGGATGAGCCCGGAAACCAAGCAGCATGCCAAGGCCAAGATCGCCGGCTTGACGGTCGCGGTCGGCTACCCGGACACCTGGCGCGATTACAGCGGCCTGGACGTGCGCCGCGACGATGCGCTGGGCAACGTCGAACGTGCCGACCTGTTCGACTACCGCCGCAACCTGGCCAAGCTGGGCACGCCGGTGGATCACCGTGAGTGGTACATGCTGCCGCAGGAAGTCAACGCACTGAACATACCGCTGGAAAACCGACTGCTGTTTCCGGCGGCGATTCTGCAACCGCCGTTCTTCGACCCGGCCGCCGACGATGCGGTGAACTATGGCGCGATCGGTGCGGTGATCGGCCACGAAATCAGTCACAGCTTCGACAACATGGGTGCGTTGTTCGACGAGCACGGCGAGCTGCACAACTGGTGGACGCCGCAGGACCTGAAAAAATTCGAGACCGCCGGCAACGCGCTCGCCGCGCAGTTCAGTGCCTACAAACCGTTCGACGATCTGGCGGTCAACGGCAAGCTGACGCTGGGCGAAAACATTGCCGACGTCGCCGGGCTGGCCACCGCCTACGACGCCTATCAGTTGTCGCTGCAAGGCAAGCAGCCGCAGACCATCGATGGCTTCAGCCCGGATCAGCGCTTTTTCCTGGGCTTTGCGCAGGCCTGGCGCAGCAAGTACCGCGACGCAGCGCTACGCAATGCAGTACTCACCGATGTACACGCCCCCGGACGCTTCCGCGCGCAGACCGTGCGCAACATCGACGCCTGGTATCCGGCGTTTGAGGTGAAGCAGGGCGAGCAGCTGTATCTTGCGCCCGAGCAGCGTGTCAGGATCTGGTGATCGACTCCGCACCGCCAGGGACGGATCAATGTCCCCCTGGGCATGGCTTGCACAGTAAACTGAGCATCGGGACGTCTTGATTCGGCCAAGCGTGCCTGCCCGGCGACTTGCTAGGTGTTCAGTCCCGGCATTAGATGGATCGGATCCACCTTGAACAGATCGGGTTCGGATGTCCACTGTTTGCAGATGAATTCGTACGGTGTCAGACCT
>NZ_JACHOF010000004.1:0-366615 GCF_014199765.1 Xanthomonas sp. 3058 | reverse complement strand
GGTGAGCGGACAAGGACCATCGAGATGGTCGGTGTGCATGTTTTCAAGAAAACAACCGATCAGCTCTCTGGTGCGGTGTCCTCGCCGCTTGCGGGACCGTGTGGCGGCATGGATGCCGCCACCGAGCCTACAAGGACGTACTTGCGGCGTGTCCCGCGAGCGGTGAGGGCACCGCGCGCTCGACTAATCAGGTTTGTGACCTGTGCTTCCGGCTGCAACTTGCCCAACGGGTTGCTTGCCAAGGTTTGCCCGGTACCAGCAAGTCGGTACTTGACCTGACCCCCGGGGGACGCGCTTCTGCACAGGCGACTCGACGCCCGCTTTCACGCCGGATGGACCGGTCGTAGCGGGCGCTCTGATAAAATTGCGGGCTGATGCCGTCGCCAACCACCTTCCCCTCTCCGCCGCTGCCCAAGTCCGGCCAGCTCCGTGCCTATTGGCGCGCTCCGTCTTCGCCGACTGCACTGGCCTGGTCGATCGCACGCGCTGCCGAAGCGCACACCGGCCCGCTGCTGGTGATCGCGCGCGATAACCAAAGCGCGCATCAGATCGAAGCCGATCTGCATGCCCTGCTCGGCGAACAGTCCGCGCTACCGGTGGTGCCGTTTCCCGACTGGGAAACCCTGCCCTACGATCAATTCAGCCCGCACCCGGAAATCATCAGTCAGCGGCTTGCCGCGTTGCACCGCCTGCCCACGCTGACCAAGGGTGTGGTGATCGTGCCGGTGCAGACGCTGATGCAGCAGCTGGCGCCTTTGAGCTACATCGTCGGCGGCAGTTTCGATCTCAAGGTCGGGCAGCGGCTGGATCTGGAGGCGGAAAAACGCCGTCTGGAAAGCGCCGGTTACCGCAACGTGCCGCAGGTGATGGACCCGGGCGATTTCGCAGTGCGCGGCGGCCTGCTCGATGTGTTTCCGATGGGCGAAGCCACGCCATTGCGGATCGAATTGCTGGACGAGGATATCGACTCGATCCGCGCCTTCGATCCGGAATCGCAGCGCTCGCTGGACAAGGTGGAGGCGGTCAAGCTGCTACCGGGCCGCGAAGTGCCGATGGACGACGCCAGCATCGAACGCGTGCTGGCCTGCCTGCGCGAACGTTTCGACGTGGATACCCGGCGCAGCGCGCTGTATCAGGATCTGAAGTCCGGTCTGGCGCCGTCGGGCGTCGAGTATTACCTGCCGATGTTCTTCAGCAAGACCGCGACCTTGTTCGATTATCTGGACAAGCGCGTGTTGCCGCTGGTCGCCACCGGCGTGTCCAACGCGGCCGATACGTTCTGGGCACAGGCGCAGGACCGCTACGAGCAACGCCGCCACGATGTGGAGCGCCCGCTGCTGACGCCGGACGAGTTGTATCAATCACCGGACGCATTGCGCGAGCGGCTCAACAAGCTGGCGCGCATCGAAGTCTGGGCCAGCGACCATGCGCGCATCGACGAGGCCGCCGCACTCGGCGATCAGCCGTTGCCGCCGCTGCCGGTCGCGGCAAAGGACGCACCGGCCGGTCAGGCGCTGGCCTCGTTCCTGAGCCATTACCCGGGCCGCGTGCTGGTGGCGTCGGATTCGGCCGGTCGCCGCGAAGCCTTGATGGAAGTGCTGGCCGCCGCGCAATTGAAGCCGGAGGTCGTCGCCGACCTGCCCGCCTTCCTGGCCGCGACCACGTTGCGCTTCGGCATCACCGTGGCGCCGCTGGAAGACGGCTTTGCATTGGACAGCCCGCAGATTGCGGTGCTGACCGAGCGCCAGCTGTTTCCCGAGCGGGCCAACCAGCCGCGTCGCAGCCGCCGGGTCGGGCGCGAGCCGGAAGCGATCATCCGCGACCTGGGCGAGCTGTCCGAAGGCGCGCCGATCGTGCACGAGGACCACGGCGTGGGCCGCTACCGTGGGCTGATCGTGCTCGATGCCGGCGGCATGCCCGGCGAGTTTCTGGAAATCGAATACGCCAAGGGCGACCGGCTGTATGTGCCGGTGGCGCAGCTGCATCTGATCAGCCGTTATTCCGGCGCCTCGGCCGAGACCGCACCGCTGCATTCGCTGGGCGGCGAACAATGGACCAAGGCCAAGCGCAAGGCCGCCGAGAAGGTGCGCGACGTGGCGGCCGAGTTGCTGGAAATCCAGGCGCGCCGGCGCGCGCGCGCCGGTCTGGCCTTGCAGGTGGACCGCGCGATGTACGAACCGTTCGCGGCCGGCTTTCCATTCGAGGAAACTCCCGACCAGCTGGCCGCCATCGATGCGACGCTGCGCGATCTGGGCAGCAGCCAGCCGATGGATCGCGTGGTCTGCGGCGATGTGGGCTTCGGCAAGACCGAAGTGGCCGTGCGTGCGGCCTTCGCCGCCGCAAGTGCCGGCAAGCAGGTCGCCGTCTTGGTGCCGACCACACTGCTGGCCGAGCAGCACTACCGCAACTTCCGCGACCGCTTCGCCGATTACCCGATGAAGGTGGAAGTGCTGTCGCGCTTCAAGAGCACCAAGGAGATCAAGGCTGAGTTGGAGAAGGTCGCCAGCGGCGATATCGACGTCATCATCGGCACGCACCGACTGCTGCAGCCGGACGTGAAGTTCAAGGACCTGGGCCTGGTCGTGGTCGACGAGGAACAGCGCTTCGGCGTGCGCCAGAAGGAAGCGCTCAAGGCGATGCGCGCCAACGTGCATCTGCTCACGCTGACCGCCACGCCGATCCCGCGCACGCTCAATATGGCCATGGCCGGCTTGCGCGACCTGTCGATCATCGCCACCCCGCCGCCGAACCGGCTCGCCGTGCAGACCTTCATCACCGCCTGGGATAACACCTTGTTGCGCGAAGCGTTCCAGCGCGAGCTCAGTCGTGGGGGGCAGCTGTATTTCCTGCACAACGATGTGGAAAGCATCGTGCGCATGCAGCGCGACCTGGCCGAGCTGGTGCCGGAAGCGCGCATCGGCATCGCGCATGGGCAGATGCCCGAGCGCGAGCTGGAGCGGGTGATGCTGGATTTCCAGAAGCAACGCTTCAACGTGTTGCTGTCGACCACGATCATCGAGTCGGGCATCGACATTCCCAACGCCAACACCATCATCATCAACCGCGCCGACCGCTTCGGTCTCGCGCAGTTGCATCAGCTGCGCGGACGGGTCGGTCGTTCGCATCATCGCGCCTATGCGTACCTGCTGGTGCCGGATCGTCGCTCGATGACCGCCGATGCTTCAAAGCGCCTGGAAGCGATCGCCTCGATGGACGAGCTCGGCGCAGGCTTCACCCTGGCCACCCACGATCTGGAAATCCGCGGTGCCGGCGAGCTGTTGGGCGAAGACCAGAGCGGGCAGATGGCCGAGGTCGGTTTCAGCCTGTATACCGAACTGCTGGAACGCGCCGTGCGCAGTATCCGCCAGGGCAAGCTGCCGGATCTGGATGCCGGCGACGAGGTGCGTGGCGCCGAGGTCGAGCTGCATGTGGCCTCGCTGATTCCAGAGGATTATCTGCCCGACGTGCATACGCGCCTGACCCTGTACAAGCGCATTTCCAGTGCCCGCGATGCCGATGCGCTGCGCGAGTTGCAGGTGGAGATGATCGACCGCTTCGGCCTGCTGCCGGGCCCGGTCAAGCATCTGTTCGCCATTGCCGAGCTCAAGCTGCAGGCCAATGCCCTGGGTATCCGCAAGCTGGACCTGGGCGAAAACGGCGGCCGTCTGGTGTTCGAGGCCAAGCCGGCGATCGACCCGATGACGGTGATCCAGATGATCCAGAAACAGCCAAAGATCTACACGATGGACGGCCCGGACAAGCTGCGCATCAAGTTGCCATTGCCCGAAGGCGCCGACCGGTTCAACGCGGCGCGTGGATTGTTGGCGGCGTTGGCACCGGGCTGAAGCGCGGCCAATGGTCGCGCTTGGCTGCGTAGTCGGTTCCGACACTGAATCACGCCAAGCGCCTCACCGATGGCGCATCGGCAGCAGACACGCAGCGCGACGCGATGCGGCATTTCGATGAAAGCCCATCGCGCCACCGTCACTGGCGCGTGACAAATACCGCTTCTTTCCAGCGTGATTTCTGCAAAAAAGCCGCAAGCCGTCACGTCCTTTGCATTAAAGAAAGCGGCCGACTTGCAGTTATCTGTCTTGCAGGACTGTCCAGGACATCCTTCGCCTGAGCCTGCTTGTGACGAACCTGAGCAGTTTATGCCCGGGTGGTGATGGGCTTCTCAAATCCATCATCCTGCTGAATTTCAACTAAATATTTCTGTCACGGGCCGATACCTGCATAGACCGGCATGTCCCTGTGTGCAGACCAGCTCACAGCAAGACCCGCCGGCGATCTTCCTTCGCGTCATGGCGCGCATCCGTGCGCCATCGCATCGCTTGAGGCATCAATGAACATCCCACGTACCGATCTACCCGCACCACTGACGCTCGCCCTCGAAGGCGAGATGACGATCCGTCGCGCGGCCGAACTCAAGCCGCTGCTGCAGCCGGCATTGCTGCATCCGGGTGGCCTGCATCTGGACCTGGGCGCGGTCAGCGAGATCGATACCACCGGGCTGCAGTTGCTGCTGGCCACCCAGCAGGCGATCAGGGCAGATGGGCGGCCGTTTTCGCTCACCGATTCCAGCCGCGCGGTGATCGATGTGATCGAACTGCTCGGCCTGCTTGAGGCCTTGTATCCGCACGCGGTTGCCGGCCTCGGCGAACAGCTTCACTAAAGGATCAACGCGCGCATGGACATGAACCAGCTGATGCAGACTTTCCTGGCCGAGAGCCGGGACCTGCTCGAAGACATGGAACGCCACCTGCTCGAAGCCGAGCGTGGCGAATCCTCGCCCGATGCGGTCAACGCGATCTTTCGCGCGGCCCATACCATCAAGGGGTCGGGCGGCTTGTTCGATCTGCCGCAGCTGGTCGGCTTCACCCATGTGGTGGAAAGCGTGCTGGACCTGGTGCGCGATGGCGCGATCACCCTGAGCTCGGAGCTGATCGGGCTGTTGCTGGTGTGCTGCGACCATATCCATGCGCTGGTGGAAACCGCCGCCGACCCCGGCCATGCCGATCCGGCCGCACTGGCGGCCGAAGCCGAGCCGCTGCTGGCGCAGCTGCAGACCTATCTGCAAGCCAGCGTCTGCGGCGTCACTGCCGCCGCCGTCCAGCACATACCGGAAAAACAGAGCGGGTATTGGCGCGTCACCTTGAAGCTGTATGCCGATGCGCTGCGCTTCGGCAACTCGCCGCTCAAGCTGATTCGCAACCTGCGCGGACTGGGGTCGGTGGAATCGATCAGCACCGATGCCAGCCAGTTGCCATCCTTCGACGATCTCGATCCGGAAGCCAACTATCTCGGCTTCCAGATCCTGCTGCGCAGCGATGCCGATCGCGCCGCAATCGAAGAGGTGTTCGAATTCGTCCTGGACGATTGCGACCTGGACATCACTGCAGTGCCGGCGCCGGTCGATGCGGCACTGCACGTGGTCGCAGAACCTGCGCCTGCGGCGCCTGCCAGTCGCGCGCCCGCAGCGGCGGTCTCCGCTGCAGCCTCGGCACCGGCGCGTGCTGCGCCCGATGCAGGCGCACGCAACGCCGACGCGCGTTCGATTCGCGTGGATGCGGACAAACTCGATCGCATGATCGACCTGGTGGGCGAACTCATCATCGCCGTGTCCAGCACCAACGCGAACGCGCAGCGCACTGGCGATGCGCAACTGCTGGAATCGGCATCGATCCTGGCCGGGCTGGTGGAAGACGTGCGTGAAAGCGCCCTGCAGCTGCGCATGGTCAAGATCGGTGGCACGTTCAGCCGCTTCCAGCGCGTGGTGCACGATGTGGCGCGCGAGTTGGGCAAGGACATCGCGCTGGTCGTTGCCGGCGAAGACACCGAGCTGGACAAGTCGGTGGTGGAAAAGATCGGCGACCCGCTCACCCATCTGGTGCGTAACGCGATGGACCACGGCATCGAGCCGGCGGACGTGCGCGTGGCGCGCGGCAAGCCCGCACGCGGCACGGTGGGCCTGAACGCTTATCACGACTCCGGCAGCATCGTCATCCAGATCACCGACGATGGCGGCGGCTTGAACCGCGACCGCATCCTGGCCAAGGCGCTGGAACGCGGCCTGATCGAACCCGGCCGCCAACTGAGCGACCGCGACGTCTTTGCGATGATCTTCGAGCCCGGCTTTTCCACTGCCGAGAAAGTCACCAACCTGTCCGGGCGCGGCGTGGGCATGGACGTGGTCAAGCGCAACATCACCGCGCTGCGTGGCACCGTCGAGATAGACAGCACTGCGGGCGTCGGCACCACCATCTCGGTGCGGCTGCCGCTGACGCTGGCCATCATCAACGGCTTCCAGGTCGGTATCGGCAAGTCGGTGTTCGTGGTGCCGCTGGATGTGGTGGAAGAGTGCGTGGAATTCACGCCCGACTACGCCAGCGACTACATCGACCTGCGCGGCAACGTATTGCCGTATGTGCGGCTGCGCGAGTTGTTTGCGCTTGGCGGCAAGACCCCGGCACGCGAAAGCATCGTGGTGATCCGCCAGGGCGTGCAGCGCTTCGGGCTGGTCGTGGACACCTTGCTGGGCGAATGGCAGACCGTCATCAAGCCGTTGTCCAAAGTCTTTACGCAGGTCAGAGGCATCAGTGGCTCAAGCATTCTGGGCAGCGGCGATGTCGCGCTGATTCTCGATGTGCCCAGCCTGATCCAGCAATTGCATCCACATCAGGACGCCCTGGCGGCCTGAGCATTCGCAGTACCACTCATTTCCACCTCCGCGTCATTCGTTGTTCCCTGAGACCAGGAAGCTGCCGCCATGTCACTCCGTTTCCCCATTACCACGCAGCTGTGGTTCACCGCTGCTGTCGCTCTCGCGTTGCCGGTTGCGGCGATCGTCGCCGGTTTCGCGCTCTCGCTGTCGCATGCCGCCCTGCTCGGCGCCAGCCTGTTGGCTGCAATCGTCAGCGGGGTGTTGCTGATCGCCGCCATCCGCAGCGCTACCGGTTCGCTCGATCTTGCCACCACCACCTTGGACGCGTTCTCGCGCGGCAATTTCGACCTGGCCCTGCCGCAGGTGCGCGACGAACAGGCCGGCGACCTGTTGCGCGCGCTGCGCAAGATGCAAAGCGGCATCCGCCACGTCAACGACGAGATCAATCGCGTCTCGCGCGAACACGATGCCGGCGAGATCGATGCGCGTATCGATGTGGCACGTTTCGATGGCGACTTCCGCACCATGGGCGACGGCATCAACCGCATGGTCGCCGGCCATATCGCAGTGAAAAAGCAGGCCATGGCGTGCGTGGCCGAATTCGGCCGCGGTAATTTTTCCGCAGAGCTCGAACGCCTGCCGGGCAAGAAGGCTTTCATCAACGAGGTGGTCGATCAGATGCGCGGCAACCTCACCGGCATGGTCGCCGAGGTCAACCGCATGTCGGTCGAGCACGACGCCGGCGATATCGATGTGGTCATCGACACGCAGCGCTTCACCGGCGATTTCCGTCGCATGGCCGAAGGCATCAATGCGATGGTGGCCGGCCATATCACGGTCAAGAAGCAGGCCATCGCCTGCGTGGCCGAATTCGGTCGCGGCAACTTCACCGCGCAGCTGCCGCTGCTGCCGGGCAAGAAGCGCTTCATCAACGAGACTCTCGAACAGGTGCGCGGCAACCTCACCGGGCTGATCGGACAGATCAACCACATGTCGGCCGAACACGAAGCCGGCGATATCGATGTGGTCATCGACAGTAGCCGTTTCGATGGCGACTTCCGCAGCATGGCCAGCGGCATCAACCAGATGGTGGGTGCGCATATCGCGGTGAAGAAACTGGCGATGGGCGTGGTGGCCGAATTCGGTCGCGGCAATTTCGATGCGCCATTGGCACAGCTGCCCGGCAAGAAGGCCTTCATCAACGAAACGGTGGAGCGCGCACGCGGCAACTTGCGCAGCATTTCCGAAGTGATTCAGGTAATGGGCGCGATGGCCGACGGCGACCTCACCCACACCGTGGAAGGTCATTACGAAGGCGCGTTCGCCGACATGCAGCGCTACGTCAACACCACCATGAGCCGGCTGACCGAGATCGTCGATGAGGTCAACCGCAATGCCGAAAACCTGGCCAGCGCCTCGGAAGAGGTCAGCGCCACGGCGCAGGCATTGGCACAGGCCGCCAGCGAGCAGGCTGCCGGCGTGGAAGAAACCAGCGCCTCGCTGGAGCAGATGACCGCCTCGATCGGGCAGAACACCGAAAACGCACGCGTCACCGACAGCATGGCCGCCAAGGCCGCCAGCGAAGCAGCCGACGGCGGCGACACCGTGCGCGCCACGGTGGTGGCGATGAAGGACATTGCCAAGAAGATCGGCATCATCGACGACATCGCCTACCAGACCAATCTGCTGGCGCTCAATGCCGCCATCGAAGCCGCGCGCGCCGGCGAACACGGCAAGGGCTTCGCGGTGGTCGCCGCCGAAGTCCGCAAGCTGGCCGAGCGCAGCCAGATCGCGGCGCAGGAAATCAGCGCGGTGGCCGGTTCCAGCGTGGAGTTGGCCGAAAGCGCCGGCCGCCTGCTCGGCGAGATGGTGCCCTCGATCCGTCGCACCTCCGACCTGGTGCAGGAAATCGCCGCCGCGTCCGAAGAACAGACCGCCGGTGTCAGCCAGATCAATACCGCCGTGGGCCAGTTGAACCAGACCACGCAATCGGCAGCGGCCAACGCCGAAGAACTGGCCGCCACGTCGGAGGAAATGAGCGCGCAGGCCGAGCAGTTGCAACAGTTGATGGGCTTTTTCCGGCTCGGCAACGGCGGACGCAGCGCGACCTCGGCCGGCAGCAAGCAGGGCCCGCGCCGGCTCGCAGCCCACAGCGGCAACACGGCCAACAGCGCGCCTCCGCGGCGGACCAACGTACGCCAGATCAGCGCGGTGGCGGCAACGGCCGATGCGGTCGACGAATCGCAGTTCGCCAGCTTCTGAGGACCCGACGATGCAACCGCATAGCGCATCCAGCACGGCGGCACCGTCATCGACGGCGCCGCAGCAATATCTGACCTTCCTGTTGAACGGGGAGATGTTCGGCCTGGGCATCCTCGGCATCAAGGAGATCATCGAATACCGCGCACCCACCGACGTGCCGATGATGCCGCCGGCCTTGCGTGGCGTGATCAACCTGCGTGGCGCCGTGGTGCCGGTGGTGGACCTGCAGCAGCGCTTCGGCCGCAACCCCAGCGCGATCACCAAGCGCAGCTGCATCGTGATCGTGGAGATCGCGCGTGACGACGCGCACCAGGTGCTCGGACTGCTGGTGGATGCGGTGAGCGAGGTGCTGGACATCGCACCCGAGGACATCGTCGACACACCCAGCTTCGGTACCGGCATCGCCCGGGATTTCATCCATGCCATGGGCAAGATCGGCGAGCGTTTCGTATTGCTGCTCGATGCCGATGCAGTGCTGAGCAACGATGCGCTCGCTCAGCTTCCTGTCGCCGACCTGGCCGCCTGACATGCTCCACATGCACGCAAGGACTTCCATGCGCCCTGCCCCTCTCTCCTGCAATTGCGCGCTGGCCGGCCCGGTGCTGGTCGTCGACGACAGCGTCGTCCAACGTGAGCATGCGGTGGCGCTGTGCCGCCAGCTCGGCGCCACGGTGGTCGACGGCGCGGCCGATGGCCACGCCGCGCTGGACTGGTTGAGTGGCGCCACCGCCCCATCGCTGTTGCTGATCGATCTGGAAATGCCGGGCATGGACGGCGTGCAGCTGCTCGATGCGCTGGCACGCGGCCACTACGATGTGCCGGTGATCGTGGTCTCGCAACGCGGCGGCGCCTTGATCGATGCGGTGATGCAGCTCAGCCGCAGCGCCGGAGTCCGCGTGCTCGGCGGGATCGAAAAGCCGATGCAGCTGCAGGACCTGGTCACCGTGCTGGATTGCGAACCCGAGGTGGCGGCCAATGCACCGGCCTTTGCGCCGGTGGCGACGTCGCCGCTGATGTCCAGCGGGGGTGCAGCCGCATCGCGGCTGGATCGTGCCATGCGGCGCGGCGAGATCCGCGTGGCCTACCAACCCAAACTCGATCTCAAGGATGGCCGCCTGCGCGGTGTGGAAGCATTGGCACGCTGGCGCCGCCCGCAGGGCGACATGATCGGGCCGGACCGCTTCATTCCGCTGGCAGAACGCGAAGGCCTGATCCATGCCCTGACCCAGCAGGTGATCGACAAGGCGATCGGGCAGCTGGTGGATTGGCGCGCAGAAGGCTTGACGCTGACGCTGGCGTTGAACCTGTCGCCCAATCTGCTCAGCGAGCAGGATTTTCTCGAACAGCTGTGCGGCAAGCTTGGCGATAACGGTCTGTGCCCTGCCGACCTGGTGCTGGAACTCACCGAAAGCGCCCTCGTGGAGCCGGCGAATGCCTTGAGCATGCTGGCGCGTCTGCGCCTGCATGGCTTCGGTCTGTCGATCGACGACTACGGCACCGGCTTTTCGTCGCTGCAGCGCCTGGCCAGCATTCCATTCACCGAACTCAAACTGGATCGCAGCTTCGTGCATGCCGCCCATCGCAGCCGCAGCCAGCGCACCGTGCTCGAATCCACGCTGGAACTGGCGCATCGGCTCGAACTCACCGCCGTTGCCGAAGGCGTGGAAACCCCGAACGACTGGCGCCTGCTGCGCGAGCTCGGTTGCGACCTGGCCCAGGGCTATCTGATGGCCTCGCCGATGCCCGGACCGATGCTGTCGGAGTGGTGGCGCGAACACGCCGTGCGCATCGCGCGCCTGTGCGACAACGCACTCCCCAGTGACGCGGATATTGCCTAACACATGAGCACTGCCACCCTCATCACCGAACAAGAGTTCGGCCGCTTTCAGCGCTTCATCTTCGAAGCCGCCGGCATCACCATCTCCTCCGGCAAGAAGGCCATGCTGTGCGGCCGCCTGGGCAAGCGCCTGCGCGAGCATCAATTCAGCAGCTACACGCAGTATCTGCAGCTGCTGGAAAGCTGCCAGGACCGCACCGAGATCCAGACCGCGATCGATCTACTGACCACCAACGAAACCTATTTCTTCCGCGAGCCCAAGCATTTCGATCTGCTGCGCAAGCTGGCTGGCGAACATCGCGGCAGCCTGCCGCTACGCTGCTGGAGCGCAGCCAGCTCCAGCGGGGAAGAGGCCTACAGCATGGCGATGGTGCTGGACGATACCTTGCAAGGGCGTCCGTTCGAAGTGGTCGGCACCGATATCAGTACCCGCGTGCTGGCCAAGGCGCGTACCGGACATTATGCGTTGCAACGCATCGACGGCATTCCGCAGGCCTATCTCAAACGCTACTGCCTGCGTGGCCAGGGCGACTACGCCGGCACCTTGCTGGTGGAACGCCGCCTGCGCGATCGGGTGCACTTCGCACATGCCAACCTCAATGCCACACTGCCGTCGCTTGGCAGTTTCGATGTGATTTTCCTGCGCAATGTGATGATCTATTTCAACGGCCAGACCAAGCGCGAAGTGATTCTGCGCGTGCTCGCCAACCTCAAATCGGGCGGGCATTTCTGCATCGGACATTCGGAAAGCCTGAGCGAACTCGACATCGATCTGGTGCAGGTGGCACCCTCGATCTTCCGCAAAGCGTGAACCAAGGATCCATTGTGTCGACAGCGTTCAACCGCACAACCGCCAGCCCCACGCCCAACCCCAACACCAACACCATCAAGGCGATGGTGGTCGACGATTCGGCGGTGGTGCGCCAGGTGCTGGTCGGCGTGCTCAACGACGCACCCGGCATCGAAGTCATCGCCACCGCTGCCGACCCGTTGCTGGCAATCGAGAAGATGCGTCAGCAGTGGCCGGACGTGATCGTGCTGGACGTGGAAATGCCGCGCATGGACGGCATCACCTTCCTGCGCAAGATCATGGCCGAGCGGCCCACCCCGGTGGTGATCTGCTCCACGCTCACCGAAAAAGGCGCACGCGTGACCATGGACGCACTGGCCGCCGGCGCAGTGGCGGTGGTGACCAAGCCACGGCTCGGACTTAAGCAATTCCTCACCGACTCGGCCGACGAACTGGTCGCCACCGTGCGCAGCGCCGCGCGCGCCAACGTCAAGCGGCTGGCCGCGCGCATCACCGCAACGCCGCTGGAAGCGGAGGTCAAACACACTGCCGATGTGATTTTGCCGGCGCAAAGCGGGCGCGCCCTGGCACAGACCACCGAGCGCATCGTCGCCATCGGCACCTCTACCGGGGGCACGCAGGCGCTGGAAGAAGTGCTGACCGCGTTACCGCGCGTGTGCCCCGGCATCGTGATCGTGCAGCACATGCCGGAGAAGTTCACTGCCGCCTTCGCCGCGCGTTTGAACGGCCTGTGCCAGATCGCAGTGAAAGAAGCGGCCAACAACGATCGCGTCATGCCCGGCCGGGCCTTGATCGCACCCGGTGGCAAGCACCTGCTACTGCGCCGCAGTGGCGCGCAATACTTTGTCGAAGTGCTGGAAGGCCCACCGGTCAACCGCCATCGTCCGTCGGTGGATGTGTTGTTCCGCTCGGCCGCACGCGCGGCCGGCAGTAATGCGCTGGGCATCATCATGACCGGCATGGGCGACGACGGCGCTGCCGGCCTGCTGGAAATGCGTCAGGCCGGCGCGCGCACCGTGGCGCAGGACGAGCACACCAGCATCGTGTTCGGCATGCCCAAGGAAGCGATCAAGCGCGGCGGCGCCGACCGCATCCTGCCGCTGGGCGCAATGGCGCGCGAGATCCTGACACAGCTGCAATAACGCGACGGAGGCACGCATCTTTGGCTTGCTTCGACGCGCCAGTGCAGTCTCTTTTGTCTCGTCCATGGAAGTGCGATGCAATCCCGTCTTCCTTTCACGGAAGTCCGATGCAGCCACCTCTCCCGTCCACGGAAGTCCGATACACCGCCCTCCTCCCGTCCACGAAAGCTCGATGCACCGCCCTCCTACCGTCCACGAAAGTTCCATGCACCGCCCTTCTCCCGTCCACGGGAGAAGGTGCCCGAAGGGCGGATGAGGGCAATCGCCCCACCAGAACGCTACAACTGCGACTCCAGCGGCAACCAGCCCAGCACCGTCGCAGCACCACGCCGCCATACACTGGCGGCCGGCTCGCTGGCCCACACTTCCGGCGGTTGCGCGGCATCGTCATGCCAACGCAGTTCCCCCTGCTGCAGCGTCACGCGATAACTCACCGGAGCGCTGGTCTTGTGGGTGTACAGCCGCTCCAGCTCCGCAGTCACCGCGTGATCGTTGAACAGCAGGCCCATCTCGGTATTGAGGTTCATCGAGCGCGGATCGAGATTGAACGAGCCGATGAACCCACTGCCATCGTCCACCACAAATGCCTTGGTATGCAGGCTGGCCCCGCTGGACCCGAACAGGCTGCCATCGGGCTTGCCCATCGGCTTGAGCTCATGCAAACGCACACCATCGGCCAGTAACGGCACCCGGTAGTCGGCGTAGCCGCTATGCACCGCAACGACATCGTTGGCGGCCAGCGAGTTGGTCAGCACGCTGACGCGTACATTGCGTCGGCGTAACGCACCGATCCAGCGCATGCCCTCGTCGCCTGGCACGAAATACGGCGAGATCACCTTGAGCTCGCGCTGCGCATGCGCCATCTCGCCGATCAATACCGGCGTCATCCAGTCGGCCTGCGGCGGCGCGCCGTCGGCCTTTTCCGGCGGGTCGGACACGATGCGCGCGTGCTCAAGCCAATGCACCGGTCGGTCGCCCTGCATCAACGCCTGCACGCTTGGCGAACGGTGCAGGCGCTGCACATACGGATGCGCGCGTGCCGACGCCAGGCCGGCGTCCAGACTGCCGCGCAGCGCATCCAGCGCCTGCGGTTCTGCCGTCACCAGCGCAGCCAGCGGCAACGCATTGGGGCTGTTCCAGTACGCATCGAACACATGATCGGCCTGGCCCACCGTCGGCCCCATCAGCGCCGCATCCATATCCATGAAATTGGTGTCGCGCGCGGCATCGAAATACTCGTCGCCCACATTGCGGCCGCCCACCACCGCGATGCGGCCATCGGCGATCCAGGCCTTGTTGTGCATGCGCCGATTGATGCTGAACATGCGCAGCACCATCTCCACACCGCGCATCAATGTGCCCTCACGCGCGCGGGTGGGATTGAACAGACGGATTTCGATCATCGGGTGGCTGTCCAGCGCCGCCAGCACCGAATCGCTGCCATGGATGTTCATGTCGTCCAGCAGCAGACGCACGCGCACGCCACGGTCGGCGGCACGCAGCAGTTCGTTGTGCAACAGGTTGCCGGTGAAGTCGGCATGCCAGATGTAGTACTGCAGATCCAGGCTGCGCCCGGCCGCACGCGCGGTGAGCGCGCGCACCGCAAACGCATCGATATTGTCGGGCAGGATCACCATGCCGGTTTGGTTGGCATGCGCTCGCTGCAGCGGCGCGACGACTTGATCGATCGGCGTTGCCAATGCGGTGGCTGGCAACGCATGACTCACCGGGCCACGCTGACGATCGGCAAAGCGGCCGTAGCCGTACAGCGACAGCACGCTGCCCAGCACGAGCACCAGCGCCCCGATGCCGATCCATTTGAAGATGTTTCGCTTTGTCACTGCCGACCCCGTGTTGCAGAGCGCGGCAGTCTAGATGCTGCACACGCATGTCAATGTGCAGACGCAAGCGCACAAGCGAGCTCGACAAAATCGCAACAACAGCGGGTTTTCAGCGAGCACTGCCGCAACAGCGCTCGCTGGATGCAATCACGCTTACCAGATCGCGACGCGATCCTTGTCGCCACGCACCATCGCATCGCCGGGCTTGCACTGGAACGCCTTTGCAAACGCCGGCATGTTCGACGGCGCGCCATTGGCGCGGAAATTGGCCGGCGCATGCGGGTCGGTGTTCAAGCGCACGCGCAATTCGCCATCGGTGAAGTTGCGACGCCACACCGTGGCCCAGTTCATGTAAAAGCGCTGGTCCTGCGTATAGCCGTCGATGTCCTTGTTGCTGTCGGGCTGTTCCTTCAACGCCATTTGCAGCGCGTCGTAGGCCACGGTGAGGCCACCGAGGTCGCCGATGTTCTCGCCCAAGGTCAGCTTGCCTTTGACGTGGACGCCCGGAATCGCCTCATAGCCATCGAACTGGGCCACCAGCTGATCGGTGCGCTGGGTGAACAGCTTGCGGTCCGCATCGGTCCACCAGGTAGCGAAGTTGCCCTTGGCATCGAACTGGCTGCCCGAGTCGTCGTAGCCGTGCATCATTTCGTGCCCGATCACCGCGCCGATGCCGCCGTAGTTCAACGCCGGATCGGCCTTGGGATCGAAGAACGGCGGCTGCAGGATCGCCGCCGGGAACACGATCTCGTTGCGGGTGGCGTTGTAGTACGCATTGACCGTCTGCGGCGTCATATGCCACTCGCGCTTGTCGACCGGCTTGCCGATCTTGTCCAGCATGTAGCGATAGTTGAACGCCTGCGCGGCCTGCATGTTGGCCAGGAATCCGTCGCCACGGGTCTCCAGGCCCGACCAGTCGCGCCATTGATCCGGGTACCCGATCTTGGGGGTGAAACTGGCCCACTTCTCCAGTGCGCGCTGCTTGGTGGCGGCGCTCATCCAGTCGAGCTGCTCCAACCGTGCCTTGAGTGCGACGGAAAGATGCTGCACCAGCTGCTGCATCTGCTCCTTGGACTCGGCCGGAAACGCGGACTGCACGTAGAGCTGGCCCAAGGCCTCGCCCATCGCCTCGTTGACCGCATTCAAGGCGCGCTTCCAGCGCGGCAGCATGTCCTGCTGGCCACGCAGCGTCTTGGCATAGAAATCGAAATTGGCCTGCTCGAACGGCTTGGCCAGGTAGGGCGCCGCCTCGTCGATACTGTGGAAACGCAGATAGGCTTTCCAGGTGTCCACCGGCGTATCGGCCAGCATTGCATCGAACTCGGCGAAGTAGCCCGGCTGACTCAGCGAGAACGTGCCGGCCGGCACCTTGAGCGTAGTGAACAACGCCTGCCAGTCGAAGTGCGGGGTCACTGCATTGGCGCCGGCCACATCGACCGGGTTGTAGCGCTTGGCCGGGTCGCGCAATTGAATCCGCGACAGCGAGGCGTTGGCCAGACGCGTCTCGAAGGCCATCACCGCCTTGGCCTGGGTGGCGGCCTGCGCTGCCGGAACGCCGGACAACTCCAGCACGCGCGCGATGTAGGCCACGTACTGCTCGCGGATCTTGGCCTGCGCCGGATCGGTGTAATAGCCCTTCTCGGGCAAGCCCAGACCACCCTGCCCGGCATAGGCGATCATCTGTTCGGAATTCTTGTAGTCGGCATTGGCGCCGAACGAGAACAGGAAGCCCTGGCCCTGTGCATAGCTGTCGCGCAACCACGCGGCGATCGACGCTGCATCGGTCAACCCATCGATCGCCTTCAACTGCGGCTGCAGCGGCGTGATGCCGGCCTTGTCGATCGCCGCCTCGTCGGTGCCGGTGCGCCACAGGTCGGCGATCTTGGCATCCACCGATCCGGCCGACAGCGTGCCGCGTGCCAGTTGCTCCACCAGCGCATGCTGGATGGTCAACGAGCGCTCGGCCAGCACTTCGAAGCTGCCCCAGCTGGTGCGATCGGATGGCACCGGGTTGGCCTTGAGCCATTTGGCATTGACGAACCCGTTGAGGTCCTGGCACGCGTTGATGGACGGGTCCAGATCGCCGGCGCCGAACGCCACGATCGGCGCATCCAGCTTGGACACATCCAGCTTGGTCGGCGCAGCCTGCGTTGCTGCGGGCGCCGGCTTGGCGGTGTCGTCGGAGCTGCCACATGCCGACAGCGTGACCGCAATGGCCACCGCAAGCGACAGCGGCGCGAACTTGTTCAACATGATGACATTCTCCAAGGCACAAGACCACGTGACACGCGGTCGAATAAGCAGGTCGCCAGCACAGTGCCCCCGACCAAAAGATGACAAATCACTGCAGCGGCACCACAACACCCCAGCCTCCGCTGCCGCGTCCTGGAGCGGTAAACAACACGACCGCACCACCGTCAGGCGCGCACGGCCGCTGCGCGGAATCGGCAGGTGCCACGCGTATCCTCCGGTTCTGAGTGCGCCGCCCCCACCAGCTGACGACCGCTTGCTAGGTTTCGTCAGCCCCTCTTGGCAAAGAAGACGCCCCCCTCGATAAAGCACAGCGCGCGACCGGAGCGCACGCTGTCAGCGTTGGCGTCTGCGCGCACACACCAGCCAGCGTTGCGGCGCAACCTTGCGCAACGGCATGCAGTTACTTGCGGGCGTAGAACGGCGCCATCAGCAGATACACCGGATACGCCAACACCATCAACACCAGCGCAACCTCATGCCCGGACGCCGCATCGGCCCATGCTTCCATCCGCCGCGACGGTCCGAACATACCAAACGCCAGCAGCGCCAGGCCGATCACACAGATCAGCAGCGCCAACAACAGCGCCGAACTGGACACCTTGCCGGTGGCCAATGCGGCAAACGCACCGCTACCACCAGCCACCAGCGCCCCCAAGGTCACCAGATACGCACGGCAGTAGGTCGCGCTCATCCTCTGGTGTTTACGTTTGCCGGACATCATGTCTCGCCTGAAAAAATATGCGCGGCGTCCGTCGATCCCCGACGCACGCTGCCTGCATGTAACGCACCACGCGTTCTTCTACGCGTGGTGCAACCTTGGGCACGCGCTACACGCAACGCGCGCAGCGCTTGGATTCAACGACGTACTTACTTCGCCTTGCCCTGGTTGGCCACCGCTTCGGCAGCGCGCTTGGCCGCTTCCGGGTCGCCCAGATAGCGGTAGCTCTGCACCTGCAGGTTGTCGTCGAGCTCGAACAGCAGCGGGATGCCGGTCGGGATGTTGAGCTCCAGGATCTGCTCGTTGGAGACGGCGTTGAGGTACTTGTAGAGCGCGCGCAACGAGTTGCCGTGTGCGGTCACCAACACGGTCTGCCCGGCCTTCAATTGCGGCGCGATCGCGTCGTGCCAATACGGCAGCACGCGCACCAGCGTGGTCGCCAGCGATTCGGTGCCCGGCAGTGCGTTGCGATCGAGCGTGGCATAGCGACGGTCATGGCACGGATGCCCCGGATCGTTGACGTCCATTTCCGGCGGCGGAATGTCGTACGAACGGCGCCAGATCTTGACCTGTTCCTCGCCGTGCTTGGCCGCGGTTTCGGCCTTGTCCAGGCCCTGCAGGCCGCCGTAGTGGCGCTCGTTGAGGCGCCAGCTCTTGGACACCGGCAACCAATCCTGGTCGAGTTCCTTCAACGCGCCCTGCAACGTGTGGATGGCGCGCTTGAGCACCGAGGTGTGCGCCACATCGAACTGCAGCCCTTCGTCCTTCATCAGCTTGCCGGCCGCAGCGGCTTCCTGGCGACCTTGCTCGGTGAGTTCCACATCCACCCAGCCGGTGAAACGGTTGTCCAGATTCCATTGGCTCTGGCCATGGCGCAGCAGTACGAGTTTGCGGGTCACTACGGTTCTCCGATTGGGGGCCGATCAGGCTGCGATTGTAGCGGCAGCCGGCGCATCGCCGGCGTGCACGAGATCGCCACGTACAGCGCGCGATGCTGCGGTCATGCAACGGATCGATCCCGTATTCGCCGGTTGGGACGGCAGCGTGATTCAGGCGCGACAGTTGCAACAGCAACTGGCACAGCGCGTGGTGCTGCAGGATCAGGTGATCGTGCCGCCGCGGTTGCTCGCCGGATTCGATGTCGGCTTCGAAGATGATGGCCAGACCGCGCGTGCGGCAGCGGTGCTGCTGGATGCAGACACGTTGACGCCGCTGGAAACGCATGTCGCGCGCGTGCCCACGTCGATGCCGTATGTGCCCGGCCTGCTCAGCTTTCGCGAACTGCCGGCCTTGCTGCAGGCGCTGGCACTGCTCTCGCGCCCGCCGGATCTGGTGTTCATCGACGGCCAGGGCATCGCGCATCCGCGTAAGCTGGGCATCGCTGCGCACTTTGGCGTGGTCACCGGCCTGCCCAGCATCGGCGTGGCCAAGCAACGCCTGGCAGGCCGCTTCGTCGAGCCGGGGCCCGAGCGCGGCGACCGGAGTCCGATCCTGCTGGGCGGCATGCAGATCGGCTGGGCGCTACGCAGCAAGCCGCGCTGCAATCCGCTGATCGTCTCCCCCGGGCATCGTGTCTCGATGCAGGGCGCACTGGACTGGACGCTGCGCACCTTACGCGCCTATCGCCTGCCCGAGCCTACGCGCCTGGCCGACCGGCTGGCCTCTCGGCGCGGCGATATTCCCACGGATCCGCAACCCACCTTGCTGTAACGGCGTGTCTCGCGCATCCATCTGCGCGGCGCACGTGCGGAGCGCGTGGCCGATGGCGCACCCGCCGAAAAATTCGGCGCCGACTCTTCGCAGAACATTCCGCTCTTGCGCCACGGCGCGCCCGCTCCGCACGCCGCGTGCGAAGCTTTGGCTCCTTTCGCGCAGGCTCACGGCCATGACCATGCTCATCGCTCCCCGCGTCCATGACATCGGCGGACTGGAAGTCCGCCGTGCCGTGCCCACGCTGCAGGCGCGCAGCATCGGTCCGTTCGTGTTCGTCGACCATATGGGCCCGGCGGTGCTGGAGCCCGATCACGGCATCGACGTGCGCCCGCATCCGCATATCGGCCTGGCCACGGTGACCTTCCTGTGGTCGGGCGAGATCGGCCACCGCGACACGCTGGGCTCGGACCAGGTGATCCGCCCCGGCGACGTCAACTGGATGACCGCAGGCCGCGGCATCGCCCATTCCGAACGCACGCCCGGCCCCGAGCGCGCCCGCACGCATGCGCTGCACGGCATGCAGACCTGGATTGCGCTGCCACGCGCGGCCGAGGAAACCGCGCCCGCCTTCCATCACCACGCCGCCGCCAGCCTGCCGCAGCAACGCCGCGCTGGCGTCTGGCTGCGCGTGATCGCCGGCCGCGCGTACGGCGAAGAGTCGCCGGTGCGGGTGTTCAGCGGCACGCTCAACGTGGCACTGGATCTGGCGCCGGATGCGGAGATCGACCTGGACACCGGCCATCTCGAGCGCGCGCTCTACATCCTGGAAGGCGATGCGCAACTGGATGGCGCCGACGTGCCCGCACGCCACCTGATCGTGCCCTCGCCCGGCGCACGCGGGCGCCTGCGTGCCAAGACGCCACTGAAGGCGATGTTGCTCGGCGGCGAGCCGCTGGATGGGCCGCGCCACCTGTGGTGGAACTTCGTCTCCAGCTCCAAGGAACGTATCGAGCAGGCCAAGGACGACTGGCAGGCCGGTCGCTTCGGGACCATTCCCGGCGACGACAAGGACTTCATCCCACTGCCGCAGACCCCGGCGCCCCAGCCGGTCAATTATCCCTGACAGCAGCCAACGAGCAGGTCGGCGGCGCGCACTATGCCCAGGTCTCGCTGCGGGCGTGACCGCACGCGGCCGATTGCAGCCGAGCCCGCGCGCCACGCTTGAGCTTGCAACCAGAACTGTGGTAGTGATATCCCCATTGGTTGGGGACATGTTGCGTGCGAGGCACGGCCGGGCGGGGAGCGCACGGGCTGATGCAGCGACACGGTAGGCGACGTCGTCCCTGTGCAGTCATCCATTGCCGGGGAACATTTGAATGAAGTCCGCATCCTGCCTTGTCGGTTTGAGCTTGCTGTTGGCCGCAGCCGTTGCCCACGCACAGACCGCGCCGGTCTGCCCGCCATTACCGCCGGCTTCCGGCCTGCAATGGTCCGAGCTCGCAGGCGCCGATTACCTGGTCTGCAAGGCGATGACTGCCGACGGGCGCCAGGTGGTGGGCATCATGCTCACCACCCGCGACCCGTCCATGGTGCTGGCGCGCGATCGCCGCGCGGAGAAAGGCCAGATCCAGCAGGAAGACTTCTACTGGTACAAGCTCGACCTGGGCGGCCGCGATGTGCCGGGCATGGAATCGCGCCGCGTCACCGTGGTCGAGCTGGGAAAGAAGCGCTACGCGCAGTTGTGGATCGATGGCGCCAGCACCGAAGAGCTGGCCTCGATGCAGTCGCTGGTGCAGAACATCGATCTGCAGCCGGCCAGCCTGGCACTGCAGCGCTGATCCAAAACGCCAATACAGCGCGGAGGCCCCGCGCTGTTTGGTGCGCTGCAGCGATAGTCAGCCGGCCAGGCGCTCGCTACCGGTCCAACCGTGCCGACTGTGTTGGGCGCTCACGCTGTAGCGCGCCTGCCAGTCCCAATACCGACGCAGCGGTCACGTAGAGCGGCGAGTCCGCGTGCAGCGAGCGCGTCGGTTCAGAACCGCCCTTCCTGGAAATCGACGAAGGCCTGCATCAACTCCTGCTTGGTGTTCATCACGAACGGGCCGTGCCGCATCACCGGTTCGTTCAGCGGGCGGCCGGCGACCAGGATCAGTTGCGCACCGTTGGCACCTGCGCGCAGGTGCAAGCGCTCGCCACCGCCGAGCACGGCCAGTTCCTGCGCCGGCAGCGCGCGTGTCGCACCGCCCTCACCCACCGCCACCTCGCCTTCGAAGACATACGCAAACGCGTTGTGGCCGCTCGGCAATACATGCTCCCAGGCCGCCTCCGGCGCCAGCGCGATGTCCAGATACACCGGGTCGGTGGCCGGCTGCACGATCGGGCCGCGCACCTCGCCCACCGTTCCGGCGATCACCTTGACCGTGACGCCAGGCGCCGGCTGCGCAACCGGAATGCGGTCCGGCGCGTACTCCTGGTACTTGGGGTCGGTCATCTTGTCGCGCGCCGGCAGGTTCACCCACAGCTGGAAACCGCGCATGCGGCCGGATTCCTGCTCCGGCATTTCCGAATGGATCAGCCCGCGCCCGGCGGTCATCCACTGCACGCTGCCGGGGGTCAGCAGCCCCTCGTTGCCGTGGTTGTCCTTGTGCCGCATGCGCCCGTCGAGCATGTAGGTCACCGTCTCGAAGCCGCGATGCGGATGGCTGGGGAACCCGGCCAGATAGTCTTCGGCCTTGTCGGTGCCGAACTCGTCCAGCATCAGGAACGGGTCCAGCTCCGGCAACTGCGACGTGCCGATCACCCGGGTCAACTTGACGCCCGCGCCGTCGGAGGTGGGCATGCCGCGAATCGTGCGCAGCACGTGTGCCGCTGCGGTGGTGGTAACGCTCATCGAACTCTCCCTGTGCGGAATATGTGGGTCCCATCATGGGTGCACCGGGCGCGCGGCCCAACCGCGACAGACGCAACCGATCGTTCCAAAAGCCCTTTCTGCAACCGCATGCCCCGGCACGCAAACGGGCGCCCTCTACGACCAAAGTTTTAGTCCCGACCGAAACAGTTCCATTGACCGCAGGCAGGCAGAGGGCGACCCTTGGGTGAATCGTTCCTGAGGGGTATGCATGAAAGGGTTCTCGAAGCTGGCCTGGGGCGCGCTGGCGCTGCTGGCCGCGTTCTGCCTGGGTACCGTGGCGCTGCGGCGTGGCGAGCACATCAATGCGCTATGGATCGTGGTGGCGGCGGTCTCGATCTATCTGATCGCCTACCGGTTCTACAGCCTGTTCATCGCCGACAAGGTGATGCAACTGGACCCAACCCGCGCTACCCCGGCGGTCGCCAACAACGACGGCCTGGACTACGTGCCCACCAACAAGCACGTGCTGTTCGGCCACCACTTCGCCGCCATTGCCGGTGCCGGACCGCTGGTCGGCCCGGTACTGGCCGCACAGATGGGGTATCTGCCCGGCCTGCTGTGGCTGGTGGTCGGCGTGGTATTTGCCGGCGCGGTGCAGGACTTCGTGGTGCTGTTCCTCTCAAGCCGCCGCAACGGCCGCTCGCTGGGCGATCTGGTGCGCGAGGAGATGGGCCAGGTGCCCGGCACCATCGCGTTGTTCGGCGCCTTCCTGATCATGATCATCATCCTGGCGGTGCTGGCGATGGTGGTGGTGAAGGCATTGGCCGAGAGCCCGTGGGGCATGTTCACGGTGATCGCCACGATGCCGATCGCGCTGATGATGGGCGTGTACATGCGCTACATCCGGGTCGGCAAGATCGGCGAGATTTCGGTGGTCGGCCTGATCCTGTTGCTGGCCGCGATCTGGCTGGGCGGCAAGGTCGCCGCCGATCCGAGCTGGGGCCCGGCGTTCACCTTCACCGCCAAGCAGATCACCTGGATGCTGATCGGCTACGGCTTCGTCGCCTCGGTGCTGCCGGTGTGGCTGCTGCTGGCGCCGCGCGATTACCTGTCCACCTTCCTCAAGATCGGCACCATCCTGGCGCTGGCGATCGGCATCCTTGTGGTGATGCCGGACCTGAAGATGCCGGCACTGACCCAGTTCGCGTCCACCGGCGACGGCCCGGTCTGGAAGGGCGGCATCTTCCCGTTCCTGTTCATCACCATCGCCTGCGGCGCGGTCTCCGGCTTCCATGCGCTGATCGCCTCCGGCACCACGCCCAAGTTGCTCGCCAATGAAGGCCACATGCGCTACATCGGTTACGGCGGCATGTTGATGGAATCGTTCGTGGCGATCATGGCGCTGGTGGCGGCCTCGATCATCGAGCCGGGCATCTACTTCGCAATGAACAGCCCCGCCTCGCTGGTCGGGACCGACACCGTGGCGGTGGCGGCCAAGATCAGCGAATGGGGCTTTGCGATCACGCCAGAGGTGCTGGAAGCCACGGCCAGGGACATCGGCGAGCACAGCATCCTGGCCCGCGCCGGCGGTGCGCCCACGCTGGCGGTGGGCATCGCGCAGATCCTGCATCAGCTATTGCCGGGCGAGGACACGATGGCGTTCTGGTACCACTTCGCCATCCTGTTCGAAGCATTGTTCATCCTCACGGCGGTGGATGCCGGCACGCGTGCTGGTCGCTTCATGCTGCAGGACCTGCTGGGCAACTTCATCCCGGCGCTGAAAAAGACCGAGTCGTGGACCGCCAACATCATCGCCACCGCCGGGTGCGTGGCGCTGTGGGGCTACCTGCTCTACACCGGCGTGATCGATCCGTTCGGCGGCATCCAGACCTTGTGGCCGTTGTTCGGCATCTCCAACCAGATGCTGGCGGGCATCGCACTGATGCTGGGCACGGTGGTGCTGTTCAAGATGAAGCGCGACCGCTATGCGTGGGTCACCATCGTGCCGGCGCTGTGGCTGTTGCTGTGCACGACCTACGCCGGACTGATCAAGATCTTCGACAGCAATCCGGCGCAGGGCTTCCTGGCGCAGGCGCATAAGTACCAGGACGCGATCGCCAGCAACACCATCACTGCGCCGGCCAAGACGGTGGCGCAGATGCAGCAGATCGTCACCAATGCCTACGTCAACACCGGGCTGACGGTGCTGTTCCTGTTCGTGGTGGGCTCGATCCTGATCTACGCGGTCAAGACCATCGTGATTGCACGCCGCAACCCGCAGCGTAGCGACCGCGAAACCCCGTACGTGGCCTTGCAGCCACACCAGATGGCGGACCTGTAATGGGCACCCAACTCGTACTTGCCAGCCAATATCAGGTGCATCGCCGCATCTGGCGGCGGCTGATCCAGACCGCGCGGCTGTGCTGCGGCATTCCCGACTACGACAACTATGTGCGCCACATGCTGGAAAAACATCCCGACAAACCGGTGATGGAGTACCCCGCGTTCTTCCGCGAACGCCAGGATGCGCGATATGGCGGCAAGAGCGGGTTTCGCTGCTGTTGATCGGTGATCGGTGATCGACAGATGCAAACGCAACAGGGCGCGATGCGAATCGCGCCCTGTTGCGTTGATGTGGACGCGAGATCGCGGTTTTCTTTACGCGATTGGACATTGCGGTAGATTGGTTGCAGAGCGGTTGATCTGCGGATTTACTGCAGGGCCCTTACCGGCTCACCATCGCGCAACACGCTGCAAGCTGACGGGCTGATCGTTGGCTTGGCTGCAGGGCCCTTGCCCGCCCACCGTCGCGGGACACGCCGCAAGTCTGTGTAGGCTCTTACGCGGCATCCATGCCGCGTAAGGTCCCGCGACGGTGGGCGGGCAAGGACCAGTCGAGATGGTCGGTGTGCAGGGTGCAAGCAATGCATGAGGCGCTTCTAATTCGCTAATTCTCCTGTTGTTGCGACCCGTACCAGTAAGCCAATGCAACTAGCGAGATGGCCCGTTTTTCACCTAGCTACCGACCAACTCTCTGGTGCGGTGCCCTCACCGATTGCGGGACCGTGTGGCGGCATGGATGCCGCCACCGAGCCTACATGGACGTACTTGCGGCGTGTCCCGCAAGCGGTGAGGGCATCGCACGCTCGACCAACCAGGCTTTTGATCTAAGCACTGACTGCAGCCAAACGATGCGACGACTCGACCTCCTCAACCAGCGCGTTTTTGCGCGAGCCGCTCGAACAACGCGGGCAAATCGCGCATATCGTCGAACACCGCCAGCACACCAAGTCGACGCAAGGTGTCAGCATGTCCCTGCGGAATATGGCTGGCACCGGTAAAGCCCAGCACCTGCATCCCTGCCGCCACTGCGGCCGTCGCACCGGTGGGGCTGTCTTCGATCACCAGGCAACGCTCCGGCGCCACACCTGCCGTGCGCGCGGCCAGCAGATAAACGTCCGGTGCCGGCTTGGGCCGCTCCACCATGTCAGCGCTGAAAATGCGTCCGGCCGCACGCGCGGTGAGCCCGGCCCGCTCCACCGACGCGATCACGTTATGCCGGCGGCTGTTGGAGGCCACCGCCAGCGGCAAGGGAATCTGTTCCAGCGCTGCGCGTACGCCCGCAATCGGCTGCACCTCGGCGGCGATCAAGGCCTCGCTGCGTGCCTGGATCTGCGCCAGCAAGGTTTCTGGCAACTGCAGCGCAAAGTGTTCTTCCACCCGCCGCAATACCTCGCGCGTGGTCTGCCCGAACGTGGTTTCCAGCAGATGTTCCAACGGCTCGGCCGGCACCAAGGCCGCCAGCGCCTCGCGCATCACCCGGTCGGCCAGGATTTCGCTGTCGACAAGCACGCCATCGCAATCGCTGATCAGTAATTCGTAGACCATTGCACCCATCTGCTCGCAAAGCGCCATTATGCCGGCCAGGTTGTGACCGTTGGCTGTGGCGCAGCATGCGCGGGTGACACGCGCCATCACATCTGTGCGATGCGCCAGGCAGCCAGCCAGCCAGCGAACAGGCGCGACAAGTCCCTCCTCGCAGCGTGGCATGTCACACGATCTTACCGCGCTTCATTTTTGCAGCTGCTAGCATCGGCCCCGCTGCGCAAGGACTCACCCGCAGCGTCACCAGGAATGCGATCAGGATCAGGAGATCTCGATGCAGATGCGATTGCCTCCCCTGCTCGTTCTAGCGACCGCGTTTTTCGCGGTCTCATGCACCGCCTCGCCCGGTGCCAAGGAGCACACCATGTCAGCTACGCTGCAGGATCACACCGTCGCCTTCCGCGACCCCAGCCTTGGCGACATCGTCCATGCCATCGCGCATGGCGAGGTCGCACGCATCAGCGCACTTGCCCCCACGGTCGATCTCGCCGCGCACGGCGATCAGAACGTGACACTGCTCGAATGGGCCATCTGGAACCAGCAGCCGCGTGCGCTGGCAGCATTGCTCGATGCTGGCGCAGATCCGGCATTGCCGGGCATGGACCAGGAGACCGTCGTGCATTTGGCGGCGATGGCGCAAGACGCGGACTATCTGAAGATTCTGCTTGAGCACAAGGCGCCGATCGACGTGGTCAGCGCGCGCGCGGGCTGGACCCCGTTGTTTCGCGCGGTACAGAGCAAACGCGATGCGCAGATCGGCTTGCTGATCGAGGCAGGCGCCGACATCCAGCGCGTCGACAACACCGGCAACAGCGTGTTGCATCTGGCCGCGCAAAGCGGCGCAGCCAGTCCGGTGGTGCTGCAATTGCTCAAGGCCGGTGTGGACCCCACGCTGCGTAACGCACAGCAGAAGACCTTTCAGGCGTACTTTTTCACCACGCCGGATCGTCTGCTCAATGCCGGCGGCCAGCAGGTCAGGTCGGACGTACGCGCATGGTTGGCCGCCCATCATATTCCCGTGGAAAGCAGCCGCTAAGCGGGCTTTTCGCACGACGAACGCAAGGAGCCGCGCATGAGCTCGTCAGATTTCACTCCGTCGTCCACGTCATTCGCAGAGTCGATGCGTGGCCAGCAACCGCACCCGCAAGACCGCCAGTTTCCGGCCGTTCTGCAAGATCTCTACGCCACCGCCTCGCAGCGACGCGAAGGCGGCGCCGAAACCTTTGCGGCCCTGCCCAACGGCTGGACGCGCATGGACGACAACGCGCTGCAACAGGCAGGCATCGACCCCGGTCTGCTGCACGATGCCAAGAGCGGCTTCGATGCCGCGTTCTATCGCAACGATCAGGGTCAGGTGGTGCTCGGCTTCTGCGGCACCGACGAAAGCAAGGACTGGAAGCACAACATCGGCCAGGGCCTGGGCTTGGACGATGCGCAATATGCCTCGGCGATCCAGCTCGGCAGCCAGGCCAGGCAGGCGTTCGGCGACCAGGTGGTGATCACGGGGCACTCGCTGGGCGGCGGTCTTGCGGCGGCATCGGCAATGGTCAACGACATTCCCGCCGTGACCTACAACGCGGCAGGCGTCAACGATCGCACGCTGGAGCGCCAGGGCCTGGATGCAGCGGCAGCCAAGGACTACGCCAGCAGCGAATTGATTCGCGGCTACCACGTCAAGAACGAGATCCTCACGCATCTGCAGGAAGACAGCATCCCGTTGAAGTGGGCAATGCCCGATGCGGCCGGCCACCAGATCCAGTTGCCGGAGCCGGACCCGCTGTCGTTCGGTCAGCGCCTGGTGCCGGGCATGATGCTCAAGCATCGGCTGGACCTGCACGGCATGGAGTCGGTGATCAAGGCACAGGAGATGCAAGCCCAAGGTCAAGCGCAAGGTGCAGGCTTGCAGACCGGCAGCCAGCTTTTCAACGACGCGGTGGTGCACCTGAATGGCCAGCGCCAACGTCTGGGCCTGCGCGACGACACTGCATTTCTCAATACCGCCGCCAGCGTTGCTGCACGCGCAGGCAGCGATGGCCTGCAGCGGATCGACCACCTGCTGCCCAGCCGCGAAGGCGACAGCCTGTTTGCCGTGCAAGGGCGCATGGACGACCCCACCCATCTGCGCAGCCATGTGCAGACCGCAGCTGCGGCCAACGAACCTGCGCAGGGCAATGTCGGCCAATTGCAGCAACACAATCAGCAGCAATCCCAGCACGGCGCGCCGGCCCAGGAAGAGCAGCGCCGGACGATGCAGCAGTGAATCGCGACCGGGCACCGGTTCTCCGACCAGTGCCCGGTGTGCAACGGCTGACCTAGCGACTGGCACGCAATCCCAGGTGCGGACAACAGCCTGGAACGACAGCGCCGGAACCGCAATGAGCGCGTGATGTGCCCCTGCTCCAGTCCAGCCGCGCCCAGCCTGCACAACCACACAAGCGAACGGGTAGGCGCTGTCAGCCGGCTCCCGCCATCGCGCGCAAGGTGATGCCGACCAGATACGCCAGATAGGTGCCGGTGGCGTAGCCCATCGTACCGAGCAGGACGCCGACCGGCGCCAAGGCCGGGTGGAACGCGGCCGCCACCACTGGCGCCGAGGCCGGGCCGCCGATATTGGATTGCGAGCCGATCGCGAAATAGAAGAACGGCACCCGCAGCAATCGGCCCAACCCCCACAGCAAGGCGATATGCACCGCAATCCAGATCAGGCCGAGCAGGAACAGCCACGGCCGGTCCAGCAGCGCGAGCAGATCCATCTGCATGCCGATGCAGGCGATCAGGAAGTACAGCAGCAGCGAGCCGATCTTGGAGGCACCGGCGCCTTCCAGCGTACGCGCGCGGGTGAAGCTCAGCAGCAAGCCCACGCTGGTCGCCAGCACCACCACCCAGACGAACGGCGTGTCCAGGCTGAACTGGCTGGACCAGCGCAGGTTGGCCTTGCACCAGGCGGCCAGTGGATGGGCGAGCGCATGCGCCAGCCCGACGCCGCCAAACGCGACCGCCACAATCACCATCAGGTCGGCCAGGCTGGGAATACGCGCGTGCTCTGCCTGGAAACGCGCCATGCGCTCCTGCAGGGCATCCAGCGCGCGGGTGTCGGCACCGCTGCGTGCATCGATCTTGCGCGCACGCCCGGCCAGGAAGATCAGCGCAGCCATCCACACATAACCGACGCCCACATCCACCACCGCAAATTGCCCGAACGTGGTGGCGTCCACATCGAACACCTCACGCATCGCCAGCATGTTCGCGCCACCGCCGATCCAGCTGCCCGCCAGCGCGGCCATGCCGGCCCAGGTGTCGCCCGCGACGGTTGCCGGATGCAGCCAGCCCATCACCCAGAACGCGATCACCGCACCCAGCATGATGCTCAGCGAGGCGCCCAGATACATCGCGACCAGCTTGGGTCCCAGCCCCAGGATCGCGCGCAGATCGATGCTCAAGGTGAGCAGGATCAACGCGGCCGGCAGCAGCACGTCGCGTGCAATCGGGTTGTAGAGCCGGGTATTGGCGCCGTCGATCAGGCCGACCGTGTTGTAGATCCCGGGCAGCAGATAACACAGCAACAAGGCGGGCACGACCGCATAGAAGCGCTGCCACGGCCCCCGCGTGCGCGAGGAGGTCCAGAACACCGCACCCAAGGTGGCGGCGATCAGGCCGAAGACGACAATATCGTTTTGGATCAGAGCAGAATCGGCGGCATTCACGACGAGCGGACATCCAGACAGGCGGCCGCCAACGTGCGGATCGGACCGACAGCGGCCGATGGCATGAATCTAGCCGACCTGGCCGCGCGCGCAAACCCCGCCAGCGCCGCAGCACGCGGCCTGCTCAGGACGTTGGTGATTGACTGCGAAGGCAGCGCGACACGCACTGCCTACAATGGCGTTGCGACGCGCTTGCTGCAGATGCACGCCACGGACATCGCTTTCAGCCGTAGCGCCGCACCAAGCGGTCGCCCTCGGCAGTGTTCAGCACCACGCCACTGGGCTGGCCGGTGGTCAGGCAATGCAGCCTGGCCATCGACTCGGCATTTTCCAACGCGCCCTGCTCGCGCAGGTAACGCAACGGCGACCACTGCGGCCGCGTCACCCACCAGCTGCCCTGCTCCGGGTGAATACGAACGACATAACGGGACTCATCCATCAGGCCTCCGGCCAGTACGTGTCGCGATCGGACACGCGGCGGAGCCCCGCAGCAAAGCGCGGCCTGCTCCGTCCGAGAGTCCCGTTGGGGATGCCGGCGTGCCCTTACTCAAGGGGCCGCGGGAGAGTAGCCAAGGGCTCCGCGTCCGGCATAGCCAGGATGCACATTTACTTATGGCAAAACCGTCGGGCAGATACTGGCATTGCGGTAGGAAAATTCCTACGTGACACCACTGGTGGGGAGCGCTAGATTCGGCTGGAGCGACCAGCACGGTGTCGCTGGCAGCCGTCGGATGAGCGCGGACGGGTGCAGTGAATGGGGAAGCGCTCCATCGCGCCTCGGGGGAGGATCCACAATGTATCTGCTCAGAAAGTTTCAGTTTCAGGTCAAGGCCGCGCTGGTGCTCGGCTATGTTCTGGTGATCAGGCAAGCGCTGGTGCTGTGGTCCTGAGCGTGTCGGGGAGATAAGGCGTGTGCGGTCGGCGGTTGCCGCATGCAGCCGTCCGTCCAGCGCCGTGCACGACACGACTTCAGCGCGCGCTGCGTGCGCGAAGCAACCCCGGGATCGGCGCGATGGCGACGTGCCGATCCCGGACAGCCGCCGCGCCCGTGGTCGTCCTGCGACAGGTTTGTCAGGTGCTTAGTCGGGATCGACCCAGCCGCGCTGTTGGGCGGCGGCCAGGTCGGCGGGCGTATCCACGTCCAGGGCCAGCGCAGGTGCGCTTACACAGCCCAGCGTCAGCACGTCGAGACCGGCGAACAGACCGCGCAGGCCGCTGTCGGCCTGCAGTGGCACCTCCGCCCAGGCGGCATGCGTCACCACCGCAGGAATACCGCGCACGCCGGCGTAACCGCTGGTGGCGCAGCCAGAGACAGCGTGGCCGGCCTCTTCCAGCAGGGCGCGCAGGTGTGGCGCGTCCAGCGCAGGCTGATCGCATCCCAGGATCAGGCTGCGTCGTACTTGCGTATCGTGCTGTAGATGCTGCCGCAACGCCGCCAGGCTGGAGCCCATTCCGTCAGCCCACCTGGAGTGCCGTAGCACCTCCACATCCAGGCCATGCAACACCTCGACCAACCTGTCGGCATCGGCGCCCAACACCACCACGCAACGACGCGGAGAGGTCTGCAACGCGATGCGTGCGGCACGCCGCACCAGTGGCTCGCCATCGCGCAGCAGCAGTTGTTTCGAGCGACCCAACCGACTTCCCGCGCCTGCGGCCAATACCAATGCGGCGTGATCGGTGCTCACGCGCCAACGCCGCAGGAGGCGACAGAGCCCTGGCTTCGCGCGGCGGGCCGCAACGGTGTTGACCTATCCGGCCTTCGGCCGCGCACGTCGCACATGTGTGCAACCGAAGTGCGCAAGACAACACCGGCTGGGTTGCGATATGCGTCGTGATGGCGATCAAGAGTCATGGCGACGCGGTCTGGACTGAAGACGCGCTCAGCGTAGAGTCCCCGCTGTGGGCACGAAGTGACTAAGAGCGGCTAACAAAACGACTTCGCGTCAGCCTGCTGCAGGCCGGCTGGTCTGCGGCCTGGCTGCAGGGTCCTTGCCCGCCCAGCGTCGCGGGACACGCTGCAAGTACGTCCCTGTAAGCTCTTACGCGGCATCCATGCCGCGTAAGGTCCCGCGACGCTGGACGAGCAAAAACCAGTCGAGATGGTCGGCATGCATGGGTTTAAACCAAGCAACCAGCGGAGTCTCTGGTGCGGTGTCCTCGCCGCTTGCGGGACCGTGTGGCGGCATGGATGCCGCCACCGAGCCTCCAGGGATGGATTCACGGCGTGTCCCGCCAGCGGTGAGGGCACCGCGCATTCGACCCACTCCGTGTTTGATCTGGACTTCTGACGGCATCCACCAAGATACGGCCGACAAAACAACTGCACTCACTGACAGGCGCTCGCTAGGTTTTGTTAGCTACTCTAAATCGGCATGTGGTCCTTGTCGGGAGCACACCGTCGCCTCGCCGATTGGCGGGAGATGTCCGCAAGCGATGCATGCGTTCAAGACCGGCGGCATCCATCGCAGCTCCGTATCGATATGGCCGCACGAAGCGCAACGCGGAATGGTCGTGCGATCTCTCGCCCATGCGTCATTGGATACGCATCTCCACACGCGACCCAACGATGGCGAACGGCGCGGCATCCACCGCAATCAAGACGCCTGGCATGTCAGCGACCAGATCCGCAACCTCCATCGCTGCCGTCCCGGGATCGATGCGCCCGGCCGTGCGCGCAACGCAGCCCGCTTATCGACTCGACGCCACAGCACGCAGGTCCGCCACCGCCTGGGTCGCCTCGGCAATGATGCCGAGCGCAATGGTGTGCGGCGAAGAGCGACCCATTCGCCACCCGGCGGGCAATCGCAAGCGCGCGAGCGCCGCATCGTCGTGGCCGAGTGCACGCAATGCCTGCAGACGGCTTTCGCGTTTGCGCAGGCTTCCCAGGATGCCGATGCAGGCGACATTGGATGCAAGCCCACGGCAGGCGACCTGCACATCGCTATGGCCATCGTGCGCCAGGCTGTACAGCGCGGTGTCGGCATCCAGCTCAAGATCCTGCAGGGCATCGCCCAAGGCACGACGATCGTAGTGTTCCGGCGCCAGCCCGGGGGGCGGGTCGCTCGGCCCGTGCGGCCGCAGCACGCGCACCTCGATCCCCATCTGGCTGGCCAACGACACGAGCACCAGCAGGGCTGGGTCGGCGCCGACCAGCACCAGCCGCAATGGTGGACGGTGCGTGCGCAGGAATTCGTCCGGCCGCACGTCCTGTGCCGTGGCCGGATAACGAACCGCGCCGGAGCGGCGATCCAGCGCCACATGGAAGGGGCGACGGTGCTGGCGCGCGTTGCGCCACCGCGCCAGGTGCTCGCCCAGATCCTGCACCGGCCAGACCAGCACGCCGATGCGGCCTCCGCAGCTGAGCTGGATGTCCAGCACCTGGCTGCCTTCGCCGTAATCCAGCCAGCGCGGTTGGCCATCGCGCAATGCGGCGCCGGCTTCATGCGCCACCGCCGCTTCCACGCAGCCACCGGAGACGTAACCGGCAACACGGCCGTCGGCGCTGATCGCCATCTCACTGCCAAGCGGGCGCGGTGACGCGCCTTGCACATCGATCAAGGTGGCGATTGCCACACGCTGCCCCGCCCGGTGCCAGGCGGTGAGCGTGGGCAACAGATCATCGTGTAACGCATAACTCGGCCATGCCGGCCATACCGGCTCGGCCGGCGTCGGCTGCGCAACCGGGGCCGCCACTGCGTTCACGCGCGCAGCAACTCGGGCATCTGCGCGAGCAGCTTGTCGAGTGTGACCGGGTAATCGCGGACACGCACGCCAGTGGCGTTATAGACCGCATTGGCGATCGCAGCGGCCACACCGCAGATACCGAGCTCGCCCACCCCCTTGGCCTTCATCGGCGACGACATCGGGTCGCTCTCTTCGAGGAACACAACGTCCTGGTGCGGAATATCCGCATGCACCGGCACTTCGTAACCGGCCAGATCGTGATTGACGAAGAAGCCCAGGCGCTTGTCGACCGCCAACTCTTCCATCAACGCCGCACCCGCGCCCATGGTCATGCCGCCGATCACCTGGCTACGCGCAGACTTGGGGTTGAGGATGCGCCCGGCCGCACACACCGCGAGCATGCGACGGATGCGCACTTCGGCGGTGGCGATATCCACGCCCACCTCGACAAAGTGCGCACCGAAGGTCGACAGTTGATGGGTTTCCGACAAGTCACCGAACTCGATCTTGTCTTCCACCACCAAGGCACCATTGGCTGCCGCATCGCCGAGTGCGATGCGCTTGCCGCCCGCATGCACATGGCTGTCGGCGAACTCGGCTTTCGCTGGATCCAGCCCCAACTGCCTGGCGATGGCTTCGCGCAACTTCACTGCAGCGGCGTAGACGCCAGCGGTGGAGCTGTTGGCGCCCCACTGACCACCGGAACCGGCCGACACCGGAAAACTGGAATCGCCCAGCCGCACATCCACCCAGTCCAGCGGCACGCCCAGCATCTCGGCAGCGGTCTGCGCAATGATGGTGTACGAACCAGTGCCGATGTCGGTCATGTCGGTTTCCACCACCACGCGACCGCCTTGCTCCAGCCGCATGCGTGCGCCCGAGGTCGTCACCGGCGCATTGCGGAATGCGGCCGCCACGCCCATGCCGACCAGCCAGCGACCATCGCGCGTGCTGGCGGGCTTGGCCTTGCGCTTGGACCAATCGAAACGTTTTGCACCCTCTTCCAGACACTTGATGAGCTGACGTTGCGAGAACGGCCGCTGCGGATTTTCCGGGTCCACCTGGGTGTCGTTGACGATGCGGAACCTCACCGGATCCATGTTCAATTTTTCGGCCATTTCGTCCATGGCCACTTCCAGCGCCATCAAACCCGGCGCTTCGCCAGGCGCGCGCATCGCGTTGCCTTCTGGCAGATCGAGCACGGCCAGGCGTGTGGAAATCAGGCGATTGGCACCGGCATACAGCAACTGGGTCTGCGCGGCCGCAATTTCCGGCCCGCCGCCGGGCAAATCGCCGGACCAGGTTTCGTGCGCGATCGCAGTGATCTTGCCATCGCGCTGCGCACCGATACGGATGCGTTGCACGGTGGCTGGACGATGGGTGGTGTTGTTGGCGATCAGCGGCCGCGGCAACATGACCTTGACCGGGCGTCCCACCTGGCGTGCCGCCAGGGACGCCAGTACCGCGTCGGCGCGCAGGAACAGCTTGCCGCCGAAGCCGCCACCGATATACGGCGACATCAGACGCACGTTTTCGCGTGGGATACCGAGCGTCTTGGCCAGATCGCCCGCGCTCCAGTCGATCATCTGATTGGAGGTCCACACGCTCAGCTTGTCGCCTTCCCACATGGCGATCGATGCATGCGGTTCCATCATCGCGTGCGAATGATCGGGCGTGGTGTATTCGGCATCCAGCTGCACCGGCGCGGCCGTGAAGGCACTGTCGAAATTGCCGACTGCGCTGTTCGGCGCCCCGTCCTTCTTGGTGACCTTGGCGCCATCGCGCGCCTTTTCCAGATCGTAGGCACCGACATGGCGACCGTAGTCGACCTTGATCAGCTGGCCCGCGGCACGCGCCTGTTCGAAGGTCTCGGCAACCACCACCGCAATGGCCTGATGGTAATGCTGGATCTCCGGGCCGCCCAGCAATGTGGCGGTGTTGTATTTGCCTTTCTGCAACTTGCCTGCATTCTGTGCAGTGACGATGCCGAGCACACCCGGCGCATTGCGCGCAGCGCTCAGATCGATGCTGCGAATGCTGCCTTTGGAGATGCCGGCGCCGACGACATGACCGTAAGCCGCGCGACCAGGCAGGTCATGGTGCTCGTACGCATACGGCGCCTGACCGGTGGTCTTGAGCGGACCATCGATGCGATCGACGGGTTTGCCGACGATCTTGAGTTGATCGATGGGATTGGTACCGGCGGGAGTGTCGAATTTCATGTCAGGCCCTCGTGTCGGCCAGGATCGCGGTCAAGGTGCGCTCGACCAGCGGCAACTTGAAGGCGTTGTGTTCGGTGGGCTGCGCGCCGTCGAGCAGCACCGAGGCAATGGCTCGCGCGCCTTGCTGCGACTGCGCTTCGGCCGCCTCGCTGCGCCAAGGCTTGTGGGCGACACCGCCAACGCCGACACGCACGCTGCCATCGCGTTGCACGACTGCCGCAACCGACACCAGCGCGAATGCGTAGGAAGCGCGGTCGCGCACCTTGCGATAGACGTGCGTGCCGCCGAGCGGCTTGGGCAGACGCACTGCGGTGATCAGTTCGCCACGTTCCAGCACGGTTTCCAGGTGCGGCGTCTTGCCGGGCGCACGATAGAACTCAGACAACGGCACCGCGCGCGTCTGTCCATCCGGACCCACTGTTTCGACAACCGCATCGAGGACGCGCATGGCAATGGCCATGTCGCTGGGATGGGTGGCGATGCACTCTTCGCTCACGCCGATCACCGCCAATTGCCGGTTGAACCCGCCAATCGCCGCGCAGCCGCTGCCCGGCAGGCGCTTGTTGCACGGCTGGTTGGTGTCATAGAAATAGGGGCAGCGGGTACGTTGCAGCAGGTTGCCTGCGGTGGTCGCGCGATTGCGCAACTGCCCCGAGGCACCTGCCAGCAAGGCGCGCGCGAGCACGGCGTAATCGCGGCGCACACGGGCATCTGCCGCCAGATCGGTATTACGCACCAGCGCGCCGATCCGCAAACCGCCCTCCGGAGTGGCCTCGATGGTGTCCAGGCTCAGGCCGTTGACGTCGATCAGGTGCGATGGCGTTTCGATCTGCAGCTTCATCAGATCGAGCAGGTTGGTGCCGCCAGCGATGAATTTGGCGCCTGGCTGACGCGCCGCCTTGGCCGCAGCATCGGCTGGCGAGGTCGCGCGCTCGTAACTGAAAGCCTTCATGCGCGCTCTCCCGCGACCTCGTTGATCGCCTCGACGATATTGGAATACGCACCGCACCGGCAGATATTGCCGCTCATGCGTTCCTGCAGTTCTGGCGTAGTGAGCTTGGTCTTGCCGGTGAGATCTTCGGTGACGTGGCTGGGAATGCCGCGCTTGACCTCGTCCAGCACCGCCACTGCGGAACAGATTTGACCGGGCGTGCAATACCCACACTGATACCCGTCGTGCTTGACGAACGCGGCCTGCATCGGATGCAGTTTCTCCGGGGTACCGAGTCCTTCGATGGTGGTGATCTTGCCGCCCTGGTGCATCACCGCCAGCGACAGACACGCGTTCATCCGCTGCCCATCGACAATGACCGTGCATGCACCGCATTGGCCGTGGTCGCAGCCTTTCTTGGTGCCGGTCAATTGCAGATGTTCGCGCAGGGCATCCAGCAAGGTGGTGCGATTGTCCAGCGTCAGCGTCACCTGCTTGCCGTTGACCTCGAACGCAACCTGGCTGGACACATTGGACGGCTCGACTGCCTGAGGTTGCGACATCGCGTTGGCTGCACTGGCGGCCATCGATTGGGTTGCGGCAACGCCGGCTGCCGAGGCCGTGCCAGCAATCAGTACCTCGCGACGGGTCATCTTGATGTCTCTCATGGCTGGCATCTCCGACAATGCTGGCTAATACAGTTCTTTAGCAAATGTGCAGCGCATGTAGTCACAAGCGCGTGAGCATGCAGCCATGAACGTGCGAATGGCGCAGCAATAGGCCCTAATTCTAGTCGCCGGCTGTGCAGGCATTGTCGCTTTGCGACGCTAGCGCCCCTGAAGCGCGCTCATCATTATCCGCCGCGATCTCCATGCCCTCAGGGCCGAATGCCGCTGCGATCGATGACCGAATCGAGCACCGTGGTGTGATGCATGCACAGGCCTTTCGGTTTCAAGGCCGCATCACTGCTGGCGCGCGGCAGCCATGCGTGCACGTGCCAGCGATGCGTTCCTCCGCGTTCCGCCGAGGCGGTCACTGGCATCTGCATCGGCACCAGTGATCGCTTGCGCGCGGATCAGAATTCCAATGCGATCTTGCCCAGATGCGCGCCTGACTGCTGCAGTGCGAACGCGTCGGCAATCTCGTCGAGCGCGTACGTTCGATCGATCACCGGCCGTAGCGGCAGCACCTCCAGCGCGCGCACCAACGCTTGCTGATGCTTGCGACTGCCCACCACCAGCCCCTGCAAGCGCTGCTGGCGGCCCATCATCTCGGCGGTCGGCACCGGGCCGGCGGCGCCGGTCAAGACACCGATCAAGGCGATATGCCCACCGATGCGTGCGGCACGGATCGATTGCGCCAGCGTGCCGGGACCGCCGACCTCGACCACATGATCCACCCCGCGCCCGTCGGTGATGTCCAGTACCTGTGCGGACCACTCGCGGTGCTGCCGATAATTGAGGGTGTGGTCGGCACCGAGCGCCCGCACTTTCTCCAGTTTTTCGTCGGACGAGGATGTGGCGATCACCCTGGCGCCCATCGCCTTGGCCAACTGCAGCGCAAAGATCGACACGCCACCGGTGCCGAGCACCAACACCGTGTCGCCCGCCTTGAGGCCGCCATTGACCGCCAATGCACGCCAGGCGGTAACGCCGGCCGTCGTCAAGGTCGCAGCTTCGGCATGGCTGTAACCGGCTGGCGCATGCGTGAATGCAGTCGTATCGGCCACCACCGCAGCACGCGCATAACCATCGACGCCATCGCCTGGCGTGGTGGCAAATCCGGCGTGCAACGCCTCGCCATCGACCCACTGCGGAAAGAAGGTGGACACGACATGATCGCCGACAGCGAACTCGCTCACCTCCGGACCCACCGCTTCCACCACCCCGGCGCCGTCGGACATCGGAATACGCCCGTCAGCAGCCGGCATCTGGCCCAGCACAATGCCCAGGTCGTGATAATTCAGCGAGCTGGCATGCAGCCGCACGCGGATCTGTCCACGCGCAGGTTGCCCTGGATCGGACAGCTCGACCGACTGCAGCGATTGCAATCCTGCCGGATGACGAAGACGAATAGCGCGCATCGAAACCTCCTCAAATAGTCGCGCATGGGATAACACGCAGCGCGTGATGCGATCGCAGTCGAGTCGGCTTGTCCGGGGCTGCGGCGGTTCAAGAGCGGCGTCTGCAATGCGCCAGGCATCGTCCCGCACCACGCAATGCAAGCGGACTGTTGCGTACCAACGGGCACGAATCACAGATCTGGGTAGCGCACCGGGTCCAGACCCGGCCAGCCCGGCATCGGCTTGCCCGCTGGCACAGCGGTTGCATGGCTGCAGTATCCAGACGGGTAGCGACAGTGACCTCAACAACCAAGCGATGGCGACAACAAGCTCGACGCATTGCGTTGCACTTTGTGCTGACCATTACGTGGATATTGTTGCTCGGCTCGGAATATTGCTCGATCCACGAAGAACGTGCGGCCGCGCTGCGCACTGCGCAAACACAATCGCTGAACCTTGCCAACCTGCTGGCGCAGCACGCCAGCGACACCTTGGCGATCGCCGAGGCGGTGTTGTCCGGCTTGGTGTCGCGGGTGGAGCACGACCAACAGTCGGCCATGGCGCGCTCGGCAATGCATGACTTCCTGGTGGACGAAGCGCAGCGGTCGGACCGGCTGCACGGTATTTTCATCTACGCCGCCGACGGCAGCTGGGTGAGCTCGTCGTTGGATGGCATGCCCAAACACCGCAACAACGCCGACCGCGCCTATTTCAAGTACCACCGCGATCATCGCGACGCCTCCTCGTTGCTGGGCCCGCCGGTAAAGAGCCGCTCCGACGGCAGTTGGGTGCTGACGCTGAGCCGGCGCCTCAATACGCCCAGCGGCGAGTTTGCCGGCGTGGTGCTGGTGACGCTGCAACTGAAGTATTTTCAGGACTACTACAGCACCTTCGACGTCGGCCCCAACGGGACGATCGGCATGATCAACGACGCGGGCACCGTGCTGGTACGTCGGCCCGACCAGCAGGGCGTGATCGGCACCTCGATCGCAGGTACCTCGATTTACGCTGACATCCGCGCACGCAAGCACGGCACCGAAACCTACCGTTCGCCGATCGACGGTATCAGGCGCATCTCCAGCTTTGCACCGGCACGGCCATACCCGCTGACCGTGCTGGCCGGCGTGTCGATGGACGATGCGCTAGCAAACTGGCGGCAAACTGCCGGCCAGCGCATCGTGATTACCACGCTCGGTTTCGCGTTGCTATTGGGCGTGGGCATCTGGCTGGACCTGCAACTGCGCCGCATGCATCGGGACGAAGAAAAACTCAGCTCCGAAGCCTGGGTGGATGCATTGACCGGCATCGCCAATCGTCGTGCCTTCGACCATCGGCTATCGCAGGCATTGCAGGAGGCGGTGCGCCAACACACGCCATTATCGGTACTGATGATCGACGTCGACCATTTCAAGCTCTACAACGACACCTATGGCCATGTGAATGGCGATGCCTGCTTGCGCCTGATCGCCAGCGCAATCGCCGGCTGCTCGCGCCGCAGCGAGGACGTTGCCGCACGCTACGGCGGCGAGGAGTTCGGCATGATCCTGCCGCACACCGACGCCGCCGGCGCATTGCAGTTGGCCGATGCGGTTCGCACCGCCGTCGCCGAGCTGGGCCTGATGCACCTGTCCAGCCCCACCAGTGCAAACGTGACCGTCAGCGTCGGCGCAGCGACCTTCGAGCCAGGCCAGGCGCCACTGACTCCCGACGCCATCGTGCAAGATGCCGATTCGGCGCTGTATCGCGCCAAGCAGAAAGGCCGGGATCGTACATCGGCCTAAAGATGCTGCACGCTTCTTGATGTCCAATCTGCTCGGGGAGGGAATTGGACTCCACCCCGAGGGGCGACTCAACATTGGGGGAACGTCGCGTTACCTACCCCCTCGGCGCACCCGTGGACCCACGCAACATCAAACTGAAATCCAGCGTCTGCTGAAGCGGCACGTCCACCCTTTCGATGATGGCGAGCAGCAGGTTGACCGCGCGAACACCGATCTCTCGCATGGGTTGCCGGATGGTCGTCAATGGCGGTGTGAGGTAACTCGACGACGCCAGGTCGTCGAAGCCGACAATGGACAGGTCATCCGGCACGCGGATGCCCAGGTCCCGGCAAGCGGCCAGGGCCCCCAGCGCCATCTGATCGCTGAAGCAGAAGATCGCGGTCGGCGCGGGCGCACGGACCAATAGCGCCATCGCAGCCGCATGGCCGGATTCTACGGAGAAGTCGCCCGGCACGACGGTCAGGCTGCGCAGGCGGCGGCGTGCCTTGCCGCAGGCCCGGACCCCTTCCAGTCGTTGCTGGTGCAGCGGATTGTCGGGCGGGCCGCCCACCACGGCGATCCGCTCGTGCCCCAGTCCATACAGGTGTTCCATCATCGCGCGCGCAGCGGCCGCGTTGTCGATGTGGACGCTGGGGATGCCCTGCGCCGGGTCGAACTCGCATCCGTTGACCACCGGCGCGGCGGCGCCCAGCTGCTTGACGATCTCGCGCGCTGTCGGCGGAAGGCGGTGCCCCAGCACGATCAGGCCGTCTGCCTCGTTGCGCCGGAGCATCTGCGCGTAGCGCTCCTCGCGGTCGGGCTGGTGCTGGGTATCGCCCAGCAGGACGGCGTAGCCGACGGCCTGCGCCGCTTCCTCCGCGCCTTGCAGGATCTGGGCGAAGAAGGGATTGGCGATGTCCGGGACGGTGACCAGGAGCTTGCCGCTGCGCTGGGTCTTGAGCGTCCTGGCCACCGTATTGGGGACATAGCCCAGCGCGGCGGCGGCCTGTTCGATGCGCGCGCGCGTGGCCGGCAGGACTTTTTCCGGCCGGGAAAGCGCCCGCGACACCGTGCCGGCGGTGACGCCAACGTGCTTTGCGATGTCGTAGATGGTTGTTGCCATGACCTGGGTTCTTCTTGCTGCTGTGCGGTGCACAACGGGTCTTGCGGGCGGCCCATGCTAGGATGATTCAATCGATTGCATGAGGGCGAATCACGTTGAAGACGCTCAAGGGTCCGGCGCTGTTTCTGGCACAGTTCATCGCCGACACACCTCCCTTCAATCGCTTGGACACACTGGCCGGCTGGGCTGCGGGCCTGGGGTATTCTGGCGTACAAGTGCCGACCAGCGCGCCCCACCTGTTCGATCTGGCCCAGGCCGCGCAGAGCCAGGCGTACTGCGACGACGTCGCCGGCATGCTGGCCGGGTACGGCCTGCAGGTCACCGAGTTGTCGACCCACTTGCAGGGGCAGCTGGTCGCCGTCCACCCCGCCTACGACCACCTGTTCGACGGATTCGCACCGCCGGACAAGCGCGGTGATCCCGCCGCCCGCCAGGCCTGGGCGGTTGAACAACTGCTGCTGGCGGCCAAGGCCAGCCAGCGCCTGGGGCTGACGGCGCATGCCACGTTCTCCGGCGCGCTGGCCTGGCCTTACTTCTACCCCTGGCCGCAACGCCCGCCCGGGCTGGTGGAAGCAGCCTTCGCCGAACTCGGCCGCCGCTGGCGCCCCATTCTGGATGCCTTCGACGCCTGCGGCGTGGACCTGTGCTTCGAGATCCACCCGGGCGAGGATCTGCACGACGGCGCGACCTTCGAGCGCTTCCTCGATGTCGTGGACCACCACCCACGCGCCAAGATCCTGTACGACCCCAGCCACCTGCTGCTGCAGCAGATGGACTACCTGGGCTTCATCGACCGCTATCACGCGCGCATCGGCATCTTCCACGTCAAGGACGCGGAGTATCGCGCCAGTGCGCAAAGCGGCGTCTACGGCGGCTACCAGGACTGGATCGATCGTCCGGGGCGGTTCCGTTCGCTCGGCGACGGCCAGATCGACTTCAAGGCGATCTTCTCGAAGTTCGCGCAATACGATTTCCCGGGCTGGGCGGTGCTGGAGTGGGAGTGCTGCCTGAAGCATCCGGAAGACGGCGCACGCGAGGGTGCCGCGTTCATCCGCGACCACCTCATCCGCGTGACCGAACGCGCCTTCGACGACTTTGCCGACAGCGGCGCCGATCCGGAATCGCTGCGCCGCATGCTGGGGATCTGAGCCAATACCGCCTGGGAGGGCAAGCCATGAGGCACACCATGTCGCGCTTGGGCGCGATGATGTTTCTGCAGTTCTTCATCTGGGGAGCATGGTTCGTGACCCTGGGCACGTACCTGGTGCAGGGCCCCCTGCAGGCCAGCGCGAGCCAGGTGGCGACGGCGTTCCTCAGCCAGTCCATCGGGGCCATCGTGGCGCCCTTCCTGGTCGGCCTGGTCGCCGATCGCTACTTCGCGGCGCAGCGCATCCTCGCGGTGCTGCACCTCGCCGGCGCGGTGCTGATGTGGCTGGCGTCCACGGCGACGAGCTTCGGCATGTTCTCCGCCTGCGTCATGGGGTACATGCTGCTGTTCATGCCGACGCTGGCATTGGCCAACAGCGTGGCGATGCGGCACATGCAATCGCCGGAAAAGCAGTTTCCGCCGGTGCGCGTGGCCGGCAGCGTCGGCTGGATCGTGGCCGGCGTGCTGATCGGCTGGCTGGGCTGGGAACAGGCGCATCGGCTCGAACTGACGTTCCGGATGGCGGCGATGGCATCGCTGGCGCTGGGCCTGTATGCCTTCACCCTGCCGCACACGCCGCCGCTGGCGCAACAGCGCGACGCCGGGCTGGGACAGATGCTGGGACTGGACTCGCTGCGGCTGCTGAAGTCGCGCTCCTATCTGGTGTTCTTCCTGGCATCCATCGCCATCTGCATTCCGCTGGCGTTCTACTACAACTTCACCAACCCGTATCTCAACGATCTGGGCGTGCGCGGCGCGGCCGGCCTGCAATCGCTGGGCCAGGTGTCCGAAGTGCTGCTGATGCTGGCGATGCCGTTCCTGTTCGTGCGGCTGGGGGTCAAGACGATGCTGGCGCTGGGCATGGCGGCGTGGGTGCTGCGCTACGTCATGTTCGCTTTTGGCGATGCGGGCGGCGGCTTCTCCCTGCTGGTGATCGGCATCGTGCTGCACGGCATCTGCTACGACTTCTTCTTCGTCACCGGCCAGATCTACACCGATGCGCATGCCGGCCCCGCCGCGCGCAGCAGCGCGCAGGGGTTCATCACGCTGGCCACCTACGGCGTGGGCATGTTGATCGGCACCTTCCTGTCCGGCGCGGTCGTGGAGCACTACACCACGGCGGCGGGCCCGGACTGGCAGCAGATCTGGCTGTTCCCGGCCGGCGTGGCGCTGGTGGTGCTGGTCGCCTTCCTGCTGCTGTTCCGCGACCGGCCGGTCGTGGCGGCTGCGCCCTCCACGCATTCAGAGCCCACCCGATGAGCAAGCTCGGAATCGCCATCGTCGGCGCCGGCATGATCGGCGCCGTGCATCGTCGCGCAGCGCTGCTGGCCGGTGCCGAGGTCCGCGGCGTCGCTGCCTCTTCCCCGCAACGCGCACGCGAGGTGGCGCAGTCATGGAACGTGCCGCGCGCCTATCGCGACATCGAGGACGTGGTCGCCGATCCGCAGGTGCAGGTCGTGCACGTGTGCACGCCCAACCATCTGCACCGCGCCATGGCGCAGGCGGCGCTGCAAGCCGGCAAGCACGTGATCTGCGAGAAGCCGCTGGCCACGACCTTGCAGGACGCCCAGGCAGTGGCGGCATTGGCCGCCGCGACCGGGCTGGTCGCCACGGTGCCCTTCGTCTACCGCTACCACCCGGTGGTCCGCGAGGCGCGCGCACGCATCGCGCAGGGCGACCTGGGGCCGCTGCGCCTGATTCACGGCAGCTATCTGCAGGACTGGCTGCTGGACCCTGCCAGCAACAACTGGCGCGTGGACCCGGCACTGGGCGGCGCCTCGCGCGTGTTCGCCGACATCGGCTCGCACTGGTGCGACCTGGTGGAATGGGTCGGCGGCGAGCGTTTCGTCGAGGTCAGCGCAGCGTTCGCCACCGTGATCGCCGAGCGCGGTGCCCTCACCGGGCAGAGCTTCAGCACGCCGGCGGCGGGCGGCGCGATGCAGGCGGTAGCGAGCGAGGACGTGGCCGCGGCGATGTTCAGAACCGGCGCGGGCACGCTGGCGTCGTTGACGGTCAGCCAGGTCTCGGCGGGACGCCGCAATCGCCTCTGGTTCGAGATCGATGGCGCCAGGGCCAGCGTGGCGTTCGACCAGGAGGACGCCGAACGGCTATGGATCGGCCTGCCCGACCAGCGCGAAGAAATCTTCGTGCGCGGGCCGGGTGCCGGCAGTGCCGAACAACGCCGGCTATCCACATTACCGGCCGGGCACGCGCAGGGCTACGGCGATTGCTTCGAGGCGTTTGTCGCCGACACCTATCGCGCCATCGAAGGCGAGCGACCGGAAGGCCTGCCCACCTTCGAAGACGGGGTGCGCTCGGCGCTGATCGTCGATCGCGTCATCACATCGGCCAGGACGCGCGCCTGGACGGCCATCGGTTGAATTCCGGGAGGACTTCTTAATGCATACACCTATCCGCAGGACCGCGACCCTCGCACTGCTGCTCCTCGCACTGCCCGCCTTCGCACGCGACGCCACTGGCCCGCACCCCCCCATCGCGGTGCAGATGTATTCGCTGCGCAACGCCGGCTCGCTCGAGCAACAGCTGAAGATCGTCCACGACGCGGGCGTGGGCGCGGTGGAAACGGTCGGCACGCAGAACGTCAGCGCGGTGGAACTCAAGCGGCTGCTGGACAAGTATTCGATCAAGGCGGTCTCGTCGCACGTGCAACTGGCCGATCTGCGCAAGGACCTGGACGCCGCAGTCGCCTTCAACCGATCGATCGGCAACACCACGCTGGTAGTGCCTTACCTGGACCAGAAGGATCGGCCGACCGATGCCGCGGGCTGGACCGCATTGGGCAAGGAACTGGGCCAACTCTCGAAGCGGGTGCGGGCCAAGGGCATGCGCCTGGCCTACCACAACCACGACTTCGAACTGGTCGACTTCAATGGCAAGACCGGCCTGGAACTGCTGTTCGCCGCGGCCGGCCCCGATCTCGAGACCGAGCTGGACCTGGCCTGGGTCGCGCGCGCGGGCTACGACCCGGCGGTGATGCTGGGCAAGTTCAAGGGCCGCATGTTCGCGGTACACGCCAAGGACAACGCACCGAAAGGCCAGGCCGAGGACGAGGGTGGCTTCGCCGCCGTGGGCAAGGGCGTGCTGGACTGGAACGCGATCCTGCCTGCCGCGGCGGGCGCCGGCGTGCGCTGGTACATCATCGAGCACGACCGTCCGCGCGATCCGGCCACGGTCATCCAGACCGGTGCCGACTACCTGCGTGCACACCTGCCCACCAGCCTGCCCGCCAGCACACAGCGCTAGCACGCGAAGGAGCCCCGCTTGAAAACGATTTTGACAATGGTCGTGGCTCTGCTGGGGGCGACACTTGCGACCACGGCGTGGTCCAAGGACGACCCTGCGGCCGGCGCGCAACTCTACGCAACGAACTGCACCGCCTGCCACGGCGCCAATCGCGCGGGCATCCCAGGCGTGTTCCCTGCGCTCACCGACGTGGGCAAGCGGCTGGAATCGACGCAGATCAAGGAGAAGATCAGGAACGGCGGCGGGTTGATGCCGCCCTTTCCGCAGCTGTCGCAACAGGACGTCGACGACATCGCCAGCTTCCTGGCGGAATAGGACGTCGGCGCTACAGCTCGCGCACCCAGATGTTGCGGTAGCTGACCTTGGAATCGTGCTCCTGCAGGGAGATCGGCGCGCACGCATGCGGCGCGTACGAAGGCGCGCCGATGTACTCGGTCTTGCCAGACAGGACGGTGTCGTCCTGCACCAGCACGCCGTTGTGCAGCACGGTGATGCGGGCGGGCGAAATGAGCCCGCCGCCCTGCGAGAAGCGCGGTGCCTTCCAGATGATGTCGTAGGCCTGCCACTGGCCCGGCGCACGCGAGGCGTTCACCAGCGGAATGGCCTGCTTGTAGATCGCGCCGGCCTGGCCGTTGGCATAGGTCGGGTTGTTGTAGCTGTCGAGCACCTGCAGCTCATACAACTCCTGCAGGAAGATGCCGCTGTTGCCGCGCTGCTGGCCGTCGAAACCGCCGGTCGCGGTAGGCGTGCGCCACTCGACATGCAACTGGATGTCGCAGAAGCGCTGCTTGGTGCGGATGCCCTTGCTCCCCGGCACCACGGTCAGCGCACCGTCGGCGACACTCCAGGGCACGCGTCCGCCCTGCTCCGACTCCCAGGCGGAGAGATCCTTGCCATCGAACAGGACGATCGCGTCGGAGGGCGCGCCGCCCACGGGCGTGGCCACGATCGCGGGCACGGGCTTCCACGCCTCGGTCTTCGCCGGATCGCGCGACGGGTCGCCGCTGGCCTGCGCGAACGCAGGCGCTGCGGCCAGCAGGCAGGCCGCCATCAGCAGGGGTCTGGTCATCGTGTTCCCGGGGAAGTGGCGCATGGGCGAAGCGTTGCGGTCCATCAGTTGGTCGCCCAGGCGGGCGTACCGGGGGCATAGGCCAGGTCACCATCGTAGCGGCCCGGCACGGCGACGTAACGCAGCACCTCGGTCGCGGCGACCTTCGAGGTGAAGAAGCTGAAGATGGCCAGCTGCTTGATCATCGTGAAGTGATGCGGCATCGCGTCCGCCACTTTGGCGGTGCCGGTATCGGTCATTGCAACCACGTGCTTCCTGGCTTCCGCATCCAGGGCGCGCAGCAGCTCGGTGCGGGCCTGCGGCGCGAGCGACACGAAGCGGCCGCCGGCGCGTTTGTCGATCTCGGCCAGGCCGGCGCGGAACGTCGCCTGCTGCCGGGCGGTGTAGCAATCGGTGACGAATTGCGCCATGAACAGGCCGACACCGGCATCCTTCGCCCCCGGCGTTGCGGTCCGCGGCAGGATGGTCTCGGCGATCTCGTCCAGCGTGCCGACATCGGCGGCGGAGAAGGCATTGTTCGCCCTCTCGGCCGGCGCCTGTGCAAGGCCCAGCGCGGGCAGGCCGATCATGGCCGCGCCCGTGGCGGCGACGATCATCTTCAGCAGTTCGCGGCGTTCCATCACAGGTTCCCCGCTTTCAGTTCGCGCACCGCATGGTCCGCTGCCCGTGCGGTCAGCGCCATGTAGGTCAGCGAGGGATTCACGCAGGCGCTGGAGGTCATGCAGGCGCCGTCGGTCACGTAGACGTTCGGCGCGTCCCAGACCTGGTTGTGCTGGTTCAGCACCGAGTTGCTGCGGTCACGGCCCATGCGTGCGGTGCCCATCTCGTGGATGCCCTTGCCCGGGGCGTAGTCGTCATCGTGCATCTGCACATCCTTGACGCCGGCGGCCTCGAACATCTCGGCGGCATCGGCGGCCATGTCCTTGCGCATGGCCTTTTCGTTCGCGCGCAGGGACACGTCCATCGCCAACACCGGCAGCCCCCATTTGTCCTTGCGCTGCGGATCCAGGCGAATCGTATTGTCGTGGTGAGGCAGCATTTCGCCGAAGCCGGTCATGCCGATGCGCCAGTCGCCCGGCTGGGTCAGCGCGTCCTTCAGGTCGGCACCGATGTTCAGCTCGGCGATCTCGCGCGACCAGCCGGTGCGGCTGGCGCCACCCTGGTAGCCGAACCCGCGTAGATAGCCGCGCTTGTCCGCAGCGACGTTGCGGAAACGGGGAATGTAGAAGCCGCAGGGACGACGGCCGAAGTAGTACTTGTCGTCATAGCCCTCGACCCGCCCTGAGGCGCCCGCGCCGAAATGATGGTCCATCACGTTGTGCCCAAGCTCGCCGGACGACGACCCCAGCCCGCCTTCCCAGACATCGGTGGCCGAGTTCATCAGCAGCCAGCTCGAGTTGAAGGAGGACGCATTGAGGAAGATGACGTTGGCGGTGTACTGGTAAGTCTGACCGTTCTCGGCATCGATGATCTCCACGCCCCGCGCACGCTTGCGGTCCTTGTCGTAGAGCACTTCCTTGACGATCGAGAACGGCCGCAAGGTCAGGTTGCCGGTCTTCATCGCCGCCGGCAGCGTCGCCGACTGGGTCGAGAAGTAGGCGCCGTAGGGACAGCCCAGGATGCACTTGTTGCGATACTGGCAATTGACGCGGCCCTGCTCGATCTTGGGCTGGGTGATGTTCGCGGTGCGCGAGTGGATCAGGTGCCTGGTCCCGCCAAAGGCCTTCTTGATCCGCGCGGCCACGTCCTTCTCGACGATGTTCAACGGGATCGGTGGCAGGAACTCGCCGTCGGGCAATACGTCCAGGCCCTCGCGCGTGCCGGCGATGCCGGCGAACTTCTCCACGTAGTCGTACCAGGGCGCGATGTCGGCGTAACGGATCGGCCAATCGGTGGCGATGCCGTCCTTGAGGTTCGCCTGGAAATCCAGGTCCGACAGGCGATAGCTCTGCCGTCCCCACATCAGCGAGCGACCGCCCACGTGATAGCCGCGGAACCAGTCGAATCGCTTGATCTCGGTATAGGGCGATTCCTTTTCGTTGGCCCACATGCCCTGCAGGTTCTCGACCAGGGCGTAGTCGCGCTTCAACACCGGATAGTCGGCCTGCATCGCCTGGGTCGGCCGGTTGTAGTGCGGGAAATCCCACACCTCCTTCATCGCGTTGACGTAGTCCTTGACGTGCTCGATGTTGCGTCCGCGCTCCAGCATCAGGACCTTGAGACCTTTCTCGGTCAGTTCCTTCGCCGCCCAACCGCCGCTGATTCCCGAGCCAACGACGATGGCGTCGTAGTGATTGTCTGCCATGAGTTCTACTTCACCTGGGTGGATAGGGTTTCAGACGTCGCAGAGGCGGATCGCCTCGCGCAGCGAGCCGACGGGATCCGGCGCCGTCGGAATGAATTCCTGCGCCAGATAGCCGTCGAAACCGGTATCGCGGATCGCGCGACAGATGGCGGGATAGTGGAGTTCCTGATCGTCTCCGATCTCGTGCCGGCCAGGCACCCCGGCGGTGTGGTAATGCTTGAAGAACGTGTGATGCTTGCCGATGGTGGCGATGATGTCGCCCTCCATGATCTGCATGTGGTAGATGTCGTACAGCAGACCAAAATGGTCCGAGCCGATCCGCTGGCACAGCTCCACGCCCCATGCCGAGTGGTCGCACAGGTAGTCGGGATGATCGACCCTGGAGTTCAGCAGTTCCATCACCAGCACGACGCCGCGCTTCTCGGCATGCCCGAGGATGCGCTTGAGTCCCGCTTCGGCGTGGGCCATGCCTTCCTGGGCATCCATGCCGTTGCGATTGCCGGAAAAACAGATGAGGTTGCGATAGCCGGCATCGGCCACCAGGTCGATGTGCCGCGTGTAGCGCTCGACCAGCTGGTCGTGGAACTGGCTGCCGGCGAAGCCCTTGTCCAGGCCCATCTCCGCGCCGTTGCACATCGCGCTGTACACGCCATTGGCCTTCAGCGTGGGCCAATCTGCCGGGCCGACCAGATCGATGGCGGCGAACCCAATGCCCTTCACCGTCTGGCAAAGCTGGGCGATCGACTGCTGCGGAAACGTCCAGCGGGCCACGGAATGCTTCAGCTTGCCTTTGCGCGACGTGGCAGCGGCAAACGCAGGCAACATGCCCGCAACGCCGAGGCCAAGGCTCCCGGCGACAGCAACGCGCAGCGCATCTCGCCGCGTGAACCCCGGGGCCGGCGCCGGTCCGCTCGATTGGATAGACATCCGTTTTCCGGCCTCCCAACCGGTATCAAATGCTAAGGATTCGCCGCAATTCAATCGATTGAACCATAAGGTAGGGAATCGCTTTTTTGCAAGACGCAGCGCACGAAACCCATGCTGCAGGGCACAATGCCTGTTGCGCCTGTTGCGCCTGTTGCGCCTGTTGCGCCTGTTGCGCCTGTTGCGCTTGTTGCGCTTGTTGCGCCTGTCGCTGCATGACGGTGATGGAATGTCGAGCGACGCAGCAGTTGGACTGCCAGGTCTGCAGCGAAAAGCAGGCATCCGTAAACCATGGCCCGCGACGCAGGCGAAGCATGGCGAGCAACCGGTGCAGCCATCGCTTCTCCTTGAGGCGATGGCACTGGATTGCCTGGATGATGGTCGGGGTTGCCGTTTCGACGGCGAGTTTCAGGCCTATTTGCCGCGCCGGCTAAGAGCAGCTAACAAAACCTAGCGAGCGCCTGTCAGTGAGTGCAGTGGTTTTGTCGGTCGTATCTTGGTGGATGCCGTCAGAAGTCCAGATCAAACACTGAGTGGGTCGAATGCGCGGTGCCCTCACCGCTCGCGGGACACGCCGTGAACCCGTCCCTGGGGGCTCGGTGGCGGCATCCATGCCGCCACACGGTCCCGCAAGCGGCGAGGACACCGCACCAGAGACTCCGCTGGTTGCTTTGTTTAAACCCATGCATGCCGACCATCTCGACTGGTCCTTGCCCGTCCAGCGTCGCGGGACACGCTGCAAGTACGTCCTTGTAAACTCTTACGCGGCATCCATGCCGCGTAAGGTCCCGCGACGCTGGGCGGGAAAGGGCCCTGCAGCCAGGCCGCAGATAGCCGGCCTGCAGTAGGCTGACGCGAAGTCGTTTTGTTAGCCGCTCTAAGCGCATTCACGACACTTGACCGGTTCCGGTCGGGCTGTCCCCGCCCGTGAGCGACAGCATGCACTCGGCATGAAAGACCGCGCCAAGTCGTTGCTCGCGCTGGCCGCTGGTGAAGCCACGCTGGCGATCAACCTATCCGCGGAGGCAAGAACAGCCAGACGCTCGCCGCTAGCGGGCACGCTTCGGCGCGACATTCCCCAAGCGTGGGAAGCACGACTCCTCTGCCGCCGATCGACCGATACGGCCTGGCTTCGCCCTTCGCTGGGGTGCAGGACGCGAACTCGCGCTGCAGATTCGCCGCGCCGTTCCGTCGATCCATCCTCCTGACACGCGGGGCAGTGTCAACGAAGCCCACTGGATCGAGGTCTTGCGCGCTTACCTGCCAGATCGCGACAAGGTCGGGACTGGCTTTGTGATCGACAGCGCCGGCGGCCACAGCGAACAGATCGAGATCATCATCTTCGATCGACATTTCATGCCACTGTCCCTCGACCAACAGCGGCATCGCTACGCCCCGCCGAAGCGACGTACGCCGTAGTCGTCCCAGCCGTACTTCGACAAGGGCGACTTCACATACGGATCAGCACCATTGAGCAAAAGAAAAGCCCCATAAATAAGGGGCTCTCTTCAGACCTTTACCAACACCTAGCGCTAAGTGTGTCTTAGAACGGAATATCGTCATCCGCAAAGTCATCCATCGGCGGTGCGGACTGCTGCTGCGCCGGCTGCTGACGACGCGGGGCGTAATCCTGCCCGCCGCTGCCCTGCCCGCCGCCACCGCCCTGCTGCTGGCGCGGCGCCTGCGCACGCTGCGGGCGATCGCCGCCCATGCCACCGCCACCGCCGCCTTCACCACGGCCGCCAAGCATCTGCATCTCGTTGGCGACGATGTCGGTGCTGTACTTTTCCACGCCATCCTGGCCGGTGTACTTGTCATAGCGCAGTTCGCCTTCGACGTACACCTGCGAGCCCTTGCGCAGGTACTCGCCGGCGATCTCGCCCAGCTTCCCGAAGAACACCACGCGGTGCCACTCGGTCCGCTCCTGGTTATTGCCCTCGCGGTCCTTGCGCATGCTGGTGGTGGCCAGGCTGACGCGGGTGATCGCCATGCCGGCCTGGGTGTACTTGGTGTCGGGATCGTTGCCGAGGTTGCCGACGAGGATGACTTTGTTGATGCCGCGGGCCATAGATGCTTCCGAGATGATGCGCCGGCGCCAGTGGGGCGCGGCGGTGAATGTCTTGGGCCAATGTTACCGCACCTGCCCGCCCCGGGTGCCGGCGGATCCCCGCACCACCGGGCCGGGGAATGCCGCGTCGGCAGGTCGGAATCCGGGCGCTCCCGGACAGGCCCGACGCTGGCACCGCAAGGGTTTGCGGCCATCGTGGAGGCCGTCGGCCACGGCCGACGGGACGGATCTGGCCCAGACACCTATAATCGACACACACCACGAACGCCTGCGCATGACCATCGCCGAAGACCTCCCCACCGTCCTGGGCCTGCCCCAGATCCAGTCCCTCGCCGCGCCCGACATGGCGGCAGTGGATGCGCTGATCCGCCGCCGCCTGGCCTCGGACGTCGTGCTGATCAACCAGATTGCCGATCACATCATTTCCGCCGGCGGCAAACGCCTGCGTCCGATGCTGGTGATGCTGGCCGGCCACGCGGCGGGCGGCTCCGGCCCGGAGCACCACCAGTTGGCGGCGATCATCGAGTTCATCCACACCTCCACACTGTTGCACGACGACGTAGTGGACGAATCGGACCTGCGGCGCGGGCGCAGTACCGCCAATGCGCTGTGGGGCAATGCGCCCAGCGTGCTGGTCGGCGACTTCCTGTATTCGCGCAGCTTCCAGTTGATGGTCGAGCTGGACCGCATGGAAGTCATGCAGATCCTGGCCGACACCACCAACCGCATCGCCGAAGGCGAAGTGCTGCAGCTATTGCATGTGCACAACCCCGACACCGACGAAGCCGCCTACCTGCGTGTGATCGAGCGCAAGACCGCGGTGCTGTTCGCCGCGGGCACGCGTCTGGGCGCGCTGGCATCGGGCGCGAATGCCGATGTGCAGCAACGTCTGTACGACTACGGCATGCAGCTGGGTTTTGCCTTCCAGATTGCCGATGACGTGCTGGACTATGCCGCCGACGCAGCGGATCTGGGCAAGAACCTGGGCGACGATCTGGCCGAAGGCAAGGCGACCTTGCCGCTGATCCACGCGATGGCCCACTCGGATGCACCCATCAGGGAACGCCTGCGCCAGATCGTCGAACAAGGCGATGCGAACGCAATGCCCGAAGTGCTGACGGCGATCCATGCCACCGGCGGGCTGGAGTACAGCCGCCAACGGGCGGCCGAATACGCTGCTGCTGCCGAACAGGCACTGGACACCTTGCCGGCCAGCCCTGCGGTTGCCGCGCTACGCGGCCTGGCGCGTTATGCGGTGGAACGCACGCATTGATGCACGCCACGGGTGTCACCTGCCGCAATGGTTGAAGCCATCGCAGCGGTGACCGCCGCGCTGGTCGCTACTGATATCTGACGGGTTTGCGTGGCCGGTGGCGAGTGGTCACGCCCTGGCATTGCCGGCAGCGCGATGCAGTCTGATCTACAGCGCGACAACGCAGGATCGCAGACGAGGCGAACTGCATGTTGTGCTGCACATGCAGTGCATGGCCGGATGCAACAAATCATCGCGCCGACCGCCTGCGCATGCCTGCATGACCGCAATGCACCCTGCAGTGCGATCGCTGCCAGCACTCGCGTTGTGCTCGCGCTGCAACCGGGAAAGCGACGCGCCAGGAAGCGCTCTACGGCGCCCCGGCAATACGGCCTCGAAGAAATACCACGCGACTGCAAGCCCACCAGCCAGGTGCAGCATGCGCAGAGGAATCGACACATACCGCTGCTCCACTGCGATTCCTCCACGCATGCGCCACGGCTGCATCGCCGCGCCTGGCCGCGACATCAATCGCCGAAACGCTCGTCGAAGAAATCGCCGAGCATGCGGAACGCACGTTTCGCCGCGCGTGGGTTGTATAGGCAGCCCGGCGGGCTGTTGGCGTCGGCCTCGGCGAAGCAATGCACCGCGCCGCTGAAGTTGACGAACTGCCAATCGGCACCAGCTGCATTCATTTCGGTTTCGAACGCGGCGATGTCCGCCTTGGTCACGCTCTTGTCGTCTGCGCCGTTGAGCACCAGCAGCGGCGTCTTGGCCGAGCCGGCAGCGGCCGGGCTGGGCGTGGCGATGCCGCCGTGCAGGCTGACGACGCCGGCCAGCTGCGCGCCAGCACGCACCAGCTCCAGCACCGTCGTGCCACCGAAGCAGAAGCCCACCGCACCGATCCGCGATGCATCCAGCGGCGCCTTGCCGGCCTGCGCCTTGAGCACGTCGACCGCTTTCAGCGCGCGTGCGCGCAGCGTCGGCGGGTCCTTCTTCAACGCGCCAGCGAACTGCCCGGCCTCGCTGTCGTTGGCCGGACGCTTGCCCTTGCCGTACACATCGGCAACCAGCACCACATAATCATCGCCCGCCAGTTGCTTGGCCTTGGTCACCGCCGACTCGTTGACGCCGCGCCAGTTGGGCACCATCACCAGGCCCGGGCGCTTGGCATCGCCGGCATCGTCGTAGACCAGCACGCCACTGAAGGTGTCCTTGCCGATCTTCCATTCCAGCGGCTTGGCCTGCATCGCGGCGGTCGCCGGAAATGCCAACGAGGCCAAGACGCCGATCAACCCAACGCCACGCCATGTCCATTGCTTGTGCATGTGCTTGCTCCCGGGAATGTCCGGCGAGTGTAGGCGCTACTGCCGTGCAGGCCGGGTCATTGGAGGCGACCACAGACCAATCGCGTCGGCGTTCTGCCACGGCCATCGAAAAAACGCAGGGCCACAACGCGATCGACGCAGCGCTACTGCACGCCCAAGCCGGGAATCGCGCTGATTGCCGCCGGGTCGAAACCGGCCAGCTGGGCAAAATGCCGACCACGCGCAACGTAATCGCTGTAGGCGCCGAAGCTGGGCGCGCCCGGCGACAGCAGCACCACACCGCCCTGCTCGCCCAGCGCCTCGCGCGCCAGCCGCATTGCGTGTTCCAGGTCGTTGGCGGCATGCAGGCCGAAGCGACCGGCCGCGGCCAACGGAGCCAGCAGCGCATGGATGCGCGGCCCGTTCGCACCCATGGTGACAATTTCCAGCGGCGCCTGCTGCGCCATCTGCGCGGCAAAATCCTGCCAGTCCAGTCCGCGATCGTGTCCACCCACCAGCAAGGCCACACGGCGTTGCGCAAAGCAGGCCAGCGCCGCCAACGACGCATGCGGCGTGGTGCTGATCGAGTCGTTGACGTAGCTGATGCCGTCCACGCTGCCGAGCAACTGCAGGCGATTGGGCAATGGACAAAAGCTCAGCGCGGCCGGCGCCAGTGCTGCCGCATCCAGCCCCAACGCTTCCACCGCTGCCAGCACCGCGCACAGGTTGCGCCGGTTGTGTTCGCCGGGCAGCGGCACGTTGGCGGTATCGAACACAGGCTGCTCGCCGCGATACACCACGTCGCCGCGCAGATGCCAGCCATCGGGATGGTTGAACCAGCGCACCTCGCTGTCCGGCAACTGCAGCTGCGTCAGATGCGGATCGGCGGCGTTGAGCAATGCAATGCGCGGCCGGCCTTCGGTGACCAGCGACAGCTTGTCGCGCATGTATGCCGCGTCGCTACCGTGCCAGTCCAGATGTTCGGGAAACAGGTTCAACACCAGCGCCAATTGCGGACGCGCACCGCTGCGCGCCACTTCACCGGTCTGGTAGCTGGACAACTCGATCGCCCAATACGCCGGTGGCGGTTGCGGCGCCAGTACTTCAAGCAAAGGCTGGCCGATATTGCCGACCAAGGCGGTGCGATGTCCGGCCGCACGCAACAGATGCGCCAGCAGCGCGGTGGTGGTGCTTTTGCCCTTGGTGCCGGTGACGCAGATGGCACCCGGCACGCTGCCATCGGCAAGCGCATGCTCGGCAAACCACAGCGCGGTGCCGCCAATGAATTGCGTGCCGTGCTCGGCGGTGGCGGTTTGCGCTTCAGTGCGATACGGGCTGATGCCCGGCGACTTCACCACGATCTGGAAGCGGCCCAACGCCTGCGCGCTGGCCTCGGTTTGCACGTACAACGCGGCATCGGCCAGCGTCTCCAGCTCGCGCGCTTCTTCGGCGTTGCAGAATATCGTCAGCGATTGGGTGGGCAACACGGCGCGCAGCGCGCGATAGGCCGCGCGTCCTTCGCGCCCCCAACCCCACAACGCAACCGCCCTGCCCTCAAGCTGCGAAATTCGCACGCACGCGCTCCCACAGCGCCGATGGAACACGGTGCTCGCCATCGATGGCCATCAACGGCTCCAGCTGCAATTCCTGCTGGTCCAGCTGCGGTTGGATCTCGCGGATGAAACGCATCACCAGCGCGTCTTCCTTCCATTCGGCACGGCTGGCCAGTACCGCCATCGCCGCGCGCGACTCGCGGCCTTCGCCAACGCATTCGAACGGCTTGTGGTCCTGGAATTCCAGCAGCGCATCGTAGCCGCCGGCCTGGGTTGCATCGTCGAGCAGATTGCGCCCGAAGATGTTGACCAGGCGCGTCTTGGGCATGAACGGCGCCAACGCCAGGAACACGAAATGGCACTTCGGGCAGACGCCGCACCAGCGATGTACCGGGCGCTCGCCCATGATGTGGAAATTGCGGTTGCAGCTGGAAAAATGCGCGTCGTAGTGATCGGTCTTGGCGAACTGCCGCGCCACCGCCAACTCCGACAACGGCCGCAGCAACGAGTAGTACCGCAGATCGGCCGCCACATGCCGCTGCACATAATCGCCGAACGCCTGCTCGAACGCCCACCCCTTGGACCACTGGTGATTGACCTCGCCGGTGCCGGGAATCTGGCTGCCGTAACTGGCCGAACGCTCGTTGGAAAACACCACCTGGTCCACGCCATTGAGCAAGGCCGACAACACCAAAATGGCCGAATTCACGGCGGTCACCGGAATATGCCCGTTCCACGCGCCCTGCCGATTGAGCTCGAACAATTCCGGCGCCAGCACGCGGCCGATGTTGAGCACCGGCAAACCGGTGCGCTCGGCGCAGGCGCGGATCAATTGCGAACCGCCGATCCAGCTGACGGTCTGATCGATGCCGGCATGACGCAAGGCTTCGATGCTGACCAGCGAATCCTTGCCGCCACCGATCGCAACCAAGGCATGCTCGCGCAGGCCCAGCGCCGGCGCATCGCCAGCGGCGTGTGTACCGACAGGAAAATTGATCTTGCCGTGCAGGTTCAAGCCGTTGCGATAGGCGAACTCACCCAGTCCATGCAGGTAGACGCTTTCCACCAGCGCAGCGGTATCGGCATCGATGCTGTAGCTGTCGATGGCAATGGTCGGCGGCACCGCGGCCTTGTAGTAACTCACGCCCGCGATGAGGTGCAGCAACTGCAAGGCCTGTTGCACGGCGGCGGCACGCGCGCCGTCCAGCACGAATGGCGCACCGGGCACGGCAACGGTTTCCACAAGCTCCGGCCCTTGATCGAAGGCATACACCAGCGTCGCCACGCCGGTCTGCGCGTCGAGTGCGCAACGCACGAAACGGAAGGTGGAAATCTGGTGTTTGTCGAAAGCGCTCATGGACTACCTGCTGGAACACGCACACGACGCAGATAACGTCGGCACAGGACATATTCAATCATGGAAAACGGCACCGCAGCCCACAGCAGCGGCAGGCAACCGAACAGCACCGCCAGCAACAGCACATCCGGACGTGCAGTCGTGGCATCGCCGGACACCGCGAAGGCGGCGGCGAGATACAGCGCCACCACCGGCACATAACTCAGCGCGCTCAACAGCACCGTGCGCACCGCCATCCCGCCACTGCGACGCGTGGGAATCCGCGCATCGCGCCGACGTTGCCAACGCCCGGCCAAGCACGCGCCGATACCGGCGGCGACCAGCGCGGGCAGCGCCCATTTGAAGGTGTCGCTCCACGGCATGCCCAAACTCGGTTGCTGGAGCGCGGTGGCGAACACGATCGCAGCACCACCGGCCAGCGTACTGAGTGCAACGAACTCAGCCTGCGGGCGCATCGATCACCTCTTCGCGCGGCAATTCGCGCTGGTTGTAAGTGCTGGCCATCGAGTAGCCGTAGGCACCGGTATCGGCCAGCAGCATCACATCGCCCGGCGCGGTCGCGGCAGGCAGACGACGGCGCTTGCCGAACACATCCGACGACTCGCAGATCGGCCCGACGATATCGAACCCACCATCGGCGGGCGCATCGAGCTGGCTGAGGTTTTCGATATCGTGCCAGGCGTCGTACAGCGCGGGACGGATCAGCGTGTTCATGCCCGCATCCAGGCCCACACGCTGTACGCCGTCCTTTTCGATCACTTGCGTGACCTGCGCCAGCAGCACGCCAGCTTCGGCCACCAGATAGCGGCCCGGTTCGATCGCCAGGCGATAGCCCGGATGCACGGCCTTGACTTCAGCCAGGCCCTTGGCCCACAGCTCCAGATCGAACGGCTCGTCTTCGGCGCTGTACGGAATCGGCAAGCCGCCACCGATATCGATGGTCTCCACCGTGCCGATGCGGCGCGCAAAGCCGGCCAGTTCGTCGTACATCATCCGCCAGTGCTCGCCGGTTTCCACGCCGCTGCCCAGGTGCGCGTGCACGCCGGTGATGGTGACCTCGAGCGTGCGCGCCACTTCGACGAACTCATCCACGCGCGTGGACGACAACCCGAACTTGGATGCCTTGCCGCCGGTGTTGACCTTTTCGTGATGCCCGTCGCCGTGCCCCAGGTCGATGCGCAACCACACGTTGCGGCCGCGGAACACCTCCGGCCAGCGGCGCAGCGCTTCGACGTTGTCCAAGGTGACGGTCACGCCCAGCGCGAAGCCGGCTTCGTATTCGGCCTTGGGGGCAAAACTCGGCGTGAACAGCACACGGCGCGGCGACAGCTCGGGCAAGGTATCGAACACGCGGCGCAGCTCGCCGTGCGAGACGCATTCCAGCCCGAAGCCGGCCTGTTCCAACGCCATCAGGATCGCCGGATGCGCATTGGCCTTGATCGCGTAATAGCGCTGATCCACCGCCGCGATCTGCGCCAGCGCCTGCGCGCGCGCGCGCACCGTGGGCAGGTGATAGACGTAACGCGGCGTACCGGCCTTGGAGAGCGTGAGCAAATGCGTGCGCTCGGCATGCCACCACGGCGTGGGGCGCGGGCGCACCGAGCCGATGATCTCGCGCCAGCGCGGGCCGAACACCTCGCCCTCGCTCACCGGCATCGCGCCACTGTCGATCAACTCGCCGTGCAGGATCGGCAACAAGCCATCGGCATCGGCTTCGTCGATGACGAAGGTCAGGTTCAAGTCGTTGGACGATTGCGAAATCATGTGCACGCGTTCCTGCCCGAACGTGGCCCATACATCGGAGAGCTTGTGCAGCAGCGAGCGCATGCCGCGCCCGACCAGCGTGATCGCCGCGCAAGGAACAATGATCTTGACCTTGCAGATCTGCGACAGATCGGCCGACAACGCCGCCAGCACATCGGTGTTGACCAGGTTCTCGGACGGGTCCAGCGACACGGTGACATTGGTTTCGGCCGAGCCGATCAGATCCACCGACAAACCATGCTTCTTGAACAACGTAAACACATCGGCCAGGAAGCCGACCTGCTGCCACATCCCGATGCCTTCCATCGACACCAGCACGATGCCGTTGCGGCGGCTGATCGCCTTGACGCCCAGCACCGGCTCGGCATTGCCGTCGATACTGGTGCCCGGCAGGTCGGGGCGCTCGGTATCCAGGATCGCCATCGGCACGCCCGAATCGCGGCACGGCTTGATCGAACGCGGATGCAGCACCTTGGCGCCGGTGGTGGCGATTTCCTGCGCTTCGTAATAGTCCAGGCGGGTCAGCAGCCGCGCGTCCGGCACTTCCTTCGGGTTGGCGCTGAACATGCCAGGCACATCGGTCCAGATTTCCACCCGGCTGGCGCCCAGCAGCGCACCGAAATACGCCGCCGAGGTATCCGAGCCGCCGCGCCCCAGAATCGCAGTGCCGCCATCGGCATGCCGCGAAATGAAACCCTGGGTAATCAGCAAGCGTGCGGGCTGCGCATCGAAACGCGCGCGCCAGTCCGCATCGGACTGCCACTGGCACGACACCGACAGGCGCTTGGACCATTCGCTCTGATTGGGCTGCGCCGGCAATGCCGACAGCCACTGGCGCGCATCCAGCCAGCCCATGTCCAGGCCGCTGGCGTGCAGATACGCCGCGCCGATGGTGGAAGACAGCAACTCGCCCTGCCCCAGCACCTCGGCCTGCCAGTCCAGCGTGCGCGTTGCCGCGCGCGCATCGCCCAGCAAGGCATGCAGCGCAGCGAGTCGCTCGCCCAGCACTGCATCGGCATCGAGTTCGAGCTCGGCCAGGAACGCGCGGTGACGCTGCTCCAGCGCGACCACGCGCTGCGCGCTGTCGGCGGCACCATCGGCGATCGCGGTGAGTTCGTTGGTCACGCCCGACAGCGCAGACACCACCACCAGCACGCGGCCGCCGGTTTCGTTCGCCCGTTTGCTCGCCAGTGTTCCAATCGTGTCCCAGCGATGACGACGCGACACCGAGGTGCCGCCGAACTTGAGGACGATCCAACGATCGGTAGTGTGGGAAGCTGACATTGAGATAGGCGTTTAGGAGTGGGGGGGAAGCCGGAAAGCCGGGCGCAACCCCCGATTCTACTGCCAATGCCGCTCAGGTGACCCCGCGTGCGATCACAGCATGCCGACAGTCGCCCGCCCTTCCACAACGGTTTGTACTGCAACCATCGGCACGCACGCCATCGACCGAGATCCGCTTCCCATGAGCAAGCACCGCTACCTGCAACTGGACGTCTTCGGCGGCCCATCCGGCAACGGCAATCCGTTGGGCGTGGTCCTCAACGCAGAGGTGTTGTCGTCCGAGCAGATGCAGCAGATCGCCGCGTGGCTGAACCTGTCGGAGACGGTGTTTTTCCTGCCGGTCAGCGCGCCGGATGCCGACTACCACATCCGCATCTTCACTCCGCGCGCCGAGTTGCCGTTTGCCGGCCACCCCAGCGTCGGCGCTGCCTGGGCGGCGGCGACGCACGGGCTGGTCTCGTACAAACACGACGGCAGGCTGCACCAGCAATGCGCGGCCGGCGTGCTGCCGGTGGACGTGATCGACCGGCATGGCGCGCTGCTGGTACGGCTGCGGGCACCGCGTGCGCGGGTCATCGACACTGGCGAGGTGCAGGTTGCCGCACTGCGCGCGGCCTGTGCCGGCCTGCAGCTGGCCGGGCAACCGGCAGCGCTGTGGAACAACGGTCCGAACTGGTGGTTGCTGGAACTGGCCGATGCCCAGGCGGTGCGACAGGCCCTGCCGGATCTTGCGGCAATCGGCCGGTTGACCCAGGCCAGCGCGGCCGTTGGCCTGGCCATCTATGCGCCCGACACCGCCGGCGATGCGGATCTGGTGGTGCGCGCCTTCTGCCCCGGCGACGGCATCCCGGAAGATCCGGTCACCGGCAGCGCCAACGCCTGCATCGCCGCGCGCCTGCACGGTGAAGGGCGCTTGCCCGGTGAGGCCTCGCGCTATAGCGCCAGCCAGGGCCGCGAGGTCGGCCGCGATGGCCGCGTGCATCTGGAGGTGGATGACGCAGGCGAAGTGTGGATCGGCGGAACGACGCGACAAATGATCGAGGGGCGTCTCGATTGGTAAGCTGCCGCGCCCTGTTCGCGGATCTGCCACCATGACCACCCGCCGTTTCCTGCAACTGGATGTGTTCTCCGCCCGCCCCGGCAGCGGCAATCCGCTGGCGGTGGTGCTGGATGCCCAGGGCCTGGACGATGCCGCGATGCAGGCGATCGCGCGTTGGACCAAGCTGCCGGAAACCACCTTCGTATTTCCGGCAGCGGATGCGCACAGCAGTTATCGGCTGCGAATGTTCTCGCCGCAAAAAGAAGTGCCGTTTGCCGGCCATCCCAGCGTCGGAACCGCCCATGCGGTACTGGAAGCCGGGCTGGCCGCGCCAGACGACGGCGTGCTGATCCAGGACGGTATCGCCGGCCAGCTGCCGCTGCGCGTGGAGCAGATCGCAGGTCACCGCAGCATCGCCATCCGCACCCCGCGCGCCCGCGTGGCCGAGCAGGTGGAGGCCGACGACCCGCGTCTGCGCGATGCGCTACGCGGCTGGCCACTCGGCAGCCTGCCGCCTGCACTGATGGACGGCGGCCGCACCTGGTGGGTGGTGGAGCTGGCCAACGAAGCCGCACTGCGTGGCCTGCAACCCCATTGGGACGCGATCGCCGCGCTGGCCGAATCCACCGGCAGCATGGGGGTGTTCGCCTACGCACGCGCCACCGCACCAGGCGCCTACGACCTTGCAGTACGCGCCTTCGTCGGCAACGGCCGGCGCTTCGAGGACGCCGCCTCCGGCGCGGCCAACGCGGTGCTCGCCGCCTGGCTGGACAGCCGCAGCGCACTACCCGGCAAGGAGCGACGCTACGTGGTCAGCCAGGGCCGCGAGATCGGCTTCGATGCCTTGCTGGAACTGCGCATCGATGCCGACGGCGATGTGTGGTCGGGCGGCCAGGTGCAGACGGTGATTCGCGGAACGCTGGACTGGGAATGATCGCGTCTGATCCTGCGGCCTGACGCGCGCCGAATGACAGCACCCGACGCGCAGCGCTGCGCAAGGTGGCACTCGCGGTTCTCACGTCGCCGCCGAAGACGTGCATGAAGAAACGCACGACCTGCACGTGTCGAGGAACCGCAGGCCTGACGCGCAGGCACGGTGTCGGGTCTGTGCTGCTGGATCACGTCTGCCACCATCCGTGCAACAGGGGTTGAACCGCTTTCGATCCAGCGCAGCACGCACGATGCAGTGATCGCAATCGCGGCACTGGCAACACGGCACGACGACAGCAGCAACGTGCCCATGCAGAACGAAAAACGCTGCGGTCGCCCGCAGCGTTCTTCGTTATTCACCATGCTGGTGGTGATCGCCCGACCACACCCGCGCGCGCGCCCACCGCTTAGTCGGGACGCACGTCCACACGCACACGAATGCGGTCGCCGGGGTTGTAATCGCTGCGGGTGTGGTAGGTGCGGCCCGCGTATTCATAGGTCACATCGTAGCCTTCGACACGATCGCGCTCACGACGATAAGCCACCGGTTCGCAGACGCTGACATTGCTCTGGTAGGTCCGATTGTTGGCTTCGTAGATCGAGCGACCCGCCGCGACACCGGCCATGGTGCCCACTGCGGTGCCGACCAGACGCCCGTTGCCGCCGCCGACCTGGCTGCCAAGCACCGCACCGGCAATACCACCGATCACGCTGGCCACGCCACGGCTGGACGGGTTGGGACCATAGCTTCCGCCACCACGGTAGTAGCCATCGTTGCTGGTGTAGTAACCGTCGCCTGGACGGTTGTAGCACCGCTCGCTGGTGCGTTCGGTGTATGCATCGGAGACGATGATCGGGTCGACGCGAACCACCCGCGCATACTCGTAACGACCATCCTCGTAGCCACCGCGGTAGGTGTCGCGATAGCCGCCATCGTAACGCTGAGCCGTCGCGTTGCCCGCCACGACCAGACCCATTACCAGCGCACCAAGCACAAGAGTTTTCATAGCGGCAGCTTCACAGGGAGGACACGCTGCCGATGCTCGGCCTGTGCCGGTGAAACCGCACTGAATCGTGACGGCTTTGCAAATGGCTATTCAGCAAGCCGCCAGCTGCGCGCGCCGGTGTCTTGCACCGGCGCGTCACAGCGTGACAGCACTCAGCTGGAAAATTCGGTTTCCAGGCTGATCGGCACTGCGCTCAGCGCCTTGGAAACCGGGCAATTCTTCTTCGCCGCATCGGCCAGTTCGCGGAACTTGGCTTCATCGATGTTGGGCACCACCGCCTTGAGCTTGAGGCGGATCTGCGACAACTGCGGGCCGCCTTCCATCGAGAGATCCACATCGGCGCGCGTATCCAGCGAGGTCGGCGGGAAGCCGGCTTCGGTCAACTGCGCGGACAGCGCCATGGTGAAGCAGCCGGCATGCGCGGCGGCGATCAGTTCTTCGGGGTTGGTGCCCTTTTCGTCGCCGAAGCGGCTGCTGAAGGCGTAGCGGGTGTTGTCCATCAAACCGCTTTGCGGCGTGCTGAGCTGGCCCTTGCCGGTCTTGAGATCGCCTTCCCAATGCGCGGTGGCGTGACGTGAAATACCCATTGCGGTCTCCTGCTATGAAAGGAATGCACACGATAGGGCAGTGGGTGTTATGGCTTGGTGCCGGGATTGGGGAATCGGGAATCGGGAATCGGGAATCGGGAATCGCAACAGCAGACTATGGGCTGCAGCTGGCCGCAAGGTTGCTGTCTGTTGCCGCAAGGCTGCCGTCCGTTTGCGACCGGCAATGTCGCGCAGCTCGCATTGGGTATCGAGCGCGACCGCCGCCGCGTTGCGCGGCCGCGTTGCTGATAGTGCTTAACGTGGCCAACAAACGGCGCGCGCAGTCGTCAGGTGGGTGCGGACGGCGCGCTCGGAAGCCGCAGTGTACGGAGTGGCACATGCCGATTCCGGGTATCGAACGCGACCGCGCAGTGGTTGCGCGGCCGCGTTGCCTGTCGTTCTTAACCGAGCAGGGTTTCCAGCACGGCCATGCGCACGGCCACGCCGTTGGCGACCTGGCGCAATACGCACGATTGCGCGCCGTCGGCGACCTCGTCGGTGATTTCCACGCCACGGTTGATCGGGCCCGGATGCAGCACGGCCGCGTCGCGGCCGGCGCGCGCCAGACGCTCGCGGGTGAGCCCGTATTCGGTGTGGTATTGCTCCAGCGACGGCACCAGACCCTCTTCCATGCGCTCGCGCTGCAGGCGCAGCATCATCAAGGCGTCGGCGCCTTCCAGCATGGCGTCAAAATCCTGGCCCACCACGCAGCCGTCCAGCATGTCGTCGTCGGGCAGCAGGCTGGCCGGACCGCAGACGCGGATCTCGCCGGCGCCCAGTGTGCGCAATGCATGCAGATCCGAGCGCGCAACGCGCGAGTGCTTCACGTCGCCGACGATCACCACCTTGAGCTTGGAAAAATCGGTGCCCTTGGCCTGGCGCAGGGTGAGCATGTCGAGCAGGCCCTGGGTGGGATGCGAACTGCGCCCGTCACCGGCATTGATCAACGCGGTGCCCTCGCCTGCGGCAGCGGCCAGCGCTTCCACCGCGCCGTCGTCGGGATGGCGCACCACGAACCCACGCACGCCCATCGCCTCGAGGTTCTTCAAGGTGTCGCGCGCGGTCTCGCCCTTGCGTGTCGACGAGGTGGAGGCATCGAAATTGAGCACGTCCGCGCCCAGCCGCTGCGCGGCGAGATGAAACGAACTGCGCGTGCGCGTGGAGGGCTCAAAGAACAGCGTGCATACCGCAGTGCCGGCCAGCACGCTGCGCTTGCCGACGCGCCCGACGGCCGCGTCGCGGATCTGGCCGGCGCGATCGAGCAGTTGCAGCAGCGTGGTGCGCGGCAGTCCTTCCAGGGTGAGCAGGTGGCGCAGGCGTCCGTCCGAATCGAGTTGCATGGTGGTCATCGCAGGTCGGGAGTTCAGGGAAGAAGGGTGGCTTGGTCGGGCGCGGCCAACCAGCGTTCGACGATCACGGCCGCCGCCATGGCGTCCAGCGCCTCGGCATCGCGGCGGCGCTTGCGTCCATCGGCGCGCTCGCGCGCGAAACGCTGCGCGGCTTCGACCGAACTGGAACGCTCGTCGATCAGCACCACCGGCAGCGCATAGCGCTCGCGCAGTTGGCGGGCAAAGGCATGCGCACGCTTGCGTGCGGGTTGATCCTTGTCGTCCAGGGTGAGCGGGTCGCCGACCACCAGGCCGTTGGGGCGCCATTCCTTGTGCACGCGATCCAGCGCAATCCAATCGGGGCCGTTGGCGTGCACGTTGATGACGGCCACCGCACGCGCGCCAGCGCCCAGCGCGGTGCCGACGGCCACGCCGATCCGGCGCGATCCCACGTCGAAGCCCAGCACCGTGCCATCGGGGCGGATCGCGCCCGCCTCAGGCATGCCCGGAATAATCCGTCAGCCGAAACAGATCCACGCCGATGCGCCCGGCAGCGGTCTGCCAGCGATCTTCCAGCGCGGTGGCGAACAGCACATTGGCATCCGACGGCGCGGTCAGCCAGCTGTTCTCGCCCAGTTCGAATTCCAGTTGGCCCGCGCCCCAGCCGGCACAGCCCAGCGCCACCAGCGCATTGCGCGGGCCTTCACCGGCCGCCATGGCCTCGAGGATGTCGCGCGAGGTGGTCAGGAACACGCCCTGCCCCACTTCCAGGCTGGAATCCCACTCGCGCGCATCGTCGTGAATGACGAAGCCACGCTCGGGATGCACCGGCCCGCCACTGAGCACGATCTGCTCACGCAGGCGGTCATCGACGGTGTCGATGCCCATCTGCGACAGGACTTCGCCCAGCGTGTATTCGGAGGGCCGGTTGACCAGCACGCCCATGGCGCCGTTCTCGTCGTGCTGACAGATCAGCGCGACGCTGCGCGAAAAGGTGGGATCGGACAGCGCCGGAAGCGCGATCAGCAATTGGTTGGCCAGAGGCGTGGGCAAAACGGACATGGCTGCATTCTAGCCGTTCGCTCTGCCGCGCGCAGAGCCGATGCCATAATTGAGGCCTATCGCTTGCCAAGGACCGACGATGCCGCCGACCCCAGGAACCGCACCCGCACTGCCCGATACGCCACTGTCGCGCCAGACCCGCGCATTCATCGTGCTGGTCGCGCTGCTGCAGGGCGGCCTGCTGTATCTGGCCGCAGTGGGCGAACAACATGGCATGTGGCCCTTCACCGGATTGGGCGTGCGCATCTGCTGGTACGCCGTGGTGTTGACGGTGCCCAGCCTGGTGCTGCTGAGCGTGCAGGATCTTCGCGAGTGGCGCCTGTGGCAGCACGTGGCGGCAAGCACGCTGGTGTTCGCCGCCCTTGGCAGCTGGGCGGCGTGGAGCGCTACTGGCGCACCGGCCCTGCAGATCGCCCCGGTGCTCTGGTCGTTCGGCTTCACCGTCACGGTCGGGTGGTTCGTCGCCCTGCCCTGGCTGCAGCACCGGCAACTGCATGGCCATTGGCGGGCGAGCTACCACGCCCTGTTCGAACATGCCTGGCAGAACGCTCTGACGCTGGCGCTGGCGCTGCTGTTCGTGTGTGTGTGCTGGATGGTGCTGGGGCTGTGGGCCAGCTTGTTCGCGCTGGTCAAGATCAGCTTCTTTGCCGAACTGTTCCGCGAACAGGCTTTTGCCTATCTGGCGACCGGCGTCATCACCGGGCTGGGCATCCTGATCGGGCGAACCCAGCACCGCGCGGTGCAGGTGATGCGCCAGATCCTGTTCTCCCTTTGCACCGGCCTGCTTCCGCTGCTGGCCGGCATTGCACTGCTGTTCCTGCTGGTGCTGCCGTTCACTGGACTGCAGGCGCTCTGGCAGACCCGTTCGGCGACCACGATCCTGCTGAGCCTGGTGTTCGGGCTGGTGCTGTTCACCAATGCGGTGTACCAGGATGGCAGCGGGCTGCCCCCGTATCCGCGCTGGTTGCGTCGGGTGATCGAGGCCGGCTTGCTCAGCCTGCCGCTGCATGCGGCGCTGGCCGCATACGCCCTGACCCTGCGCATTGCACAGCACGGCTGGACCAGCGACCGCGTCTGCGCCGCATTGCTGGCCGTGCTGGCGCTGGCCTATGCGCTGGCCTATGCGTTCGCGGTGCTGCGGCAGCGCGCCGATCGCTGGCTGCCGCAGCTGGCCGGCGGCAACATGGTGTTGTCGTGGGTGGTGATCGGCCTGGCAGTGCTGGTCAACACGCCACTGCTCGATCCCTACCGCATCACCGTGCATAGCCAGATGCAGCGCCTTGCCAACGGCACGCGCGATGCGGTGAACAAGAATCTGGAATTTCTGCGTTTCGAAAATGGCCGCCGCGGCTATCTTGCGGTGCAGTCGCTGCGCGAAGACCCCGCCTTTGCCGACAGTCCCGCGCGCAAGCAACAGCTGGAGCAGCTCCTGGCACGCACCAGTCGCTGGAGCGGCAATGACACCGTGGAAGATCAAAAGGACGAACAGCTGACCGACCTGACCCAGATCCGCCAGCATGTGACCGTGGCTAGCGGCCAGGCCGATCCGCCAGCGGATTGGTGGCAATACCTGGTGAGGTCCAAGATGCTCTCGGGGGCTTGCACGCAGGGCAACAGCAACTGCGTGGTCAGCAGCAACGACCTCGATGGCGATGGCCAGCTCGACGTGCTGCTGTGCAACCTCAACGGCGACTATGCGATCGCCTGCGAGTTGCAGACCCGCAACCGAGATGGGTGGTATCAGGCAGGTACCGCACAGCTCTATTCCCTCGACGGCGAGGCCATGAGCGAAGTGAGCCAGGCGCTGCGTAGCGGTCAGATCCAGACACGGCCCAACCGCTGGCCGGACCTGGCGCTGCCGGGGGACCGACGCCTCCACATCAGACCCAGCGAGGAAGGCATCCGGCCGGAACCTCGTCGATGAGCGGCTATTGCGCCATCGCACCAGGCCACCCGATCCATGGCCACTACCACGACCACGAATACGGCTTTCCGCAGCGCGACGAACGCGAGCTGTTCGAGCGCCTGGTGCTGGAGATCAATCAGGCCGGGCTGAGCTGGGAAACCATCCTGCGCAAGCGCAGCAACTTCCAGCGCGCCTACGACGGCTTCGATGTGGACACTGTGGCGGCCTATGGCGAGAGCGACATCGCACGGCTGCTCGGCGATGCCGGCATCATCCGCAACCGACTGAAGGTGCTGGCGGCCATCCACAACGCACAGGTCATCGGGCAGTTGCGCGCGTCGCACGGCAGCTTCGCGCAATGGCTGGACGCACAGCATCCGCTCGACAAGGCAGCCTGGGTCAAGCTGTTCAAGAAGACCTTCCGCTTCACCGGCGGCGAGATCACCGGCGAATTCCTGATGAGCCTGGGCTACCTGCCCGGCGCGCACCGTGCCGATTGTCCGGTGTTTGCGCGCATCCAGGCGCTGTCGCCGCCGTGGATGCGCAACAGCCCCGCCTAGCGGCAACGTCGGCGAGCGCACGCCGGCAAGCAGCTGCATTACGCACGGGACAGCGGCGATGCGCGACATGCCGCCTCGCCGTGATGCGTAGCTGCCGATCACAGCGACACCAACGGCGCCCGACAACGCGCTGGATCACACGCCCATATACCGGTGCGGGCGGTGATTGAACATCAGTACCAGGCTCAGCATCAGCGCGCCAAGCGCCGAATACAGCACCTTGTCGGGCGTCAGTACGAAGAACGCGACCAGCATCAGCATCGCATCGAAACTCATCTGCACCTTGCCCGCGCTCCAACCGCGCTCGCGCTGCAGGTACACCGCCAGGATGCCGATACCGCCCAGGCTACCGCGATGGCGGATGAAGAACAGGATGCCCAGACCCGCCAGCGCGCCACCGACGATGGCCGAGAACAACGTGCTGATGTGCGCGTAATCGGCCCAGCGCGGCAGCAGATCGGTGAGCGCCCCGCAGGCACCGACTGCAGCGAAGGTCTTCAGGGTGAACTCCCAGCCCATGCGGCGCACGCTCAACCAATAGAACGGCAGATTGACCAGCACGAACACCAGGCCGAAATTCCAGTGCAACGCGTAGTGCAGCAGAAATGCCACCCCGGCCATGCCGCCGATCATCAGCCCGCCCTTGGCGAAGATGGCCAGACCCAATGACGCAACCAATGTCGCCAGCACCATGCCCTGCGCGTCCTCGGCAACAGAGTGGTGAAACGCGTGATCGTCGGCGTCGGTACCTGCCGAATCCGGCGGCGGCGTCAACGGACCGGACGTCATCACTGTGCCGTCGTCGGGCAACGGCTGTTGCTCCGGACGGAGATCGGAATCGGGAAGGCTCACGGGCTGGGCACTGCGGTGGGGTGCGGATATTAGACACTATCGGCCCGCCTGGTTACATCTGAAACGCCACACCATTCCTGCGTTGCGACGCCAGGCGTTCACCGACTGAAGCGACGTCCGCCGCTGGCATCGCGCAGGCAACAGCCGCACGTACAACGCTGAATCGAATTGATTGCAGACCACCCACTCCGCTGCACGCCCCGGCCATCCGCCACGGTGTGCAGCGATCCTGCAATCGCTCAGCGAACCTCGGCAATCTCTACACCGTCCAACCCCTGCGACAGCGTCTTGGCGTCACCGCCTTGCGAGAGCTTGATGCGCAAACGCACTTCGTTCTGGGAGTCGGCGTAACGCAGCGCGTCTTCGTAGCTGATTTCGCCGGCCTGATACAGCTCGAACAGGCTTTGATCGAAGGTCCGCATGCCCAGATTGGTGGACTCCTTCATGATCTCCTTGAGCTTGTGGATCTCGCCTTCGCGGATGTAGTCCTGCACCAGCGGCGTGCCCAACATGATTTCCATCGCCACCCGGCGGCTGCGCCCATCCGGGGTGGGAATCAACTGCTGTGCGACCACACCCTTGAGATTGAGCGACAGATCCATCAACAGCTGGTTGCGGCGATCTTCCGGGAAGAAGTTGATGATGCGGTCCATCGCCTGGTTGGCGTTGTTGGCATGCAGGGTGCACAGCACCAGGTGACCGGTCTCGGCGAACGCCACCGCGTGATCCATGCCCTCGCGGGTGCGCACCTCGCCGATCATGATCACGTCCGGCGCCTGGCGCAGGGTGTTTTTCAGCGCGTTTTCCCAGCTGTCGGTATCGATGCCGACCTCGCGCTGGGTGATGATGCAGCCCTCGTGCTTGTGCACGAATTCGATCGGGTCTTCGATGGTGATGATGTGGCCGGTGGAATTCTGGTTGCGGTAGCCGATCATCGCCGCCAGCGAGGTCGACTTGCCGGTTCCGGTGGCGCCGACGAAGATGATGATGCCGCGCTTGGTCATCGCCAGCGTCTTGATCACCGGCGGCAGGCTCAGTTCCTCGACGGTGGGGATGCGCGTCTCGATCCGCCGCAGCACCATGCCCACCTGGTTGCGCTGGTAGAAGCAACTCACGCGGAATCGCCCGACCCCGGACACGCCGATGGCGAAGTTGCACTCGTGGGTCTTTTCGAACTCCTCGCGCTGCGACGGCGTCATCACGTTCAGCACCAGATCGCGGCTCTGCTGGGCGGTCAGCGGGCTCTGGGTGATCGGGCTGATCTTGCCATTGACCTTGATCGCCGGCGGCATCCCCGAAGTGATGAACAGATCCGACGCCTTCTGATGCGCCATCAGCTTGAGGAAGGAGGTGAAGTCGATGGTGCTCATGGCGTGCTCCTTCGGAGCCGGGAATGGGGAATCGAGAATCGGGAATTGGAAAAGCCAGTAGCCGGGGCTGGGGCCGGTCAGGGAAATCTGCTCTAGCGATTCCCCATTCCCGACTCCCTATTCCCGAATCACTCGAATACCCGCTTGTCCTTGGCGTACTCACGCGCCTGGTTGCGCGTGATCAGGCTGCGCTTGACCAGGTCCTGCAGATGCTGATCCAGCGTCTGCATGCCGTATTGCTGGCCGGTCTGGATCGACGAATACATCTGCGCCACCTTGTCCTCGCGGATCAGGTTGCGGATCGCCGGGGTGCCGACCATGATTTCCCAGGCTGCGGTACGCCCGCCGCCCACTTTCTTGAGCAATGCCTGCGAAATCACCGCGCGCAGGGATTCGGACAGCATCGAGCGCACCATCGGCTTTTCGCCGGCCGGGAACACGTCGATGATGCGGTCGATGGTCTTGGCCGCCGAGCTGGTATGCAGGGTGCCGAACACCAGATGGCCGGTTTCCGCAGCGGTCAACGCCAGGCGGATGGTCTCCAGATCGCGCAATTCGCCGACCAGGATGATGTCCGGGTCTTCGCGCAAGGCCGAGCGCAGCGCTTCGTTGAAACCGTGCGTATCGCGGTGCACTTCGCGCTGGTTGATCAGGCACTTCTGCGAGGTGTGCACGAACTCGATCGGATCCTCGACGGTGAGGATGTGGCCGTATTCGTTCTTGTTGATGTAGTCGATCATGCCGGCCAGCGTGGTCGACTTGCCCGAACCGGTCGGCCCGGTGACCAGGATCAGCCCCTGCGGCTGGTCGATCAGCTGGCGGAAGATCGGCGGGCAGCCCAGGTCTTCCAGCGTCAGCACTTCCGAGGGAATGGTGCGGAACACCGCACCGGCGCCACGGTTCTGGTTGAACGCATTGACGCGGAAGCGCGCCAGCGAGGGAATCTCGAACGAGAAGTCGACCTCGAGGAATTCCTCGTAATCGCGCCGCTGCTTGTCCGACATGATGTCGTAGACCAGCGCATGCACCTGCTTATGGTCCAGCGCGGGAATATTGATGCGGCGGACATCGCCATCGACACGGATCATCGGCGGCAAGCCTGCGGACAGATGCAGGTCCGATGCCTTGTTCTTGACAGAAAACGCCAATAGTTCAGCGATATCCATGCGCTGCTTTTCCCCTAGGCTGCGATTGGAAGGTACTCCCCGACCGGCAGTATAGCGTTCTGGGTGCTGGCGGGAAGCGGCGCACACCCGGTTCAGGCCGCCGCTGTGAGGCGCGCCTGAAGGCGTTGCTTTTCCGGCGTGGCGCAGGCACGGCGCTTGCGTGGACGGCGCCGCAAGCGCGTGTCGGCAGGCCACTGCGCTTGGCGTCCGGGGCGCACCCGCCCGGTGCATGGCGGTCGCGGAGGCCGATGCGCACCGCCGTTGCGCACGTGCCCGGCGACACCCCCTCGCCCACCGGCTGGTAAGGACGCTGCGGTGGGCGGCACTATAGCGATCCCCTGACTCCTGGAATGCCACGTGCCGGTTTCGTCGCTGCAGCAGATTCTCGATGCCATCCACGCCGCAGCGGCCGATCACGCGCGCGCCGATGTCCGCTTGCTCGCTGTGTCCAAGACCAAGCCGGCCGACGCCGTCGCCGCCCTGGCCGCACAAGGCCAGCGCGCATTCGGCGAAAACTACGTGCAGGAAGCGCAGGCCAAGATCGCCGCATTGGCCGCGCTTGGGCTGGAATGGCATCTGATCGGCCACCTGCAATCCAACAAGGCCGAGCTGGCCGCCGAATGCTTCGATTGGGTGCAGACGGTGGACCGGGCCAAGCTCGTTGGCTTGCTGGCACGCTACCGCCCCGGCGATCGCGCGCCGTTGAATGTCCTGATCCAGGTCAATATCGACGACGAGGACAGCAAGTACGGGTGTGCGCCCGACGCGATCGACAGTCTGGCCGAGGCCATCGCATTGCAACCACGCCTGCAGTTGCGCGGATTGATGGCCATTCCCGCACCGTTTCCCGAGCAGGCACGCCGCGCGGCGGCGTTCACGCGGATGCAGACAGCGTTCGAACAGCTCAAACGCCGGTATCCGCAGGTGGACACCTTGTCGATGGGCATGAGCTCGGATTTCGCCGAAGCGATCGCGGCTGGCGCCACCATGGTGCGGGTGGGCACGGCATTGTTCGGCGCACGTGCGTCCTCGCCTGACGCATCGGCCTGATCGCACGACGTCTCTCTCTAACCAAGGTGCCGCAATGACCCTGCCCTCTCCACCGGCGTCTTCGCCGTCCCTCGCTGCAGTCACGGCCTTTGTCGGCGGCGGCAACATGGCGCGCAGCCTGATTGCCGGGCTGATCCGGCAAGGCGTGCCCGCCGCCAGCATCCGCGTTGCCGAACCGGTGGCCGAGCTGCGCGCTGCGCTGTCGCGCGACTTCGGCGTGCAGGTTGAAGAACAGGCGCGTAGCGCGGTGCAAGGCGCCGACATCTGGGTGTTGGCGGTCAAACCGCAGGTGATGCCGGCAGTGTGCGCGCAGCTGGCCGACCTTGCGCAGACACAGCAACCGCTGCTGGTCTCGATCGCGGCCGGCATCACCGCCACCCAGTTGCAGCGGTGGTCCGGCGGCGCTACGGCGGTGATCCGCGCGATGCCCAACACGCCCGCCCTGCTCGGTGCCGGCGTCACCGGGCTGTACGCCACTGCATGCGTGTCGGACGCACAACGCGCGCAAGCGACCCGGTTGCTGGACAGCGCCGGCGTCACCGTGTGGATCGACGACGAAGCGCTGATGGACGCAGTGACTGCGGTCTCCGGCAGCGGGCCTGCCTACGTCTTCCTGCTGGCCGAAGCGATGGAAGCGGCAGCGCAGCAACAGGGCCTGCCGGCCGACACGGCGCGCACGCTGGTCTTGCAGACACTGCTTGGCGCCGCGCGCATGCTGACCGAATCGGGCGACGCCCCGGATGTGCTCCGCCGCCGCGTGACCTCGCCCAACGGCACCACGCAGACAGCCATCGAGACATTCCAGGCCGGTGGCTTCGAAGCGCTCGCCGCCAAGGCGATCGCTGCGGCGACCGAACGCGGCCGCAGTCTGTCGGCCGCCAACGATTAGGCAGCCTCCGCTTGTTCCAGCGCAAGGTTCCCGGTGAAACACGGCGCGCTGCTGTCGCTGCAAGCGAATATCGGCCTTGCGCACCGCCCGGCCAGGTGTCCAGTGCAGTCGGGACAGCAGCGCCATCGGCACGCGCAGAGAGCTGCCTCGGTCGCACCATGCAGGGACACAAACGCGTCCACCGCCTCGCGCAAACGACCTGCTGCTGTGCGTCAGACACCGGCCGAATCTGCGCATTGCGCGTGCACGACACCGAATCTGATGCGTGATTTTCGCCACTGGTGAACGAATACCCGTCAAAAGACGCTTTTTTCGGCCTGTTTCATCGTTTGCCTATTGGCGGCGCGCAACAGTTGCCCTACATTTCGCGTTGCCGACTGGGTCGGCAGACCCAACACCACCACAGATCACGGAACACATAACTCATGGCAAAAACCGCCGCTAAGAAGGCTGCCCCCAAGAAGGCAGTGAAAAAGGTCGCCGCAACCAAGACTGCGAAGCCGGCCAAGGCCGCCGCGCCGAAGCCGATCAAGGAAGCACTGAGCAAGACCGGCCTGGTCGCGCACATCGCCGAAACGACCGAGCTGGCTCCGAAGGACGTCCGCGCCGTGCTGGCCTCGCTGGAAGCGGCAGCGCACGCCTCGCTGAGCAAGAAGGGCATTGGCTCGTTCACCCTGCCGGGCATGCTGAAACTGACCACCGTGCATGTGCCGGCCAAGCCGAAGCGCAAGGGCATCAACCCCTTCACCAAGGAAGAGCAGACCTTTGCGGCCAGGGCCGCCACCACCAAGCTCAAGGCGCGTCCGTTGAAGAAGTTGAAGGACGCCGCGCTCTAATCGCGCACGCATCCGGTGTCATGGAGACGGCCTGCGGGCCGTCTTTTTTTTACCAGCGTCGCACCGCGCACAGCACATTGCGCTCATCGTCGCTGTCCTACCCTGGGCGCTGGTTGATAACGCACAGGTGCCTGTGACCGACCCATCGACAACGCCGCCGCCATCGACAGCACGTCCGTCGTCGCCTCGTAGCCCCGCACGCCGCGTGCGTAGCCTGCTGGTGTCCATCGCCCTGCTGTGCGTGTTGGGCGTCACTGCGCGCTGGACCTGGCAGCTGCCGATCGCCGAGCAGTTGCGCACCAGTTGGGAGCTCTCGCGCATGCCGCCACCCACGCAACTGGCCGTTCCGGTCGAGGGCGTGCGAGCACGGCAGATCGCCGATACCTTCGGCGCGCCACGGGGCAGCGATCGCACGCATGCGGGGGTGGATATCTTCGCGCCACGCGGCACGCCGGTGGTGGCAGCAACGCGCGGCGTGGTCAGCGCGATCCGCGACCGCGGCCTGGGCGGCAAGCAGGTCTGGTTGCTGGGCCCGGCAATGGAGCGGCATTACTACGCACATCTGGACGACTGGGCCGCCGGCCTGAAGGTGGGCGACGTCGTCGAGCCCGGTACCCAGCTCGGCATGGTCGGCACCACCGGCAACGCGCGCGGCACGCCACCGCACCTGCATTACGGTATCTATGCGCGCAACGGTGCGTACGATCCGCTGCCATTGCTGCGCCGTTCCTTGCCAGAGCCTGCAAACTGAGCACGCTGGAACACTGCGTCATGTCCCACCCTATCGAGGCCGATGCGTCCTGCGCCTATGGTGGCGACAGCCTTAAGGAACGACGCGACTCCATGTCACGCAAACGCTACCGCATCACGGTCACGCCCATCGAAAGCGACGGCCGCCCTTGTGACGATCGCTGCACCATCGAATTCGAGCAGCGCTCACGCGCCGACTGGATGCGGCTGCTTGAAGAACTGCACCTGCGCCGCGACCTGAGCAGCGACGAATGCGCTGCCCTCACCGTTGGCTCGCAATTGCTCGAAGACCTGGCCGCGCGCCCGCGCGCCCAGCCCAGCGATGCACTGGATGCCCTGCGGCCGAAGCTGCAGCTGTTGCTCGATCGCCTGCAACGCGTACAGCCCACCCCGCGCACCTGAGGGTGGTATCGGCAGCGCACGTACTCGCTACACTGCGCGCATCGGGGAACGGGAGGCACCATGCACTGGCTTGCAATCGTTGGGCTCGCACTCGCACTTGCCGGCTGCAGTTGCCAGCGCACCGCCGATCAAGACGCGGCCAGTGTTGCAGCGGCGCCCGCCGCCACACCGGCAGCACCGACCACTGCGGAGAGCGGCACGCCCGCAGCAGCGGCAGATGCGATGGGTCCCGACGAGGCCGCAACGCGCGCCAACTTTGCCAATGCAAGCGCTACCGTGCAGCGGTACCTCGGTGCGCTGCCTGGTTCCGGGCGTGCGCAGGCCGACGCGCTGTGGACCGGTGGTCGTCCCCCGCCGATGCCCGACGACGCCGTCCTGCGCGGTATCGGCGATATCCGCTCGATGCGCATCGACAACGATTCGCCGATCGCGTTGGATCAGCAGCGTCCGCCGCGCCTGATCGAAGTGCCGGTGCGCGTGATCGTGCGCACCGGCGCCGGCACGCAGCAGCTGGTCGGCGCCTACCGGCTCCAGCCACGCGCCGGCAGCGACAGCTGGGAAATCTATTCGGCGACCTTGCAACCGGTGCTGCGCTAACACGCGCGCGCCGCGAGCTCCCCCCCTCCACACGCGCGCACTAGGCATCAGTGCCTAGGAGGCAACCACAGGCCCCTAATCTGTGGTTCACCGGCGCTGACTAAGGTGATGTCACCTGTTGCCGGAGTCACCCGATGAAATCGCGTTCGCTTGCCGCATCCCTGCTTGCCCTCGCCTTGGCGATGCCTCTCACCAGCGCCTGGGCCGCGCCGCAGATCCAGGGCCGCCAGATCAGCGTGCAAGCCGCCGACCTGCAGCAGTTTCTCGGTGGCCGCTTCCCGCAGACACATGATGCATTGGGTGGACTGGTCGAAATGACGGTCAGCAATCCCGCATTGACGCTGCCGCCCGGTGATCGGCTCAAGATGGCATTCGATCTGGCATTGGCAACTGCCGGCGGTGCGCCGGCGCCGGTGGGTAACGTGACCTTGACCAGTGCGTTGCGCTACGACACTGCCAAGCAGGGCTTTTATCTCGATCAGCCCACCATCGACGATTTCCGCCCGGCCAATGCCGGTGCCAAGCTCGACCACAGCACCCGCCAGCTGCTCAATGCCTGGCTGGCCGATTACGCACGCAAGGAACCGATCTACCGCATCGACCCGTCCATCGCCGCGGTGATGGGCAATGTGCAGGTGGAGTCGGTCGGCATCCAGAATGGACGCGTGGCGGTGAACTTCAACCAGAACATCGAGCAGCTGGTGCCGGCAGCCGCGCTGTCCGGAAAATAAGGCGAGCCGCCAGGCTCAACGCAGGCGTCGAATGTGCCGTTGCGCCGCTGCGGCTATCCGCGCCCGCAACTGTTCGACACAGACACAGGCCCGGCATCACCATGCCGGGCCTGTGGGTTTTCAGCCGGTTCGACGTTGCGATCAACCGATCAGGCCACCAGCGCCTTCGCCACTGCCGCAGTGAAGGCGGGGATATCGTCGGGCTTGCGGCTGGTGATCAGCGCCCCATCGACAACCACCTCTGCATCCTGCCAGCGTGCGCCGGCATTGCGCAGATCGGTCTTGACCGACGACCACGACGTCACTTCGCGGTCGCGCACCAGATCGCTTTCGACCAGCAGCCACGGGCCGTGACAAATGGCGGCCACCGGCTTGTCCGCGCCGGCAAACGCACGGATCAACGCAATCGCTTGGGCATCGCCGCGCAGGGTGTCGGGGTTGAGGACACCGCCGGGCAACACCAGCGCATCGTAGTTGTCGGCCTTGACCTGATCCAGTCGTTGATCGACCGGCACCGAGTCACCCCAATCGGTATGGTTCCAGGCGCGGATCTGGGCCGCATCGCCAGGCGCAACCACATCCACTTTGGCGCCCCAGGACTCCAGCAGGCGCTTGGGCTCGGTGAGTTCGGATTGTTCGAAGCCATCGGTGGCCAGCACCGCGACGGTCTTGCCGGAGAGCGAATACGACATGGAAGGGCTCCTCACTGAAAGAAGCCCGCACCGTAGGCGTGCGTCCGTTGCGCATGAGTGAACCGATGTATGCGTCGCGTCAGTACGACAGCAGCGCTCGGAGCCTCAGCGCTTCGGTTGCAACATCGTGCCGGTGCAGTTTTTCGACCCACAGCGACATTCCCAGATCTTCTTCAAACGCGGCGTATGACGCTCGCTCAAGGTGATGCCGTAGTTGTAGGTGAGCTCTTCGCCCGGCTTGATCGCACGCTTGGCCTCGATGAAGATCTTGTCCTTGGTGCGGTCCTCGCCCTCGGCTTCTTCGATCACCGCTTCGCAATTGGGATTGCAGCTATGGTTGATCCAGCGCGCGACGTTGCCCTCGTAGTTGGCATCGAGCACGTAGTCGTCGCTGAGCGTGAACAGGAAGGTGTGCCCGCTTTCCACATCGCCGCTGTCGTCGGCATCCACTTCCGCGTGCGTGCGCAACCGCCCCTTGTATTGAATGATGCGCTCGCCTTTGCGGAGCGGGGCGAGGGCGAACATGCCATTGCCGTGGATACGTGACTTGCGGGCGGCAACTTTGCGCGACATGAAGGGGTCCAGTGATGGGGCCGCTCATTGTGACCGCAGCGCGACGATGCGCCAAGCACAAGCGCGCCATCGCTCGCAATGGCTGGTGCTTGCCGGCGCCTGAACCGTGCGGGTGGCCCTGCCGGGCCCGAAAGAGTACAATTTCGGTCCGCTTTCGGATTTCTCGCTGCCCATGCTGCGCGTCACCAAACTCACCGACTACGCCACTGTCGTGCTGACCGTGCTGGCTGCACGTGGCAACCAGGTGCTCAGCGCCAGCGAGTTGGCCGAACAGGCCGGCCTGGAAACGCCGACAGTGAGCAAGATCCTCAAGCCATTGTCGCAAGCAGGCCTGGTCGAAGGCCTGCGCGGCGTGCATGGCGGCTACCGTCTGGCACGCGCGGCCAGCGACATCACGCTGGTGGAGATCGTCGAAGCAATGGAAGGCCCATTGGCGATCACCGAATGCAGCCAGGACCACAGCCAGTGCGGCATCGCCCAGACCTGCGGCGTGCGCTCGAACTGGCGCTTGATCAACGACGTGGTGGGCGATGCATTGCGCCGCGTCACGCTCGCGCAGATGTTGCAGCCCCTCTCCCACCCTGGCGACAGCCGTCGGCGTTCCATCGCCGCACGCGTCGCGACCACCTGACCCTGTAGGCAGCCCGATGGCCACCGAACTTGCACCCCCGCAGAACGCCGAGATTATCGAACGGCTGGGCCGACGCTACGACGCCGGCTTCATTACCGACATCGAATCCGATTCGCTCCCGCCCGGTCTGAACGAAGACGTCATCCGTGCGTTGTCGGCCAAGAAAGAAGAGCCGCAATGGATGACCGACTGGCGTCTTGAGGCCTATCGGCATTGGCTGAAGATGCCGATGCCGGAGTGGGCGAAGCTGAAGATCGCCCCGATCGATTTCCAGGCCTTGAGCTATTACTCCGCGCCCAAGGGCCCGAAGTACGCTTCGCTGGACGATGTGCCGAAGGAATTGCTCGACACCTACGACAAGCTCGGCGTGCCGTTGCACGAGCGCGCGCGGCTGGCCGGCGTGGCGGTGGATGCGGTATTCGATTCGGTCTCGGTCGGCACCACGTTCCGCAAGGAACTGGCCGAAAAGGGCGTGATCTTCTGCTCGATGTCCGAGGCGATCAAGGAACATCCGGAGATCGTCAAGCAGTACCTGGGCAGCGTAGTGCCGGTCGGCGACAACTATTTTGCCGCGCTCAACTCGGCGGTGTTCTCCGATGGCAGCTTCGTGTTCATCCCGGCGGGCGTGCGTTGCCCGATGGAGCTGAGCACCTATTTCCGCATCAATGCCGGCCACACCGGCCAGTTCGAGCGCACCCTGATCGTGTGCGAGGACAAGGCCTATGTGTCGTATCTGGAAGGCTGCACCGCGCCGATGCGCGACGAAAACCAGCTGCACGCGGCGGTGGTCGAGCTGGTGACGCTGGACGATGCCGAGATCAAGTATTCGACCGTGCAGAACTGGTACCCCGGCGACGAAGAAGGCCGTGGCGGCATCTACAACTTCGTCACCAAGCGTGCCGAATGCCGTGGCGACCGCAGCAAGGTGACCTGGACCCAGGTCGAAACCGGCTCGGCGATCACCTGGAAGTATCCGTCCTGCGTGCTGCTCGGCGACGATTCGGTGGGCGAGTTCCACTCGGTGGCACTGACCCACCATCGTCAGCAGGCCGATACCGGCACCAAGATGATCCACATCGGCAAGCGCACCAAGAGCAAGATCGTCAGCAAGGGCATCAGCGCCGGGCGTGGGCAGAACACCTATCGCGGCCTGGTCAAGGTCGATCGCACCGCCGATGGCGCGCGCAACTACACCCAGTGCGACTCCTTGTTGATCGGCAAGCAGTGCGGCGCCCACACCTTCCCCTATATCGAGGTGAAGAATCCCGGCGCCACCGTCGAGCACGAGGCCACCACCTCCAAGATCAGCGACGACCAGCTGTTCTACTGCCGCGCACGCGGCATCAGCCAGGAAGACGCGGTTTCGCTGATCGTCGACGGCTTCTGCAAGCAGGTGTTCCGCGAACTGCCGATGGAATTTGCAGTGGAAGCCAAGAAGCTGCTGGAAGTCTCGCTGGAAGGCTCGGTCGGCTGACGCCGCCGAATCGGGAGTGGGGAATGGAGAATCGGTCTCGGTTCTCTTCCCTGCTCCTTGCCGCGCCAACATCTCGCATTACCCATTCCCTATTCTCGATTCCCTATTCCCATGCTCAAGATCGAAAATCTCCACGCCAGCATCGCCGGCAAAGACATCCTCAAAGGCCTGTCGCTGGATATCAGGCCGGGCCAGGTGCACGCCATCATGGGCCCCAATGGCGCCGGCAAATCCACGCTGGGCAATGTGCTGGCCGGGCGCGACGGCTATGACGTCAGCGCCGGCACGGTGCAGTTCGAAGGCGCAGACCTGCTCGATCTGGAGCCGGAAGCGCGCGCCGCTGCCGGCCTGTTCCTGGCCTTCCAGTACCCGGTAGAAATCCCCGGCGTCAACAACACCTATTTCCTGCGCGCCGCACTCAATGCGCAGCGCAAGGCGCGTGGTGAAGACGAATTGGATTCGATGCAGTTCCTCAAGCTGGTGCGGCAGAAGTTGGCCGTGCTGCATCTGAAGGACGAGCTATTGCATCGTGGCGTCAACGAAGGCTTCTCCGGTGGCGAAAAGAAGCGTAACGAGATCTTCCAGCTGGCGGTGCTCGAACCCAAGCTCGCCATCCTGGATGAAACCGATTCGGGCCTGGATATCGATGCGCTCAAGAGCGTGGCCGACGGCGTCAACGCACTGCGCTCGCCGGAGCGTTCGTTCCTGGTGATCACCCACTATCAGCGTCTGCTCGACTACATCACTCCCGACGTGGTGCATGTGCTGTCCGAAGGCCGCATCGTGCAGAGCGGCGGCCCGGAGCTGGCGCTGGAGCTGGAAAAGCACGGCTACCACTTCCTCAAGGATCGCGTGGTGCCCGAGGCGGTTGCCTGATGAGCGCCTTGCTGGAATCTCTCGCCCGCAGTTTCTGCGGCAACGACGCGCGCCGGGCCGAACTCGATGCCGCCCTGCAGACCGGCCTGCCGGGCCCGCGCGCGGAAGCCTGGAAATACACCTCGTTGCGCCAGCTGGAACGACGCAGCTTCCAGCCCGCGCCGCTGGTGCCGACGCTGATCGACGCGGCCGTGCTGGACGCCATTCCGTCGCCGCGCCTGGTGTTCGTCAACGGGCGCCCGTCCGAAGCGCTGAGCGATGTCTCCACGCTGCCCGAGGGCGTACAGCTGGAAACCTTGTCCGCCTCGCTCGCGGCCAGCGACGACGCGCAGCACCTGCTCGGCCGCCGTTTCGAAGGCAGCGATGAAATCTTCGCGCGCCTCAATGCCGCGCTTGCCGACGAAGGCGTGCTGGTGCGTGTGCAGGACGGTGCGCAGATCGATACTCCGCTGCATCTGGTCTTCGTCAGCGTGGCCGGCGAGCACGACCTGTCCTGGCATCACCGGCATCTGATCGAGCTGCGCGCCGGCGCGGCGCTGAACGTGGTCGAGCATCACCTGCACGTTGGCGATGCCGCGCACCTGAACAATAGCCTGATGCACGTTCATCTGGCCCAGGACACGGTGTTGTCGCATGCGCGGGTGCAGGCCGACAGTGCGCACGCAACGGCGCTGCTGCGCACCGATGCGGTGCTGGCGCGCAATGCGCGCTATCAGCGCGTGGATCTGGAACTGGGCGCCGGCCTGTCGCGCCACGAACTCAACGTGCGCCTGGAAGGCAACAACGCCCAGCTGACCGCCAATGGCGTGCTGCTCGGCAACGGCCGCCGCCATGTCGATACGCGTCTGGGCATCCAGCACATCGCACGCGACACCACCTGCGAACTGGTCTGGCGCGGTGTCGGCGCCGATCGCAGCCGGGTGGTGTTCCATGGCGGCATCAACATCCGTCAGGGCGCCGATGGCACCGATGCACGGTTGTCGAACAAGAACCTGCTGCTTTCGGCCAATGCCGAGATCGACACCCAGCCGGTGCTGGTGATCGATGCCGAAGAAGTGCAGGCCGCGCATGGCGCCACCGTCGGTCAGCTCGACGACAATGCCCTGTTCTATCTGCGCTCGCGCGGTCTGCGGCAAGCCGATGCGCAGCGCTTGCTCAGTGCCGCCTTCTGTCACGAGCCGCTACGCGTGCTGCCCACCGCGCTGACTGCAGTGCTGGCATTGCAGCTGGACCGCGCACTGACCTCGGCAGGCGTGGCATGAACGCACCTGCCGTCCCGCTGACCCAGACACCGGATTGGGCGCGCGTGCGCTCGGATTTCCCCTTGCTGATGCGGCAGGTGCATGGCAAGCCGCTGATCTATTTCGACAATGCCAACACCGGGCAGAAGCCGCTGCAGGTGATTGCCGCCACTGACGAGTTCTACCGTCGTCAGAACGCCAATGTCAGCCGTGCGGTGCATGCGCTGGGCACCGAAGCCACCGATGCCTTCGAAGGCGCACGCAGCAAGCTCGCGCGCTTTCTCAACGTGCGCGCCGACGAATTGGTGTTGTGCAGCGGCACGACCTTTGCGATCAATCTGGTCGCTTATTCCTGGGCGCTGCCGCGCCTGGGCGCCGGCGATGTGATCCTGATCTCGCGCATGGAGCATCACGCCAACATCGTGCCGTGGCAGCTGGTGGCGCAACGCACCGGCGCCACCATTCGCGTTGCGGAGATCACGCCGGACGGCGCGCTGGATCTGGACGCGCTGCGCAAGGCGATGACGCCGGAGGTCAAGCTGCTGGCGGTCACGCACGTGTCCAATGTGCTGGGCACGGTCAACCCGGTACGCGAGATCTGCCGCGAGGCACGCAAGCGCGGCATCGTCACCGTGGTCGATGGCTCGCAGGCGGCGCCGCATCGGCGTATCGACGTGGCCGGCATCGGCTGCGATTTCTACGCCATCACCGGCCACAAGATGTGCGGGCCGACCGGCACCGGCGCACTGTGGGCGCGGCGCGAACATCTGCAGGCGATGCCGCCGTTTCTGGGCGGCGGCGAGATGATCAAGGAAGTCAGTTTCGACGGCACCGTGTTCAACGACGCCCCGCACAAGTTCGAAGCCGGCACGCCGAATATCGCCGGGTTCATCGGCCTGGGCGCGGCGGTGGATTACCTGGAATCGGTCGGCCTGGCAAACGTGGAAGCACGCGAAGCCGAGCTGCTGGCGCACTTCACCGAAGAGCTGCAGCGCATCGATGGCCTGCGCATCTTCGGCACCACGCCGGACAAGGCAGCGGTGGTGTCGTTCCTGATCGAAGGCGCGCATGCGCACGATCTGGCCACCCTGCTCGACCTGGAAGGCGTCGCCATCCGCTCGGGCCAGCATTGCGCGCACCCCCTGCTGCAGTACTACGGCGTGGCCGCGACCTGCCGCGCTTCGCTGGCGTTCTACAACACGCACGAGGAAATCGAGCGTTTCGTCGCCGCATTGAACAAGGTACGCGTGCTGCTTGGCTGATCGCGAGGCTGGATCGGCGATTCGAGATTCGGGACTCGCAAAGGCATGGTGCCGGCCAATCGTTCGCCTGGGGTGTGCGCGCCGGCGCTTTGCTCTACTCTAAAAAATCGCTGGCTAACGCCTGGATAACGCCCACGACCACGGGGCAAAATGGGCTTCTGCGCTTTTACGAATCCCCCCACTTCCGATCAACCGCCCCTCATGCAGACCACCACCTTCCGTACCGCCACCGTCGACGATATCGATGCGATCGTTTCGCTGGTGACTTCCGCGTATCGCGGCGATGTCAGCCGTACTGGCTGGACCACCGAAGCCGATCTGCTCGATGGCGTGCGGGTCGAACCGGCCGTACTGCGCGAGGATTTGTTGCGCAACCGCAGCCTGGTGCTGCTGGTCGAACAGGATGGGCGGATGCTCGCCTGCGCGCACGTGGCCGACGACCACGGCGCCGGCTATTTCGGCATGTTTGCGGTCGACCCATCGCTGCAGGGCAGCGGGCTCGGCAAGACACTGCTGGCCGAAGCCGAGCGCATCGCCTTTACCGAATGGCAGCTGCCGGTGATGCGCATGACCGTGATTGATGTCCGCGCGGAGCTGATCGCGTTCTACGAACGCCGCGGCTATCGCCGCACCGGCATCACCAAACCGTTTCCGTATGGCGACGAACGCTTCGGGGTCCCGCTGCGCCAGGACCTGCGCTTTGAAGTGCTGGAAAAACCGCTGGGCGGCGCAACACCATGAGCGAGAACTGGACGTTCGTCTGCGCCAGCGAGGCACTGTTGCCGGGTGAATTGCAGACTGTCTGGGACGAGGTCACCGACGCCCCGATCGTGGTCTTCAACCTCGACGGCGAGCTGTACGCGCTGGAAGACCGCTGTAGTCACGAGGACTACGAGTTATCGCCAGGCACCTTCGACCCGGCCACCGGCACCATCGAATGCCTGCTGCATAGCGCGCGCTTCGATATCCGCGACGGTCGTCCGTTGTGCGCGCCGGCCTATACCGCCGTACCCAAGTTCCCCGTCAAGCGCGAACACGGCGGTATCTGGACACGCGACGACCGCTGAACGCGGTGGGCTCAACGCACGCAATCGTCACGATGCGCTCTGGCTTCACCCAAAGCGCCAAGGCTTTGGACGCACGATCGCGCCCGGGATGCCAGCGCGCCATGCCCAACGATCGAAGCAATCGATACGACCTAACGCACATGATGGCCGACGCGAGTGAGCGGATTGCTCGCCGCGACCAGCATCGATAGCGACACAACGACCCGCAAACAGCCGCGAATATCCGCGTTCGCCTGAGCATCGCTCAATGGATCGTCACGGCCGCCTCTGCTTGGGGTCGCGCAGCCGTCTCAGCACGCGGCAGCCGCCGACGATGATTGCAAAGAAGAATGATTTGTATTTAATATTACAGTTCTTCAGGCCTTTTTAAAAAATTGGCCTGCTGTGCGATCCCGTGCGCCCAGCTCCGCCCAACACCTTCTCATGCCCCTACCCCGCAGGCGCCTTGCAGTGCAGCGCCTGCGCATGCCTGGAGCGTGGTCGAGGCCAAGGGCTGCCTTGCGCGAACGGGCGCGCATTGTCTGCTCCACATTTCGAGTCGCAACTTCCTCTCCGCCGAGCCACCGCCAGGCCAAAGCCTTGCTTCTTCATCTTTGAGACCTTCCATGACTCCCAGGATTTCCCCGCTCACCTCGGCCGTGTTGTTGACGCTGTCCGCTCCTGCCCTCGCTCAGCCTGGTGATGCGCCAGCGCCTCCGGGCGCAGTCGATCTGGACGCCATCCGGGTGCAGCAGGAGCGCGCGCAGAAGCCGTCCTCGTCCAAGTACACCGAGGTCTTGCGCGACACGCCACAGACGATCACCGTGGTCAGCAAGCAGACCATGGACCAGCAGAACCTGCTGTCGCTGCGCGATGTGCTCAGCACGCTGCCGGGCATCACCTTCGGCGCGGGCGAAGGCGGCGGCGGTTATGGCGACAGCATCAACCTGCGCGGCTTCACCGCCAGCAGCGACATCACCACCGATGGCGTGCGCGACAGCGCGCAGTACAGCCGCAGCGACACCTTCAACCTGGAAGCGGTGGAGCTGATCAACGGCGCCAACTCGGCCATGTCCGGCGCCGGTTCGGTCGGCGGCAACATCAATCTGGTCACCAAGACCGCCGGCCAGGGCGACTTCACCAACGTCGTGGTCGGTGGCGGCAGCGACCGCTATGGCCGGCTGACCGCCGACAGCAATTACGATTTCGAAAACGGCACCGCCGTGCGCCTGAACGCGATGGGCCACACCCAGGACGTGCCGGGCCGCGATGAGGAATTCCGTCATCGCTGGGGCTTCGCGCCGTCGGTGGCGTTCGGGCTGGGCTCGGAGACGCGCTTTACGCTGAGCTACCTGCATCAGCACGACAACAACCTGCCACAGTTCGGAGTGCCGTTCGCGCTCGGTCCGTTCAACGATGGCCCGCTGCCTGGCGTGGACCCGCAGACCTTCTTCGGCTACCGCAACACCTCGCGTCAGGAAATCGACGTGGACATGCTCACCGGCGTGCTGGAAATGGACTTCGCCGACACCGTCAAACTGCGCAGCCTGGCGCGCGTGCAGCGGGTGGACCAGACCACCGACACCACCGCGCTGCAGGGCAGCTGGTGCCTGCCCAACGGCACCGACCCGTATACCGGGCGCGCCTGCGCCGGCCAGCCGCCGGCTACCTGGAATCCCAACAGCGGCCCGCGCGGGCTGGTGCGCGAAACCGAAAACTTCATCGCGCATAGCCAGACCGACCTGACCGCCACCCTGCACACCGGCGCCGTCGAGCACCGCGTGGTGGCCGGCGTGGCCTTCAGCAAGGAAGACTTCGAACTCAATAGCGGCACCGCCTTCCGCAATGCCGATGGTTCCAGCACCGGCATCACCTACCCGCTGCAGTCCTTCGACAATCCGTACAACATCTGGGCCGGCCCGCAGAACTATTTCCGTACCGCCCGCAGCAAGGGCAGCCTGACCAATCAGGCGGTGTATCTGTTCGATACGCTGCAGTTCAACGAGCAGTGGATGCTCAACCTGGGCGGCCGCTACGAGCACAACGAAGGCGACAGCACCACCTATACCGTCAATGCCGCCGGCAATGTCACCGGCGTTGCCGCAGGCTTTCCGGCCGGCAACGAAGAAGACCTGTTTTCCTACCGCGCCGGCCTGGTGTTCAAACCGGTGGAAAATGCCAGCCTGTATCTGTCCTACGCCAACAGCAAGACGCCGTCCAAAGCATCGGTCAACGGCTCGTGCACACCGATCGCCACCGCGACCGCAGGCGCCAATTGCAATGTGGCACCGGAAACCGCAGTCAACATCGAGCTGGGCGGCAAGTGGGACGTGCTGGACCAGCGTCTGGCGCTGACCGCCGCGCTGTTCCGCAACGAACGCGAAAACTACAAGGTCAACAGCGGCGATCCGCTGATTCCCGAGCAGGTGCTGGACGGCAAGGCGCGCGTGGACGGCATCGCGCTCGGTGCAGCCGGTTACCTGACCGAACGCTGGTCGATCTTTGCCAACTACACCTTCCTGGACAGCGAGGTGCTGCAGAGCGTGGCCAACCGCACCGAACGTCTCAGCGGCGACCCGGTGGCCGGACGCGACCTGGTGCAGACCCCACGCAACGCCGGCAATCTCTGGACCACCTACACGCTCAACCAGTGGACCTTCGGCTACGGCGTCACCTACCAGGGTGGCTTCTATGCCAATAACGCCTCGGCAGCCGCGTATATCAAGACCGACGACTACTGGGTCCACCGCGCGATGGTCGGCCTGCGCGTCAACGACCGGCTCAGCCTGCAGTTGAACGTCAACAACCTGTTCGACGAGGAGTACTACACCAGTATCCGCAACAACCTCACCGTCAACGCGGCCGGCACTGTCACCGCCGGCAACGGTTGGGCGATTCCGGGCGAAGGGCGCTCGGCGGTGCTGAGCGCCACGTTGAGTTTCTGATCTGCTGACAGGCCGTCCGCACACTGCGGGCGGCGCGGAGACCTCGCCATGTTGCTGCCCATTCCCGATGTTCTTGACCCCACACAGCTCATCGAGCTGCGCGCGCGGCTGGACGCGGCCGACTGGGCGGACGGCCGCATCACCGCCGGCCATCAATCCGCGCAGGCCAAGGACAACGCACAACTGCCCGAAGACAGCACCACTGCACGCGAGGCCAGCGCCCTGGTGCTGGAAGCGCTGTCGCGCAGCAGCACGTTCTTTTCGGCGGTGTTGCCGCGGCGTATCTATCCGCCGCTATTCAATCGTTACAGCGGCGGGCAATCGTTCGGGTATCACGTCGACAATGCGATTCGCTACGACCGCAGTCGCGGCGGCGCAGATCCGGTGCGCACCGACGTCTCGGCCACGCTGTTTCTCAGCGACCCGGACAGCTACGACGGCGGCGAGCTGGTGATCGAGGACACCTACGGCACGCAGTCGGTGAAACTGCCGGCCGGGCATCTGGTGATCTACCCTGGCACCAGCCTGCATCGGGTACTGCCGGTGACGCGTGGCGCCCGCGTGGCGTGTTTTTTCTGGACCCAAAGCATGCTGCGCGACGCCGCGCAGCGTCGCCTGTTGTTCGAGCTGGATGTGTCCATCCAACGGCTTACCCAGGACACCCCCGGCCATCCGTCGCTGATCCAGCTCACCGGCGTGTATCACAACCTGTTGCGGCAATGGGCCGATGTCTGAGCCCGCACTGGACACTGCGCAACTGATCGATCTGCTGCGCACGCAACCCGAGCAAGCGGTCGTGCTGCTGCGCAAGGCCGCTGCCCGCCAGGAGGTGGCTGCGCAGCTGCTGCTCGCGCAGATATACGCCGAAGGTCGCGGCGTCGCCGCCGATCCGGCCCTGGCGATGCTGTGGTACGAAGTCGCCGCCAATGCCGGGCATCCGGGCGCGATGAATCAGCTGGGCCGTTGCCACGAACTGGGCTTCGGCACCGCATGCAACACCGTATTGGCGGCGCTGTGGTATCGCCGCGCCGTCGCACATGGCCTGGATTGGGGGATGTACAACCTTGCGCATCTCTACGGCTCCGGGCGCGGCGTGGCGCAGGACCACGCGCAGGCGTTGGCGCTGTATCGCATGGCTGCCGAGTGCGGGCACGCCAAATCGATGAACTTTCTGGCGCGCTATCTCGATCAGGGCCTGGCCTGCGAGGCCGATCCGATCGCTGCACGCCACTGGTATCGCCGCTCTGCCGAAGCAGGCGATTTTCGCGGCCAGGCCAGTTACGCCACCTTGCTGGCAGATACGGGCGAGCTCGATGACGCCGAGCGATGGATGCGGCGCGCGATCGCAGGCGGACATGCCGGCTTTCTGCAACAGCTCACGTCACTGCTGGCCAGTGCGACGCAGCCACGCCTGCGTGCATTGCTGCGCGAGGTCGCCGAACGACAATCGCAACTGCAGCGATCCACCGCAGCGCATGCGGCCTGAGCGCGCCATGTCGACCTCCAACGACGCCATCGCCACCTCCCGGCAACGTCGCGGTTTCTGGCTGCGCATGCTGCATCAATGGCATTGGATCAGTTCGGCACTGTGCCTGATCGGCATGCTGCTGTTTACGGTCACCGGGCTGACCTTGAATCACGCCGCACGCATCGAAGCCAGCCCCTCGACCGAACACCGCACGCTGACGCTGCCGCCGGCACTGCTCAAGTCCCTGGGCACCCGCCAAGACGGCGATGCTCCGCTGCCGCCACGCGTGGCGCAGTGGCTGGGACGCGAGCTGGATATCAGCATCGGCATGCGCGCGGGCGAATGGTCCCCCGATGAGGTCTACGTTGCGCTGCCGCGCCCTGGCGGCGATGCCTGGTTGAGCCTGGACCGCAGCACCGGCGCGATCGAGTACGAACGTACCGGGCGCGGCGCCATCGCCTATCTCAACGATCTGCACAAGGGACGCAACGCCGGGCCGGCCTGGGGCTGGTTCATCGACGTGTTCGCCGTCGCCTGCCTGGTGTTCTGCATCACCGGGCTGTTCCTGCTGCACCTGCATGCGCGCCAGCGCCGCATGACCTGGCCGCTGGTCGGCCTGGGTCTGTTGATTCCATTGCTGCTTGCCCTGCTGTTGATCCACTGACTTTCCCTACCGGAGACGATCATGCGCGCCACCCTGACCATCGCCCTGAGCGGCCTGCTCGCCGTGCCGGCGTATGCGGCCACGCTCGACATCAACGTCGAAATCCCCAAGCTCAACGTCGCCGAATATCACCGCCCGTATGTGGCGATCTGGCTGGAAGGTGCGGACCAGAAGGTGGCCGCCAATCTGGCGGTCTGGTACCAATCCAGGGACACCGCCGAAGGCCACGGCACCAAGTGGTTGCCCGACCTGCGTCAGTGGTGGCGCAAGAGCGGGCGCACGCTGGAGGTGCCGGTCGACGGCGTCACCGGCCCCACCCGCCCGGCGGGCGCGCATGCGCTGGCGTTCTCCGATACCAAGGGTGCGTTGAAGTCGCTGCCGGCCGGCCAGTACACGCTGGTGGTGGAGGCTGCCCGCGAAGTCGGGGGCCGCGAGTTGGTCAAGCTGCCTTTCACCTGGCCGACAACGGCTGCGCAAACCGCCAAGGCCAGCGGCAGCAGCGAACTCGGTGCTGTCAGCCTGGTTGCCAAACCCTGAGCGTTGCGCTGTTGTTGGAAACCGCACATCGCGTGCACTGCAAGTCACCGCGCACGCACGCATTTCATCGCGTTGGCAAAGACCTATCGCCTCCCACGCATCCACGCAGCGCTACACCCTGCGCTGATCAGACACGTGACCCACCGTCCTCATCGTCCTTCAAGGAGTTGCCATGAAACGTTCGCTCGTCCTGATCGCCATGCTCGCCGCCCTGCCGGTCAGCGCCCTCGCCCACAAGGCGTGGCTGCTGCCCTCGCAGACCGTCATCGCCGGTGAAGCGCCGTGGATCACCGTGGATGCGGCAGTGTCCAACGACCTGTTCTATTTCAATCATGTGCCGCTGCGCCTGGACAACCTGAGCATCACCGCGCCCGATGGCAGCGCGCTCAAGCCGGAAAATTCGGCCACCGGCAAGTACCGCAGCGTCTTCGACCTGCAACTCAGCCAGCCCGGCACCTACAAGCTCAGCATCGTCAACGCCGGCCTGTTCGCCAGCTGGAAGGAAGACGGCAAGCCCAAGCGCTGGCGCGGCGACGCAACCGGTTTTGCCACCGAAGTGCCGAAGAACGCGCAGGACTTGCAGGTCTCGCAGTCCTTCAATCGCGTGGAAACCTTCATCACCCGCGGTGCGCCGACCACCACCGTCTTCAAGCCCAACGGCAAGGGCATCGAGTTGATTCCGGTGACCCATCCCAACGATCTGGTCGCCGGCGAAGCGGCGCAGTTCACGCTGCAGCTGGATGGCAAGCCAGCAGCCGGCCTGGAGATCGAGATCGTACGCGGCAGCACCCGCTATCGCTATGCGCAGAACGAGATCAAGCTCACCACCGACGCCAAGGGTGGCTTCAGCGTGACCTGGCCGGAGCCGGGCATGTACTGGCTGGAAACCACCACCGAAGACAAGAAAACCTCGCTGCCGCAGGCCAAGCAGCGCCGTCTGGGCTATGTCGCCACGCTGGAAGTGCTGCCGCAATAATCTGCCTATATAGGGCAGGCATGCGCATATCGTGCATCCTGCTGCCCCGCTTTTATAAGATCCATCCATGCCTGCATCGTTCTCCGCCGACCACGCCATCGCCACTCTCGGCGGCCGCAGCATGGGCACCACCTGGAGCGTGAAGTTGGTGGCTCCACGCGCACGCGACCTGCATCCCTTGCATGCCTGCATCCAGACCGCATTGGATCGCGTGGTCGCGCAGATGAGCACCTGGGAAGCGGCATCTGACATCAGCCGCTACAACCGTGCGCCGGCCGGTAGCTGGCACACCCTGGCGGAAGACTTCCACGCGGTGCTGAGCGCCGCACTGGACATCGCACGGGCCAGCAATGGCGCCTTCGATCCCACCGTCGGCCCGATGGTCGAGCTGTGGGGTTTCGGCGCCGCAGGCGGTCCGCAGCGGGTACCGTCGCCCGAGCAGATCGCGCTGGCCAGCCTGCGCTGCGGGTGGCAGCGCCTGGTTCTGGAGGGCATGCGCGTGCTGCAGCCGGGCGCCGTGGCATTGGATCTATCCGGCATTGCAAAAGGGTTCGGTGTGGACTGCGTCCATCGCGCGCTCGTGCAGGCCGATATCCACAGCGCATTGATCGAGGTCGGCGGGGAACTGTTGGGGTATGGGCGCAAGCCCGATGGCAGCGCATGGCGCGTACTGGTCGAATCCGCGCCCGACGAAGACGCCGGTGCCGAGCTGCCGGCGCGCGTCCTTGCCTTGGACGGGTTGGCGGTCGCCACCTCCGGCGACCGCTGGCACCGCTTCGATGCCAACGCTACGCGGTATGCGCACACCGTCGATCCTCGCACTGGTGCGCCGGTACCGCACGCACCCGCAGCAGTCACCGTACTCGCACGCCAAGCCATGCATGCCGATGCCTGGGCCACCGCGATGACCGTGCTCGGCATCGACGCCGGGCTTGCCTATGCACGCGATGCAGCGCTAGCGGTGCGATTTCTGCTGCGCAAGGACGGCGCCTTGCACGAATCCATGAGCCCTGCATTCGAGCACCATCTGGCGACGCCGTGAGCACCGGCACGCCCCGCGTATGGCTTGGCAACGGCTTGATACTGCTTGCGCTGGCAGCGCTTGCCGGATGGCTGGGCGGCCTGCATGACGGCACTTGGTGGAGTGCGCCGACGCCGCATCGCTGGCAGTTTGCTGCGCTCGGCGTGACGCTCTACGCAGCGTTATGCGTGGCTGTCGTGTGGCGCACGCACGAGCGCTTCAGCGCGCAACGCGCAGACCGTCGCGGCGTACTGATTGCCTGGGCAAGCCAGACCGGGTTTGCGCGCGAACTGGCCGAACGCAGCGTGGTCGCGCTGCAATCGGCGGGTATCGGCGCGCACGCACTGCCACTGGAGGCCGTCGATACCGATCAACTCACACATGTGCCGCGGCTGCTGTGCATCGTCAGCACCACCGGCGAAGGCGATGCACCCGATCATGCGCAAGCGATCGAGCGTGACTGGCTTGCCGGCGACACCCAGGATCTTGCCGCTGTGCAGTACGCAGTGCTGGCGTTGGGAGACCGTCGCTACGCCCAATTTTGCGCCTTCGGGCGCCGCATCGACGCTCGTCTGCACGCATGTGGCGCCACCCGCCTGTTCGCGCGTATCGAGGTCGATAACGCAGACCCGGACGCCCTGCAGCAATGGCAACGCAGGCTGACAGAGCTGGCGCCTGCGCTTGCGATGCAATCCGACTGGAGCCTCCCGACCTACACCGCCTGGCAACTGCGCGAACGTATCCACGTCAACCCCGGCAGCGCAGGTGCGCCGATTTATCGACTGCGCCTGGCACCGTGCGATGCCCCATTGCCGCAGTGGAGTGCTGGCGATATCGCCGAGATCGCACCGCAAAATGCACCGCACGCGGTGGAGTCCTGGCTGCAGCGCACCCAACGCGATGGCGCACAGCGCATCGACGGCCGCACGCTGCGCGAATGGCTAAGCTGCGCGCAACTGCCCGCCGATGCCCAGGTCGATATCGCGGTGAGTCCCAATCCCAGTCACGACACCGTCAACGATGCCGAAGTGCACATCGGCCAAGCCACCGGGCCAGTCACAGGCATTGAAACAGCGACAGCTACAGGCAAAACATCGCCACTGGACGCAGACGCATGGGTCCGACGCCTGGTCACCCTCCCCCATCGCGACTACTCGCTTGCATCCACTCCCGACGAAGGCCACGCCGAACTGCTGGTGCGCGAGCACCGGCATGCCGACGGCAGTCTTGGCTTGGGCAGTGGCTGGCTCTGCGTCCATGCACCCATCGGTACGCCCATCGCGCTGCGACTGCGCAGCAACCCCGGCTTCCATCCCCCCAGCCCTCACCGGCCGATGCTGCTGATCGGCAACGGCACCGGCATCGCCGGCCTGCGCGCGCATCTACGCGCACGCGTCGCGGCCGGTGCGCGTCGCAACTGGCTACTATTCGGCGAACGCAATGCCGCCCACGACGCGCTCTACGCCGACGAGCTGCGGCAGTGGCAACGCGATGGATGGATCGAACGCCTGGATCTGGTGTACTCGCGCGATCAACAACAGTCGCCGCGCTACGTTCAACACGCACTGGCTGCAGCCGCCGACCACTTGCGACTGTGGGTCGATCAAGGCGCCTGCATCTACGTCTGCGGCAGCCTGCGCGGCATGGCACCCGAAGTCGACCAGACGCTGGATTCCATTCTCGGCGCCGATCTCAGACAAGCGCTGTTGCGCACAGGACGCTATCGCCGCGACGTGTATTGAAGGTGGCGAGCACTGCCCATCAACCGAGTATCCCTAGATGTCCTGATGTCCTGGATGAACGCTGCCCTGGACCACAAGTAGCGTTGGTTGACGCTTGGAGTGGCTAATAAAACGTCAAAAGCCTGGTTGATCGAATGCGCGGCGCCCTCACCGCTCGCGGGACACGCCGTGAACCCTTCCCTGGAGGCTCGGTGGCGGCATCCATGCCGCCACACGGTCCCGCAATCGGTGAGGACACCGCATCAGTCAGTTGATCGGTTGCTTTATTGAAGACCATGCACACCAACCATCTCAACTGGTCCTTGCCCGCCCACCATCGCGGGACCTTACGCGGCATGGATGCCGCGTAAGAGCTGACAAGGACGTACTTGCAGCGTGTCCTGCGATGGTGGGCGGGCAAGGGCCCTGCAGCCAAGCCACAGATCAACGACCTTGCTGCCAAACCGCAACTCAGACGCTCCGCAATAGACCGGCGTAAAGTAGTTTGGTAAGCCGCTCTTAAACCAGAATTCGATCAATACGCGGACGCTGCGTGATCGCGCGACCGGCAAATAATAGCGGCTAACAACACGTAACAAGCAGTCGTCAGATGGGTGTGGACGACGCGCTCAGAACCGCAGCGTACGAGTGGCACATGCAGATTCCGAGCACCGGCCGCGCCCGCCTGGCGGCTGCGTAGTAGTTTTGTTCGCCGCTCTAAACCGGACTCACCCGGATCGCCAACAACTCGCCACCGCCATCGAGCACATAGCGCGTGCGCGTGGAGGCGCTCAGCCAGGCCGTATCTCCGGCTGCCAACGGTGGCAAGCCGCTATCGCGCCCGAAACTGGCCTGACCGGCGAGCAGATGCAGCGCCCAGGCGCTGCCGGGATCTGCGAAGAACAGCATGGTGCCGACCAGCGGCCGATGCAGCAGCTCAGCCTGCAGGACATCGCGTCGCCACATCAGGTTGAAGTCCTGGGTGGGCCCATCCAGCAGTGTGGCGCTCACCGTTTCTTCGCCGGCAAATCGAACTCGCTGGTAGGGCGGCAGCAGATCGCAGCTGCGATCACTGATGCCGGGAGCAGCGATACCGCCATCGGCGCTGGCGTCATGGCCGCCGCGGTCGGCACCGCGGTCGTTACTACTGACGCCATCGTTTTTACTGCCACTGCCACTGCCACTGCCACCGCCACCGCCACCGCCACCGCCACCGCCACCGCCAGCATCGCCAAACTGCAGCCGCATGCCATTGCCATGCAACAGCACCAGCTCGCGATCGATGCCCGGGAATGCAGAAAATGCCGCGTCCTGTTCAATCTCGGCGATCGACAAGCGCAACGCCCATGCATCGGCATCGCCGAGACGCAGGATCTCGCGCGTCCAGCCCAATTGATTGCGCCATCGCTCGCGCCGGTAGTCGGTGGCCGGAATCACCCGGCTGCTCATGTCTGTCAGCTGCATTGGCGCATTGTGCCCCACGCCTTGCGCTCGGACCGTCATGTTGCGCCTCACCTTTGGAGCCGGAACTGACGCTTCAGGATGATCGACGCCTCATGCGAATGGCGCTTTCCCGCAGTCGCCTCCGCTGTCGTGCGCTCGCAACGCACGCGCGTCCAAACGAAAAACGCCCGGCTGCACATCCAAGTGCAACACCGGGCGATTCCACATCCTTGTCGGCTTCCAGCCATCCCCCAGACGTCCTGTCCAGTTAGGTTGCGGCCACGCATCCTCGCGTCGAACCGTATCTCGGATCCCTTCCCGTTAACGCCGCCCCACCGGTTTCACCGCCGCCCCCTTGGCAGCCTTCTTGGCAGGAGCCATCGTGGCTCCCACTTCGATCAGGTCACGATTCCGTTCGACCGTCTTGAGTCCGATGCCCTTGACCAGTGCCAGTTCCTCGGCACTTTTGAAGGGACCGTTCGCCTGACGGTGCTCGACGATTGCCTCGGCTTTTGATCGCCCGACATTCGTCAGCACCTTGTCCAATTCCTCAGCAGACGCGGTGTTGATATCGACCTTGTCGAGCGCATACGCGTTCGAGGACAACAGCAACGCCAGTAGCAGGGACTTCAGGACTACGGTAAATGACTTCATTGCAACGCTCCTTGTGGCTTGGGTGATGGTCCTAGCCAGCATTCCTGCCGGCGGAGCCAGTGTCCCGCGCCACATGCAGCAATCCTATCGCCAGCAAACTTTTCACACAGCAGGTGAACTGCGCGCCGCTCTGTAGGGAAATGCCTACCCCCTGGGGCGGGCGTAGAATGTTTCATTACGTCACGCATTCGGAGCCTTCATGGACAGCGTCAAGATCGACCAATTCATCAGCGATACCTGGGACCGCGAGATCGTCCCCCAGCTGGTCGATTACATCCGTATCCCCAACAAGTCGCCGATGTTCGACGCCGATTGGGTGGCCCATGGCTATATGGAGCAGGCCGTCACCCTGATGGAAACCTGGGCGCGCGCCCAGGCCATCGAGGGGATGCAGGTCGAGGTGGTGCGCCTGGACGGCCGCACGCCGCTGATCTTCATCGAGATCCCGGCCACCGGCGCGGAGTCGGGCGACGACACCGTGCTGCTGTACGGCCACCTGGACAAACAGCCGGAGATGACCGGCTGGGACGCCGATCTGGGCCCCTGGGAGCCGGTGCTGCGCGACGACAAGCTCTACGGTCGCGGCGGTGCGGACGACGGCTATGCGATTTTCGGCTCGCTGGCGGCGGTGATGGCGCTGCGCACCCAGAATCTGCCGCATGCGCGCTGCGTGGTGCTGATCGAAGCCTGCGAAGAATCCGGTAGCTACGACCTGCCCGCCTATGTGGACCATCTGGCCGAACGCATCGGCAAGCCATCGCTGGTGGTGTGCCTGGATTCGGGCTGCGGCAACTATGAGCAGTTGTGGTGCACCACCTCGCTGCGCGGGCTGACCGGTGGCAACCTGAGCGTGAAGGTGCTGGAGGAAGGCGTGCATTCTGGCGATGCCTCCGGTGTGGTGCCGTCCAGCTTCCGGCTGCTGCGGCAATTGTTGTCTCGGATCGAAGACGAGGCCACGGGCCGCATCCTGCTGGAAGGCCTGCATGTGAACGTGCCGGCCGAGCGGCTGATCCAGGCCAAGGCAGCAGCGGCGACGCTGGATACCGCCATCTTCGACAAATTCCCGATGGTCGATGGCCTGGTGCCGATGCATGACGACCTCACCGAGCTGGTGTTGAACCGCACTTGGCGCCCGGCGCTGTCGATCACCGGCGTGGACGGCATGCCGCCGCTGGCCTCGGCCGGCAATGTGCTGCGTCCGCAGACCGCAGTGAAGCTGTCGCTGCGGCTGCCGCCCACTGCCGACGGCAAGGCCTGCGGCGAGCTGCTGAAAGACGCCTTGCTGCGCGACCCGCCCAACGGCGCGCAGGTGACGCTGGAGCTGGAAAAGGCCTCCTCCGGCTGGAATGCGCCGGCGATGGCGCCGTGGCTGGAAAAAGCCATCGACGATGCCAGCCTGGCGTTCTTCGACAAACCGGCGATGTATATGGGCGAAGGCGGCTCGATTCCGTTCATGGGCATGCTGGGCGAGAAGTTCCCCGGCGCGCAGTTCATGATTACCGGCGTGCTAGGCCCGCATTCCAATGCGCACGGCCCCAACGAGTTCCTGCACATCCCGATGGGCAAGCGGGTGACCGCCTGCGTGTCCAAGGTGCTCGCCGAGCATCACGCTGCCTGTCTGCGTGGCGAGACCAGCGGCTCGCCGGTGGCCGCCGACAGCGGTACCCGACATGGCGGGCATGGTTGCTGCTGAGTCGCGCTGATGTCGATAGGCCGTTCGGTGCATGCCGGGCGGCCCACACCGGCACTGCGATCAGACTGCAGCGCAAGCTAGCTGTATCCCGAACGCCAGTGTGGCCAACACCGCTGCACATAGGGGTGCAGCAGCCGCGAGTGCTAGTCTGCCGATCCCATTTGCCTCAGTGCCTGCGATGAACAATCTCTTCGGTAGCGAAAGCTGGCTTTACATCATCCTGGTCGGTTTCGTGGTCGGGCTGTTGGCCCGCTTCATCACGCCCGGCACGCAACGCCTGGGCTGCCTGTTGACCATCGTGCTGGGCATCGCCGGTGCAGTGGTCGCCAGCTGGTTCGGCCGCTACATGGGCTGGTACCACGCCGGGCAACCGGCCGGTTTCCTGGGCGCGCTGCTTGGCGCAATTGCCATCCTCGCGCTGCTGCGGCTGTTCAGCGGCAGCAAGCGTTGATCGCCTGCTCGCCGTTCTGATACTGCACCCCATCTCCCTACGCACCGTCGACCGATGACCTCATCGTTGCCTTCCGATACCACGCGCGAAGCGCTGCGCCTGCAGTGGGCGCAGCACGCCCTCAACGATGCGCAGGCAACACTGCAACGCGCGTCTGTCGATGCAGGGTTTCGCAGTTATTGGCGCACCCATGGGTGCGGTGTGGATCGCATCCTGATGGATGCGCCACCGGACCTGGAGAACGTTGCGCCGTGGTTGCGTATGCACGCGCTGCTGAGCGAGCACGGCGTGCGGGTGCCGCAGGTGCTTGCACAGGACCTGGAAACGGGTTTTCTGCTGTTGGAAGACCTCGGCGTGCCGACGCTGGCGCAGGTCCTGACCGACGCCAATGCCGACGCGTTGCTGGACGGTGCGATCGGCCAGTTGCTGTTGCTGCAGCGCATTCCACCGCCTGCCGATAGCGGCATGTTCGGCGAGGCGCTGTTGCAGCGCGATGCCGGCCTGTTCGAAGAATGGTTTCTCGGTCGCCATCTTGGCCTGCAACTGGACTGCGCGCACGCCGAACAACTGCAACTGGTGCAGCGCCGTTTGATGGACAACGCACTGGCGCAGCCGCGCGTGTTCACCCATCGCGATTTCATGCCACGCAACCTGATGCCTGTGCGCGATGGGCCGGCGATTTTGGATTTCCAGGACTGCGTGATCGGCCCGATCGGCTACGACCCGGTCAGTCTGTTCAAGGACACCTCGGTGAGCTGGCCGCTGGCACGGGTGGATGCTTGGCTGGAGCGCTATCACGCCCGTGCCGCAGCAGCCGGATTGCCGGTACCGCCGCTGGCGCAGTTTCTACGCGATGCGGACTGGATGGGCGTGCAGCGGCACCTGAAGAATCTCGGCATTTTCTCGCGGCTGAGCCATCGCGATGGCAAGCATTGGTATCTGGATAACGTGCCACGCTTCATTGCCTATCTGGATGAGGTGTTGCCACGCTATGCCGAACTGGCACCGTTGACCCACTTGCTGGATGACCTGGTCAAACCTGCCTTGACGGCGCGCGCCATGCAGGCCGGTGCATGAAGGCGCTGATCTTCGCGGCCGGGTTTGGCGAGCGCATGCGTCCGTTGACCGAACGCACGCCCAAGCCATTGTTGTCGGTCGGCGGCACGCCGCTGATCGTCTGGCATCTGCGCAAGCTGGCCGCACTGGGTGTGGACGAGGTGGTCATCAACACCTCGTGGTTGGCCGAGCAGTTTCCGCAGGTGCTGGGCGATGGCAATGCGTTCGGGCTGCGGCTGACCTATTCCTTCGAGGGCGCCACGCCGCTGGAAACCGGCGGCGGCATGCTGCATGCGCTGCCGTTGCTGGGCGATGCGCCGTTCTTGCTGGTCAACGGCGATATCTGGACCGATTTTGACTTCGCGCGTCTTTGCGGCGCGCCATCAGGTCTGGCGCAGCTGGTGCTGGTCGATCCACCTGCGTATGCGGCGCGTGCGGATTTTGTATTGGAGGCAGATGGCAAGGTGCGCGCCGATCTGCCCGCAACCCACACTTACGCCGGCATCGGCATGTATCGGCCTGCGCTGCTGCGCGATTGGCAATCGGTGATAGGCCAGCTGCCAGAGCAGCACCGCACGCCGCCGCGATTTGCGCTGGCGCCGATCCTGCGCGCGCAGATGGCCGCCGGCCTGATCGATGGTGTCCACCACCCAGGGCGCTGGACCGATGTCGGCACGCCGCAGCGGTTGGCGGAGCTGGATGCACAATTGCTGCGCGACCGCGATTGATCGCAACCATGCTGCTGCAACGCCCGCAATCAAGAGTGGTCAACAAGACCTCTCGAAGTCTGTCTCGATGACAGCGAAGTGTTGGCCACTCGCCTTCGTTGACGAGTCGCGCGATGTCGGGAATGACAGTGAGATCGCTCGGATCGAAAAGAGCTGATCACCGTGGTTCATCGGACCACCGCGCGGAATGGAGGCCGCCAGCGGTCCCGCAAACTGCCAGGACATCGCACCTAGCAACCTGGTCGCGCTGATGCAAACCACAACCCCGGCCGCGCCCGCCTAGCGGGTGAGCACCGTCATGCTGTTAGCCGCTGCAAGCCCCGCGATCCTCCAGCACCCGCCGCAAGAACGGCACTGTGATGCGGCGCTTGGCGGCCAGCGATTCGCGATCCAGCCGATCCAGCAACGACACCAGTCCGGCCAGTTCGCGCTCGCTATGGATCAGCAGCCAATCGATTGCGGCTTCGTCCAACGCCAGTCCGCGCCGTTGCGCACGGTCACGCAGCACCGCAGCGCGCGCGGCGTCGTCGAGCACCGGCAGGCTGATGCGGATGCACTGCGACAGCCGCGAACGCAGGTCTGGCAGCACCAATGCCAGCCCATCGGGCATCTGGCGCGCGGTATACAGCAGCGTGGTACCGGCAGCGCGTGCGCGGTTATGGAAATCGAACAGCGCCACCTCGTCCTCGCGCTGTCCGGCGATGCTGTCCACACCGTCCAGGGCAACCAGGCTGCGCCCTTCCAATGCTTCGAGCGCATCGCGCAGCCGGCCGGCGGCGGCCTGCAGCGGCAGATACGCCGGGGCGCGTCCGGCCTGCTCGGCCATCGCGCACAACGACAAGGCCAGATGCGTCTTGCCGGTACCGGCCGGGCCGGACAGATACAACCAGTCGCTCACCTGCCCGGCGGCCAGCGCCTGCAGTTGTGCAATCAGGCCGTCGGGGGCGGCGATGTAGCTATCGAAACGCTGATCGGGAGGCGAACGCAACGCCAGCGGCAACTGCGGAACGCTCACGACCGCTCTGCGTCCTTGCCGGCATCGACGATCGCCGCGCTGCGCTCATCATTGGACTGCAACACGATGCCGGAACGTTCGCCCGCATACAGATCGCTGCGGGTGTACTGCTCATGCGCGTAGCGCAGCAGCACGTTGGCCACCGCCGCCACCGGCAACGCCAGCAACATGCCCAGAAAGCCGAACAACTGCCCACCGGCCATCACTGCGAAGATCACCGCCACCGGATGCAGACCGATCTTGTCGCCGACGATGCGCGGGGTCAGCACGTAGCTTTCCAGCAACTGGCCGACCGTGAACACCACCCCGACGCCGATCAGCAGCTTCAGATCCAGGCCCTGTGCCTGGACGACCGCCGCCAGCAAGGCGAGCACGATGCCGGTGGTCGCCCCCAGATACGGAATGAAGCTGATGAGGCCGGCAATGATCCCGATCAACAAGCCCAGATTGAGCCCGATGATGGACAGGCCGGTGGCATAGATCGCCCCCAACGCCAGCATCACCAGGAACTGACCGCGGATGAAGCCGCCGAGCACGTCGTTGGATTCCTGCGCCAGCCGGCTCACGGTGCCGATGTAGGCGCGCGGGATCACCGCCGCCACCCGCTCGACCAGGCGGTCCCAATCGCGCAGGAAATAGAACGCCAGGATCGGCAGCAGCGCCAGGTTGATGACCCAGGTGACCATCGCAAAGCCCGAGCGCTGCACGTACCCGAAGAAGGTCTTGGCGGCGCCGCCGGCCTGTTCCCAATGGCTGCGGATCCAGTCGATCAGCCGCTCCGGGTCCAGCCAGCCCATCAGCTCCACACCGGTCTTGGCTTCCAGCCACGGGATGGCGGTACTGATCGCCCAGGTCCGCATCTGCGGCAACGCCTCGATCAAGGTCATGATCTGGCGTTCGATCATCGGCACCAGGATCATCAGCGCCAGCACGAACAGCAGCAGCGCCAGCACGAAGACCAGCGTCACCGCCATGTTGCGCGAACGCCCGGCACGCTCGATGCGATCCACCAGCGGGTCGCCCAGCCAGGCCAGCAACAGTGCCAGCACGAACGGCGTCAGGATCGGGGACAGCAGCGATACCACCCACAACACGCCGATAATCACCGCCACCCATTTCAGGCGGCGCAGGAACTGGGCAATCTCGGCTTCGGGAGTCAAAGTCATTTCAGGCGGTACTCGGCGTGCTCGTTATCGAGAATGATCGGGCCCTCGGTCGGTACCGACACCGGCACCAACGGGCTGTTGTCGCCGAGCATACGGTTGAGCCCGGAAATGCCCGTGAGCAGTTCCAGATCCATTTCCATGCGGTCGCCATTGGCGCTGACCGGGCGGATGCTGCGCACCACCGACACGCCCTGCAGCGCAGCCGACACCCGCAGGTAATCGTCGGCGCTGGCGAGTCCGGTAATCACCACGCGATAGACACCGGGCACACCCGAGTCCACCCGCTTGGCGTAACGCTTGACCAGCGCATCGGCCGCACCGTCGGCGCCGGCAGCCATCGCGCGGCGCGCGTCGCCGTCGCTGCTGGTCCAGCTGGACAGCACATTGCCGTTGTCGACGAACACCCAATCGGCGGTCCAGCCGGCCTCGTTACGGTAGAGCTTGCCGATCAACTGCATCGGCGGGCTGTACTTGGCCGACGCGCGCGACACCGCAGCGGTGTCCTTGCGCCAGATCGCGCCAGCCAGCGCCTGCTCGGCGGCCGCACCGCCCGGCAGACCGAGCCGGTAGCCGCGCTCGATGGCCCGGTCCAGGACGCTGCGCGCGGCATTGGCCTGCGCCACCCCGACCAGGCGCGGGCCGCTGCCATCGTCGATGGCCAGCCACAACACCGGCTTGGGACGCGGCAGCGGCCACACCGGCAGGCCCAATGCGGCGATCAGGCCGTCCACATCCGATTGCCGGAAGCGCGCGACCAGCGTGGTGCGGAAGGTCGGCGCACCCGTACGCGAGGTGCCTTGATCCTGGCGGTAATCGTAGTTTTCGACGTAGCTGGGCGCATTGCGCAGCGCCTGCGACACCCCCGGACGGCTCATCACGCTGCGATCGCCGGAGACCTTGCCCAGCACCGCACCCAGCGCGCGCGCCAGGGCCCCGGGGCGATCGGACTCGCCCTGGCTGTTGACCGGCACCTCGGCATCGTAGGCACTTTGCGCCTTGGCGACATCGCCTTCGGTGCGCAGATCGGCCTGCGCGAAGGCCGGCAGGACAGGCACGGCGACCACCAGGGCGAGAAAGAAAGCGAGACTGCAGCGCATCGACGGTTCCATGACTTAAGCGTATCCGGGTGAATTGTTGCCCGAATGGGGCGCCAGCGCCAACGTGGCTGCTAAAATCGCCGCCTTTACTGCCGAGCCCCCCGCCCGTGACCAGCCCAACGCCTTCCACCCCCTCGCCCATGACCTACCGTGAGGCAGGTGTCGACATCGATGCCGGCAATGCATTGGTCGAACGCATCAAGCCGCTGGTCAAGCGCAGCTTCCGGCCGGAGGTAATGGGCGGCCTGGGCGGTTTTGGCGCCCTGTTCGATCTGTCGGGCAAGTACAAGGAGCCGGTGCTGGTGTCCGGCACCGACGGCGTAGGCACCAAGCTCAAGCTGGCGCAGCAGCTGGGCCGGCACGACACCATCGGCATCGACCTGGTCGGCATGTGTGTCAACGACGTCCTGGTGCAGGGCGCCGAGCCGCTGTTCTTTCTCGACTACTTCGCCACCGGCAAGCTGGATGTGGACACCGCTGCAGCGGTGGTCGGCGGCATCGCGCGCGGCTGCGAACTGTCCGGTTGCGCCCTGATCGGCGGCGAAACCGCCGAGATGCCCGACATGTATCCGCCGGGCGAATACGACCTGGCCGGCTTCACCGTCGGCGCAGTGGAAAAATCGCAGCTGCTGGATGGCGCGCAGGTGCGCGCAGGCGACGTGCTGATCGGCATCGCCTCGTCCGGACCGCATTCCAACGGCTACTCGCTGATCCGCAAGATCTACGAACGTGCCGGGGCCCCGGCGGAATTGGTGCTGGAGGACGGCGTCAAGCTGATCGACGCGCTGATGGCGCCGACCGCGCTGTACGTCAAGCCGATCCTGGCGCTGCTCAAATCGCATGGCGACACCATCCACGCCATGGCGCACATCACTGGCGGCGGCCTGACCGAAAACATCATCCGCGTGATTCCCGACGGCCTGGGTCTGGACATCGACGCCAAGGCCTGGACGTTGCCGCCGGTGTTTGCCTGGCTACAGCGCGAAGGCGCGGTGGCCGATGTGGAAATGTGGCGCACCTTCAACTGCGGCATCGGCTTCGTGCTGATCGCCGCACCCGAGCAGGCTGCCGCGCTGGAACAGGCACTGGATGCCCAGTCGCTGGCGCATTGGCGCATCGGCCAGGTGGTGCCGGCGCCGGGCGACGAGCGCGTGCGGATCGGTTGACCAGTCCGCCAAGGAGACCTGCATGGACGCTTCCCCACTCGCTACAACCGCTGCGGCCAGTGCCGAAGACATGCAGCAGCTCAAGCTGCTGTCGATCTTCCATTACGTGCTGGCCGGCATCACCGCGCTCTTTTCCCTGTTTCCGCTGGTGCATCTGTTCCTGGGCATCGCCATGGTCACCGGCCACATGCCGACCCAAGCCAGCGGTTCCGGGACGTCGCAGATGGACGAGCGGCTGTTCGGCTGGTTCTTCGTGGTGTTCGCAGGCGTGTTCATTGTCTGCGGCATGACGCTGGCAGGCTTCATGGTCTATGCCGGCCGCTGTATCGCCCAACGCAGGCGGCATCTGCTGTGCCTGATCGTGGCTGGCATTTCCTGCTCCTTCATGCCGTTCGGCACCGTCGTCGGCGTCTTTACGCTGGTGGTGCTGCTGCGCCCGCAGGTCAAGGCGTTGTTCGCTCCCACCGCCACCGCAGCATGACCTCGATTGCCCCATGACAGCAGCGAATCCCACCGAATGAGTCTGCGCCTGGCCGTCCTGGCCTCCGGTCGCGGCAGCAACCTGCAGGCCATTCTCGATGCCATTGCCAGCGGCCGGCTGCAGGCCGAGGTGGTCGGGGTGTTTTCCGATCGCCCGCAGGCGTCAGCCTTGCAGAAGGTGGACCAGGCGCGGCGCTGGAGCGCCAGCCCGCGCGCGTTCGCCGACCGCGCAGCCTTCGATGCCGCGCTGGGCGATGCGATCGCCGCCGCGCAGCCGGACTGGGTGGTCTGCGCCGGCTACATGCGCATCCTGGGCGAGCCGCTGGTGCGACGCTTTGCCGGGCGCATGCTCAATATTCATCCTTCGCTGCTACCCAAGTACCGTGGCCTGCATACCCATGTCCGCGCACTGGACGCCGGCGATACCGAACATGGCGCCAGCGTGCATCTGGTGGTGCCGGAGCTGGACGCCGGCACGGTGATCGCGCAGGCGCGCGTGCCGGTGCTGCCCAACGACACGGCCGACCAGCTGGCCGCACGCGTCCTGGCACGCGAGCATCCGCTGCTGCTGGCCACGCTGGAGCTGCTCTGCAGTGGACGCCTCGCGGTGCAGGGCGACACGGTCCACCTCGACGGTCAGTGCCTGTTTACGCCACTGCGTCTAGAGTCCGCTGACACCGCACTCGCCTGAATGCGGATACGCCTCCCTCATCCTGCCTCGGACATCCTTGCGGCCCCCGTGCCTCGATCTCAGCGCATGAACGTCATCCCGATCGCCACCGCGCTATTGACCACTGCCCTACTCGCTCAAGCAGGTACCGGCCGTGCGCAACAGGCTCCTGTCGTGCCTGCGCCAGCGGCTTCGGCTCCTGCTCCGGTTGCAGCGCCGCCGGCGGCGCCGGCATCTGCAGCTGCCCTGCCTGCAAGTACCTGGACGCCACCGCCGCTGCAGCCCTTCGTGGCGACTTATCAGGCGTTCTATCGCGGCAAGGAAGCGGGCGATGCCACCATGCAGGTCAGTCAGGGCGACGGCACTCAATGGCGCATCGACATGTCGGTCCGCGGCCGCAAAGGGTTTGCCAGCATCCTGGGCCTGAACCTGGAACAGAGCACGGTATTCCGCGTCGATGGCGACACCTACGTGCCATTGAGCCAGAGCACCGTGCGCAAGGCGATGTTCTTCGGCAAGAAGGTCACCGGCGTCTACAACTGGCAGGCCGGCACTGCGCAGTGGGACGGCGATCTGAAGAAGGAACGCCAGCAACCGATTCCGCTGCAGCGTGGCGACCAGAGCGCGCTGTCGCTGAATCTGTCGCTGATGCGCGACGCGCAACCCGGACGCAGCCTGAGCTATCGCTACGTCGATGTCGGCCGGGTGCGCCAATACGATTACCGCACCGCAGACGCCACCGAGGTGGTGCAGGTGGGCGACCTGAGCTACGACGCGCTGCGCGTGTATCGGGTCAACAGCGGCGACAACGAAACCATCCTGTGGATTGCCAACGGCGTTCCCACGCCGGTGCGCATCCTGCAACGTGACAAAGGTGAGGATCAGGTCGATCTGCGCCTGGTCGAATACCAAGGAGCCTGAGCCATGAACACCGTTTCCCGTACGTTTTCGCTGATTGCCGCCGCCGCATTGACGGCGGCCAGCCTGCCTGCCTTTGCCATGCAGCCGTTCCAGGCCGACTATTCGGCCAACTACATGGGCATGCAGGCCAACGGCACCATGACCCTGGCCGCGGCCGGCGCCAATGAATGGCGTTACACGCTGACCATCCAGAACCAGCTGGCCAACCTGACCCAGAGCACCGTGTTCGAGGAGAACAACGGCCGTCTGCGTCCGGTCAGCAGCAACGACACCTCGTCGATGATGGTCAAGCGCCGCAACGTCACCGCCAATTACGACTGGAAAACCAACCAGGCGACCTGGGGTGGCGACATCAAGCCGGACCGCCGTGGCCCGGTGACGTTGCAGCCGGGCGACATGGATGCGCTGCTGATCAACCTGGCGATCACCCGCGACCTGGCCGCCGGCAAGCCGCTGAACTACCGCATGGTCGACGAAGGCCGCGTCAAGCCGATGACCTACAAGGTGGTCGGCAAGGAAACCATCACCCTCAACGGCAAGCAGGAACAGGCGACCAAGGTGTCGCGCGTGGACGGCGACAAGGAACTGATCGCCTGGGTGGTCAAGGACCTGCCGGTGCCAGCGCGTCTGCTGCAGAAAGAAAAGGGCCAGGACACGCTGGACCTGACCATCAAGGCGCTGCGCTGAGCGCGCCGAACCTTCGACCAACGGCTTGATTGCCACCGTAGTTCCGGTCGTGAAGTTGTTTAGTGCAGTCAAACGCTTACTGAGTCGAGGGCGCGGTGCCCTCACCGCTCGCGGGACACGCCGTGAACCCGTCCCTGGGGGCTCGGTGGCGGCATCCATGCCGCCACACGATCCCGCACTCGGTGAGGACACCGCACCAGAGAGTTAATCGGTTGCTTTCTTACAAGCAGAGTTAACCGGTTGCTTTATTACAAGCTTGGCCGTTGATCGGCCTGCGTTGGAAAGATGACAAAAAGCGCCGTTATCCGAACGCGGATCTCGTGCCCTGCTTGCACCATGCAAAACGACCATCTCCACTGGTCCTTGCCCGCCCACCGTCGCGGGACCTTACGCGGCATGGATGCCGCGTAAGAGCCTACAAGGACGTACTTGCGGCGTGTCCCGCGATGGAGGGCGGGCACAAGGGCCCTGCAGCCAAGCAACAGATCAGCCGCTCCACAGGTAACCTGTCCGCACAGACCTATCACTTGCTGCAAAAGTGATCCATCCGCGCCGATCTATTCACTCCTCAGGGCTTGGCCGCAGCCTTGTCATCGCCGGTAGCGAACACCGTGCGGCAATCCACGCGAATCTGCGCCCCGGTGCTGCGCCAATAGAACAGGTCGCAGTGGCGCTTGCCTTCCACGGTTTTCTTCACCGCCACCGCGTAGAACGACTGCGCGATCTCGTTGCGGCTGGCGGTGCCGTCGTTGTTCCAGTCCATGTCCTTGAATTCGACACCCTGGGTGATCGCCATGCCCACCGACCACGCATAGGCCAGCCACGCCAGGATCAGCACGATCACGCCGAGCAGGATCTTGCGACGGGTAGTGAAGCGGCCGCGCAGGATCATGCGGTGCGCCGGATGGTCGCGCCCAGCGCCCCCAGCTTCTCCTCGATGTTTTCGTAACCACGGTCCAGATGGTAGATGCGGTCGATGGTGGTGTCGCCGTCGGCGACCAGACCGGCCAGGATCAACGACGCCGAGGCGCGCAGATCGGTCGCCATCACCGGCGCACCGCTGAGGCGTTCGGCGCCGCGCACGATCGCGGTGTGGCCTTCGACCTGGATGTCCGCACCCAGGCGCAGCAGTTCGTTGACGTGCATGAAGCGGTTTTCGAAGATCGTTTCGTTGATCACGCCCACGCCGTCGGCCACGCAGTTGAGCGCCATGAATTGCGCCTGCATGTCGGTCGGAAACGCCGGATACGGCGCGGTGGTCAGGCTGACAGCACGCGGACGCTTGCCCTGCATGTCCAGGGTGATGCTGTCGGCGGTGGTGGTGATGGTGGCGCCGGCTTCGGTCAACTTGTCCAGCACCGCATCCAGGGTTTCCGGACGCGCGCGGCGCACGGTGACGCTGCCGCCGGTCATCGCCGCAGCGACCAGGAAGGTACCGGTCTCGATACGATCCGGCAGCACCGCATGGTGCCCGCCGCCCAGCCGCTCGACGCCCTGCACCACGATGCGCGGCGTGCCGGCGCCTTCGATCTGCGCGCCCAATGCGATCAGGCAGTCGGCCAGGTCGGTGACTTCCGGCTCCATCGCCGCGTTTTCCAGCACCGTGGTGCCCTCGGCCAGCACGGCGGCCATCAGCACGTTTTCGGTGCCGGTGACGCTGACCATGTCGAACACGTAGCGGGCGCCCTTCAGACGTCCGTTGCTGGTGGCCTTGATGTAGCCGTTTTCCACGCTGATATCGGCGCCCAGGGCCTGCAGACCCTTGATGTGCTGGTCCACCGGGCGCGAGCCGATCGCGCAGCCGCCAGGCAGCGACACTTCGGCGGTACCGTAGCGCGCCAGCAGCGGGCCCAGCACCAGGATCGAGGCGCGCATGGTCTTGACCAGCTCATACGGCGCGACCTGATGGGTGACCGAGCGCGGGTCGACCAGGATCGAGCGGCCCTTGGCCAACGTGCCTTCGTCGATGGTGACCTCGGCGCCCAGCTCGCTGAGCAGCTTCACCGTGGTGATCACGTCGTGCAGGTGCGGCACGTTGCTGATCTCCACCGGCGCATCGGCCAGCAGGGTGGCGCACAGGATCGGCAGCACCGCGTTCTTGGCGCCGGAAATATTGACTTCACCGTGCAGCGCTTGGCCGCCGGTCACTACGATTTTTGCCATGGGATCTTCAGGGAATCCGAAAGAGTGGGATCGGGGGAATGCGTGAGTGGCCGGGCGCTTGTCGGCGCTTGTGGTCGAGGCGGATGGACCGCCCCGGCCAGTCAAGCGCCGATCACTGCTCAGCCCTCGTCGGGGGTCAGCGTCTTGAGCTGCAGCGCGTGGATCGCCCCGCCCATCAGCTCGCCCAGGGTCGCGTAGACCATGCGGTGGCGCGCCAGCGGGGCTTTGCCGGCAAATGCGGGGCTGACCACGGTCGCCTCGAAGTGCACGCCGTCGTCGCCGTGCACGTCGACGCGGGCTTCGGGCAAGCCGGATTCGATGAGTTTACGGATGGTTTCGGCGTCCACAGGGCGTTTCCTCATAAAATGAGCGCACATTCTACTCTTCACCCGAGTCCCGCATGGCCGTCTCGCACCTGCCTTCCGCCCCCCTCAGCGACGCCAGCCTGGTCGCCAGCGGCCAGCGCGTGCTCGAGATCGAGCGCGAGGCGCTGGCCAGCGTGGGCGCCCGCATCGGCGCCGAGTTCGCTGCAGCGTGCCGGCTGGTGCTGGCCTCGCGCGGGCGCGTGGTGGCCACCGGCATGGGCAAATCCGGGCATATCGCGCGCAAGATCGCCGCCACCCTGGCCTCGACCGGCACGCCCGCGTTCTTCGTGCATCCCGGCGAAGCCGGCCACGGCGACCTGGGCATGATCACCGAGGCCGATATCGTGCTGGCGCTGTCGTATTCGGGCGAATCGGACGAAGTGCGCATGCTGCTGCCGGTGCTCAAGCGCCAGGGCAACCCGATCATCGCCATGACCGGGCGCCCGGCCTCGTCGCTTGCCCAGGCCGCCGATGTGCACCTGGACATCAGCGTGTCGGCCGAAGCCTGCCCGCTGCATCTGGCACCCACCTCCAGCACCACCGCCTCGCTGGCGATGGGCGATGCGCTGGCGGTGGCACTGCTCGATGCGCGCGGCTTCACCGCCGACGACTTCGCCCGTTCGCATCCGGCCGGCAGCCTGGGCCGGCGCCTGCTGCTGCACATCACCGACGTGATGCATGGCGGCGATGACCTGCCGCGCGTGCGCGAAGACGCCAGCCTGAGCGAGGCGCTGATGGAAATGAGCCGCAAACGGCTGGGCATGACTGCGGTGGTCGATCACGACGGCCGGCTGATCGGGCTGTTCACCGACGGCGACCTGCGCCGCGCGCTGGACAGCGACATCGACGTACGCAGCGCCGGCATTGCCGAGGTGATGACGCGCAATCCCAGGACCATCGGCGCCGACCAGCTGGCTGCCGAGGCCGCGCGGCTGATGGAGGATTACAAGATCAACGGGTTGATCGTGGTCGATGCGCAGCAGCGCGCGGTCGGCGCATTGAACATTCACGACCTGTTGCGCGCCAAGGTGGTTTAACAGGTTCAGTTTTCCACCGCCGGAACCCCGTTCTCACTGATTCGTGCCGATGCCCTATTCCCCTTTGCAGCACCTGCCCACCGACCTGATCGACCGCGCCGCACGCGTGCGCCTGGCCTGTTTCGATGTCGATGGCACCCTGACCGACGGCCGCCTGTATTACGACCACGCCGGTAACGAGAGCAAATCCTTCAATGTGCTCGACGGCCAGGGGCTCAAGCAGCTCGATCAGGCCGGCATCCATGTCGCGCTGATTACCGCGCGCGCCAGCCTGTCGGCGGAAAAACGCGGCCAGGACCTGGGCCTGCACGTGCAGATCGGGGTCAAGAACAAGCGCCTGGCGGTGCTGGCGCTGTGCCAGGAGCACGGCCTGTCGCTGGACCAGGTGTTGTTCATGGGCGACGACCTGCCCGACCTGCCGGCCCTGCTGGCGGTCGGACTGCCGGTCGCGCCCGCCAACGCCCATCCCTGGATCGCAGAGCGCGTGCAGTGGCATACCCGCGCACGCGGCGGCGAAGGTGCCGCGCGTGAGGTCTGCGATGCGGTGCTTGCCGCGCAGGGCCAGGTCGAGGGCATCATCGAAAGGTTTTCCGCATGAGCTGGAACTGGCGCACCACCCTGGGCGTGGTGCTGTTCGTAGTGGCAGCGGTGTCCGGCTGGTCGGCGTGGCAGCAACGCGCACGCCCGGCCGCCGCCGCAGTCGACGACTCGCGCGTCGATTACGTGCTGCGCGATTTCGAATTGATCGCGCTCGATAAACAGAGCGGCAAGGAATCGATGACGCTGCGGGCGCCGGAAATGCACCGCAACCGCGCCGACCAGACCTCGGAGATCACCACCCCGGTGTTCTTCATGCCCGACAACGCCAATCAGCCGTGGACGCTGCGTTCCAAGACCGGCTGGATCAGTCCCAAGGGCGACGAGTTGCGCTTGCGCGGCGATGTGTCCGGCGACAGCCCGACCACCGGCGATACCCCGCCGACGACGTTCCGCACCCAGAGCCTGGACGTCTTCCCGCAGCAGAACCTCGCCAAGACCGCCGCCCCGGTGAGCATGACCCGCCCGGGTATCATGCAGAGCGGCGTCGGCTTCGAAGCCGATCTCAAATCACGCCAGTACAAGCTCCTTTCTCAGGTCAAGACCCGCTATGAACCGAATGCTGCCCGCTAAACTGGCGTTTGCCGCGCTGCTGTTGCCTGCCATGGCGATGGCCAAGACCAGCGACCGCAATCAGCCGATGGCGATCGACTCCAATGCCAACGATTGCAACATGCTCGACGACAGCGGCAAGTGCCGCTTCAGCGGCAATGTGGTGATCACCCAGGGCACGCTGGAAATCCACGCCGATACCGCCGACATCTTCCAGAAGAACGGCCAGACCGACCGTGTGATCCTCAACGGCAAGCAGGCTACGCTCAAGCAGCAGATGGACGATGGCGCGATGATGAACGGCAAGGCCGACAACATCGAATACAAGGTCGCCGACGAGATCATCATCCTGACCGGCAACTACAAGGTCGACTCGCCCAAGGGCACCAACGCCGGCCAGCGCATGGTCTACAACACCAAGACCGGCAACATGCAAAGTGGCGGCGATGGCAGCCGCGTGCGCACGATCATCCAGCCCAAGACTGCAGCCCCGGGGACAGCGACGCCTGCTGCCGCGCCGGCGACCACCCCGGCACCGGCAGCAGCCAAGCCCGCTGCCAAGCCGCAGGGGAAGAAGTAATGCTGGTCGCCACCGGTCTGCGCAAGAAGTACAAGCAACGCGAAGTGGTCAAGGAATTCGGCCTCACCCTGGAGGCCGGCGAAGTGGTCGGCCTGCTCGGCCCCAACGGCGCCGGCAAGACCACCTGCTTCTACATGATCGTCGGCCTGGTCGAGGCCGATGCCGGGCGTATCGAGCTGGACGGCCGCGACCTCACCGCCGAGCCGATGTACGCGCGCGCCAAACTCGGTGTCGGCTATCTGCCGCAGGAACCGTCGATCTTCCGCAAGCTGACCGTGGCCGACAACATCCGGCTGGTACTGGAATTACGGGAGGACCTGGACGATGCAGGCCGCGAGAAGGAATTGTCCTCGCTGCTGGAAGAACTGCAGATCACCCATGTGGCCGATCAGTTGGGCGCCAGCCTGTCCGGTGGCGAACGGCGTCGCTGCGAGATCGCCCGCGCACTCGCGGCCAAGCCGCGCATGATGCTGCTCGACGAACCCTTCGCTGGCGTGGACCCGATTTCGGTCGGCGAGATCCAACGCATCATCATCCACCTCAAGGAACGCGGCATCGGCGTGTTGATTACCGATCACAACGTGCGCGAAACCTTGGGGATCTGCGACCGCGCGTATATTCTCGCCGAGGGAGGCGTGCTGGCGCAGGGAGCACCAGACGCATTGCTGTCCAATCCCGACGTCCGCCGCGTCTATCTGGGGGAAACCTTCCGCCTTTGAGCGCGTCGCCGCGCCATCGCTTCTTCCAGTCATTGCCCGCATGAAAGCCCGGCTCCAGACATCGCTAGGACAGCAGTTGGTCATGACGCCGCAATTGCGTCAGGCGATCAAGCTATTGCAGATGTCCACCACCGAGCTGGAACTGGAAATCGCCGAAGCGGTGGAAACCAATCCGCTGCTCGAATGGGCCGACGAGGCGGCGCATGCGGCCAGCGCCTCGCAGGTGGAAGCGTCGTCGGCCGCCTCCACCGACGACACCCCGCGCGAAGAGCCCACGCCTGCCGAGCGCGATGACGACTGGTCGCAGGACGAGTTGCAGTGGACCGGTACCGGCAGCGGCGGCAGCTTCGACGACGACGAGTCCGGCGACGCCGCCGACCGGGTGGCCGAATCCGAGACGCTGGCCGACCATCTGCTGTGGCAGTTGCATCTGTCGCCGCTGTCGCCACGCGACCGCCAGATCGGTGCGCTGCTGATCGATGCGCTGGACGAAGACGGTTATCTGCGCGAGCCGCTGTCGGCCATTCTCGAAACCCTGGCGCTCGGCGCAGCGGTGGACGAAGCCGAAGTACTGACCGTGCTGCACCAGATCCAGCGCTTCGACCCGGTCGGCGTGGGCGCGCGCACGCTGGGCGAATGTCTGGCACTGCAGCTGGCCGTGCTCGACCCTGCCATCCCGGGGCGCGAACTTGCGCTGCAGATCGTCGCCGGCCCGCTGGAACGCCTGCCGCGCGCCGGTGTGGCCGGGCTGGCGCACGAACTCAAGCGCTCCGCCGCCGATGTCGAACAGGCCGTGCAGCTGGTGCGCTCGCTGGACCCGCGCCCGGGCAAGCAGATCGGCGACCTGGCGCAGGACACCTACGTGGTGCCGGACTGCGTGATCTGGCGCCAGCATGGCGTCTGGCGCGCCTCGCTGGCCGGCCGCTCGCAGCCCAAGGTCACCATCCACCGTGGGTACGAGAACCTGATCCGCAGCTGTGGCGAATCCGACGCCGGCTATCTGCGCGGGCAGTTGCAGGAGGCGCGCTGGCTGCTCAAGAGCCTGGAAGCGCGCGGCGAAACCCTGCTGCGGGTGGTGCGCTGCCTGCTGCGGCATCAGGCCGGGTTCCTGGAATTCGGCGCGCAGGCCTTGCGCCCGCTGACGCTACGCGAGATCGCAGGCGAGCTCGGCCTGCACGAATCCACCATTTCCCGCGCGATCGCCCGCAAATACGTGCGCACCCCGCGCGGCACCATCGCACTGCGCTCGTTCTTCGCCTCCGGCATCGACACCGACAGCGGCGGCGAGGCCTCCAGCACCGCCATCCAGGCCATGATCCGGCGGCTGATCGAGGCGGAAAACCCGCGCAAGCCGCTGTCCGACGCCAAGTTGGCAGATCTGCTGAAAACCTCCGGCGTACCAGTGGCGCGGCGCACCGTTGCGAAGTATCGTGAGGCCATGAACATTTCCGCCTCCCACGAACGCGTCCGTATCGCCTGACGTTGCAACCACCGCAACGCCGGCCTGCGCCGGGTAAGTCGGATCACCGGAAAGGTTCATTGGCCCACCGACCAATGGAGGTATCCGATGCGTATCGAGACGTATGGCCACCAGCTTGAAGTGACCCCCGCGCTGCGGGAGTACGTGGCAAGCAAGCTGCAGCGACTGCAGCGCCATTTCGACCAGCACTGTGAAGTCCGAACGCAGCTGGCCGTTCGCAAGCCAGACCACCACGTGGTCGCCACCGTCAACCTTCCCGGTCGTACCCTTCACGCCGATGCCAGCGGCTCCACCATGTATGCGGCCATCGACCTGCTGGTCGACAAGCTCGACCGCCTGGTGCTCAAGCACAAGGAAAAGAAATGTAACCACCATGCACGCGAGGTGCGCGACAATCTCGCATGACGCTTCCCGCTTGATGCCCTCATGCCTTTAACCGATCTGATGGCGGCCGTGCGCACCGTGGTGTCGCCGGCCGCCGATCGCGACACCGTCCTGCATACCGCCGCCGACCTGCTGTCCTGTCGCCAGGCCGGCGCCGACGAGCTCTACGCCAATCTGTGCGAACGCGAAGCGCTGGGCAGCACGGCCATCGGCCACGGCATCGCCATTCCACATGGGCGTTGCCCCAATCTCACCGAACCACGCGGGGCACTGCTGCGGCTGGACACGCCCGTGCCTTTCGGCAGCGACGAGCCGGTGGATCTGATCTTCGCCATGGCGGTGCCTGCGCACTACACCCATCAGCATCTGATGCTGTTGTCGGAACTGGCCGAACGGTTTTCCGATGCGGACTTTCGTCAGCAGTTGCGCGCCGCCCCCAATGCGGACGCCCTGATGGCGCTGCTCACCGAGGCGCCACCACCACAGGCCAGCGCCGCATGAATACCAGCATCACCGCACGCGAACTGTTCGACCAGCAGCGCGACAAGCTGGCGCTGCGCTGGGTGGCCGGCCAGAAGGGCGAGCACCGCGAGATCGAGGCCGGCAGCAACAATGCACGACGTCCGTCGCTGGCCGGCTATCTCAACGTGATCTATCCCAACAAGGTGCAGATCCTGGGCACCGAAGAGCTGGCCTGGCTGGACTCGCTGGACGCACGGCAACGCTGGGAAACGATCGAAAAGATCATCCAGGTGCAACCGCTGGCGCTGGCGATCAGCAAGAACCAGTCGTGCCCGGAGGATTTGCGCGCGGCCGCCGACGAATCCAATACGCCGCTGTGGATCTCGCCCAAGCGCGGCCACGAACTGCTCAATCACCTGTCCTACCACCTGGCACGCACGCTGGCGCCACGGGTCACGCTGCACGGCGTGTTCATGGAAATCTATTCGATCGGCGTGCTGATCACCGGCGAAGCCGGTTCGGGCAAGAGCGAACTGGCGCTGGAACTGCTTAGCCGCGGTCATCGGCTTGTCGCAGACGATGCGCCAGAATTCACCCAGATCGCGCCCGACGTGCTCGACGGCACCTGCCCCGAGCTGCTGCAGGATCTGCTGGAAGTGCGCGGCCTGGGGGTCTTGAACGTGCGCGACATGTTTGGCGACACCGCCGTGAAGAAGAACAAGTACCTGCGCCTGATCGTGCACCTGACCCGCCCGATGACCGAGCCCACCCCATCCGGCTACGAACGCCTCACCGGCGATTCCGGCAGCCGCCACGTGCTGGACCTGGACGTGCCGCTGATCACCCTGCCGGTGATGCCCGGACGCAACCTGGCCGTGCTCACCGAGGCCGCCACCCGGCTGCATATCCTGCGCACCAAGGGCATCGACCCGGCGGCGATGTTCATCGCCCGCCACAGCAACCTGCTGGAGAGACGCACGCCATGAGTACCGCGCCCTCCACGTTGATGATCGTGAGCGGGCTGTCCGGCTCGGGCAAATCGGTTGCGTTGAAGACCTTCGAAGACCTGGACTACTACTGCTCGGACAACCTGCCGGTCGAACTGCTGCCGGACTTCGTCAAGAGCCGCCTGCGGGGCAACCCGATCGGCGACCAGCGCCTGGCGGTGGGCATCGATGTGCGCAGCCGCAGCGACCTCACGCAGCTGGCGCAGTGGCGCCAGGCCGCGCAGGAATACGGCATCGAGGCACGCCTGCTGTTCTTCGAGGCCAGCGACGAGGCCTTGATCAAACGCTACGCGGACACGCGCCGCCGCCATCCGCTCAGCCATCTCGGGCTGGCCTTGCCCGAAGCGATCACCCGCGAGCGCGAGCTGACCGAACCGCTGCGAACGCAAGCCGATGCCATCATCGACACCAGCACGCTCAATGTGCACCAGTTGCGCCGCCGCGTGGTCACCGAATTTGCGCTCGGCAGCAACGATCGCTTGTCGCTGTTGTTCGAGTCGTTCGCCTACAAGCGCGGGGTGCCGGCCGAGGCCGACTTCGTGTTCGATGCACGCGTATTGCCCAATCCGCACTGGGACCCGGAGCTGCGCCCGCTCACCGGCCGCGATGCCGGCGTGCGCGAGTACCTGGACGGGCAACCGGATGTGGTGCGCTACAGCGCGCAGATCGTGGACCTGCTCGACACCTGGCTGCCGCGGCTACGCAACGACACCCGCAGCTACGTGACCATCGCCTTCGGCTGCACCGGCGGCAAGCATCGTTCGGTGTATCTGGCCGAACGCATGGCCCGGCATGCGCGCGAACAGGGCTGGCCGGAAGTGGCGACGTTTCATCGCGAGCAGGACTGAAGGGCTGGGATTGGGGAATCGGGATTCGGAAATCGTCAAAGCGGTGTCATGCGGCTTGGAATGTGCGAACGGCCGATGACATCTGTGCTTTGACGCTTGGCCTTGCGAGTTGGCTTCGGCATCGGGTCCCTGCCCCGCGCTTGCTGTGGATGTTTTGGTCTTGATGGCTGATTTGGGCGATGCAGGTCGCCTCTTTGCCACGGCTGCTTTCTTTTTTGCTGCGGTCGCAGATCGATCGGCCTGACGCAGGCATTGGGTCTGCGAGAAAAAGCTTCTGATCGGTGCATTTCGTCGGCGCGTTCTGATCGCGCGCTGCAGCGTTCGCTTGTGATGCGGTTCGCATCGGCAGACTCTGGACTCACGACCATCGCCATGCCGGCAGCGGCGCACTTGCTGCTTACGCTGCACGCTGCAGCGGTCCTAAACGGCTATTCAGTTCGCAACGCATCGGTGCGGGCAAACGCTATCGCGCGGTCATGCCGACCTGTTAACGTTTCGGCATGGCCTGTGGCATTCTCCTCATTACTCATCCCGGCATCGGCGCGGCGTTGTTGAACGTGGCGACGGGGCTGTTGCGGCAGTTGCCGCTGAAGACCGAAGCCTTCGAAGTTCCGTTCGATGCAGACCTGGACGCGTTACTGCCCCAGGCATCGGCGGCGATGCGTCGGGTCGACAGCGGCGACGGCGTGCTGGTCATCACCGACCTGTATGGCGCCAGCCCCAGCAATCTCGCCAGCCGGTTGGCCAAGCTGGGCACGCCGGTTCGCCGGGTGTCCGCGCTCAGCCTGCCGATGCTGTTGCGGGTGATGAACTACCCCGAACAAGGATTGCAGGAGCTACCCGCCACTGCGGCGGCAGGCACCCGCAACGGAGCGATCATCGACGATGCTTGAACGCGAACTCATAGTTTCCAACCGACTCGGACTGCATGCGCGGGCAACCGCCAAGCTGGTGCAGACGCTGTCGTCCTATCGCGCCAATGCGACGCTGGCGGCCAAGGGCCGCGAGGTGAATGCCAAGAGCATCATGGGCGTGATGTTGCTGGCCGCCGGCCAGGGCACCAGCGTGGTGGTGCGGCTGGATGGCGAAGACGAAGCCGAGGCCCTGCAGGCGCTGGTGGACCTGTTCGAGCGTCGCTTCGACGAGGACAGCTGAGCATGCGTGGCGTCGGTGCCGTTTCGACCGACACGGCGCCGCCGCGCCAGGCACACGCATGAGCCTGCGCCTGCGCGGACACGGCGCCTCGCGCGGCAACGCACTCGGGCGTGCGCGCGTGCGCCAGAGCCACACCCTGGAAGTGGCCGAGCAACGCGTGCCCGCCAGCCAGGTGGAAACGCAGCTGCAACGCCTGCATGTGGCGATCGAGGCAGCGCGCACCGAGATGCAGCAATTGCGCGATCGCCTGCATGGCGCGCTTGCGCGCGAGGTCGGCGAATTCCTCGAACTGCATGCGCTGCTGCTGGACGACCCGGAGCTGCTGCAAGGGCTGGACGAGCTGATCCGCACCCACCGTTACAGCGCCGATTACGCCCTGCGCGTGCAGCGCGACCGGCTGGCGGCGGTGTTCGACGGCATGGAGGATGCGTACCTCAAGAGCCGCATGGACGATCTGGACCACGTCATCGGCCGCATCCATGCGTTCCTGCACAAGCGCGCGCCCGACCTCAAGGGCGTGGCCGGCGAGATCCTGGTCTGCGACAACGTGGCGCCGTCCGAGCTGGCGCAGCTGCAGGCGCAAGGGGTGGTCGGCATCGTCACCACCGCCGGCAGTGCGCTGTCGCATAGCGCCATCCTGGCGCGCAGCCTGCACCTGCCGTTGGTGGTCGGCGTGGCCGATGCGCTGCAACGGATCGACGATGGCGATGTGCTGATCGTCGATGCCGGCTCGGGCCAGGTGATCGTCGATCCCAAGCCCGAACATCTGCGCGACTACCGCGAACGCCTGCGCGCGCTGGCCAAGGAGCAGCGCGAGCTGGGCCGGCTGCGTTCCAAGCCCACCCGCACCCGCGACAACGTCGATATCACCCTGCTGGCCAATGCCGAGTCGCTGGAAGACGTGGCGCGTGCGCATGCACTGGGCGCCAGCGGCCTGGGTTTGTATCGCACCGAATTCCTGTTCCTGCAGCGCAACGAGTTGCCGGACGAAGACGAGCAGTTCCACACCTATCGTGCCACCGTGCTGGGCATGAGCGGGCGCCCGGTCACCATCCGCACGCTGGATCTGGGCGCCGACAAGGCCGACCGTACCGGGCTGACCTTGAGCGACGAAGACAACCCGGCGCTGGGCCTGCGCGGTGTGCGCCTGTCGCTGGCCCGCCCGGCGGTGGCGCAGACGCAACTGCGCGCGATCCTGCGCGCGTCCGGCTACGGCCCGGTGCGCATCCTGGTGCCGATGGTCAGCGGCCGCGAGGAAATCCAGCTGCTGCGTCGGCAGATCAAGAAGCTGGCGGTGCAATTGCGCGAGCAAGGCCACGAGATCGCCGAGCACATTCCGTTGGGCGCGATGATCGAAGTGCCTGCCGCCGCCCTGGCGCTGGATTGCTTCATCGACGATATCGATTTCCTGTCGATCGGCACCAACGATCTGGTGCAGTACCTGCTGGCGGTGGATCGCAACAACGAGGCCCTGGGCGAGTTGTATTCGCCGCTGCATCCAGCCGTGTTGCGCTTGATCGCGCAGGTGATCGCCACCGGCCGCAGCTACGGCAAGCCGGTGGCGGTGTGCGGCGAGATCGCGGGCGACCCGCGTTTCGTGCCGATGTTGCTGGCGTTGGGGCTCACCGAGTTCAGCCTGCATCCGGCCACGCTGCTGGAAGTGCGCCGTGCGGTGCGCGACATCCACCTGGGCGAGCTGCGCGTGCAAGGCGACAAACTGCTGCGCGCACGCGACCGCAAGGGCATCGAGAAGTGGCTGGCCGGCAACGCGTCGGGTTAGCCGCATCTGGCTGGCTGTGTCATCGCAGCGCGCGCAGTGGCACAGCACTGTATGTTTCGTCACCATGCGCAAGCGATAATGCCGGGCTGATCCAGCACCGCGTCCTCCATCAAGACGCGTCCACTCTTCCAGGGAGCTGCGCATGGCCGAAGCCGTCCGCCACGACAAGACCGCGCGTCAGCTTCGATTGCTGTCCGATGCGCTGGATAGCGGACGCCTAGGACCGGTACGCCGGCTGGTCAATACGCTGGCGCCGGCGGAGATCGGCAACCTGCTCGAATCGCTGCCGCCCGGCAAGCGCGAGGTGGTGTGGGGGCTGGTCGATCCGGAAGACGACGGCGAAGTGCTGCTGCATGTCGGCGAGGAAGTGCGCGAAAGCCTGCTGGCCGACATGGACACCGACGAGATCGTGGCCGCGGTCGAAGACCTCGACATCGACGATCTGGCCAATCTGGTCGAAGACCTGCCCGACACCGTCATCGACGAAGTGCTCAAGTCGATGGACCGCGAGAACCGCGAGCGGCTCGAGCAGGTGTTGTCGTACCCGGAAGACACCGCCGGCCGCCTGATGAATCCGGACGTGGTGACGGTGCGCGCCGACGTCAATGTCGATGTGGTGCTGCGCTATCTGCGCCTGCGCGGCGAACTGCCCGATCACACCGATCACCTGTATGTGGTGAGCCGACGCCATCAGTACCTGGGCCGGGTGTCGCTGGCCGCGCTGGTCACCCATGAAGACAACACGCCGGTCAATCGCCTGATCGACGACGAACAACCGGCGATCGATGTCGGCGATGGCTCGGACGAAGTGGCGCGGCGCTTCTCCGACCATGACTGGATCTCCGCCCCGGTGGTGGACGACAACAACATCCTGCTCGGCCGCATCACCATCGATGACGTGGTCGACATCATCCGCGAGCAGGCCGAGCACCAGGCGTTGAGCGCCGCCGGCCTGGACGAGGACGAAGACATGTTCAGCCCGGCACGGCGCGCGTTCCGCCGCCGCCTGATCTGGCTGGGTATCAATCTGTGCACCGCGTTTCTGGCCTCCAGCGTGGTCAGCCAGTTCGAAGGCACCATCGAAAAGCTGGTCGCCCTGGCCGCGCTGATGCCGATCGTGGCCGGCATGGGCGGCAACGCCGGCACCCAGGTGCTGGCACTGATGGTGCGCGGCTTGGCGCTGGGCCAGATCGGCTCGTCCAACGTGATGACCCTGATGAAGAAGGAGCTCACCGTCGCCTTGATCAACGGCATGGTGCTGGGCATCGGGCTGGGCCTGATCGTCCTGGTCTGGTTCCGCCAGCCGATGCTGTCGCTGGTGATCGGTACCGCACTGACCTTGAACATGCTCACTGCGGCGTTCGGCGGCGTACTGGTGCCGGTGACCTTGAAACGGCTCGGCTTCGATCCTGCGCTGGCCGGTGGCGTGATCCTGACCACGTTGACCGATGTCATGGGCTTCCTGAGCTTCCTCGGCCTGGCCACGCTGATCCTGCTGCCGTGAACGCGCGCAACGGGCAGCAGAGGACCGCGCCGCATGATCCGTGGCACGCCTCGCCGCAGCGCGGCATGCCAGTACATCTGAATGCGGTAATACTGCAGTCCTGTAATTGTTGGGGAGTGGTGCGTGATTCGTCGTTTCCTTGTACTTGCCGCCCTTGCGCTGGTGCTTGCCGGCTGTTCCAGCATGGCTGATCGCCATCACGACGGACGGCGCGGCCATTTCGTCAGCCGCACGCTGGAAATGGAAGGGCGTCTGTACCGCTATCAAGTGTTCGTGCCGGCCTCCAAGGTGCCGCAGCCGCGCCCGATCGTGTTGTTCCTGCACGGATCGGGCGAGCGCGGCGACAACGGACGCGACCAGGCCGAGGTCGGCGTTGGCCCGTACCTGAGCGAACACACCGCCGAGTTTCCTGCGTTGGTGGTGCTGCCGCAGGTGCCTGACGACGAAGAATGGATGGGCGTGAACGCACGCATGGCGCTGGCCGCGCTGGATGCGGCCAGCACCGAGTTCCAAGCCGACCCACAACGCACCTATCTCACCGGCATTTCGATGGGCGGCTACGGCGCGTGGGAGATCGGGCTGATGCAGCCGCAGCGTTTCGCAGCGATCGTGCCGATCTGCGGCGCACTCAAGGCGCCGCGCGATGAGCGCCGCACGCTCTACGTCAGCCTGGTCGCGCAGGAAGCCGACCCGTACACCGCAGCGGTCACCCGCTTGAAGCACGTGCCGATCTGGATGTTCCATGGCGCCAAGGACGACGCGGTGCCACCGCACGACGACCGCGCGTTGTACCGCGCCGCCAAAGGCATCGGCGCCAATGTGCGCTACAGCGAGTATCCCGACGGCAACCACAACGCCTGGGACGCGACCTACGCGGATCCGGCGATGTGGGCGTGGATGTTCAAGCAGCGCCTACGCTGAGCGGGGCGGGCATCCAGCGGACCGCAGCGTGGGGACCAGACCCGCTTGGTGCAGCCGTGCGCATGCTGGCTGGAACTTACCGCAGGTTTCCAACGCGATTACCGCATCGCCTGTCACCGCACCGCACATTCAATCGCACCCTGTAGCGCGGTGACGCCGCAGACCCCCTCAATGGTGATAGCCGGTTTCTGCAGTGACCTTGCCGCGAAACACCCGATACGACCACACCGTATAGCCCAGGATCAGCGGCAACAACACCACCAGGCCGATCAAGGCGAACACCTGCGAAGACGGCGGCGCGGCGGCCTGCCAGATGGTGTAGACCGGCGGCACCAGGTAAGGCCACATGCCCAGCACCAGGCCGAGAAAGCCGAGCACGAACAGGCCCATCGCCAGCAAGAACGGCGGCATATCCGGCCGCCCCGCTTCCGTGGCACGCCACAGCGCAACGCCGACGATGGCGACCAACACCGGCACCGGCATCAGCCACAGGTAATGCGCGCCGGTGAACCAACGCTCCATCACATGCGATTGCAGCGACGGCAGCCAGGCGCTGACCAGGCCGATGAAGAGCAACACGGCGATGGTCAGCGGCCGACTCAATCGACGCGCAAGCTGCTGCACGTGGCCTTCGGTCTTGAGGATCAACCAGGTGCTGCCGAGCAAGGCATAGCCGAACACCAGCGCGGCCCCGGTAAGCATGGCGAAGGGACTGAACCAGCCCCAGATGCCGCCGACATAGCGGTCGTTCTCGATCGGCAGGCCCTGCACCAGCGCGCCCAGGATCACGCCCTGCGCAAACGTCGCCAGGATCGAGCCGGCGGCGAAGGCGTTGCTCCACAGCCGCCGCGAACGCTGCGCCTTGAAGCGGAACTCGAACGCCACTCCGCGGAACACCAGCGCCATCACCATCAACAACACCGGCAGGTACAGCGCCGACAGAATCACCGCATATGCCTTGGGAAACGCCGCCAGCAGCCCTGCCCCGCCCAGCACCAGCCAGGTTTCGTTGCCGTCCCAGATCGGCGCGGCGGTGTTCATCATCAGATCCAGTTGCACCTCATCCTTGCGGAACGGCGCCAGGATGCCGATGCCGAGCACGAAGCCGTCCAGCACTACGTACATCAGCACTCCGAAGCCGATCACCGCGAACCACGCCACCGGCAATACGCTGCTCATGTCCATCATGCGGCTCCGTCGATCGGTTCGTCGGCCGCCGACAGCGGCCGTGCGGGCGTATGTTCGCCGTGGTCCAGCTGCGGCGCGTCATGCGGGGTCGGCCCGATCTTGCCGATCTTGACCAGGTACCAGATGCCCCAGCCGAATACGAATGCGTAACCGGCCACGTACACCGCCAGCGAGATCGCGGTCATCAGCGTCGATTGCGGGCCCACTGCATCGGCGGTGCGCAACAGCCCATAGACCACGTACGGTTGCCGCCCCATCTCGGTGACGAACCAACCCGAGACCAGCGCGATGAAGCCGCTCGGCAACATCCAGCGCCAGGTCGCCAGCAACCAGCGCCACTGCAGCAACTTGCCGCGCCACCAGGCGAACGCCGATACCCAGGCCACCAGCAACATCAACGAGCCGATCCCCACCATGATGCGGAAGGCGAAGAACACCGGCGTCACCGGCGGACGATCGGCCGCCGGCACCGAGGTCAATGGCGCGATGCTGCCATCCAGGCTATGGGTCAGGATCAGGCTACCCACGCGCGGAATCGCCACCTCGTAATCGTTGCGCTCGGCCTTCTCGTTGGGCAACGCGAACACCACCAGCGGGACGCCCTTGCCCTGCCCGTCGTCGTGCCAGTGCGCTTCCATTGCCGCGATCTTCATCGGCTGGTGCTTGAGCGTGTTCAGGCCATGCATGTCGCCGACGAAGATCTGCAGTGGCACGGTAATCGCCGCGAAGGCCACCGCCAGCTTGAGCATGCGCAGCCCGGCCTCGCGGTGTACGCCGCGATGCAGATACCACGCCCCCACCGCACCGACCACGAAACAGGTGGTGATGAACGAGCCCAGCGCCATATGCGCAAGCCGGTACGGAAACGAGGGATTGAAGATGATCTTCAGCCACGCCACCGGATGCACGATGCCGTCGACCACCTCATAGCCGGCCGGGGTCTGCAACCAGCTGTTGGACGACAGGATCCAGAACGTGGAGAACAGCGTGCCCAGCGCCACCATGCAGGTGGCCAGGAAATGAAGACGCTCGGAGATGCGCCCCCAGCCGAACATCATCACGCCCAGGAAACTGGCTTCCAGAAAGAACGCGGTGAGCACTTCATAGCTGAGCAGCGGGCCGATCACGCTGCCGGCGATGCGGCTCAGCTCCGGCCAGTTGGCGCCGAACTGGAACGCCATCACGATGCCGCTGACCACGCCCATGCCGAAGGACACGGCGAAGATCTTCTGCCAGAAGAAATACAGCTCGCGCCATACCGGCTGGCGGGTGCGCAGCCAGCGCCATTCGAGAAAGGCCAGCAGGCTGGACAGCCCGATGGTGAATGCGGGAAACAGCACGTGGAATGCGATGACGAACCCGAACTGGATCCGCGATAACAGCAAGGCATCCATGGAGAATCCTCCAGGAGAGATGGGGCAGCATCAGCGCACAGGTTGCGGGTCGACGAACGAAGTAACAGTGTGCTCGATCGCGACGTCTGCGCTACAGGAGCATCATAGAGAAGGTCGTGCTCGTTCCCGATGCGACACGGCGTCGCATCTGCGGCAAATTGCCGCGCTTGTGCTGCAACGCGATGCTACACCCTATGTGCAAAGCCCACCACGCCGCCGGTCCGCACGCAGGTCGCCGCAAAGCGCTACGGCCGCACTCGCTCCCAGACCCGCAGGAAATTGCCGCTATACACATCGACGATGCGTTGCGCAGGCCATCCGGCGTCCATCATCGCCTGCGTGAACCTGGGCAGATCCGCGCCGCTGCGCATGCCGGTCGGCAGGCTGGAGATGCCGCCATCGAAATCGCTGCCAAAACTCAGGTGTTTCCATGGATCTTCGACGATCCCCATGTCGGCGATCTGTCGGGCGAAGGCTTCGTAATAGCCAATGACAAACGCGAGATCGGCATCCATATTCGGCTTGCCATCGGCCAGATAGGAATGCTGCAGGAAGTACGGCGCCAGGATGACGCTGATGCAGCCACCGGTCTGAACGATGGCGCGGATCGCCGCGTCGTCCAGCCCCCGGTCGAGATGACGCGACGGCCGCGTCTCGGCGCCACGGGTGACGCTGCGCGATGCGGCATGCGAGGCGAAGGCCGGCACGTTGCGACGGGCGCAGATGGCGCAGGCGTCGAGTATCCCCTGGCTCGACGTATGCGAAAGATCCACCAGCAGCCCAACATCGATGCAGCGCTCCACGACCGTGCTGCCGAACTCCGAGAGCCCCGCGCCCTCGATCCCACGCCACGGATTGAGCGGCGCATAGCCGGCCTGCGAGATGTCGGTATGGCTGAAATGGTTGAGCGTCACATAGGCGGCGCCGGCCTTGGCAGCGATCTCCAGACGCTGCAGGCGCAGCGCCTGGCTGCGGATCCCGCGTGGTCCAAGCATATGCGCCCCCTCCAACGACAGGATGGCGCAGCAAAGACCCTCGGCCCGAATCGCGCGTAACTCGGCAGCGCTGCGTGCCAGCCGCATCCGACCGTTGCTCGCCGTCACCATCTCCTCGACATAGCGCTGATGCTCCACCCAGTTCTTCCAAGGATCGAGAAAAGGCGCACCGATGAGGTTTTCCCACAACGCGTGGGCGCTGAAGCAGGCAGCTCCGTACCCGCCCGCGAGAAAGTCCGGGCCGCTCACGTGGTACATCAGCGGTTGATTGCGACCTCTCGGCGAGGTTTTGGACGTCAGCCAGAGGATCAGAGAGCGTCGATGCGCTTTCCAGTCGCCCTTCCAGAAATCGAAGCCGCCCAAGCGCGACAGATACAGGGAGTCCAGATGCGTATCGACCGGATAGGCCAGCGCATGCACTGCATCCAGCGTGGGCTTGGCAGGCAGGACGGCAGAGTTCTCAGATGAGACGGCATGCATGGAAGAACCCCGGCAGTGACTTGTGAAAGATCAAATGCCAAAACGACGCGTTCGATCGTTATGGAATACCAGGCCGATCTTCTCAAGGCGCCTTGACGGGGCGAACAGGTTCGCCCAAATGACGGTAACTGAACTGGATCAGCAGATCCAGAAAGCCGTCGCTCGGCCGAGCAGGAAAACGCAAGACTGCTGGCGTGTTTCTCATTTCGACCGTGCGAAGGAGATCCCTGCCGCCTGTCTCCACCGCTGGATGACCATTCGCATGCGGCTCCAGTCACCCTGCCCTGGCCGTTCGGGCGACGCAGCGGCCAAGCCATGCCGACACGATGCGGCAAGCCGCGATGGGAACCGCAAACGACCCGTCAGCGCTCACACCAGGACTCGCAGTCTCACGTCCGCGCACGGACACGTCGCGCCACTTCGCTGACCATCGCAATGAAGGCAGTCAAACCGACCATCGACAGGAACTGCGCACGGGTATCGTCCGACCACGCGAGCAATACGAAGATCACCGCCAGGATCGCCAAGGCCAGCACGGTCAGAAACGGATACCCCCGCATACGGAACGGCAGCGCGATGCCGGCGCGGTCGGCGCGCGCGCGCAGGATCAGTTGCGACAGCAGCGAGATCGTCCACACCAGCAGACAGGTGGCGCCGACGATGTTGAGCAGCATCGGCAACACCTTGTTGGGGTACAGCAACTCCAGCGCCGCCGCTGCAAAACCGAACAGCACGCTGGCGATCACCGCCGCCAGCGGCACCTGCTCGCCGCTGGTCTTGCCAAGCAGCTGCGGCGCCTCGCCGCGCTGGGCCAGCGAAAAGATCATCCGCGAGGCGCCATACAGGTTGGCGTTGAGCGCCGACAGCAAGGCCACCACGGCGACCAGCGTGATGGCGGTGGCCGCGCCGGGAATGCGCGCCACCTCCAGCACGGAGGCGAACGGCGAGCGGAGCGCCACCCTGTCGGTCCACGGCACCACCGCCACGATCACGCTGATCGAGCCGATGTAGAACACCAGGATGCGCCAGGCCACGGTGCGAATGGTGCGTGCCAGGCTGCGGCCCGGGTCGGCGGTTTCCGCAGCGGCCACGGCCACGATTTCGGTGCCGCCGAAGGCGAACACCACCACCAGCAACGCCGCGCCGATGCCGGCCAGCCCCGTCGGCGCGAATCCGCCGTTCCGGGTGAAGTTGGACATCCCCGGCGACGCCACGCCGGGCAACCAACCGGCCAGCAAGGCCACGCCGATCAGCAGGAACACGATGATCGCGACGACCTTGAGGATGGCGAACCAGAATTCGAACTCGCCGAAATTGCGCACGCCGAGCAGATTGATCGCCGTGAAGGTGGCCATGAACACCACCGCCAGCAACGGCACCGGCAACGCCGGCCACACCGAGGCGAGCAGGCCTGCGGCGCCGACCGCCTCGGCCGCGATCACCACCACGATCTGCAACCACCACAACCAGCCCACCGTCGCACCGGCGGTCGGCCCCATCGCGTCGGCTGCATACACAGAGAACGCACCGCTGGCCGGCTTGGAGGCGGCCATTTCGCCCAGCGCATTCATCACGATGATCACCAAGGCGCCGGCGATCAGATACGACACCAGCACCGCCGGCCCCGCCGCGTGGATACCCACGCCGGAGCCGAGAAACAGCCCGGCACCGATCGCCGTGCCCAGGCCCATCATCATCAATTGCCGCGGTTTCAGCGCATGGCGCAACGCGGGCGCGGTGGACGGAGCGGTCTCAGCAACGGGATCGGTCGGAAGCGGCATGGACGGGCTTGGCTGGATGGAATCGCGACACGATACCGCGTCGCGGCGCCCGCCGCGCCCCTTGATGCCTGCCTGGAAGAACCTCACCAAGCCTGGCAACCCGCGCCCTGCCATTCGCCCCCATCGGGGGTCCATCTCGCCGTGCCCGCACGCTGCCGTAGATCCACTGCAGGCGCGATGGAAGAATCCGCAGCGAACTGTGCGGCGCCGATAAAAAAATCCCCGGACATGCCGGGGATCGGTGTTGCCGCTACGCCTTGCCAGCGATCACTCGGCCAGGTTGGTGCCCGCCCCTGCGGTGGCGATCACCTTGGCCTTGACCTGCGCGGCCGGCGTGACGGTGTAGATGTAGCCAAGCGATTCCGGGAACACCTTGGTGCTGACCCAGTTGGTGGCGTTGGCATACGGCTTGCTGCCATCCGGGGTGCCCCAGGTGATGCCGCTGCCGACGTAGTTGTTGATCAGGTCCCAGTAGCCGATCTCGCTGCTGTCGCGCGAGGTCACCGGGTTCTTGATGTTCTCGAAGTAGTTGGACTCGATCTTGGCCACGCCGCCCATGCGCACGTTGATGCCGGAGGTGCTGACGTTGTTGAAGTAGTTGTTGTAGATGTGGCTCAGCCCGCGACGCTGCAACGGCACGCGCGCATCCACGTTCTCGAAGCGGTTGTGGTGGTAGGTGGTGCGGGCGGCCGCGTTCTTGGTGTCGCTATCGCTGTAGCCGTTGAGCGCGACCTTTTGATAGTTGTAGACGTAGTTGTAGGACACGGTGACGTGGTGCACGCCCTTCTTCATGTCGATGCCGCCATCGAACGAGGCATCGCCAGCGCCCGAGCACTTGGTCAACGACGCGAATATGGTGTTGTGATCGATCCAGATCTTTGACGGCTCGCCACTGGAATTGCCTTCCAGGGAAATCGAATCTGCATCTTCGCCACCCTGCAACAGACCGATGGTCATGTTCTGGACGATCACATTGTGCGCGTTGCCGACCACGCGGATGCCGAAGTTGGCCGAGGATCCATTTGCGCCCTTGATGGTGACATCGCTCTTGTTCTTGATCTGCACGGTCTTGGCCGGCAGTTTCCACTGCGCGCACACGTCCTTGATGGTGCCGAAGTCGAACTTGCCGGTGTAGTTGAGCACCAGCCCGCCACTGCCGGAATAACTGTCGATGGCCGACTGCATGGCCTCGAAGGTGGTCACGGTGACCGGCATCTTGTTGCCGCCGCCGGTGGTGGCAGCACCGTACCCGACCGGGCCGGCGATAGCGCTCGTGGCGCAGGCGGACAGTGCGAGCGCGAGTGCGCACTGAAATGTGGTGATACTCATGCAGTCTCTCCCAATGATGTCGAAAAGCCATGCGTGCTGTCGGCGCAATGGCGACGACGGCAGCAAAGCGGTGCGTGGGGGCCGCATTCTTCGCGCGATTCAAAACATAAAACAATTATCCAACGTTGAAACCTTGACGCACCACGGTGTTCTCCTTGCGGGACATGCAAAAGAGACAGCGAAAGACAGTGAGGACAGGACATCTCCACAGGCAGGCGACCGCTGCATTTGGATCGATGCAAGCAAGCGTTGGCGCGCATGCTTGGCGTGCGTCAGCCCTTGGCTGCTGGTGAAGCGATCACCACTGCATCGCATGCGCTTGCAAACGCGCAGCGGTGCGAAGAGACATGGCGTGGCTGCGCACGATTGCATGCAACCAAGAGTGCGTATGCGTCAGCGCAGATCGTGCGCGGCAATGCGATAACGCTGATGGAGCGTCGGCGTGCAGGAGCGCCGTGGTGATGGCGCACGCACCGTGTCGCCGCTGTGCGTCGGCGCGACCTTGGCGCTCGCTTGCCTGCTGTCGCGGGACGATCCGATCGCCATCTTGACGATCATCCACATCCGCACCAGCTGGCCGACTGGCAACTTGTCGCTAGGCGTGACAGAACCGTCCTCGGCCTGTGCGTAATGCATCAGGCAACCCGCAGGGTGCAGCACAGATGTACGCGTTGATCCAAGCGCCCTGCGTGAGCGGCCATGCGCTTTCCACCCGCAGCATCGGCCCGTACGCCGTGCGCCCTGGCAGGTCACCCGCTCAGACGGCGGGACTGGCCAACACCGACGGGCGTGCCAATTCTCCACCGAGCCAGGGCGTCTGGTCGTCGAGGAAGTTGCCGACCAGGCGCATGCAGGCAGCACGTTCTTCCACGTGCGGCATGTGACTGGAATTGGCGAACACATGCCAGCGCGCCTCCGCGATCAGGCGGGCGTAGGGCTCCACCGTCTCCGGCGTGGCTTCGTCGTACTTGCCGGACAGCACCAGCGTCGGGACGTTGATACGGTGCAGGCGCTCGATGATGCTCCAGTTACGCAGGCTCCCCACCACGTGGAATTCGGTGGGACCGTTCATGGCGTGGTACACGGTCGGATCGGCATCGATGGCGGCGAACGTGCGCGCCACCTCTGCCGGCCACGGCACGGTGCGGCACACGTGCTGCGCGTAGAACACCTGGCTTGCGGCGCGATAGGCCGGATCGTCCAGCGTGCCGGCGGCTTCGTGCGTGTCCAGCGCCGCCTGCACATCCTCGGGCAGGCGCGCACGCAGGCGCAGTGCCGCAGCGCGCCACAAGCCCATCGATGCCGGCGAATTGGCGATCACCAACGCACGCAGACCGGTCGGCCGACGCACCGCATGCTCGGCGGCCAGCATCCCGCCCCACGACTGGCCCAGCAACGCATAGCGCGACAAGCCCAGGTGCGTGATCAGGGTCTGCAGTTCATCCAGAAACAATCCCACCGTCCAGAAGCCCGGATCGGCATTGGGCAGATGGGTGGAGTGACCGTTACCGAGCTGGTCGTAATGGATCACCGCGCGGCCATTGGCCGCCAGATCCTTGAAACTGTCCACGTAGTCGTGGGTGCAACCAGGGCCGCCGTGCAGGACGATCAGCGGGCAATCGTCCGCGCGCAGGTCGCCGGTAATGCGGTACCAGGTGCGGTAGCCGCGGAATTCGACGTAACCCTCGGTGGACTGCATGACCTACGCCTGCCTACGGCAATGTGAGCGCCGAGCCTAGCGACCGTATGCGGCTGCGATAACTGGCAAATCTCCCAGGTTTTGGCGCGTCCGCGCCCACGCGGAGGTACCGGCGGCGCATCGGTTCAGCCAGATGCGCCTGGCCAGCGGCGGCCCGATCCAACCTGCCCTCCACTGCGAGTAGCGGTTCATCGGAGCGCCGGCTCTGCGCTGCGCCTCCATCGCAACGGCACGGAATCACCGGATCACGGTTCCAGCAGCCGATAGTGCATGCCGCGCACCACCGCCTCCACGCGATTGCGCGCACCCAGTTTGCGCGCGGCGGAGTTCAGATGCAGGTTCACCGTCGCGGTTGAGCGATTGAGCGCGGCCGCAATGCTTTTCGAGGTCAGGCCCTTGGCCGAATACTGCAGGCATTCGCGCTCGCGGCGGGTCAGCGCGATGTGGCAGCAGCGGCGTTCGTGCGGATCGAGCAACGTCTGCGCGCGGGCCTGGAAGGTATGCGCCAGCAACAGGAACAGCGACAACTGCGCTTCGGCCAATCCCGGCCCCTCGGCGGACACGGTGTCCACCGCCGCGGTAAATGTCGCGAACGCGCCGCCTGGCAGATGCAATGGCACGGTGACACCGGTGCCCATGCCGCTATCGCACAGATAGCGCGTGATCTGTGGATGCAGACCACCGACGTATTCCACTCCGGCCCTGTCGCCATCGGTGCGGTACGACCAGACGAAGGGGGTGGCGCGCTGCGTGGCACGCTGCTGAACGGGGTCGTTCTGGTAGTAGCCGTGTTCGCACCATACATGCTGCATATCGCGCGGCGCGTTGCGCTGCAGGAATACCGACGGGGTGATCAGCGTGCCCTCCATGCTCAGCGGTACGGGTGCGTAGTCGTACACCAGCGACTGGAAGCCCAGCCCGCAGACATCGCGGAACACCCGATCCAGGCAGGCGTCGAGCGTGTGCAGCGCCTGCAGATCGCGGCCCAGGCTGGCCAGAGTGTCGAACATGATGGGCCCTTCGGAATCGACGTTGTCGCTGGAGGACATCCAGCTTGGAAAACCTAGCACTTTTACCAATGAATGGGCTTGCCGGCCACTTTATCGTCACAATGCCAGTCAGGCAGCTGCACTGCGGCATCGACGTTCAGGTGCTGCGGCGCCTGCATCGAGATCCGGACCTTCTCTCAGCGGACAACTGCATGACCGACACCCCACGCCGCGACGATGCGGCCACGCTGGAACGCTTCGGCTACACCCAGGAGCTCAAGCGCCAGCTCACGCTCAAGGATCTGCTGATCTACGGGCTGGTGTTCATGGTGCCGACCGCACCGTTCTCCATCTTCGGCGGCGTGTTCGACATCAGCGCCGGCATGGTGCCGTTGACCTACCTGCTCGGCTTCGTGGCGATGCTGTTCACCGCGCTGAGCTACCAACAGATGTCGCAGGCGTTTCCGGTGGCAGGCTCGGTGTATGCGTACGTGGGGCGCGGTATGAGCAGCGGCATGGGCTTTCTGGCCGGCTGGGCGATCCTGCTCGATTACCTCCTGGTGCCGACCCTGCTCTACGTGGTCGGCGCCAATGCCATGCACAACGTGTTGCCGGCGGTGCCGCAGCCGGCGTGGATCGCCTTCTTCGTGGTGCTCAATACCGTGGTCAATCTGCGCGGCATCGAAACCACCGCGCGTGCGAATCGGTTCTTTCTGTATGCGCAACTGGTGGTGTTGGCAGTGTTCGTGGTGCTGGCGAGCCTGGCGATCCAACGCGGCGTCAATGGTGCGTCCTGGAATCTGCGCCCGTTCTACAACCCGCAGGCGTTTTCGCCACAATTGATCTTCAGCGCGTTGTCGGTGGCGGTGGTGTCGTTTCTGGGCTTCGATGCGATTTCCACGCTGTCGGAAGAAACCCGCGGCGGCAACCGCGTGGTCGGCCGGGCCACCTTGCTGGCGTTGCTGATCGTGGCGAGCTTGTTCATCGTGCAGACCTGGCTGGCCGCGCTGCTGCAACCGACCCTGCAACGCTACCCGAGCGCACAGGCCTCCAACGATGCATTCTTCGAGATCGGGCGTTTGATCGCCGGGCCGTGGATGCAGATCGTCATCGCGCTCACGGTGGCGATCAGCGCGGCCGTCGCCAATTCATTGGTGGCGCAGGCGGCCACCTCGCGCCTGTTGTTCGCCATGGCACGCGACCGCCAGCTGCCCGCGTTCTTGCGCTACATCCATCCGCGCACCGGCGTGCCGCAGCGCGCCATCCTGCTGGTGGCCGGCTTGAGCATGGTGTTGGGCGAAGTGTTCGTCGGGCAGATCGCACTGCTGTCCTCGTTATGCAATGTGGGCGCGCTCAGCGCGTTCATCCTGTTGCATCTCGCGGTGCTGTGGCACTTCCGCAAGCAAGCACGCAGGATGCTGCACGGCGGGGTGCCCATCGTCGGCATCGTGATCCTGGCCTATGTGCTGATCAGTTCCGACCGACATGCGCAGCTCGGCGGCACTGCATGGATGGTGCTCGGGCTGGCGGTGTTGGCCTTTCTTAAAGTCAGCGGCCGCTCCACCGAGTTCCGCGCCAGCGATGCGTTGGGATAGCGCCGGTTAGAACGCGTGCCTGGCCTTCCGCACTGCGTGTTGCCGATCTTCATGGCCGGCTGCGCTGCGTCAGCCAACGCAGTGCATCGGCCAGCGCCTGCCATCCATCACCAGCCTTCGGCATCGGTTACGAAGATGCCTGCATGTAGGCCCGCAGAGGTGACGCCCACGGTGTGCGCCGCTCAGCACGCGGCTTGCGTGAGGCGGTGAATCGATGTTTGCACACACGATTGCATCTTTCTTGATTGCCAACCTCTGAACGAGATTTTCCGCACATATTCAGCTATCAACATTCGCTAGTCTCGTCCGGCGCCAATGATGGCGCCCGCAGGCTGTGGCCCCCGCCGCAACCTGCCGCTCCCTGACGACAAGGACTACCCATGAATCGCAAGAATGCGTTGTATCTGGCCCTGTTTTCCGCAGTTTCCGGCTCTGCGCTGGCAGCACCGCCAACCGAAATGGACGCAGCGCCGGTCGGCACGGCGCCGCAAGCGGCCAAGCTCGGCGCGGCGACATTGCAGTCAGCAAGTTTGCGCGGCGGCATCCTGCCCACGCGCGTGGTGCAGCTGAGCGCGCCCACCAGGACCGACATCAGCCGCGTGCGCGAGCGCCGTATCGCGCAGATCAAGCATGGGCAGCCCTTGCAGATCGGCTTTTCGCGTAGCGTGGCCAAGCCGGCGATCAACCTATCAACCCTCGATTGGCAGATGGCCGGCGACGGTTCGCGGGTGGCGACCCTGCAGGTGAGCTCCGCACAGGCAGCGTCGCTGCGCGCAGCGTTGATCTTGCGTGGCGCCGGCGCAACGCCAGGCGACCCGTCAAAGGTGACGCTACGTTTTGCCGGCGACGATGGCCGCGTGTTCGAGCAATCCGGCGCCAGTTTTGCAACCAGCGACAACGACATCGGCTGGTCGCCAACGGTAAGCGGTGAGACGCTGCTGGTGGAAATCTCGTTGCCGGCCGGCCAGTATCCGGAGAACTTCAGTCTGCGCATTCCGCAGCTGTCGCATCTGGACATCAGCCCCACCGCCAGTACGCGCGAGATGATGACCATTGCCATCGGCGAAAGCGACTCATGCCAGAACGATGTCGTCTGCCGAGCCAATCCCACTGCCGGTTTCACCAATGCCACAAAAGCCGTGGCACGTATGGTGTTCACCACCAGCCAGGGCTCGTTCCTGTGCACCGGCACCTTGCTCAACAACAGCAACTCGCCCAAGCGCTATCTGTTCTGGACTGCCGCGCACTGCATCAGCACCCAGACCGTTGCCAATACACTGCAGACCTACTGGTTCTACGATGCAGCCAGTTGCAACGGCAGTACAGTGAGCTCGCAGGCAACGACATTGAGCGGCGGCGCGTTCCTGCGCCATGCCAATACCACGCGCGACACCGCCTTGCTGGAACTGAAGAGTGCACCGCCCAGCGGGGCGTTCTATGCGGCCTGGAATAGCGCAGCGATCGGCGCCACCGGCACCTCGATCGTGGGCATCCACCACCCGGCGGGCGACGTCAAGAAGTATTCGCTGGGCACCGTCAATGCACTGAGCACGTCCCTGGACGGCAAGAGCCCGCTGTACCGCGTGGTCTGGAACGATGGCGTCACCGAAGGTGGCTCGTCCGGCTCCGGCCTGTTCACCGTCGCCAGCGGTGGTGCGTATCAGCTACGCGGCGGCCTGTATGGCGGTTATTCGTTCTGCAGCGCGCAAACAGATCCGGATTACTACTCGCGCTTCTCGGACGTGTATTCCACGATCTCCAGCTACTTGGGCCAGTAAGCGGTTCAAGGCACGTGGCGGGTGGTAGACCGCCTGCCACGTTCGATCGCACCTGGCTTACAGTGAGCGCTTTCGACAGGAGGCCTCATGTCCGCCGCTTCTCCACATCGCTCCCGTCGGCAGCTGCTGCGCATCGCATTGGCTGCGGGCACGCTGACCGTGGCAGGTCAACTCGGCGCTGCACGACGGGTCGAGTCGAAGAAAGCAGGTTCACCAGCCGACCCGGCACCGCCGGCGCCTTTCCCTGACAATTTTCCGGCCAAGGGCAGCGTGCTGGTGCTGCTCGGCACCAAGGGTGGCCCAACCCCATCGCCGCTGCGCGCCGCAGCCGCCAATGCCTTGGTCATCGACGGGCAACCGTATCTCATCGATTGCGGCAATGGTGTTGCACAGCAACTGGCCAAAGCCGGCATCCGCCTGCCTGCGCTACGCGATATCTTCCTGACCCATCACCACTCCGATCACAACGCCGACCTGCTCAACGTGGTGTGGCTGGCGTGGGCGAGCGGGCTGCAAACCCCGGTGCATCTGTATGGCCCGCCTGGTATCGCCAGGATGGTCGACGCCTTTGTCGACATGAATGCCATCGACATCGAGGCACGCATCCGCGAAGAAGGCCGCCCGCCGTTCAAGCCGCTGATCCACGTACACGAATTTGACCGACCCGGCACGGTGCTGCAGAACGATCAGGTGACCGTCACCGCGACGCTGGTCGATCACTACACACTCAAGCCGGCATTTGCTTACCGCTTCGATACACGCGACCGCAGCGTGGTGTTCTCCGGCGACACGCGCTACGTGCCGGCGTTGGCCGCGTTCGCGAAGAACACCGACATCCTGGTGCATGAGGTGATGTATCTGCCAGCACTGGAGAAGATGCTCAAGACCAACGACAGCGCGCCGACGCTGCTCGACCACCTGCTCGAGAGCCACGCCACCAGCGAGGACGTGGGCAAGATCGCGACGGCGGCGAACGCAAAGCGACTGGTCCTCAATCACTTCGTGCCCGGCGGCGACCCGACCATTACCGATGCGATGTGGAGCGAAGGCGCGCGCAAGCACTACGCCGGACCGATTGTGGTTGGCAAGGATCTGATGCGATTGTAGCCAAGCAACGGGGCGAGCCGATGCCAGCGCATCCCGGCGGTGTCACGTCATGTGCCTGTGCACCAGCGAGCATGCACGAGCGAACGGCGCAGAGCAGGCGCTGCATGAACATCGACAGCGCTGCATCTCCGTTTGCCTTTTACGCCACAACCGGATTGCGCAACCCCCATACGCTCGCTCCGGCTTTGCAATACCCATCGATAAACGCCTGCTGCGATGGCATCTGCGCCACCGCATGCCGGATCGGCTGTGCGATGCCGTCGAGCAGCCGGTGCAGGTCCCGATCGGAGATGGCGCGTGCCAGCGGGTGATGCTGCTGCGGCATGATGCCCTGGCCCATCAATACATGGGTCCAGGAATCGACGCGGAACAGCTCATCGGCACCTTGCCACGCATGCGCACGTTCGCGCCAGGCACGCAGGCGCAAGGCGAGCGACGCGGGCAGTTCCATGCTGCGGCATTGCTGCCATAGCGGTTCGTCACGCTGGGTGGCGTGGTAATGCAGGATGACGAAGTCGCGCACGTGTTCCATCTCGGCGCGGCTGATGTCGTTGAACAGGTCCACCTGCGACGGCGCGATACCTTCTGCCGGGAACAAGGTGAGCAGGCGCACGACGGCGGCAATGGTGAGATGGATGCTGGTGGATTCCAGCGGCTCGATAAAACCGCTGGCCAGGCCCAGCGAAACCACGTTCCTGTTCCAGGCCTTGAGCCGGCGGCCGGTGCGGAACGGTACCAACCACGGTTCCTTGAGCGGCGTTGCGGCAACGTCGCGCAGCAACTTGGAATGGGCCTCGTCATCGGATAAATGCCGGCTGGAAAATACCAACCCGTTGCCTACCCGATGTTGCAGCGGGATGTGCCAGCGCCAGCCGGTGGCATGCGCGATGGCGCGGGTATACGGCACCGGCGGACCGACCGCTTCGGTCTGCACTGCAACGGCGCGGTCGCACGGCAACCAGTGGCTCCAGTCTTCGTAGCCGGTGTGCAGGGCCTGTTCGATCAGCAGGCCGCGAAAGCCGCTGCAATCGATAAACAGATCGCCTTCGAGCACCTGCCCGTCGTCCAGCACCATACTGGCGACATCGCCGCTATCGGGCTGCAACGTCACCTGCTGAATCTTGCCTTCGATGCGTTTGACGCCATAGGCTTCGCTGCGCGCGCGCAGGAATTTCGCGTACAACGCCGCATCCAGGTGATAGGCGTAATTGACCGCAGGCTCGCGCAGCAAGGCAAAACGGTCGACGCGCGAGGCCGCCGTCTCCAGGCAGTAATCGCCGAACGTGCCGGGCATGCCGCGACGCTGACCTTCCAGCCATAGATGATGGAAGGCGCAGACCAGCGTGCTTTGTCCGGTGATCCCGAACGGATGGAGATAGCGCTCTCCCTCGCGACGCCAATGCTCGAAGGAAATCGACAACTTGAAGGTGCCGGCCACTGCACGCAAGAATTCCTGTTCGTCGATCTGCAGGAAACGATGGAAGCTGCGGATCGGCGGCACGGTGGATTCGCCCACGCCCACGGTGCCGATCTGCTCGGATTCGACCAGGGTGATATCGAGCAACTCGCGGAACTGATGCGACAACGCACATGCAGCGATCCAGCCAGCGGTACCGCCGCCGACGATGACGACCTTGCGAATCCGAGCCTGGGTCACTGCGCGCTCCTGTGCGTAGGGTTGGGGCGGCCAACAAACCGGTGCCAGCGGTTGCAAGGTGGCTGCAGATCGATCAGAAAACCCGGAGTAAGCGAGCGTCAAATAACGATTCCGGACAGCCGTCTTGCCTGCCCGGCGGCTGTGCAGTGCGCTGGCGATGCGCGCTCGAGCTGATCCCGGCCCTCAACGATTCAACCTGCCGATCAACATGGCGCGCAGCTGGCGCGCCAGGGTGGGATCGATCGGCCCCAAGACATGCCGCGCCTGTTCGGGGAGATGTTCGCCGGCACGCTCGGCAGGACCGAACACGTAGTAATCGAACAATGCCTGCCACGCCTGTTTTTCCGAAGCGGGCCGGTCGCGGATGGCCCACAGCGCGTGATACAGCGCCTGCATCGGCGCCGGCAGGTGGGCGGGCATGCTGCTCCACCAATAATTGACCAGCACGTTGAACGGCTGCAGCGACTGCACGTGGTGCCACCACATGCTGGGAATAAACAAGGCATCGCCCGGCTCAAGCACGGCGGTCTGTGCGTGTGCCAGCGCGCCGGCCACACGCGGATAACGCTGCAGATCCGGGTTGGCGATATCGACCATGCTCACCACCTGCCCGCCCGGAGTGGGCTCCAGCGGGCCGGGATACAGGTTGGCGATTTGCCCTGGCGGAAACAGCGTGAAACGACGCTGCCCCACCGCGCAGCAGGCCAGATTATTGGGGGCATCGTAGTGGCATGAAGCAATGACACGATTGCCGATCCAGATGCTGGGCTGCACCGCGTTGCCATCAGCCACCACGTCGAGCGCATTGGCCGCACGCAAACCCGGCAAGCTGTCGTCGACCGGCAACGAAGCCAGGTAATACGTGGGCGGCTGCGGGTCATCGCGATGGCTGGCGATGGCATCCAGCAACATGCTCAGGCTGCCGCGCTGCACATCGAAGTTCAACGCCGTGCAATCGTCGGTATAGAACGGGCGGCCGGCGATGGTCGGGGCACCATAGGAGAACTGCAGGATACGTCCGCTGTCGTGCGTGCGCAGCAGCGCCATCGCCTCGTCCGGGCTACGACGCCCTGCCTGCACCAGCGACCAGTCGCGTGCGATGCCGCGCAGCACCACCGGCACGGCCGCCTCGCAGAGTTCGGCAAGCGGCAATGCGTCAGGCTGGCAATCGCCGCGCTCGGCAATCGCGGCGATTGCCGGCAGTGACGCCATGGATGCGCTCGCCGTCATCGGTCAGGCGTATGCGGCGGCGGCAGGCGTGCGCTGTGCCTGCTGCTGCAAGCGGCGTTGTTTCTCGGCCATCAACCGGCGCACATTGTGCAGCGAGGCCAGCATCAGGAATGCGGCTTCCAGATAGCCGGCCTGATGCAACTGCTGCAACGCTTGCGCATCGAGCGCGGCAAGCCGCTCGCGGTCGATGACGAACAGACCTTCCAGCTGCGTGGCATGGGTTGCATCCAGCATGACATCCAGCTGCATGGGCTGGATCAGCCCGAGCGCATCGAAGGCAGCGGCCATCGCCTGACCGGCCTCCACGCCGTCGCGGATGCCGCGCAGCACACCGATGATGTGCTCCAGATAGGGGCTGTGGCCGCCCTGCGGCAAAAACACCGCCTCGCCTTCGTCCCGGCTTACGCGCGGGTGCTCCAGATCGACATGGATCACCGGCTCCTGCACCAGTACGCCATCGACGTGCTGCTCCTGAAAACCGATCAGAAATGGCCCCTTGGCCACGATGCCCGGCAGGTAGCTGGCATTCCAGCGCCCGTCATGCAGGAACAGATTTTCATCCTGGGCAAAGCCCAGCAACGCCACCGACTGGTAGCCGGCAGTTGCAGGATCCTTGCGAAAGAACAACGGATACTCACGCTGCAATTCGGCGTACTCGGTGACGAAGGCCGGCACCAGGCCGAGCGCATCGCCGAACTCGGCGCCGAAGCGCAGGATGACGCGAAGATCGTGATGGGCCACGTTGTTGAGCACTGCGTATCGCGTCATCTGAACCTCCAGCAGTGATCCGCGACGGACGACCGCATTGCGTGGGTGTGAGCCGATCATGCGGCGGCATGCTGCGCTAGCCGGAGACCAGCATTGCCAAAAAGCCGCAGGCGGGCAAGCGGCAAAGCAGCATGCACTGCAGGGCTGCAGACACCGGTGCCGCTATGCGCACCCTGCCAATATGAGGCTAGCCGCACTTTCGCATGCACGCGCGGCTCTGCGCACGGTGGCGGCCACGACAAGGACGCGTGGGCATGCGCCTCGGCAATACGGTCGCGGCCGCCGTCCAGGACAGCGGCCGCATCGATATGCAGCACACCGATCCCCTAGAACACGTAGCGCACGCCCAACGTGTAACGCGGTTGCTGGTCGATCAGGCGGATGACCTGCTTGTCCGAGCGCCCGTGCCAACGCACGTCTTCGCCAGTCAGATTGATTGCCTCAAACCCCACCGATAGTTGCTTGCTGAAGGCGTAGCTGACACTGAGATCCCACTGCTGGTAGGCCTCGACGTAGTAGGGATTGCGGTTGGAATTGTCCTGGTTGGCGGCGATCAGATACTCGTCGCGCCAGTTCCAGGCCAGACGCGCGCTCCAGCCGTACTTTTCGTACATCAGCATGGCATTGGCGGTGTCGCTCAGGCCGAGCAATGCGAACTGATCCCGATCGATCACGGTGTTGTCGAAACCCACATCGCCTTCGACGATGGTGTAGTTGGCGTAGATACCGAAACCGCTGCTGCCGAAGAAGTACTGCCCGCCCAGTTCCCAGCCGTGGATGTTGGCCTTGTTCTGGTTGATCGGCCGTGACACGTCGAACTGATACAGCGGGTCGGACGTATTGCCGACGATGTCGTAGGCGCTCTCCAGTGCAAGGCTCTGCGCAGAACTGCCGTTATAGGCAGCCAGGCCGCCGGTGGCAGCGGCGTTGCGCAGCAACGCCATCGCGGCGAACAGCGAGGTGTCGTTGGCCGAGCATGCCGCCGCGACGTCGTTGCCCGACGCCCCCACCTGCGCAGCACAGGCACCGCTCTGCAGGAAGGCCAGCGCCGATTGTGCGTCCGGGCCGGAGGTGGGATCGCGCAGCCCGTACAGCGATTCGCGCGAGACCGTGTTGCCGATGAAGTTGCTGACGCGCTTGTTCCAGAACGTGGCCGACACGTAGCTGGCGTCGGCGAAATACCACTCCAGCGCCAGATCGAGGTTGTCCGATTCCAGCGGGTCCAGTTGCGGATTCTGCGAATCGCCGCCGGCACGGTTGGATGGATTGATCAGGATCGAGCCATTGGGCGTATTCGGCGTCGGGCCTGCGATGAGGTTGTTGTAGGGCGCACGCGCAATGGTCTGGCCGAACGACGCGCGGCCCTTCAACTGGTCGGTGATGTCGATGCTGAAGTCGAGATTGGGCAGGATGTAGTTGTAGCTGGTCTTCTCGCTGAAGGGTTGCTGCTGGCCGGAGCGCTCCAGCAGGAAGTCGTTGTTGGCCTGCCAGAGCAGCCCGGTGGGCGTGGCCACCTGCGAGGTGGACTCCACATCGGTACGCTCGTAGCGCAACCCCAGCCGCGTATTGGTGGTCATGCCGGAGATGTCGCCCTTCAATTCCAGCTGCACGTAGGCGGCGCGGGTCTTTTCTTCCACCTGGTTGTTGGCGCTGTACTGCGGGTTGTAGCGCGTGGTGGCACCGTACTGGCTTCCGCCCCAGAGTGCGAGCTGATCGGCATCGCCACGCCACGCATTGGGCGCGGCACCGTTGGCGTTGAAGTCCTTGAACATGCCGGTGATGCTCACCGGCCGCAACAACGCCTGCATGCCCGGCTCGTTGCCGGCATTGGTCACACCCCAGTCGCCGAGCGTGGAATTGGTGTCGCTGGTGAGCCGGTTCATGGTGGTATTGGCCGTGCTTACACCGAACTGGAAGCGCCCGTCATCGAAGTCGAAGGTGCCATCCACGCGCCCTTCCTTGATTTCGGTCACCTGCGATTGGTAGTAGATGCGCAACACCTGCGAGCCGAGCTCGGCGGGAGTGAAATCCGGGTTGACCACGCCGTTGGTGCCGGCCAACGAATCGGCGGCGGTGGGATACCAGGTGCGTGACCCGATCGGCAGCGAGTTGTTGAACCACAGTTCCTGCCCCCACTGACCGTTACAGGACGGGCCGTTGGTGCAGTTGTTGGTGCCGGCGAAACTGAAATAGGTGGCACTGCCGCCGGTGACCGGGTCGTTGGGCATGCTCTTGGTTTTGGAGTTGTGCGCGTCGAACGAGAGCTGGAAACGATCGCTCACTTGCCAGTCGGCATTGAAGCCTAGCGAGCCGAGCGTGTACTTCTGCTCGTTGCGCTGCTGCTCCATGCCGAAGTCCTTGGCGCCGTTGGGCACGTCGCGCAGATACACCGGCGTGGCCACCGCCTGGCCGGTGTCGAAGGTCAGATCGGTGAAGCTGTTGGCGCGTTGCAGCCAGATCCCCTGCTCACCGCGCTCCTCGCGGATTTCATTGGACGAATAGGTGTAGTCCAGGGTCAGGGTGAGGCTGTCGCTCGGCGCGAACTGCATCACCGCCTGGCCATTCATGCGCTCGCGCTGGAAGTCGGCGAATGCGTAGCGCAGATCGTTGGGCATGCCGTACAGCTGGCCGATCGCCGGTGCGTTGGTCACCACCGCATCCGGCCGTAGCGCCGGATCGGTGCCGGTCCAGCGCTGGATATTCCAGGCGTTTTCGGTGGCCTGCACCGAGCCGCCGTGCCGCTTCTGGTAGCTGCCGCTCAAGCCGATACCGAAGGTCTTGTCGGGATTGGTATAGCTGAAAATGCCCGACACCTCAGGCGTGAGCGAATCGCCGAACGGCTGCGACCGGTCGGAGACCATCTTGGCGCCGGCATTGGCGACCACCCCGGAGTGATTGAACGGCTTGTCGGTCTGGATGTTGATGGTGGCGCCGATGCCGCCGCTGGGCGCGGTGGCGCGGCTGGTCTTGTAGACCTCGATGCCGGTGATGGCTTCGGAGGCGAGCTGGGCGAAGTTGAACGCGCGCGTGCCCACGTCCACGCCACCGATCGGCGTCTGGCCCGGCGCACCGAACGCATCGGCACCAGGAATCAGACGACCATTGAGCGTGACGGTGTTGAACTGCGGGCCGAAACCGCGTGCGGTGACCTGTGCACCTTCGCCGTCGCGGCGTTCGATCGAAATACCGGTGATGCGTTGCAGCGACTCTGCCAGATTGGTATCGGGAAATTTACCGATGTCCTCGGCACTGATCGCATCCACCACGCCGGCTGCATCGCGCTTGATGCCCATCGACTGATCCAGGCTGCTACGGATGCCGGTGACATTGACCGCATCGAGCGTGGTGGCGTCGGTAGCGGACTGCGGCGTTGCGACCTGCCGCGCGGGCACGTCCTGCGCAAATGCAGGGTTGATGACCAACAGGCCACCGACGAAGGTAAACATGGCCTTCGACTTCAAACTGCTCAACGTACGACGCATCGATCTATCCTCGGGTCTGGAGTCAACACCCACGGCCGCCGTCGCGGGATGCGACACGGCGATTGTTTGGCTACGCGACTTGATCCGCCACGTGCGCTTATCTCTCTGCAGCACTGCATCTGATTCCCCGCGTGTGATGCACGCGGCCATCCCCCTGATGCCGACCATGCGTGCCGGGTTGCAGACGAACCCGGCCTGAGCCACAACCCATGCAACACCTGCGTACCGACCTTTCAAGCGGCACGCCTGCGACCAACGCTGCTACGCGACCACTCGCTCAAGCCAGTGCCAGCAACCGTTTCAAGACTGATAGCGCTAACACGGGGCGCAGCCTAGTCATGCGTGCCAGTGCTTGTCACCGTGCGTTGCAACAAACACGCAATGCCACGCGACAGCACAAAACAGCGCGCGCGCTTGAGCCTGCAAGGTAAATGCAGATGCACCGTGGCTGTAAGCGTTATCAGCCGATGCCTGCGGTGATGCGGCATCCCCCTTTCCCGCGCGCGCAATCGCAAGGCTGCACGAAGGCGGCGTTGAAAAGTTGCGCAAACTCTCGCAGTGACGGAACAGCACATGCGATGCAAGGTCGCGATGGCAACACTGCAACGCCATCATCCCCAAGCCGGAGACGGGCACATGCGCTGCGGTTGTCGAGTACGTCGCTCGCACTGGCCACAACAAAAAAGCGCGCAACCGTTGCAATCGATTGCGCGCTTTTGCGCTCCAGCCTGGCACATCGTGCCCGTCGCATCCGCGCCATGGCGGCGCGGATGATTGCATCGGCAACAGCTAGCCGATCACATCCAGTCGGTTGTCGCTGCGTTGCGCATCGGGCAACACATGGTCCGGGTCCAGCGTGACGTGCAGCACCTTCTGCGTGGTCGGCAGCGTCAACGTGGGCGCGGTGCTCTGCAGCCACGTCTCCACCGGCACACGGCGATCCAGATGACTGCCGTCGGCCAGGTCCACGCGCACGGTCACCGGCATCACCAGTTTCTGCCGGCTGCGCAGCGTGAGCTGTACGCCCTTGGCAGGATTGTGATCGATGTAATGCGCCTCGCTGATTCCCATGTCCAGCTGCCAGTTATTGAGATACCAGCCGCGCCACCACCATGCGAGATCCTCGCCGCTTTCGCTTTCCATCAGCCTGAAGAAATCCGACGGCGTGGGATGTTTGTAGGCCCAGGTGGCGATGTATTTGCGGAAGGCCGGATCGAAGCGTTCCGGCCCGAGGATCTGCTCGCGCAACAGCACCAGCCCCAATGCGCCTTTGAAATAGGTCAGTGAATGGCGGTACTTCTCGCTGGTGGAATCGGCATTGTCCATCAACGTCGGCGCGCTGGTATCGGCCAGCAACGGCAGGATTTCATCGACCGGGTTGCCGCCCTTGGGCGCATATTCCGAATCGCGCTTGGGCGCGTATTCGCCCTTGTTGAAGGCGTCCGATGCATACACGTCGATGAAGGTGTTGAAGCCTTCATCCATGAACGCATGCCGGCGCTCGTTGGAGCCGACGATCATCGGGAACCAGGTGTGGCCGATCTCGTGCGCGGTGATCCAGAACAGATCCTTGCCGCCATCTTCAAAGCCATCGAAGACGATGCCCGGATACTCCATGCCCGCGCCATACCCACCCAGGTTGACCGCCGCCGGCCATGGATAGGGGTACCACTGCGAAAAATGCTCGATCGCGCCTTTGACGTATTCGGTGGAGCGGTTCCACTTGTCCGCGCCCACGCCTTCGACCGGATACACCGACATCGCCAGCGACTGCTTGCCGCCGGGCAGCTTGATGCGCGCGGCGTCCCAGACGAACGCAGGCGAGGCGGCAAACGCAACATCGCGCGTGTGTTCCATATGGAAGCGCCAGGTGCGCGTGCCGGCTCCCGCCGGCTTGGCAGCACGCGCGGTCACTTCATCGGGGGTGCGGATCAGGACGGTGCGATCGCTCTCACGCGCCTGTTCCAGACGTTGCTGCTCGGCGCGGCTGAGCACCTCGGACGGGTTGGTCAGCGCGCCGGAACCGGCGACCAGAAAGCCCTCCGGCACGGTCACCGCATAGTCGAAATCACCGTATTCCAGATAGAACTCCGAGCCCAGATACGGCTGCGTGTCCCAGCCACGCAGATCGTCGTAGACCGCCATGCGCGGATACCACTGCGCGATCTCGTAGATCTCGCCCTGCTTGCTGGCACTGAACGCCGTACGGCCGCCCCAGGTGCCCGGAATCGTGTAGCGGTAGCGGATATGCACGGTGAGCGCCTTGCCCTGCCCGGGCAGCGGCTGCGGCAGGTCCACCCGCATGCGGGTGTCGTCGACGACAAAGTGCGCGGGCTGGCGGCGGCCACCGGTGTCGATCTCGACACTGGCGATCTGCATGCCCTCAGTGAACTGGGTGCGCCGCGACGGCCGGCTGGCGGCAGCGCGCGCATCGGTGCGGTAGATATTCTGATCCAGCTGCAACCACAACACGTCCAGCGTGTCCGGGCTGTGGTTGGTGTAACGGATCGCCGCCTCGCCGGTGAGCGTATGGCTGGCCGGATCGATACTGGCGTTGAGGGTGTAGTCGGCACGGTTCTGCCAGAACAGCGGGCCGGGCACGCCGCTACCGCTGCGGTAGGCACTGGGTGCATCGGGCAATTGCAGCGGGGCGAACAGGGCCAGCGGATCGAACGCGGCGTTGGCACCTGGCGGGCTTTTTGCCGGCGCGGCCTGCGCATACGAGGTGACGCACGCCAGCGACAGCGCAATGGTGAGCGAGCGACGCAAGCTGGGGAACATGGGGGAGATCCTGCGGCGGAGGGGATGCCCATCCTACGGTTGCCTTCGCCTGCCGTGGCACTGCCATTGGTCCCGGTTGGGGCGTTCAGGTATCGCCCGATGCCGGGCACGCCGGCTTGAGACGCCTCGCAGCGCAACCGCTGCGGGCGTGGGCCAGAGCGCCAGGCTGCTGGCCCGTCCACGCTCGCCCGAAAGCGACGCCGCTGCCCGGCCGACGCCGTCAGTCGGCGGCAAGCCGTGCCAGTCGCATCGGGCCATCTCCACCCTCGGCCAGCGTGTCGTCTGGATTGCTCAAGCGACAACGCCGCAGCGACAGGCAACCGCAGCCGATGCAGTCGGTGAGCTGATCGCGCAAGGCCTGCAGCTCGGCGATACGTGCGTCCAGTTGACCGCGCCAGCGCGCCGACATGCGCGCCCACTCCGCGCGCGTGGGGGTGCGCTGGTCCGGCAATACCGAGAACGCATCGAGCACCTGCTGCAGCGGTACACCCAGCCGTTGCGCCACGCGGATGACCGCAATGCGTCGCAGCACATCGCGCGCATAGCGGCGTTGATTGCCCGCCGTGCGCAGGCTGTGGATCAAGCCTTTGCGCTCGTAAAAATGCAGCGCCGACACCGCCACGCCGCTGCGCCTGGCCACTTCACCCACGGACAACTCACGCTGCATTGCCTTGACCTCAACCTTGGTTGAGGCAGGATGCTGCGCTGCCATGACCGGTGCAAGCACTGTCGCCATGGCCTGCACACTTCAGTTTCTGGATATTCGATGCCCGCCGATACCGCCTCGCCCGCTACAGCCAATCGCCACACGCACCCCACGTCCATCCTCGCCGCTCCCTATCGCGCCGCGACGCTGGGCATGGTGGCACTGGTGTCGCTCAACGCTTTCGAATCGCTGGCAGTTGCCGCCGCCATGCCGACCGTGGCACGCGAATTGAACGGGTTGTCGCTGTATGCGCTGGCGTTTGGCGGCACGCTGGCGACCAGTGTGGTGGGCATGACCGCTGCGGGGCACTGGAGTGATCGTCGCGGCCCGGGTGGCGCGCTGGCCGCAGGGCTGGTGTGTTTCGTGATCGGCCTGTTGGTTGCCGGGCTGGCGCCGAGCATGCCGCTGCTGATCGCCGGCCGCTTGCTGCAAGGACTCGGCGCCGGCGCGTACTCGGTGGCGCTGTACGTGATCGTCGGCCAGCTGTATCCGGCAGCCTTGCAACCGCGCGTGTTCGCCGCGTTCTCGGCCGGCTGGGTGGTGCCCTCGTTGATCGGGCCGGGCATCAGCGGGTTGATCGTGCAGCACGCGGGATGGCGCTGGGTGTTTCTGTCGGTGCCGCTGCTGGCCATTCCGGCCGGGCTGATGCTGTGGCCGGCAATCCGCGGGCGGGCGTGGTCGAGCGCGGCACCCGGCGACTCCACTGCGGCATTGGGCTGGGCGATCGGCGCGGCGATCGGCGTGCTCGGCGTGTATCTGGGCGGACAATTGCAGGGAATGTTCGCGTTGTTGGCGATGACGCCAGCGCTGTTGCTCACGGTGTTCTGCGCCTGGCGCCTGCTGCCGGCCGGCACGCTGCGGCTTGCCCGCGGCCTGCCCAGCGTGATCGCGCTGCGCGGCATCGCGGCGGCGGCGTTCTTCGGTTTCGAGGCGTTTCTGCCGCTGCTGCTGTCGCGCGAACGCGGGCTGTCGCCATTACTGGCCGGGGTCGCGCTGAGCGTCGGTGCGCTGGGCTGGTTCAGCGGTTCGTGGTACCAGGGCCATAGCCGTGCTGGCTGGTCGCGCCCACGCCTGCTCAAGACCGGCGCGCTGTTGATGTCGTTGGGCATCGTGATCAGCGCCGGCGCGGTGTGGCCGGCGATTCCGGTGCCAGTGGCGATGACGGGTTGGGCGCTGACCGGCCTGGGGATGGGGCTGCTGTATCCGAGCCTGTCGGTGTTGATGTTGTCGCTGTCGCCGCCCGCGCAACAGGGTGCCAACAGCTCGGCGCTGCAGTTGAGCGAAGCGATTGCGGTGGCCGCCGCGCTGGCGCTGGCCGGTGCGTTGTTCGCCGCGCTGCTGACATCGGCGACGGTCGCCGCGTACCTGAGCGTGTTCGCACTGGCCTGGCTGCTGACGGCGGCGAGCTTTTGCGTGGCGCGTCGGGTGTGATGGCTGGCGCGGCGTCCAGCCAGCGATGCAGCGAAGCGCTGACCATGGAGGCGGGCCAACCGATCTGCATCGCACGCAACCGCTGCCGCGATTGCACGGTGCACACCGGCGCCTCGCTCGGCACGTCACGCATCGGTCGCACGCTGCCGGCCAGCACAGCGCACCGATGAACGTGCCAGGCGCTTTGCCGATCCTGTCGGGATCACTCTGGCAGGGAATGAAAAACCTAACTCGCCAGCGACTGGTCATTTTTTCGCCACCCATCTTGACAGCGTTGCGGGCCGGGGCCTGTACGCACTTGTCCACAGCCTTGTGCAGCGTCCATCCACAGGGGGTGTGGAAAACCTGCGCAGCTTGGCAGGCACTGCAGGGCTTGCGCGCAACGTCAGCGTGTGCGACGCGATAAGCCGCATCGCCGCACATCCGTCTGGCTGATGGCACAACGCCTGCCGCCGCATGCATGCCTCTGCTCGAGGCATGCCGTCACCACCAGCATTCGACCCGACGCGCAGCACCGCCACCTCACAGTGGCGATGCATGCTCAGCACCGGATCACCCGACGATGACGTGTGGCACGAAGCGCGAAGTGTCGCGGGTGATCGGGCCGTCGTCGTCGCGCATACCCAAACCGGCGGGGCGATCGGCCACCACCCAGCTGCCCACCAGGGCATGCCGGCCGTCGAACACCGGCAACGGATGATGTGCCTGCAGGATCGCCGGTCCATCCATATACGGCCCATCGGTCTGCGCGGCGTCGCCTTGTGCGGTCACCAGCGAAATGTTGGCGCCCTCGCGCGACAGCAGCGGCTTGCGCACCCAGCCTGCCGTCGGCGCCTCGCCGGCTTGCGCAAACCGCGCAGGCAACAGGTTGGGATGGCCCTGATGCCGTTCCCACAGCAGCGGCAGGATGCCCTTGTTGCTCAATACCGATTTCCACGCCGGCTCGATCAGGCGCACGCGGTTGGCGCACAGCGCCGGGCCGAAGCGCTCTTCCATCATGAATTCCAGCGGGTAGAGCTTGAACAGGGTCTGGATCACCCGATCCTGCTCATCGGTGAACCAGCCCTCGGCACTGAGGCCGATGTCTTCGATGGCCACTTCTTCGGTGCTGATGCCCACCTGATGTGCGCAGTCGCGCAGGTAACGCACCGTGGCGCGATCTTCCAGCGAATCGCGTACCGCCGAAAAATGCATCTGCGCACCGATCGCGCCATCCACCGCCAACGCGCCCAGGGTCTCGCACAGCAGATCCTGGATCAGGTTGTACTGATCGGTGCCCTTGGGCAACGCACCGGCGGCAATCTGCTGCTCCAGCCACAACCACTGGAAATACGCCGACTCGTACAGCGACGTCGGCGTGTCGTAATTGAGCTCGTACAACTTGGCCGGGCCGTTGCCGGAGTACGCCAGGTCCATGCGGCCATACAGATGCGGGTCGCGGTTCTTCCACGAATTGGCGATCCAGTCCCAATAGAACGGCGGAATCGCCAGCTGCGTCATCAGCTGTTCGGAGCCCACCACCTCGTCCACCAACTGCATCGCCATGTCGTGCAGGTCTTGCGTGGGCGCTTCGATGTCGTCTTCGATCTGCTGCAGCGAAAACGCGTAGTACGCGCTTTCGTCCCAGTACGGCTCGCCGTCGATGGTGTGAAAATGGAAACCGAGCGACTCGGCCTGCGCGCGCCAATCCGGCCGTTCGGCAATTGCGATGCGTTGCATGTCAGCCGCCGAATCCGGAACTGCGCCCGCCGCTGCCGAACGAGCTGCGCGCCGCCGCACTGGAGCCGAAACCCGAGCGCGACACGGTGATCGCGCGCGTCGGCATGTCGATCGCACCGCTGCGGCCGCGCACGGTGCCGATGCGGTTGCTGGCCAGATCGCCGTTGGGCTTGTAATACCCACCGCTGCGGTAATCGCGGTACAGCGGGATCGAGCCGCCATAGCGATAGCCGCCGCCACCGCTCATGTTGCCCAGTGCGTAGCCCAGCAGAAAACCGCCCATCGGCGGGATCCAGCTCTGCTGGCCCTGCGCCGTCTGCACCGCCGTACAACTGCCGAACTGCTCGTCGCACTCGTAACGCGTATTGAAGCGCGGGGCTGCCTGCTGGTGCTTGGTCACCGCCTCGTCGTAGGCCTTGAGGCATTGCTGGATATCGGTCTGTTCCTGCTTGATCTTGTAGCAGTCGGAGGCCGATTGCAGCACCACACCCGTTTCCGGTTCGGAACCGCAACCGGTAACCAGCGCGGCCGGCAATGCGGCCATCAGGGTGAGTTTGAGATTGCGTGATCGCTTCATGCCTGCGCTCCGTTACGGCGTGATCGCTGCGGCATTGATCAGCCCGACCGCGATCGAGACACCAGCCGAAAAGATGCCGGCGGCGGCGACGTTGTCGGTGATCTGCCGCGAGATGCGCCCGGCCACCAGATTGGCCAGCAGATACGCCACCACCTGGATGCCGCAGGCGACCACGCCCCAGATCAGCGCATCGATCAGGCTCACCGAGTGGGTGATGGCCGAATGCAGCGGCAAGGCCACGCCGATCAAATTGCCGGCCAGCGCGGTGGCGGCCGCCACATTGCCCTGCCGCAGCAGGGTGAAATCCTTGTGCGGGGTGACCAGGGTCACCAGTACCACCGAGACGATCAACACGCCCAGGCCGGTACCGAAGTAGGAAACAAACGCGAGAAAACTTTGCAGGTTGATCGGGTTCATGGCAGGACCAGGGTAAGGGGAAGACGAGCGCGCACGCTCAGGTGATATCCAGATCGGCGACGGTGACATCGATGCCGACCGCATAGGTGACGCAGAATTCGTTGGGGCCGGAATCCTCACCGGTGACCAGCAGGAACTCTTCGCGCTGCAACGCCGGCACATCGCGGCTATAGAGCATGGCGTAATGGGTCAGGTCGCCATCGCGGCGCGGCGGCTGATAGCGGTACAGCACCTCGTCGTAGGCGATCGGCGGGATGCGCGCACTGTCGTCGGTGGATTGGGTGGCGCGCTCCCAGCGCTTGCCGGCGTACTCGATCTGCGCCGCGCCCAGATGCGGGTGCTGCATCACGAACTCCTGGAAGGCCTGCTTGCTCGGCGGGTTCACCGTCTCGCAATACACGAACGCCTTCATCGCCTCCAGATCGCCGCCGACCGTGGTGACCTGCAAGAACGCATCGTCATCCAGATAGAACCGATGCAGCGAATAGCCATCGCCCAGATTGACGTGGCCGTAGCACGGGATGCCCTGATTTCCGCCCGGCAACTCGGCAGTCATGGCATCCGGCGCCATGCGGTACAAGGTGGTGTCGATCTCCACCTGACCACCGACGCGCAGGCCCAGCGGCAGCGTGTGGCCGATCGCGCCGCTACCGGTGGTGGGCAGCGGCGGCGGCTGTGGTTGACCGAACAACTTGCTGAAAAAACTCATCGTCATGCACCTCGTGGCGATGTAGGAATGGAAGCAGCCGCTGGGCGCAGGGCCTGCCATGCGATGGCGTGCACCGGCACGCGCTGCTCGGCCAGGTAATACAGCATGGCACCGGCGGCCACTGCGGTGTGTGCGGGCGGGTTCAGCCGTAACGCGCCATCGGGGGCGCGCAGGCCCAACAGCAAGGCGCCCCGCTGACTGAAATCCGCAGCCAGCAGGCTGTAATCCAGCGGCATCGCATCGGCCGGAACCATCAGGCTGAACTGGGTGGGGCCGTCATCCACCGACAGCAGCTCGGCGGTGATCGCCGCGCTGCCCGGATCCTGCGCAGCGCGCGCCAGGATCTCGGCAGTCATCGGTCGTGTGCATTCGATCGCCGGATAGTGGCAGTTGACCAGGCGCGCGGCGCTGCCCGAGTCGAAATGCGCCACCACATGCGCACGCGGCGCATGCGCCATCAACGCGAAGACTGCGGCCAATGTCTGGTCGTCCGACGGCGGGTTGACGATCACCCGCGCCGCGCCTGCGATGCCGGCACGCAGGTACACCTCGGTATGGGTGTACGACTCGGCGGCGATGAAGCGCATGTGGTCGGGCATCGGGTTCTCGGCCACGCCCTCGGCGATCAGCACCACGCCTTCGTCGTCGGTGGCGGTGTCGGACAGCAACAGCTCCAGCAAGCGGGTGGAGGCGGCGCCCTGCCAACCGATCAGGATGGTATGCCCGCGCAGGTCGGCGTAAGCCATCTTGCCCATGTGGTGGCGCCTCCAGAAAGTGATGAGCACGCCGCTGGTCTTGGCCAGCACCGTGGCGAACAACGCCACTGCGCCCGGCATCAACACGAACGCGGCGATATAGCGCCCGGCCACCGAGCCCGGCGACAGGTCGCCGTAGCCGATGGTGGTGGCGGTGGTCATGTAGTAGTACGGAAACGCGTCCAGGCCGACGAGCTTGTGCTCGCCGGCCAGCAGCAACAACAGCCAGCTCAGCCCCATGTGCGCCAGCAGGGCCAGCGCCACCATGCCCCAGCTGACGCGGCGCACGTGGCGTCGCAACACCCGGAACAGCTTTCCGACAATGATCATGGCGCGTCCTGTGCCGTGCGGTGGATCAGCTGTCGCTGCGTGGAACCTGCTGCACGTCGCGCACCTGGCCGATCAGCGGTGCGCTGCCGCCAGCGTTGTCGTGACCGAGCTGGGCCGGCTTCTTGAAGCGCGCCAGCACGGCGGCGGCGTTGGACTCGCCTTCCATCAGGCCGGCCGCAGCCAGACGCCGATTGAGATCGCCGTCGCCGCTGGACGCTTCCAGTTCTTCGGCCGATTCGATGCGTGCGGAGGTTTCGGCCTGACGCGCCTTGATGCGCTCCAGCGATTCCAGCGCCGAGCCCATCTTGCTGCTGGCGCCCGAATGGCGAGCGGCAATCGCCGCCTGCGCCTTCTGCACCGCGTCGGTGGCCTTGACCGTATCGATCTGCTGGCGCATGCCGCGCAGCTGGTTCTCGGTCTTCTGGATGGTGGCCTTGAGCGTCACCACCGACTGGTCGAGCGAGGTCTTGGAGGCCTTGTCGCCAGCGTCCTCGCTTTCCAGCGCGGCCAGTTTGGTCGCCACATCGTGGGCCAGCGATTCGTCGCCCTTGGCCAGCGCACCTTCGATATAGCGCGTGTATTCGGCCATCTTGCCGGCGCGCGCGTCGATCTTCTGCTGGGCGAGCTTGCTCTGCGCCATCAGCTTGGTCAGCTCTTCGCGCGAGCGCGTGAGCTGGGCGCCGGCATCGCGCATTTCCTGGTCCAGGATGCGCAGCGCATTGGCGTCAACGGCCTTCTGGCCGGTTTCGTGTGCAGTGCCACGCAGCAGCGTGATCAGCTTGGAAAAAATACTCATGGCAACACGCCTTTAGGAAAAGAACGGCTTGAGAGATTCGGCGGCATCCAGCGTATTGGCCGCCAGGGTCTGGATTTCCTCGTCGATCTGGTCGAGCGTGGACGACGCCGACAGTTCGCCGAAGACCACATAGCTATCCTTGCCATCGACCTGGACCAGGCCCAGGTTGGACAAGGGATTGAGCGGATTGAGCCGTAGGCAGGCATCGTTGAAGGCCGCCCGATCGCTGACCTGGTCGGCATTGGCCAGCAGCGTGGACACGAACACCTGCGAGCCGGAGGCCGCAACCTGGATCTGCATGTCGCCATGGTCGGCCAGGGTGAGGTTGATGGCCGGCTCCAGGCCGTCGATCAACTCGACCTCGATCGGCTGGTCGCGGTAGCGCTCGGCCAGCAGGCCGTGCAATTCGACAGTGGTGTACTGCGTCATAGGATGTCCTGTCCTTTGGTCATGGAGCGATGTGATGCAGCAAGAGTCGTGCAATGGGCGGACATACTACAGACTGTTTGCGACCGGCAGAAAGGGCCCGAAGTCAGCTGGTCAGGCAAGCTGCAGGCGGAAGCAGACCACCCGTTCAGTTGGCTCGAAACCGCACGCCGCATGCGCCGCCTGGGCGCCGCTGTCTTCCAGCCGCGCATCGGAGGCCAGCTCCACGCAGCCCTGATCCCGGGTCCACTCGGCCGCCGCGGCAACCAGCGCACGACCGAGACCGCGGCCGCGCCAGGCCGGAATCACATACCACCCTTCCAGAAAGCCCACCGGCGTGCTGTCGGTGCCATTGACGTATTCGTGGCGCACCGAGACCTCGGCAAACCCCAGCGCCGCATCCGCATCGTCCACCACCACCAGGTAGCGGGCCTCTGATTGCGCCAGCGCGGACTGCAGCTCGTCCAGGCCATCGTCGGCATCCGGCCACAAGGCCAGGCGCAAGGCCAGCAAGGCCCGTGCATCGGTACCGACCGCCGCGCGCACCCGCCAGCCGGCCTGCGCGCTCACGGATACAGCATCCGCTTGCTCCAGCGGCTGGCCGCATCGGCCTCGTAGCGCCAGCGCTCGTGCAGGCGGAACTTGGCGCCGTACCAGAACTCGAACGCCTGCGGCACCACCCGGAACCCGCTCCAGCCATCCGGGCGCGGCACCTCGCGCCCGTCGAAGGTGGCTTCGACCTTGGCGATCGCCGCATCGAACTCCTCGCGCGAGCCCAGCGTCTGCGACTGCAGCGAGGCCCAGGCGCCGATCTGGCTCATGCGCGGGCGCGAGGCGAAATAGGCATCGGCTTCGTCCGCGCTCACCAGTTGCACGCCCCCTTCGATGCGTACCTGGATCCCGGCCTCGCGCAGGCTGCGCCACAGAAACAGCAATGCCGCCTGCGGGTGGGTCTGCAGGTCGCGGCCCTTGGCGCTGTCCAGATGGGTGTAGAACACGAATCCGCGCGCATCGAAGGCCTTGAGCAACACGGTGCGTGCGCTCGGCCGGCCATCCACATTGGCAGTGGCCACGGTCATCGCGCTGGCTTCGAGTTCGGCGCTGTCGTGGGCCTCGGCGTACAGCGCGGTGAAGGTGGCAAGAGCTTCTGCGTACAGGTCGGTCATGGCGGTGCGCGGGTGGCAAGATTGGTGCCTATTGTGGGCGCATCGCGCGCGCTTCGCCTATGTCCGTGTTGTCGCAGCATGCGCATGCTGCGCGCCGGCAGGCCGTGTGATGTGAGCGGATGCGGCAGACACGCGTGCTGCCGGGATCGATCCGGCCGCACAGAGCGGCCCGATGCGCGGGCGTGAATGCTACGATCCGTGCGAATGAACCCCGCTCCCAATCTCGTGATGGTCGGCCCGATGGGCGCCGGAAAAAGCTGCATCGGCCGCCGCCTGGCCGAGCGCTTCGGGTTGGAGTTCGTCGACGTGGATCAGGCCATCGTCGAGCAGGTCGGCAGCAGCATCCCGGCGATCTTCGAACAGCACGGCGAAGCACGGTTTCGGCAGCACGAGCTCGCAACCTTGCGGGCATTGCTGGAGCAGGACAACAAGCTGATCTCCACCGGTGGCGGCGCGGTGCTGGATCCACTCAACCGCCAGCGCATCCGCGAGCGCGGGTTCGTGGTGTACCTGCACGTGAGCGTGCCGGCGCAGCTGACCCGGCTGGCGCGCGACCGCAATCGTCCGCTGTTGCAGCGCGCCGACCGCGAACAAGTCCTGCACGCGATGGCAGCGCAGCGCACCCCGCTGTACCAGGAGGTCGCCGACCTCAGGCTGGAAACCGATCACCTTTCCCCCGCCGAGGCGACCGCGCAGCTGGTGCTGCGTCTGGCCGCGCAATGGCGCATGTCGAGTCCCCCCGCATGACACTTTCACGTTCCTCGCGCAGCGTCGATGTCGACGGCGCGCAGCCTTACACCATCACCATCGCGCCCGGCCTGCTGGCCGACGGCGCGCGTCTGGCCAGCCATGTGCGCGGCCGCCACGTGCTGCTGCTCAGCGACTCGCAGGTCGCCCCGCACTACGCGGCCGGCGTGCGCAGCGCACTGCTGCAGGCGCGCCCGGACCTGCAGCTGGGCGAGCTGGTGATCGCGGCCGGCGAAGCGTCCAAGACGCTGGACAATTTCGGTGCTGCGATCGCCGCGCTGGCCGAATTGGGCGCCACCCGCGATGCCTGCGTGTTCGCGCTCGGCGGCGGCGTGGTCGGCGACCTGGCCGGGTTCGCGGCCGCGTGCTGGATGCGTGGCGTGGACTGCGTGCAGTTGCCCACCAGCCTGCTGGCGATGGTGGATTCGTCGGTCGGCGGCAAGACGGCGGTGGATATCCCGCAGGGCAAGAATCTGGTGGGCGCGTTCCATCCACCACGTGCGGTGATCGCCGACACCGACACCTTGGGCACCCTGCCCGCACGCGAGCTGCGTGCCGGCCTGGCCGAAGTGATCAAGTACGGCGCCATCCGCGACCCGTTGTTCTTCCAGTGGCTGCATGCCGAACGCCGCGCCCTGCTCGATGGCGATGCTGCTGCATTGGCACAGGCGATTGCGCGCAGCTGCGAGCACAAGGCCGAGATCGTGGCGCGCGACCCACTGGAAAAAGGCGAGCGCGCGCTGCTCAACCTGGGCCACACCTTCGGCCACGCGATCGAGACCGAACAAGGCTACGGCGCACCGGGCAACGACAACCTCAACCACGGCGAAGCGGTGGCGGTGGGCATGGTGCTGGCGGCCCGGCTGTCGGCCGCATTGGGCATGAGCGATGCGCAGGACACCGACGCGCTGCGCGCCCTGCTGCACGACTTCGACCTGCCCACCGAGATCCCGCCCGGCCTCTCGCCCGACGCCTTGCTGGGGCGCATGCGCCTGGACAAGAAGAACATCGCCGGCCGCTTGCGCCTGGTGTTGTGGCGCGGCATCGGCAAGGCCGAAGTGGTGCCCGATGTGGACGAAGCCGCCGTGCTGGGGATTCTGGCGCGCTGAGTCGTCCACGGCGGCTCGGGATACTGCCGGGTCGTGGATGCAGCGGAGATCGCGTGACTGAAGCCCCCGGCAGCGGGAACCTGCGCTGGTGAGCGCCAGCGAGATGGCGACGCTGCATCACGGCGTTGGACGCATTGCCCGCCAACCGCTTAACGCGCAGGTTGCACGGCAAACCGGATGCCGCGACATGCTCGGGTTGGATCGGCCGGGCGCGCGCTGGCACCCACCGTGCTTGCCCCAGCACGCCCCAGCATCCCGAAGACCTAGCACCGTTCGCAGCTGCGCGGCCGGTCCGGTCACGCTGCAACTGGCCGTCTCCACGTCCGAATTCCGACTCTCCCCAGCCTTCAGCACCGCCCGGCTACAATCGGCGCCATGCGCATCCTCCTGCAACACGATCCGGGCGGCAACGAACCGCTCCGCTACGTCCAGCTGACCCTGCAACCGGACCTGTTCGGTGGCTGGGAGTTGCTGCGCGAAAGCGGCCAGATCGGTGGACGCACGCAACTGCGGCGGGACCAGTACCTGCAGCAGGAGGAAGCGGACCGTGCCTTCGAGAAGGCGCGCGATACCCACATCAAACGCGGCTTCCAACTCATCACCAGCGGCGCCGACGCGCCGCGCTGAGGACCCCCATGCTCAAGAACGATCGCCTGTTGCGTGCCCTGCGCCGCGAGCCCGTAGACCGCACGCCTGTGTGGCTGATGCGCCAAGCCGGCCGCTATCTGCCCGAATACCGCGCCACCCGCGCGCGCGCCGGCAGCTTCCTGGGCATGGCCAAGAACCCCGAGATCGCCTGTGAAGTGACGTTGCAGCCACTGCAGCGCTTTCCGTTGGACGCGGCGATCCTGTTCTCCGACATCCTGACCATTCCCGATGCGATGGGCCTGGAGCTGTACTTCGTCGAAGGCGAAGGCCCCAAGTTCCGCCATCCGGTGCGCGATGCGGCCGCGATCCATCGGCTGGGCGTGCCGGACATGGAAACCGAGCTGCGCTACGTGATGGATGCGGTGCGGCTGATCCGCCGCGAGCTCGATGGCGCGGTGCCGTTGATCGGTTTCTCCGGCAGTCCGTGGACGCTGGCCTGCTACATGATCGAAGGCGGCGGCAGCAAGGAATACGCGCGCATCAAGGCCATGGCCTTCAACGCGCCGGAGGTGCTGCATCACCTGCTCAGCACTGTCACCGATGCGGTGATCGCGTATCTGTCGGCGCAACGCGCGGCCGGCGCGCAGGCGCTGCAGGTGTTCGACACCTGGGGCGGCGTGTTGTCGCCGGCGATGTACCGCGAATTCTCGCTGCCCTATCTCACCCGCATCGCACGCGAGCTGGAACGCGGCGACGGCGCGCAGCGCACCCCGCTGGTGCTGTTCGGCAAGGGCAACGGCGCCTACGTGAGCGAGTTGGCGGCCAGTGGCGCCGATGCGGTGGGGGTGGACTGGACCATCTCGCTGGCCGACGCCGCCGAGCGCGCCGGTGGCCGCGTCGCGCTGCAGGGCAACCTGGATCCGGCCACCTTGTACGGCTCGCCCGACGCGATCCGCGCCGAAGTCGGCAAGACCCTGGACAGCTACGCACAAGGCAATGGCGGCTCGCGCGAAGGCCACGTCTTCAACCTCGGCCACGGCATGTCGCCGGACATGAATCCGGACCATGTCGGCGTGCTGGTCGACGCCGTGCAGACGCTGAGCAAGCGGTGATGCACCGCGCGATGGACAGCGCATCGGCGCTGTCGATCGCGCGAAGGGTCGATGATCCATATTGGAATGCGTGGAGCCAGTTGACCTGGCCGGCCGCTGCGGCAGACCGCGATGTATTCAATCACCGACCCGCACGATACCGTGTGCATTCGACCACGGCATCGATAACCGAAGATCGGCCACGCGCCCGCGCATGCGATGCCGCGCCACCGCGATAACGGCCTGCACAGTTGCCGTCCTTTCATCTTGCTGCGATCGCGACGCGGCTTGATGGCGCACAGGCCACGCCATGCGCAACCCGCGTTATCGCTCTTCCAACCGAAGCCGCATGCTGCTGGGTCGCAGAATTGATCGCGCCTGCAATCAATCGTGTCTCTCTACCAGGCATGAAACGCCGTTGCCCGCGGTTATTGAAAACGGCGAAGAAAACGCCGGCCATTGACGACCCACGCGATCGCGATTCGGCTCGCACACCAGACGCCAGACAGAAACTCCCCTAGTGGAGTTCGGTTACCGCTTGCGTTCGCAACCGGAGACGACCACACCAACACGGCGGCGCATCCATCGCCGTAACGACAAGCGGACACGAGCGTAATCGCTGCGATCTGCACGGTGGGATCAAGATCCGGACATCATCGATCCCGCCCTGGTTTTTGGTCAATCACGTTGCGATTCATGCGCAGATGCACCGCATTGACCAAAAAGATCGCAGGCATCCACATGGCGACCGTAATCGCCGATCTGTTCTCCGTCGATAAAACCGGCATTACCGTTATTTACACCAATTCTCCGGCGCGATATCGCCTTATCGTCTGTTCACGGTGATGCGGTGCCAACCCCGCAAGTTCCCTGGCGGAACGAGCGATCGACCTGGCCGTGACACCGTTGCGTTCGACCGAGCCTTCCACATCATCCGCATGACCCAAGGAGCGAGACATGGCATTTCCGACGTCCGTCAACGACCAAATCACCGACTCTGTTACCCAGGCCAATACCAAAGTGTTGGGCGATGCCCCGGCCATTGCCATGGGCAACCTCTACCAGGCCACCGCACAGGCGCTGGCCAACGCAGCGCACAACGCGACCAACGCACAGCAGCAGAGTTACGTCACCGCGCAGTCGGCCACCACGATGGGCGTGGCGACGCTGTATTCCATCGACACTGCCACCACCGGCGTGGCGACCAAGCAGATTCTGAGCACCGGCGTGAAGGGCCTGGGCTGAGCCAACCGCATTGACCCCTGGCACACAAGGAGCACGACATGGCATTTCCGACCGCAGTCAATAACCAGATCACCGATTCCGTTACCCAGGTCAACACCAAGGTCCTGGGCGATGCACCGGCGATCGCGATGGGCAATCTTTATCAGGCAACCGCGCAAGCCCTGGCCAATGCCGCCCACAACGCCACCAACGCCCAGCAGCAGAGCTATGTCACCGCGCAGTCGGCCACCACGATGGGCGTGGCGACGCTGTACTCCATCGACACCGCCACCACCGGCGTCGTCACCAAGCAGTTGCTGAGCGTTTAATCGCCCGGCTGACGCCAAGGACATCAGCCAATGGCATTTCCCACCGCCGTCAACGACCAGATCACCGATTCGGTCTCCCAGGCCAACCTGCAGGTATTGGGGAGCGCTCCCGCCGCAGCCATGGGCAATCTGTACCAGGCCACCGCGCAAGCGCTGGCAAATGCGGCGCATAACGCAACGCTGGCGCAACAACAGATGTATGTGACCGCACAGGCAGCCACCACGATGGGCGTCTCGCTGCTGTACTCGCTCGATACCGGCACCACCGGTGCCGCCACCCGGAAGATTCTCGGCTAACGCTAACGCCGCGGGCTCTTCTTTCTTTCACTCCACCAAGGAACTATCACCATGGCCTTTCCGACTGCCGTAAATAGCCAGATCACCGATTCCGTTTCTCAGGTCAACACCAAGGTCCTTGGCGATGCGCCAGCGATCGCAATGGGCAATCTGTTCGTTGCAACCAGCCAGGCGCTGTCGAACGCCGCGCACAACGCCACCAACAACCAGCAGCAGTCCTACGTGACGATGCAGGCGTCGACGACGCAGGGTGTGTCCACCCTGTACTCGATCGATACCGCATCCGACGGCGTGGCCACGCGCGAAATCCTGAGCGCCGGGCTGCGGTAAACGCCAACCAGGCGCCGCTGCCGCATGAGCGGCGCCTGGATCGCGGCGCGACGCCCTGGCACAGACAGACAAGCCGCTCGGTCATCCAGGCGAGGCTTGTTGAATCGAGAAAGGACGCACCATGTTGCATTTACGCAATGTCCCAACCTCCAACACCCTGGACGTGGTTGTGAAGCTGCTCAGGGAGCACACCATCGTGGCAACGTTGGCGCCGAATCAGAAAGCCGTGATGCATGTCGCTTTCGACAGCATCCTGCCCGACGTTGCCGGAGTCCCGCCGCTGCTGTATCGCCAGCAGCGCGGCGATGCGATCGACGTGGATCACGAGCATGTCGCGTCTCTGGAACGCGTTGCCGATGGCGTGGCGCTGCAATACGCCCGCCGGCACGCTCCGCAGAACACCGTTTTGTTTTCGGCATCGTCAGGCGTTGGACCGCACAAGGCGTTGCCGGCCTAACCACCTCACTGCGGCTGCCCCGTCATGGAGCCTAGCGCGCCTGCAGCAAGCGTCGCCAGCCTGGTTGGCACAGCCGGCACCGGCGCGGCGATGACGCTCGGGCAGGCCCCGGCTTTCGCGATGGGCGCGACGTATCTGGCGCTGTCGGACTCCATCGCGCTGGCGATGGGAAACGCAGTCGCCAGCCAGCAGCGCGGACAGGTTCTTGCAGATGCAGCCCTCACCCAGATTCTTGCCTTAATCATCCAGAAGGGAGCCACTTCGCCATGATCGACGACAGTACCGTGAACAGCCAGATCGTCGACGCGGTCAGCAGCATCGTGACGCTGACCACCGGTCAGGCGCCGGCACAGGCGCTGGGCATGCTCGACGCCGTGATGCTGGAGACGCTCGGCATGGCGATGCACAACGCGGTCAACCGGCAACAGGGCGCCGGCATGATCAATGCGGCGGCGATCACCGCTGCCTGCGCCAAGATGATCTCGGCACCATTTACGGTTGCGGCCCCATTGCCGCCCCCGCCGCCCGGCCCACCTCCGACGGTCGCGCCGTTGCCAGGCCCGCCGCCTGCACCGTCCCCGCCAGCGGCGCTCATCGCTGCCGCAGCCGCGGAAGGCAAGGTGGCTGTCGAAGTGCTGAAAACACAAGCGCAAGGCGCATCGGCAAACGCTGCCACGGCAGCCGCTGATCTCATGGAACTGCATGCGATGAGCGTGCCCCCACAGCCCGCCACTTCCCCACCTGCTCCCGCTGCTGGCTCCGACCATGCTGCCACTGCTGCTCCTGTTTCTGCTGCTACGGCTCCCCCTGCTGCCACACCTCCTCCTGTTCCTGCAGCTGCACCTGCACCTGCTGCTCCTGTTGCACCTGCACCTGCATCTCCATCTGCACTTCCACCTGCGCCAGCACCACCGTCTCAGCCATAACTCCTCGGCACAGACGAGGTGTTCCACCACCAGGCCTCAGTGAAAGGCCACACATCATTCCATGGGAGCGAAGATGGAACCGACGAAGGTCAATGCACAGGTCATCGATGTCATCAACCAGGTCCAGCTGGCGACGATGAGTCCGCAGGTTGTGCTGACCAGCGGGGCCGGAAAGGCCTACCAATCGGTTGCGCAATCGACTGCCATCGCCGTGCAGGACGCCACCGATGCGCTGCGCAACGTCTCGACGATTGCAACCACCGCAGTGGGTGTGGCGATGGCGCAATACCTGGCCACCGGCGACGACAAGTACGTCATCGCGCTGACCCAGGCGCAGGCGCTGATGCAGGGGGCGACGGACGACTTCGCCCGGATCGGTTCGGCGGCGGGGTCGGTGCTCAAGAACTTTCCTGCCGGTTAGCGCATGTCAGGCGCAGTGCGAGACGCCCGGCCGGCGTTCGCTACTGCACGCATCCGACGCGCGGCCTGGGCGACGCCAATGCCATCGCACCGCGCACGCTTGCCAGCGTCGCTACAGATCGCCACAGCACACCGCCGTCGGCGTCGTGGCTCAGCTCGCCTGGTACGCGTCACACCGCAGATAACCCCTGCACCATCAACCCAGGAGGAGTGCCATGACTGTCACGGTCGCAGGTCGCTTGATCAGCATGCCCAGCATGTTGTCTGCACTTTGCAGACATGCATTGAATTTCATCGACGGCGGTATGCAGTGGCTGGACTGGGCGATGCGGTCGCCCGGATCGCGTTACGACTTTTCCGACGAGAGCACCTTGCTCGACGAAGTACAGCAAGGCCTGCATGCCTCGCCTTTCGTGCTGCTTCCGCAACTGGGGCTGAAAGTGAGCCCGATCAAGTTGATGACGCTGAGCCTGAGCGATCTGAACGTGCTTGCGCAAGCCGAAACCGGCGAAAACAACGCGGTACTCAGCGCGCAGCTGCAACGCATCTTCCACGACAACGCGTTGTTTACCGCGAGCGATCTGGGAGCCGGCCGCAGCATGCTCGGCGAGCTCGGGATCGACACCGCAGCGGTCTTCCAGGCACTGAATTTCGAGGACAGCCTGGCGCTACGCGCACTGGCCGCCGAAGCGACGCCCACCACTACGACGCCGGCAGTGCAGAAGGAAGCGGCCGTGTTCGCGGTCGAACAGGCACGCACGCCACTGGAATTCTGCGACTACTACCGCTTCTATCTGTACTACACCGCCGCACAAACGACGCAGGACGAACGCGCGCACGCCGCCGTATCGGGACTGCAGACCCTGTTGCCGCTGCTGTTCCCGACCCTGGATTGCCCTCAGGTGGAAAGATTGCCCTCGCCCGATGAAGTCGAGCGCAGCGTCGCGGAATGGCTCGCCCGTGGCCGGCAGATCGGCTTTGCGCGGCTTTCCCTGGCGGCGCAGCAGATCGCCCAGCACACCAGCTACCGGGGCGGCGACGTGAACAGCGCACGCAACGCGCTGCAGCTTTATCTGCAGTCGGCACAGGCCTTCCTGGTCGCCAACCGCCCCACCCGCGGCGTGCTGGGACAAGACGGCAGCAGCTGCATGTTTTCCATGCAGAACGACACGATGTCGGCCTTGCTGCAGGTCAGCGGCGGCGTGATCTCGCTACGCGACTTCGGTGCAGTGCAGCCCCGCACGACCTCGGTGGCAGCGACCGACACCGACACTGGCACCGACACGGAGTTCGCCTCGTGAGCGCCTCAGCAGAACAGAACGCGCAAGCCGATCCGACCGTGCCTGCCGAGAGCGCCGCAGACGCCGTGCGCAACGCGGTGCATCAAGGGCGCGCTGCCGCTCTGGCGGCGGCACGCCAGAGCGTCGTGCAGGCCGAACAGGCATTGAGCGACATGTTGCGCAATCTCGTCCCATTCCATCCTGTCCCCGCCCCACTGCCCACCGCGGCGCCGACACAACGCGACATCACCAATACGAACGCGCCATGCGCGGCCGATCGCACTCAAGGAGAAAACAGCATGACCGACGACACACAACCGCTGCCGAACGCAGCCAGCGCCTCTGCCACCTCCACCCCGTCCCTGGCCGAGGTCGCACTGCGCACTGCGCAGGAGCAGGTCGCGCAGGCGATGCAGGCCAGCGACCGGGCCGTGCAGCAAGCGGCAACCAGCAGCGATGATTCCGTCGCCCAGGCCGTCGCCAACGCAAACCAGGCCTGGCAACAGGCAGAGCAGGCCGCCAGCGCAGCGGGCGATGCAGCGCAGCGGCAGGCCGAGCAGGCGATCGCTGCGGCCATGCCCACAGCGCAACCGGCTGCAGAAGCGGATGCATCGACACCGGACCGGAGCTGATGACATGTCACAGGTCTATGCGGCGGTGTCGGACGGCGCCGGCCATTATCTGATCGCGCGCAAACGCCTACTCAATCAGTGGTGGGCGGAATACGCGGCGCCGGTACTGGCGATGGAAGCGCTTGCGCTGGTATGTCAGACCAATGCGGATCCAGCGCAGGATTGGAACACTGCCCGGGTTCGGCTAGGTAACGCATACCAGGCGGCAAACGGGGTCTTGTGCGACGGGATACCCGTCTTTCCCGACGCAGCAAGCGCACTCGATCGTGCAAGAAACGCATGCATCGCCAATCCCGACGGGAAAGTGATCGCCAACAACGCGCTGTTCGCAGTCCAGAATCTCATCGATGTGACGATTGCACGCCGCCCGGCCATTCCGTTTTCTCCGCACATCAAGGCCGATACCGCCACGCTCGCATCCAGCATCGCCGCTGCCGGGGGCAATCCCCTGCAATGGAACACCCCGCGCGCGCAGGCCGAGGCGATCGCGGCCGCGCTCGATACCTGGGCAGCCGCCCAACCACCAGGCATCGTCAATCAGGCAGGCCAATGGGCATTACCCGGTGGCGGCATCCACGACGGCGAATCTCCCGAGACTGCGGCGCGGCGCGAGTTTGCCGAGGAGACCGGTTTTTCGCTCGACAACGTGAGTGACTTCCCGAGCGATCCGCCCGTGCAACTGACCGACCCGGAACGCAACTCGTTCTGGCTGGCGTGTTTCTCGACCAGGCTTTCTCTGGATGACATTGCGACATCCATCAATCGGGCCACTGTTCCACGCGCAATCGGCAATCGACCGGCCAGCAGCGCAGTCTGCGATTGGGAAATCGAAGGTGTGCAACGCGTCGAGAAATCGCAACTGCGCGCCTATCTGGGTACCTACCAAGTCCTGTCGCGGGCCGCTGTAAGCAACGCGGCTTGCGCCCAGGCACGCATTGACCATCCGGGTTCGCCTACCCCAACCAGTTATGACAGAAAGTGGCAGAAAAGCAGACGCCATGCCATCGATTGGTACGCGCTGATCGCCATGCATCTGCAAGTCACTGTTTGATTACCCGTTCCACCAGCCCTCTCCACACGCGGAACTTCACCATGACCTTCCACATCGGCTTTGACACCGACCGCTTTCCGGGACTGCCCGCGCTCGCCTGGTTGAAGACACAGACCGGGCTGGCCTGGTGCGGCTATTACCTGGCGCCTGCGCCCAGCCATGCGGATACCGGATGGATGGGATGGCGACCGACGTTGGTTGCCAATGGCTGGGGGCTGGCGCCGATCTATCTTGGCCAACAGAGCGCCGGGCCGGGCTCGCATACCGTGACCGCAGACCAGGGCAGCGTAGACGGCGCAAACGCGGCTTTCCTGGCCGATCAAGAGGGCTTTCCCGTTGGTGCGACGGTCTATCTTGACTGGGAAGACGGCGGGGAACCCAGTGACGCTGGAATCGCCTACATCCGCGCCTGGATCGCGGCACTGGTCGCTGCCGGCTACGCGCCGGGCCTGTATTGCTCGCACGTACTGGCCGCCAGCCTGGTGGCCGCACTCGCGCCGGGGCCGACGCTGCAGGTCTGGGCCTGGCGCGTCGCCAACGCCAACACCCACACCTACGCCGGCGACATCCGGACGGTGACCGCATCCGATCCGGCCGGCTGCGGTTATGCGCATGCCGCGCTCTGGCAGTGCGAACAGAACGCGGTGCTGTCGCTGCCGGGAACGCCCTGCGATGGTCTGCAGATCGACCTCAGTTACTCCGACGCCGCAGATCCAAGCGCTCCCTGAGCAAACGCCCCCTTCCCCTTTGCGAGCCGAGACCACGCCATGAAGGAATCTCCCGAACAAGAACAACTGCGCCGTGCGATCAGCGGCGAGTTGACCAAACGGATCAACGACGCGGCGCGCTATCCCAACGTGCGCTCAGCGGTGATCCAGGCATTGGGCACCATCCAGGATCGGATCGCAGCTCTATGCATCGCGTTGCGCGAGCAATTCATGTTGCGCGACGACCAGCCGCTGGCACGCTTCTACATCAAGGGCGGCAATGCATTCACCGCCTGCATGGACCTGTTGCAGGGGCAAGACCAGCACCTGTTCGATTCGGGAAGCTCGGATTGGGACACGCAGGTCGCGATCGATCCCTGGCTTCCCATACCCGTGCAGGATGCGCTGCATGCGGAAATCGAGGACATCGTCGTCGATGAGATGAAGAAGGCCGGCGTCCTCATCGCCTTCGAGCTCAGTCTGCTGACGGCCCTCGAATCTCCGCTGTCAGAGCGGCTTTACCCCATTCCACGTGCGCAATGGAGTCCGAACACAGTCGACGTGAGGTGTCTGGTCACCTGTGACGCGCCGCAAACATTACGCCGGGTCTTCGAGCGTGACCGCACCGGCCTGTCCGCCTATACCGGCGTGGAGATCGCCAAGATCGGGGAGCGCGATACCCCATCCCCGCCAGGCATCGTGCTGAACGACGGGATCAAGCCCTTCGTGCTCTATCGCCTGGGTTACACCTGGCACGCCAACCTCATGGAAACCTATGTCGACCGGATTGTTACGGAACCGGCAAGTCCACGCGGCGTCCTGATGGAATTGATCGACGTGAGCCTGCCGCGCCGCGACACGATCGAAGCGATCGCGATCTGGTCGGAGATGGAAAACGGCCACCTGACCATCGCCACCGCTGGCGGCGCGCAGGAGCGCTGGCAATTGCCGTTACCGGACCTGGACTACCATCTGCGCGAGAATCTGCTGATGTTGTGCGAGATCGCCAGCGACCCGCACGCGCTGGGCGCGCACAAGGAAGCCAAGCGGCGCGAACGCGTGGCCGCAATCCATGCCTGGTACGCGTCCAGAGCGCAGCTGCCGCACTTTCAAAGCGTGCTCGATGGAATGGCGGGCAGACACGTCGGACAGGTAGGCGACGATGCCACCGCGCTGGTGAACGCATTGATGGCATCGGTGCGCGCACGCACGGTGGGAGCCGCACCGGACTACGTCAACGGACAGCCGACCGATGCCACGCGCACGCGCATCATGGCCGCACGCTACGGCACCGCCACCATGCTCACCTTGCTGTCGTCCGCATTCACCGCGCCGGTCGTGCTCTCGGCCGCCTTCAGCGACGATCTTTTGTTGATGCATACCCTCGCCCAAAGCCCCTATCTGGCGGTCGATCAGCTGCGCTTTTCCGGCGTGGACATGGCGGCCGTGGCTCGGGTCAGCCATGAGCAACTGCGCGGACTGGATATCACCGTGTTCGAGCAGGCTGTCGGACGCTGGCTGGGTGAGCAGGTTCAGGTGCTGGCCCAGCCCCACAATACCCCACGTGTGGGCAGCCTCAGCTACGAGTGCACGCTGGTGGTGTTCCTCAACAACAAAAAGCCCCCCTTCGAGAAAAAGGCGCTTGCATTCTTGACCCTCACCACCGCCACGAGCGCGCAGGCGCCTTTCCACGCCGACCCGGTCGCAGATGGCAGCGCCTATGCAGCGCTGCTGGATATCGATAACCAGCGCAAGGCAGCTGCGGCGCTGGTCGATGAGTTCGTGCTGCGTGACCTGCTGTCCAAGCAGCACGAAGCCATCAAGACACTGTTACCGCAGGCTTGACGGGGGCGATGGTTCTCCTCCGCCATGGGTCTTGCGGAACTGGCGTGGACAAATGCCCACCAACCGCCGGAAGCTCTTCTCGAAATGGCTCAAGTCGCCGAAGCCAACCTTCAGCGCCACCTCGGTAATGCGCAATTTCTGCTGAGCATGCAGCAGTTCCTTGGCCTTTTGGATGCGCAGCCGTTGTAGCAGCGGCTTGAACGTGGTGCCGAGTTCCTCCCGAAACAGAAAGCCCAGATGCGACTGGCTCACATGCGCTTGCCTGGCCAGATCCCCCAAGGTCAGCGGCTCGGCATAGTGCTCACCAAGGTGCACCAGCGCCCGCCGTAGCGCATCGTGCAGGGTGGCAAGCCGCTGGCCCTGCCGATGCGGGAGGTCGGCAATCCAGTCGTCCGGGGCGGTCGGTTTCGGTGCTTCGCATGCAGCATCCTGCGACCGGCACACGCTTGCATGCAGATCGTCATGCGGTCGTTGCAGCAGGCTCTGCGTAAGAGATGGCGCATACCGTTGGATGTCGGCAATCTCGATCGGCTTGCCGCCGGTCATCACCGCCAGCCGCACGATGACCCGTTCCAGCTCCAGGAGATTTTCGGGCCAATGGTAATGACGCACGGCATCCATCAATGCATCGGTGACAACGTGACACGCATCGAAACCGTGCAGAGCCAGCACGCGTGCGAGGTGGAATTCCAGGTCGTCCCGCCGGTTGCGCAAGGTCGGCAACTCCACTGCCATAAAATCCAGCTGCGACAACAACGTGCGCGAAAAGCGACCTGCACGCACCCGTTGCCGCAGCTCGGCGGTCGTGGAGGCAATCACCCTGCTGACGCCATTGCCGTCGGTTGCGGAGCAGTGGATTTGTGCCAGCCGAATGCGCTCAGGCACCTGGCGCTGCAGCGCTGCATCCAGCTCGTCGATATCCTGCAGAAACAGCGTTCCGCCTGCGGCGCGCTTGAACCACGCGGCAGGATCTTCGGCAGGATCGGCGCAATTGATCGTGACGAACGGCCCATCGCGCAATGGCCCGTGCGCGTGCAACATGAGCGCCACCGCATCCGTCTCGGTGCCGAATTCGCCGCGCAAGAGTGCTGGGAGGCGGGTATGCGCAACGCGCTCGACGAATTCGTCAAGTTGCCATACGGCATCACAAACGCCGGTGATCGATGACGAACGATTCATCCGCTCTTCGGCCCAGGCCCGCGCTTCATGGCGTTTGATCAAATGGCCGCAGCGCTTTGCAACGCGCTGACACAGCGCAGCCATGGGCTGGCTCATCCCGCTGTGGGCCAACATCACCGTCAGTTCGCCGAGCACCCGCTCTGCATACACCACCGGAAAATAAAACACCCGGTGCTTGTCGCCATCACGCATCACGTCGGGATACGGCGGATGCATCGTGGGTGCCCAGGTAAACCGACACGTGCCTCCCTTGAAGCTGTCATGCCGGCACAACGCGCCGGCAATGTTTTCCAGCAACACCGGAAGAGGATCCCCTGGGAGATAGACGCGCCGCAGTAGATCGATGACCTGATTGTCCATTGAGTATTCCTGACCTGATTGTTGGCGCGCTCAAAAGCGGCCATACCCAAGTCGCGCCATCCCTGACCAGACCGTCGGCAGAGCTCCAGGCAATGAATCCCGCTTTTGGGTAGCCCCAAGGGCGTCTTCGTTTCTCACACGACTGCGTCACCGAAAGCGAGACCGACCTCACCTCGATGCCCAGACCCGTTTGAGGCGCAAGATCGTCGCCAGCGAATCAGATGCTTGTTGCAAGCCATCCCGGTCTTTAGCACTGCGTGCTAGGCCAATCCCGACGATCTGTATCCAATCGGCGCTTCGTATTCGATTAGGTGAGCTTCGTCGCACTCGTTGCCGATGCAGCAGCAACAAGGCACGCGCAGGGAGTGCGCGTGGAGCAGGAGGTATTCGACATGCCGCGCGTGTCGATCGAGCGCGAGCCGGTGCGATGCGGGGCCAACCCGCGATGCACACTCCGGCACAAATCCGGGGCGGCAGCCGACCTTGCGCGTCCCTGACGACACTCCCAACGCATCGGGGGCGCCACAGGGGTGGATGGACCGATGGATGACCATCGCGGCGATGGCACCGGCAAGCGCCACGTCCCGCAGGCAGGAAGGCCCCCTTGCCGAGTGAGCACGCCTCTCTGGGTTTCTGCACGGCGGTGCTGGGATAATGCAGGTCCTCTTCGATAGCGACCACCATGTCCCGACCCGTCCCCGTCCTGCGCGACTACGACACCATCAAGCCCTTGCTGTGGCTGGTGTCGCTGGCGATCTTCATGCAGATGCTGGATGCGACCATCGTCAACACGGCGTTGCCGTCGATGGCGCACAGCCTGCACGAAAGCCCCCTGCAGATGCAGTCGGTGGTTTTCAGCTATGCGCTGGCGGTGGCGATGTTCATTCCCGCATCGGGCTGGATTGCGGACCGCTTCGGCACCCGGCGCACCTTTCTGGCCGCGATCATCGTGTTTACGCTGGGTTCGTTGCTGTGCGCAGCCGCACAACAGCTGCCGCAACTGGTTGCCGCACGCGTGGTGCAAGGTATCGGCGGCGCGATGCTGCTGCCGGTGGGCCGGCTGGCGGTGCTCAAGACGGTGACACGCACCGACTTTTTGCGCGCGATGAGTTTCATCGCAATCCCGGCGCTGATCGGCCCGCTCATCGGCCCCACGCTGGGCGGCTGGCTGGTCGAAATCGCCTCGTGGCACTGGGTGTTCCTGATCAACCTGCCGATCGGGGTGATCGGTTTCATCGCTGCGTTGAAGGTCATGCCGGACCATTATGGCGATGCGCGCAAGCGCTTTGATCTGGTCGGCTATCTGATGCTGGCAGTCGGGATGGTGGCGTTGTCGCTCGCATTGGACGGCATTTCCGAACTCGGATTACGGCATGCGTTCGTAATGCTGCTGGCGATCGGCGGGCTGGCCGCGTTGGCCGGTTATTGGCTGCATGCGGCCAGTGCGCCGGCTGCATTGTTTCCACTTGTGTTGTTCAAGGTGGCCAGCTATCGCATCGGCATTCTGGGCAACCTGTTCGCGCGCGTGGGCAGCGGCTCGATGCCGTTCCTGATTCCGTTGTTGCTGCAGGTTGGTCTGGGCATGAGCCCAATGAATGCCGGGTTGATGATGGTGCCGGTGGCGCTGGCCGGCATGGCCTCCAAGCGCGCCGCGGTGAAACTGGTCGGCCGCTTCGGCTACCGGCGCATCCTGATGCTCAATACCGTATTGGTGGGCCTGGCGATGGCCAGCTTCGCGCTGATCGACGTCGGTCAGCCGCTGTGGCTGCAGTTGATCCAACTGGCCTGCTTTGGTGCGGTGAACTCGCTGCAGTTCACCGTGATGAACACCGTGACCCTGCGCGATCTGGACCGCGAGCAGGCCAGCCCCGGCAATAGCCTGCTGTCGATGGTGATGATGCTGGCCACCGGCTTCGGCGCGGCGGCGGCGGGCAGTCTGTTGGCCGCCTTCAACACGCATCTGGGCGATAGCCACGGTGCCACGGCGGCGCTGCATGCCACCTTCCTGTGCGTGGGCGGCATCACCCTGTCTTCGACGCTGATCTTCTGGCAGCTGGCCGAGACCCGCCCGCATCCCCGGCAGGTGGAAGAAGTCGCCGAGTAACCGTTGCGCTACAGGCCCGCGCGCGGGCGCCGTCGCAACGCCTCGGCAATCGTGTCGGCCAGCATGTCGCCGGTCAGCGGCTTGCGCAGGAAACTGTCGAATCCAGCCTCCTGTGCAGTGGGTTCGACCGCTTCGTCCGAGCGTGCGGTCACCGCAATCAGCGGCATGTCGTAGCCGAACACGCGCAGCTGTCGTGCCAGCGCGAAACCATCCAGGCCCGGCAGGTCCAGATCCAGCAAGGCCAGGTCGAAGGCGTTGTCGGCCGCCTCGGTCAACGCAGCCAACCCATGCGGGGCATGCACCACCGAGTGGCCTTGCGAACGCAGCAGACCGACGATGACCTCGGCGATGGTCGCGTCGTCTTCCACCAGCAGGATGCGCTGCGGTGCGATCGCCGCGCTGGCACGCGTCACCTCGCCGCCGAGCGTGGCATTGGACGTCACCCAACGCAGCGGCAGATCGACCACAAAGCGCGTGCCGGCGCCCAGGCGACTGATCACCTCGATATGCCCGCCCATCGCCATCGCCAGTTCCTGACAGATCGCCAGGCCCAGGCCGCTGCCGCCGTAACGCGACGTGGTCTTGGCCCCATCGCCTTGTTCGAAACGCTGGAACAGCCGTGCCTTCTGATCGGCATTGATGCCCGGCCCGGTATCGGCCACTTCGAAACGCAGGCCTTGATACGAGCCCAGCGTGGTCAACTTGAGCCCGACCACGCCGCGCTCGGTGAACTTGATCGCGTTGCTGAGCAGATTGAGCAGGATCTGGCGGATGCGGGTGACATCGCCGCTGGCGGTGATGTCGCCCAGCAGGCCGATTTCCAGACTGAAACGCAGGCCGCGCTCCTGCGCCAGCGGCGCCATCAGCCCCTCCACTTCGGCCACCAGCTGGCGCACCGAGAACGGCTCCAGATCCAGCTCCAGGCGCCCGGACTCGATCCGCGCCAGATCCAGCGCATCGTTGACCAGGCGCAGCAGATGCGCGCCTGCGCGGCGAATGGATTCGGTATAGCTGCGTTGCTTGTTGTCCAGCGTGGTCTTGAGCAACAACTCGCTCATGCCCAGCACACCGGTCATGGGCGTGCGCACTTCATGCCCGAGCGTGGCCAGAAAGCGGGTCTTTGCAAGCGATGCCTGCTCGGCCAGTTCCTGCTTGTGGACCGCCAGTTGCCAGGCATTCAAGCGATGCAGACGCCGGCGGTACAGCAGCACCGCAGCGGCAATGCTGCATAGCGCGAGCAGGCACAGCAGGGTCAGACCCCACGGCGACAGCCACCACGGCGGCAGCACCTGAAAGCGTAGCGTCTGGCTGGCCGACCAGATGCCGTCGGCGGTGCGCCCCTGCACTTCCAAGGTGTAAGGGCCCGAAGGCAGCCGCGAAAACAGCCGCTCGCCGCTGGGGCCGACATCGATCCAGTCCGGGTCGTAGCCGCTCAACCGGAAGCGGTAACTGGTGGACTCGGGACTGGTGAAGGTCGGCATGCGCGCGACGATGTGCAGATCGCGGTCGCCGTCGAGCATCTGCAGCGGTTCGATGCCGGTGACATCCAGGCCTTTCTCGCCACGACGCAACCCCACCCGCTCGATCAACAGCACCGGCCGATGCAGACTGGGACGCATGGCGCCCGGATCGAACAGCACCACGCCGTCGGGCGTGCCGCCCACGATCTGCCCGGTGTTTGCCTGCACCAGCGTGTCGGGCTGGAATTGCTGGTTCGGCAGTCCGTCGTGCACGCCGTACACGCGCACCAACTTGCTGCCGGGATCGATGCGGATCAGTCCGCGCGCGCTTGAAACCCAGGCCACCCCACCGGCATCGATCACCAGCCCGTTGGGCTCCACCATCGGGAATTCCTGCGTGTCGTCCACCGTATCCAGATGCTTGAGCCGGTGACCGTCCCACAGGTAGCGCCGCATCTGCCCGACCAGCCCGATCCAGACAATGCCGGCCTCGCCGAATCGAAACACGTGTACTGTCTGCGCAGGCGCACCGGGCACCGGCACGAAACGATCCGTCTGCGGCTCCCAGCGCCACAGACCGGTGCTGTTTGCAAGCCAGACCTCGCCATCCGGGCCCGTTCGCAGATCGCGGATGCTGGAGGTTCCCAGGCCGTGCTGTCCTGGTGCGATGCTGCGTAGCAGGCGACCGTCTTCGTCGCGTATCTGCAGCCCGCCCCTCATCAGAGACACCCACATGTGTCCCCGCTCATCGGCGACAAAGTGGCCCGGCGAATCCGAATAGGCCACCGATGTGGGGTCATCCGAGATCGGCAAGCGCCTGATCTGCCTGGTGCGCGGGTCGTAGCGCACCAGACCCGCCTTGAAGCCGATCCAGACAATTCCCTGTGGGCTTTCGAGAATGGCGTCCGGCCAACGCAGGCCATAAATCACCCTGCCGTGGCGCTCCAGTCGCCCCGTCGCCGGGTCCAGGCGTTCCAGCGCCCCGCGCGTTCCGGAGAGCCACACCCCACCTGACACCGACGGCGTGGCAACCCGTACGAAGGGATTGCTCATCGATTGCGGATCGTCGGCGTGATACGACAACACCGAGAAGGTGTTCCAGTTCGGTGGCAGGTGCCAGAGCCCGCCATTGAGACTGGAGAACCACAGCCCGCCCTCGCGGTCCTCGTAGGCCGTGGCCCAACTGGGCTTGACCATTCCATGTGCGGAGGGGCTGTAGATCGGCACGTTGCTGACCTGTCCCCCGTCGGAAATACCGAGACCGGACATCGTATCCAGCCAGTAACGTCCACTGCGATCACGCAGCAGCATGCCGAGCACGCGCTGGGTTCCGGTACTGTCCTGCCAGGGCTGTTGCACAAAGTGGCCGCTGGGGTCGAGCTTGAACAAGCCTTTATCGATATCACTGACCCACAGCGTGCCGTCGCTTTCCATGCGCAGCCCATTGGTGTTCTGTGATGAACCAGGCAGCGGCAATCGCTCGAAGTCCTTGCCATTCCAGCGCGCAAGGCCGGCGCCGGTGCCGATCCACAGATCGCCCGCAGGGGTGACCTTCAATGCGTTCACGGTATTGGACGGCAGGCTGTGCGGGTCTCCCGCAACCGACTGAAAGCGCTGCAGGCTGCCGTCGGCGCGGCGCCGATACAACCCGTTACTGGACGTCCCGAACCAGACCTCACGTCCCAGCGCGGCGATCACCCAGACCGTGCTTTCCTTGAGTTCGGGAAATTCGGGACTCTCCAGCCGCTTGAACACCCGCTGCCTGGCGCTCATCACCCCGGTGCCACCGTTTTCAAAGCCGACCCAGACCTGGTCGTCGGCGTCGATACAGATCGCCCACACACCGTTGTTGGGCAGTCCTTCCTCCATCCGCCAGATGCGGTAACTGCGCCCATCGAATCTACTCAGGCCGTCGTCGCTGGCGAGCCATAGATAGCCCTGCTTGTCCTCGGCGAAATCATTGACCGTATTGGACGGCAAGCCATCGGCGACGGTGAGCTGGACGGGGACAGGGGTGATCGGCACGCTCGCACAGGCAAGCGCAGGCAGCACTGCGATCAGCAGACACACACACAGCCTGGCAAAGCGCTGCCGGCAATCGAGGCGAGGACGTAGATGAGACATGAAGGTTTCGCTGCAGGTTGCTGCATAGTGCGGGCCGCACCGTGCACGGGCAAGCCTGTCGCGGTGCAGGCGGACGCGCAACCTGCGATGCGACCTGCCAAGCATGCAGGTGACCGTGCAGTCACGCTCGCTTGGACCGACAGATCGGCGCTGGCGGATGTGCGCAGGCTGCGCCGTACCCTTGTCGCGCCGGCCCTGTTGCGATCATTGAATCGCGGCGAGCGGCCAGCGGAGGCAAACCGACCACAACGCCTGAGACAGCATCCCCCATGATCCATGCCGCAGCGTGCAAGGCCTTACACGGCCAGCGCTTGCGGCATTGGTCAACGCGAGTCGATGGCCGGGCCGTCCCGCGTATCGGCAGCGTCGGCAAGCACCTGCGCCAGGGCCTGCGCGAGCAACTCGCCGGTGACCGGCTTGCGCAAGAATCCGTTGCAGCCAGCCGCCATCGCCTGCGGTTCTGCATCGGCATCGGCACGTGCGGTCACTGCGATGATCGGGAAGCGCGCGCCGCGCGCACGCAGTTGCGCCACCAGCGCAGCACCGTCGATCCCCGGCAGATCCAGGTCACACAGGCCCGCATCGAAGCTGCGTGTCGCCACCTCGGCCAATGCGGCCAGGCCATGCAGCACATGGGTGACCTGATGGCCGCGCATCTGCAGCAGGCCGGTAATGACCTGCGCCACGGTCGGGTCGTCTTCGACCAGCAGCAGTTGCAACGGGACCGAGGCCTGCGCCGAGGTGACGCGCGGCGCGGCAAGCTCCGGGAGCGCACGCGCCCAGCGCAACGGCAACTCGACCACGAAACACGCCCCCTGCCCCAACTCGCTGCTGACGGTCACCGCACCGCCCATCGCCGCCGCAAGCTCGCGGCAGATCGCCAGCCCCAGGCCGCTGCCGCCATGTCGCGCGAGCGTGTGTGCGCCTTCGGCCTGCTCGAAACGCTGAAACAGGCGCCCACGCTGCTCGGCGCTCATGCCCGGACCGGTATCGCGCACCTCTACCCGCACCCCCCGCGCCGGACTGTGCGGCAACACCGACACGCGCAGCTGCACGCTGCCGCGCTCGGTGAACTTGACCGCGTTGAACAACAGGTTGAGCAGGATCTGTTGCACCCGGCTGGCATCGCCATGCAATGCAGGCGGCAGCGCGTCATCCAGCTCGCACTCAAAAGCCAACTGCTTCTGCTCGGCACTCGGGCGCACCAGCTCGGCCACCTGCCTGACCAACTGGCGCAGATCGAAATCGCGATCATCCAGCGGCAGCTTGCCGGCCTCGATCCGCGCCAGATCCAATGCATCGTTGACCAGCCGCAGCAGATGCTTGCCTGCCGACTGGATCGCACTGGCATAGCCCTGCTGCCGTGCGTCCAACGGCGTCTGCAGCAACAACTCGCTCATGCCCAGCACACCGGTCATCGGCGTGCGCACCTCGTGCCCCAAGGTCGCAAGAAAGCGCGTCTTGGCCAACGACGCCTGCTCGGCCAGCTCGCGCTTGTGCTGGGCCAACTGCCATTGCGCACGCATCCGCACACGGCGGCGGTACGCGGCGGCGAGCAGGCCGCCCAGCAGCACTGCCAGCATGCAGATCAGCGCAATGCCGGCATCGCTGCGCCACCAGGGCGGAGTGACCGAAAAGCGCAGCGATTGCACCTGCGATGCATTGCCCAATGGATCGATCCCCTGCATCTCCAGGACATAACTGCCTGGCGCTAACGAGGAGAATTCGCGCATTCCCGCAGCACCATGTTCCACCCACCCGGTATCGAACCCCGACAGCCGCGTACGGTAGCGATTGGCCATCGGATCGACGAACGAGAGCAGCCGCATGTTGATCCGCAACTGGCGATCGCTCGGCGCAAGCGAAAAGCCACCGAGGATCGACAATGCCTGACGGCGATCGGCGCGCTGGATGCTCACCGCTTCCAGGCGCATCTGGGGGGTGAACGACGGCACATCCGGCGCCTTGGTATCGATCAGCAGCGTGTAGCCGTCTGCAGTGCCCCCGACGAGGACCCCATCGCGCGCCATCAGCAGACAGCGGCGGCTGAACTCCTGACTGGTCAATCCGTCGCGCGCACTGAAACTGCGGATCCGGGCGGGCGTGGTGCGTGCATCGATGCGCCACAGGCCGCGCGGACCGGACATCCACACGCGTCCAAGCCCATCAAGCTCCAAACCGTATGCGTCCATGGCCGGAAAGCCTTCCGCCGCACGAACCCGGCGCACCCGCTTCCACGCGGCACCGTCTTTCTGCCAACGCTCAATGTTGCCTGCGCGGTAAAGCCACAGGTGGCTTTGATCCTCGAAGACAAAGCGTTGGATCGGATCGATCTGCAGACCTGGTACCGGTACGAAGCGATGTGACGCGGACTGCCAGACGTACATGCCGCCGACGGCACTCAGCCACAGGTTCCCATCCGGTGCCACGCTCAGCTGACTGGGAATCACCTGCTTCAGGCCATGCGGGTCGGCCTGGGAAATCGTCTCAAGCACGCGCCCGGTCACCAGATCTCGCCGCTGGATCACCTGCTCGTAAGCGGTCCACAACGTGCCGTCGCCGGATTCGCCCATCCAGATGACCGTCTCAGCAGGTCCGTCATCGCTGAAATGCTCAAGCGCGCCCGTTTCGAGGTCCAGACGCGACAACCGGTGCTCGCCATTACCCAGCCAGAGCTGCCCCCGACTGTCTTCCAGGGTCATTGCAATCTGCAGATCGCGCAGGTCGGGATGTTGGATACCGGTCTGCACGAGTGCCCCGGTGGACGTGTCGTAACGCAGCAACCGCCCACTGCCGTCGAACTGCCAAAGCCCACCGGATCGATTGGCTGGCGCAAGACTGCAGACGATGCCCTTGCCCTGGTCGTTGATCTGTTTGAAAGCGGCAGTGCGGCGCCAGTCTTCACGCAGATAGGCAAGCCCGCGTCCATGCAGTGGCACCCAGATTCCCCCGTGCGGACTGCGCCAGATGGTGGTCACGTGGCGGTTGGAGACCAGCGGGGCATCGCCATTGTTGACCGGCGTCGGCGGATGATCCGGACGGGTATGCCATAGCCCCTGTTCGGTGCCCAGCCAGAACTCGCCATCGCCAGCGTCGGCCACTGTCCAGACCCGGTTGCCGGCAGCAAACATCGGTGCCCAGGAGGGCGTATGCCACGCACCGGACGCGTCCATGTAGCGCAGCCCGGTGTCCATGGAAGCCCACAGCCGCTGGCCGACCCATTGCAGCGCATTGATGCCGGTGTCGTCACCATCCGGGCGCACGCGGTGCAATGCCAGGCCGTCGTAATAGGCCAACCCGCCCAGGGTGCCGATCCACATCCGGTCGCGATCGTCCAGCGCAAGCGCATACACGGGACTGGGCGTCAGCGGCTCCTCCATCTTGGCCAGGTCGAAGGAGGTGAATTGCCCCGTGGCCGCCAGACGCAAGACGTTGCCGGTGGACAAGCCAAACCAGACCTCGTCGCCGCGCCCGGCGATGGCATAGACGTCTCCCAGCGCCAGTTCGGGTACGTCATCGGGAAGATACGCGGTCAGCTTGCGGCGATCGGCACTCAGCATGGCCACGCCCGCGCCGCCCAGCGCCAGCCAGATCCGATCCTGGTTGTCGATATACAGCGCCTGCAGGAGATTGCTGCGCAGCGAGTAGCGATCGGTCGGATCGTTGCGCCAGACCTTGAACTCTGCGCCGTCGTAGCGGACCAACCCATCGGTGGTGGTCATCCACAGATAGCCGGCGCGGTCCTGCGCAATGGCGGTGATCATGGTGGAGGGCAGCCCCTCGGCAGCCCCGACGATGCGGAAACGCGGAATCGCCGGCACCTCCGCCAGCGCCGGAAATACGGTCAGGGCGGCAAGCAGCATGAGCAGCAGATAACGCATGTGGGCATCCTTTCCACGTCCAGCCCGCATGCTCGCAACGGATCGTTGCGAGCGCAAGCCGCGCGCACATCCTCGGGATATGCCTAGAATCCGCCCATGACAACCTTCGCCCACCTGTTGCTGCTTGCCATCCTGGGAATGACCAGCCTTGCCGCTAGCGCCGCGCCGGTGCGCTATGCGCTGGATCCGGTGCATACCCGGGTCATGTTCGCGGTTGAACATGCCGGGTTTTCCAAGGCGTTAGGCGCCGTTTCCGGAACTAGCGGCACCTTGGTCTTCGACCCGGACGACTGGGCCGCAGCGCGGCTGGATGTCAGCGTGCCGCTGCAACGCACCGACCTGGGCGATGCCAAGTGGAACCAGGCCACGCTGGCGCGCAACCTACTCGACGCCGAGCGGTTTCCCGACGCCCGTTTCGTCTCTACGCACGTAGAGGCCAACGGCGAAAACCGTGCCAAGGTCACCGGAAATCTGACCCTGCATGGGGTCACTCGCCCGGTCACCCTGGACGTGACCCTCAATGCACTCAAACGCCATCCGCTGCCACCGTTCCGCCGCACCGCCGGGTTTTCCGCGACCGCCACGCTGAGCCGTGCGGAATTCGGTATCGACGCGTGGAAATCGATGATCGGCGATACGGTCGAACTGCGGATCGAAGCCGAGGCCGTACGCGAAGGCCGCGCCGACGATGACGCACCGCAACCGCAAGATGCCCCCACCGCCCCTGACACTGCCGCCCCTCCGGAAAACCGAACATGAGTCTGAAAAATATCGAACGCTGGGGCGGTGTCAGCCAGATCCTGCACTGGCTGATCGCGCTGCTGATCCTGGTGCTGGGCATCGTCGGCCTGACCATGGGCGAACTGCCCAAGACACCGAAATATTTCTGGGTCTATACCGCGCACAAATCGCTCGGGCTGACCGTGCTTGCGTTGGTGATCGTGCGGCTGGGCTGGCGCCTGTATGCGGGCGCGCCGCCGCCGGTCAACGGCACCCCACGTTGGCAGGAACGCATCGCCAGCCTGACCCACTGGCTGCTGTACGCGATGCTCTTTGCCATGCCGCTGTCGGGCTGGTTGTACGACTCCACCAGCGGGCTGCGGCCGTTCCGTTGGTTCGGGCTATTCGCTGTGCCCAAGCTCAGCCCGCCAGACGAACAACTGCGCGCAATCGCGCATTTCATCCACGAATGGGGCTTCTGGCTGTTGATTGCCGTGGTACTGGCGCATGCCGGCGCTGCGTTCTATCACCACCTGTTCCAGCGTGACGCCACCTTGGCGCGGATGTTGCCGCGCGGCTGGCTCTCTTCCAAAACCTAAGGATTTCTCATGTCGTCCAAGCTGTTTGCCTCTCCCCTGCTGGTCGCGGCCTCGTTGGTCGCCACCTTCGCCGCCGCGCCGGTCCTCGCCGCCGATTACATCCAGGCACCCGGCTCGTCGCTGGTGTTTGCCAGCAAATACGATGGCGAAGTGTTTACCGGCAAGTTCCCCGGTTTCGACACCACGCTGAGTTTCGATCCGGCCAATCTTGCCGGCGCCAAGCTCGATGTGCGTATTCCGCTGGCCAGTGCCATCAGCGGCAATAACGACCGCGATTCAACCCTGCAGGGGCCGGACTTCTTCAATGTCGCCAAGTTCGCCACCGCGCGCTACCGCGCCGACAAGTTCCGCGCACTCGGCGGCAACCAGTACGCCGCCGACGGCACCCTGGAGCTGCGCGGCGTCAGCAAGCCGGTCACGCTGACCTTTACCTGGACCCCCGGCGCGCAGCCGGTGCTGACCGGCAAGGCCGTGGTCAAGCGCCTGGACTTCGGCGTGGGCAGCGGCGACTGGGCCGACACCAAGACCATTCCCAACGAAACCGCGATCAGCACCAAGGTCGTGTTCAAGGCGAAGTAACGCCACCGGCCGCACCGGACGCGGCCATTGAACGGCGGACTACCTCGTCGGGTCCGCCGTTTTTTTGTGCCTGATGATTGAATGACACCGCGCGACAGCTAGACTCGGCACTCGCCCCAAGGACGCCGACGATGCGCGCACATGGAACGTTGACCCGCTGGAATACCGACCGCGGCTTCGGCTTTATTACCCCTGCTCAGCCGGGCGATGACGTGTTCGTGCACATTTCCGCGTTTCCGCGCAGCTTCGAGGCGCCGCGCATCGGCGAAGTGATCTCCTTCGAAACCGAGCCTGGCCCGGATGGTCGCCCGCGCGCGGTGCGCGTCGTGCGTGCCGGAACGCACGCGCCCAAGCATGACGCCCCTGTGCGACGCAACGCGACACGCACGGTGCCGGCAAAAGGACAGATCGGACTTGGCAAGGTCTTGCTCATAATGCTGGTGCTCGGTGGCGGGGCGTTCGCCTATCAGCAGCGCGACTACTTGATCGATGTGTTCACCCCGGCACCGGCACTAGAGCAAACGCAGTCGCCAACGCGGCCCGTAGCAACCACGCCTGCGTCTGCGCCCACCGCGCAATACAGCTGTGGCGGGCGCACGCGTTGCACACAGATGAGTTCCTGCGCCGAAGCTACTTACGTACTGCACCATTGCCCCGGTACCGCGATGGACGGCGACAACGATGGCGTGCCCTGCGAGGACCAGTGGTGCCATTGAATCAATGCGGCTGACACCTTGAACGGGCGGCCGAGAAGAATAGTTTGTTAGCCGCATCTTGTTAGATGCAGTCAAACGCCCAGGTCAAACGCTGAGTTGGTCGAGCGCGCGGTGCCCTCACCGCTCGCGGGACACGCCGTGAACCCGTCCCTGGGGGCTCGGTGGCGGCATCCATGCCGCCACACGGTCCCGCAAGCGGCGAGGACACCGCACCATAAAGTTTGCCGACTGTTTGATTAAAAAAGATGCAAACGACCATCTCCACTGGTCCTTGCCCGCCCACCGTCGCGGGACCTTACGCGGCATGGATGCCGCGTAAGAGCTTACAAGGACGTATTTGCGGCGTGTCCCGCGATGGTGGGCGGGCAAGGGCACTGCAGCCAAGTGGCAGATGGCCGCCCTGCAGCGAAGGCCCAGATCACCTCCCCGCACCAGACCGGCGTGAAGTCGTTTTCAGCCGCTCTGAATCCACACTCTGGCGCGTATCGGGTGCGCACGCACGGCATCAGCGTGTACCGGCATTCAACCACTCGCGCAAACGCTGGCTGTCGAACGGCCACCCCAACTCGCGCCCACCCGCATCGCGCAACACCGGCACCCGCTCACCATAAGCGGCCTCAAGCTCCGCATCGTTATCGATAAAGACGCTGCTGAACTCGCCTGCGCGCACTTGCGCCAGCACCTCCACAGCCTGGTCGCACAGGTGGCAATCGTCGCGTTGGTACAGCGTCAAGGCCATCGCAAAGTTCCCAATGCTGCGCTGCAGCCGTGCTGCAATCGCCGAACGACTAGAATAGCCGCCTTTACGCTCACCCCTCCGGCACGCATGGCTGTCAGCACGTTCGACCTGTTCAAGATCGGCATCGGTCCGAGTTCCTCCCACACCGTGGGCCCCATGCGCGCGGCCGAGCGCTTCGTGCATCGCTGGCTGCTCGACACCGGCCGCCTGCAGGACGTGGTGCGCATCCGCGCCGAGGTATTCGGCTCGCTGGCGCTGACCGGCCGTGGTCATGGCACCGACAAGGCGGTGCTGCTGGGGCTGGAAGGCCACCGCCCCAACCTGATCGACCCGGACATCATCCCCGCCACGCTTGAGCGCATCCGCACCAGCAAACGCATTAACCTGATGGGTCAGCGCGAGATCGTCTTCGACGAAAAACGCGACCTGCCGATGAACAAGCGGCAGAAGCTGCCGTACCACACCAACGGCATGCGCTTCACCGCTTACGACGCCGACGATGCAGTGATCGCCACGCGCGATTACTACTCGGTCGGTGGCGGCTTCGTCGTCAACCAGGACGATGCCGCCGACGACCGCATCGTGGCCGACGAAACCCCGCTGCCCTACCCATTTCTCAGTGGCGACGAACTCCTCGCGCAGTGCGCACGTAGCGGCCTGAGCATCGCCGCGCTGATGTTCGAAAACGAAAAGAGCTGGCGTAGCGAGGACGAGATTTGTGCTGGCCTGCGCGAACTCTGGGCGGCAATGCAGTCCTGCGTGGAGCGTGGCATCCGCCAGGAAGGCACATTGCCGGGCGGTTTGAACGTGTCGCGGCGCGCACCGGCGTTGTACCGCGAACTGTCGTCCAAACCCGAAGCAGCGATGCGCGATCCACTGACCACACTGGATTGGGTCAATCTCTACGCACTGGCCGTCAACGAGGAAAACGCCGCCGGTGGCCGCGTGGTCACCGCACCCACCAACGGCGCGGCCGGCATCATTCCCTCGGTGCTGCATTACTTCGACCGTTTCTGCCCTGGCGCGTGCGAGCAGCGCATCTTCGATTTTCTGCTCACCGCTGCAGCCATCGGCATCCTCTACAAGGAAAACGCCTCCATTTCCGGTGCTGAAGTCGGCTGCCAGGGCGAAGTGGGTGTGGCCTGTTCGATGGCCGCCGGCGGCCTGGTCGCCGCGCTCGGGGGCAACCCCGGGCAAATCGAGAACGCGGCGGAAATCGGCATGGAACACAACCTGGGCCTGACCTGCGACCCGATCGGCGGCCTGGTGCAGATCCCCTGCATCGAACGCAATGCAATGGGCGCAGTCAAGGCGATCAATGCCAGCCGCATGGCCATGCGTGGCGACGGCAAGCACAAGGTGTCGCTGGACAAGGTCATCAAGACCATGCGCGACACCGGCCGCGACATGCAGGACAAGTACAAGGAAACCAGTCGCGGCGGCCTGGCAGTCAACGTGATCGAATGCTGAGCCGGGCGCGGTTTTGAACCGCGGCATGGATTTGCATTGACGCAGCAATGCAGCGCCAACCTCTCGTCCGCCGCGAAAGGTAACACCCAACGCCGTCCATTTCTGGCAGACGCAGAAAGCTGCGCAGTCGAGAAAGCTGCGCAGCCCACCCTGCAACAAGCCCCCGCTTCCAGCTTCCCTTCTCCCGCCTGCGGGGGACGGTGCCCGAAGGGCGGATGGGGGCCGGCCATCGCCATCGCCGTCATTCTCCCTCGCCGCAGGCCGGCATCCAGCGGCGCAGCCACACAACCTGCACCGCCAAGGCGCACCTGCAGGCGCTTCCGGCACTGCCGCACACCGCCAAACGCACAGCGATGCGACCACCCGCAGCGCCCGCTGACGCAATCGCTCAACACTGCAGAGCTGTACGTGCCCACCACATGCCACCGTGTACCGTTTGCCGCTGGATTCCGATGGAGATCGCGATGCGACAGCTTGTCTGCACTCTCGCCCTTGCCCTGGCCTGCGCGCCCTTGATGGCGCAGGAAACCCGCTATGGGCCGCGCCTGGAAGGCTTCGACTACCCGTACCCGGTCAAGACGTTCGCCTTCACCTCGCAACGGCAGCCGCTGGAAATGGCGTATCTGGATGTCGCGCCCACCGGCAAGCCCAACGGGCACACCGCCGTGCTGCTGCATGGCAAAAACTTTTGCGCCGCCACCTGGGAGCAGACCATCGCCGCGTTGAGCACCTCCGGCTACCGCGTCATCGCGCCGGACCAGGTCGGCTTCTGCAAATCCAGCAAGCCGGCCGCCTATCAGTTTTCCTTCGCGCAGCTGGCCGACAACACGCAGGCACTGTTGAAGAAGCTGGGTATCGAACGTGCCGTGGTGGTCGGTCATTCGATGGGCGGCATGCTCGCCATCCGCTATGCACTGATGTATCCGCAAGCCACCGAACAGTTGGCATTGGTCGACCCGATCGGCCTGGAAGACTGGAAGGCCGAAGGCATCCCCTGGCGCAGCGTGGATGCCTGGTACGACAACGAACTGAAGATCAGTTTCGAGCGCATCAAGAAGTATCAGATGGAGGTCTACTACGCCGGCCAATGGAAGCCCGAATTCGAACGCTGGGCGCGCATGCAGGCCGGCATGTCGCTGGGCAACGGCAAGCAGGCGGTCGCCTGGAACCAGGCGCTGACCTACGACATGGTGTTCAACCAACCGGTGGTCTACGAACTGCCCAGGCTGGCCGTGCCGACGACGCTCTTCATTGGCCTCAAGGACCGCACCGCGATCGGCAAGGACACCGCGCCGCCCGAGGTCAAGGCACGCGTCGGCGACTACACCAGGCTGGGCAAGCGCGCCGCCAAGGCGATTCCGAACGCGAAGCTCGTCGAGTTCGCCGACCTCGGACATTCGCCGCAGGTGCAGGACCCAACGCGTTTCAATGCTGCGCTATTGAAGGCGATTGCGCCGTAATTGCACGACCCGCTGCACTGTGGTCGATGTGGGTCCATTCCTCTAAAAACCGCAGGTCGGTAACGTCCGGGCTGCGGCGCACTGCAGTTGAATGTTCGGCGCAGACGCACTGCCTCAGTCAGCACGACAGACAGCCGCCAATCCCCGCACGCAAGTCGGCAATCGAGTTCGGCGCCACATCCCGCCAGCGCATCTCACCGACCCGTTACCCAGCCACGATCCGCAACACATCATCCAGCAACGCCGCCGCCGTCACGTCGGCACCCGCGCCCGGCCCCTGGATCAGCAATGGCTGTTCACGATAACGGTCGCTGCTGATGGCGACCCGGTTGTCGGTGCCCGCACCGCCGGCCAGCGGGTGATCCAGCGCCAACTCGCGCAAGCCGACGCTGGCGCCATGCGCATCCACGCGTCCCACAAAGCGTAGGCAGCGCCCTGCGGCACGTGCCTGCTGCCAGCGCGCGCCCACCACCTCATCCAGCGCGTCCAACTGTGCATCCAAGGCCGCAAGCGGCACGTACGCGATGCGCGCGGGCACCAGCGATTCCACATGTACCTGTTCGGCCTCCAGCTGCCACCCGGCCGCACGCGCCAGGATCAGCAGCTTGCGCCGCACATCCTCGCCCGACAGATCGATACGCGGATCCGGCTCGGTGTAACCGGCCGCCACCGCCTCGCGTACGCAATCGGAAAACGCGCTACTGCCGTCGTAGCGATGGAACAGCCATGCCAGCGAACCGGACAATACGCCTTCGATCGAATGAATATGGTCGCCGCCCGCCACCAACGCGCGCACGCTACTCAACACCGGCAACCCCGCACCCACCGTCGCGCTGTCACCGTAATGCGCGCCACTGGCATGACGCGCCGCCTGCACCGCCTGCGCCCGCGACAATGCGGTGCCCTGCCCGAGCTTGTTGGCGGTAACCACGTGCACACCACGCAACAACCATTCCACATGCCAATCGGCGACCACATCGCTGGCGGTGGCATCCACCAGCACATCGCCGGCACGCAAGGCGGCGGTTTCGGCCCAGGGTTGCAACACGGCCTGGCCACGCGGCGCGGCGTTGGCTTGTTGCAAAGCCTGGGCGGCGCTGGTGCCGCAATCGTGCGCGACGCGCGAGTTGGCCAACCAATCGAAGCGCGGCAACTGCAGCTGGCGCTCCTGTAGCGCGGTGTAGCGCGCCACAAACGCGCGCCCCACCGTGCCGGTGCCCAGCAAGGCCAGCCGTGGCGTTGGCGTCACTGCTGCCGTCGAAGCGCGACGCGAAGCAGGCAGTACCGCGCTCACGCGTCGACCTGTTTGCGGCTTGCAGTGGTCAGCGTTGCTTCGGCACGCGCCAGACCTGCGCGTAGATCGATCAGCAGATCCTCGGCCGATTCGATGCCGATCGACAACCGCAGCAGGCCGTCGGAAATCCCGGCCGCAGCCCGGGCTTCGGCGGTCATCGCCGCATGCGTCATCGAGGCCGGATGGGCGATCAGGCTTTCCACACCGCCCAGCGACTCGGCCAGGGTGAAGTAACGCAGGCCATCGACAAACGCGCGCACTGCGGCTTCGCCACCATCGAGCTCGAAACTCATCATCGCGCCGAAGCCCTTCTGCTGGCGCGCGGCCAGCGCATGTCCCGGATGCGCAGCCAGGCCCGGGAAATACACCTGATTGACCACCGCATGCCCGTCCAGCAGTGCGGCGATCGCATCGGCGTTTTCCTGGTGCACGCGCAGGCGCGCATCCAGCGTGCGCAGACCGCGCAAGGTGAGGAAGGCATCGAACGGCGAGCCGGTCAGGCCCAGCGCATTGGCCCACCACACCAACTGCTGATGCAGCTCGGCATCGCGCGCAACCACCGCGCCACCCACCACATCGCTGTGGCCGTTGATGTACTTGGTGGTGGAATGCAGCACCAGGTCCGCCCCGAATTCCAGCGGCTTCTGCAGTGCCGGCGACAGGAAGGTGTTGTCCACCACCGTCAACGCACCCACCTTCTTCGCCGCCTCGATGACGAAGCGCAGATCGGTGATGCGCAGCAGCGGGTTCGACGGAGTTTCGATCAGCACCAGCTTGGGCGAGTGCGCCAGCGCATCGGCCAGCGAGCGCGGGTCGGTGAGGTCGGCGGTGATCAGCGCGAAGTGGCCCTTCTTGGCCAGCGCATTGAACAGGCGCCAGCTGCCGCCATACGCATCGTGCGGCACCACCAAGGTATCGCCCGGCTGCAGCAGCGCGTTGAGCACCAGGTTGATCGCGCCCATGCCGGTGGAGGTGATCACCCCGCCGGCACCGCCTTCCAGTTCCGCCAGCGCTTCGCCGAGCAGATCGCGGGTCGGGTTGCCGCTGCGGGTGTAGTCGTACTGGCGCTTGTTGCCGAAACCATCGAAGGAGAAGTTCGACGACAACACGATCGGCGGCGTCACCGCGCCATACGCAGTGTCGCGATCGATGCCGGCGCGCACGGCGGCGGTGGCGGCGGTACAGGGGGCGTCGGCGGGGTCACGAAAGCTCATGCGGTTTCTCCGGTGAAGCGAAGGGCAGTGGTGAGGATCGCGTCGATGCGATCGATTTCTTTCAGGAAGGCGTCGTGGCCATACGGCGAGCGCAACACGCGCAAGCTGCCGCGCGGCCCCAAGCCTTCGACCAAGGTGACAAGGTCGGCCAGCGGCACCAGGCGGTCGCCTTCCACCGCAACAACGACGGTGGGCACGCGCACCTGCGCGGGATCGATGCGATGCAGATCGATCGATTCGGACAGCCGCAGATACGCGTTCACCGGCGTGCGCGCCACGTATTGCGCGCCGGCGGCATCCAGATAGTCTTCGGCCGCCACCCGCACGCGGCCATTGATCACTTCCGGCGGCGCGTCGAAGCGCTCGCTGAATTCTTCCGGCGTGCGGTAGCTGAGCATGGCGAACTGCCGTGCCAGCGCCAGCCCATGGTTTTCTGCGCATTGCAGCTGACCCAGCGCCACCGCGCGGCGCTGCAGTGCACGCCAGGCGGCGGCATACGGATGGGCGCGATGCGCGCCACTGACCGCTACCAAGGTGCCGACGCGGGCGGCGTGCCGAATGGCGAACTGCAAACCGACCAGCGCGCCGTACGAGTAACCGACAAAGCCATGCAAACGCGCGATGCCCAGCACATCCAGCAACGCGGCGATCGCATCGGCCTGGTCGGCAGTGTCGATCGGCGCATCCAGCGTGCCGTCGGCGCCAAGGAAATCGAACGCCAACAGACGACGCGATGCCGGATCCAGCGCGCGGCCGTTGCCGACCAAGCCATCCATCCAGCCCTTTTCGGGGAACAACGCACTGGGAGCCAGATGACGGTGCGCGGAAATTCCGCCGGCCACGAACACCACCGGCGCATTGGCAACGCCAATCAATTCGTAGCGCAGCCGCACCTGGCGCATGCCGGCGTGCCGCATCGGCAAGGCGATGACGAGATCGCCGCGCACGGCAATCGTCCCGTCATCGGTGACGGCGGGTGGATCGGCGTAATCGGTAGGTGACGGCGATGCTGTATTCACGAGGCTCATGGCGATATCCGGGGTGGATCGGCCATCGAGCTTCGCGGGAGCTCGCGTTCGACGTGCACAAGGCACGATTCGAACCATCTTTCGGCGGACGCGACGGTCCCCGCAGGATTTGGCACCAAACGCGGGCGCTTACGCGCTCCGCTGGCTGCCCCGGCATCAAAGGGCCTGTCCCTCCGCCGGTCTCGATGGTGAGGCTAAGATGCCACCGCTTTTTTGCGATGTCAATCTCTTCATGCGGATGGAAAGATATATTTTCATCCGATACCACTCCGGCCAGTGATGGGCCACATACTTGCCGCTCCCTTTCGTCCGAGCCCAGCGCGTGGCCCTTCAGCTGTCCTGCAGCGCCGTGTCCCCTCTCGCATTGGCCTTGATCGCCGCGCTGCTGGCCTGCGCAACACCGGCGGCTGCACAGCAACGCTGGCATTGGCCAGGCGCCACAGCCGTCGCCCAGCCCGCGACGACGACACAAGCACCGGCTGCATCCAGCGGTACCAGCCCGTCGCTGCAGCTGGAATGGCAGGCGCCGGCCTACCTGGTCTGGGTCAGCAATCCGCTGGCCGGGCCTGCACAGGTCCAGCTGAGCGCACCGCCCAGCGAGGATTACCGCGCCGTGCCCCAGTTACCGCTGACGGCGCAATTGGCCGCGCACGAGCGCCGGCTACTGGCCCGGCTGTATCCGGCCAGCAACCAGCGCAGCCTGGGCGGGCTGGGCCTCAAGCTCGACGCAGTACCCGGCGATCCGCAGGCACGCCCGCAGCAACAAGTCTGCTATCAACTCCCGTTCCGCGATGTGCCGATACACGTGGACCAGGGCTTTGGCGGGCACTTCAGCCACACCGATGCGGCCAACTGGTACGCAGTGGATTTCGCCCTGCCGCAGGGCACGCCAGTACTGGCCGCGCGCGCGGGCGTGGTCATGCAGATAGCGCGCGATATCGTCGAAGGCCGTCCGCACGACCAGGCGGCCGGGGGCGGCAACCTGGTGCGGGTGCTGCACGCCGACGGCAGCATGGCGCTGTATGCCCACCTGGCACCCGATGGCGTGGCGGTGCGCCCCGGCCAGGTGGTCCGCACCGGCGAGCGCCTGGGCGCCTCGGGCAATACCGGCTTCAGTACCGCCCCGCATCTGCATTTCGCAATCCAGCGCAATGCGGACATGCAACTGCGCTCGCTGCCGTTTCGGATGCTGGGCCCGCAGGGCGAGCTCCAGTTTCCGTCGCCAGCGCCGTGAGCGACGGGGGCCGGGAAGTCACGGCTTGCCGACGGGGGAGTTCCGGGCCGGGACCGCAGAAGCCCACCGCACCGAAGCCGCTATAATCACCGGCTTCCTCAGTTTCCGCAGGCGTCCGACCGGGCGCGCCCAGCCCATGTCCGACGTCTCCAACGAAGCCGCGCGCCGGCGCACCTTCGCCATCATTTCCCACCCCGATGCGGGCAAGACCACGCTGACCGAAAAGCTGCTGCTGTTCGGCGGCGCGATCCAGATGGCCGGCTCGGTCAAGGGCCGCAAGGCCGCCCGCCACGCCACCTCGGACTGGATGGCGCTGGAAAAGGAACGCGGCATCTCGGTGACCTCCTCGGTGATGCAGTTCCCGTACGAGGGCAAGGTGATCAACCTGCTCGACACCCCCGGCCACGCCGACTTCGGCGAGGACACCTACCGCGTGCTCACCGCGGTGGACTCGGCGCTGATGGTCATCGACGTCGCCAAGGGCGTGGAAGAACGCACCATCAAGCTGATGGAAGTGTGCCGGCTGCGCGACACCCCGATCATGACCTTCATCAACAAGCTCGATCGAGAAGGCAAGAACCCGATCGACCTGCTGGATGAAGTCGAAACCGTGCTCGGCATCCAGTGCGCCCCGGTGACCTGGCCGATCGGCATGGGCCAGCGCCTGAAAGGCGTGGTGCACCTGATCACCGGCGAGGTGCACCTGTACGAACAGGGCCGCAACTTCACCCGCCAGGATTCGACCATCTTCCCGTCGCTCGACGCGCCCGGCCTGGCCGAAAAGATCGGCGCACAGATGCTGGCCGAGCTACGCGACGAACTGGAACTGGTGCAGGGCGCCAGCAATCCGTTCGATCTGGATGCGTATCGCGCCGGCCAGCAGACCCCGGTGTTCTTCGGCTCGGGCGTCAACAACTTCGGCGTGCAGCCGCTGCTGGATTTCTTCATCGAACACGCACCGCCGCCGCAGGCGCGCGACACCACCGGCCGCCGCGTCGAGGCCACCGAAGCCAAGCTCAGCGGCTTCGTCTTCAAGATCCAGGCCAACATGGACCCGCAGCATCGGGACCGCGTGGCGTTCATGCGCGTGTGTTCGGGCAAGTTCACCGCCGGCATGAAGGCGCTGCACGTGCGCAGCGGCAAGGACCTCAAGCTGGCCAACGCACTGACCTTCATGGCTTCGGACCGCGAGATCGCCGCCGAAGCCTGGCCGGGCGATGTCATCGGTATCCACAACCACGGCACCATCTCCATCGGCGACACCTTTACCGAAGGCGAATCGCTGTCGTTCACCGGCATTCCCAACTTCGCGCCGGAGCTGTTCCGCCGCGCGCGCCTGCGCGACCCGCTCAAGCTCAAACAGCTGCAAAAGGGCCTGGCGCAGCTGTCCGAAGAAGGCGCCACCCAGTTCTTCCGCCCGTTGATGAGCAACGATCTGATCCTGGGTGCGGTCGGCGTGCTGCAGTTCGACGTGGTGGCCTACCGGCTCAAGGACGAATACGGCGTGGATGCGATCTTCGAGCCGGTGAGCGTCACCACCGCGCGCTGGGTGCATTGCGACAACGCCAAGAAGCTGGAAGAGTTCCGCGAGAAAAATGCCGGCAATCTGGGCATCGATGCAGCCGGCCAACTGGTCTATCTGGCACCGACCCGGGTGAATCTGCAGCTGGCGCAGGAACGCGCACCGGACGTGCGCTTCTCGGCCACGCGCGAACATGCGCATGCCAAGGCAATCGATTGACCGCCACTTGAACCACCACGCGAGAACGCAACTGCCGGCGATGCGAATCGCTCGCAGTTGCGGTACCTTTTTGCCATGAACGCAGACGCTCCCCCCTCCACTGACCTGCGCGACGAAATCGCCAGTGCCGTGACGCACGGCCTGGGTGCAATCGCTGCATTGGCCGGCGGCTCGGTGTTGATCACCCTGGCGGCCATCTATGGCGATGGCTGGCAATTGGCCACCTCCATCGTCTTCAGCGCCACCCTGATCCTGCTCTACGTCGCCTCCACGCTATTCCATGCCATCCCGCATCCGGGCGCGAAGGCGCGCCTGCAGGTGCTCGATCACTGCGCGATCTATCTGTTGATCGCCGGCACCTACACGCCGTTTACGCTGATCAATCTGCGCGGTCCCTGGGGCTGGGGATTGTTTGCCGCCATCTGGACGATTGCCGCAGCCGGGGTGGTCTTCAAACTGTTTTTTACCGGCCGCTTTCGATTGCTGTCGACGGTGCTGTATCTGGCGATGGGCTGGCTGATCATCGTGGCGATCCAGCCGTTGCTGCGCTCTGTCGATACCTGGTCTCTTTGTTGGCTGCTGGCCGGCGGGCTCTTCTACACCCTGGGCACGTATTTCTACCAGCGCGACACCCAACGCTATTTTCATGCGATCTGGCATCTGTTCGTGCTCGCCGGCAGTGCCTGTCACTTCGTTGCGGTGACCGAGCAGGTCGTGTGAGCTGAGGTGCGCTGTGCGGTGCGTTCGCACCCTGTGCACGAGGGATCGCCAACCATCGCTCGTGTGAACAACATGATCGACTCAGCTACTGCACCGCCCGCCCGCGCACCGCGTCGTCGACGCTGGCTGATCGGACTTGGCATTCTCGTCGCCATCGTGGTGATTTTCTTGCTGGTGTTCGACTGGAACTGGCTGCGCGGTCCGGTCGAACGCATGGTCAGCGCCAAGACCGGGCGCGAATTCCATCTTGGCCACCTGGATGTGACGTTGGGCCGCACCACCACGGTCCGTGGCAATCGGCTCAGCTTGGCAAACGCGCCGTGGTCCAAGCGCGGCCCGATGGCCGAGTTGAATTCCGCCGAGATCGATGTCGAGTTGTGGCCGTTGCTGCGCGGCAATGTGCGCTTGCCGGAAATTCGTCTGGATCATCCGAAGGTCCTGCTGGAAGCGGGTGACGACACGCACCCTGGCAACTGGGTGTTCGATCAGGACGATGGCGACGGCACGATGCCGCGTCTTGGCCGGCTGCTGGTGAACAACGGGCGCCTGCAGTACATCGATGCCGCCAACCGCTCGGACGTGGACCTGGCCGTCAACAGCCTGGCCCCGCCAAGCAGCGACCAGCGTGCCGCGCCGATCGGTATCGATGGCAAGGGCCGCTGGAAAGGCTATCCCTTCACGCTGAAGGGCAATACCGCCTCACCGCTGGAGTTGAGCCAGAGCGAACATCCCTTCCGCATCGACCTGCGCGCCAGTGCAGGCGCTACCCGCACGCACGTGCGCGGCACCTTGACCAACCCCTTCCAGTTCCAGGTCTTCGATCTGCAGATGGCGCTCAGCGGCCAGGACATGCAGGACCTGTATCCGTTGACCGGCGTGGCCATGCCGTCGACGCCGCCGTACAAGCTCGACGGACATCTGCGCCGCAACGGCAAGATCTGGCGCTACGAAAAGTTCACCGGCACCGCTGGGGACAGCGACCTGGCCGGCACTGCCGAGGTGGACCTGCGCAACAAGCGCCCGTTCCTGCGTGCGGACCTGGCATCAAAGCGCCTGGATTTCGACGACCTGGCAGGGTTCGTCGGCGCGCCACCGAAGACCGGCGCAAACGAATCGGCAAATGCCGAGCAGAAAAAACAGGCTGCAAAACTCGCTGCGAGCGCGCGCGTGCTGCCCACCACACCTTACGACTTGTCCAAGCTGCGCGCGATGGATGCACAGGTACGCTGGCGCGCGCAGCGCATCAATGCACCATCGTGGCCACTGGACGACATGGATGCCTCGCTGACATTGAAAGACGGCCTGTTGCAACTGGATCCGCTCAACTTCGGCGTTGCCGGCGGCGATATCCGTTCCACCATCCGCATGGACGCGCGCAATCAGGTCATCACCACCCAGCTCAAGGCCGGTATTCGTGGCATCCGGCTGGACCAGCTGTTTCCCGACAAAGCGCTCGCACAACAAGCCTCGGGCGCAATCGGCGGCGCATTGGATCTGCGCGGACGCGGCAATTCGATCGCCGCGATGCTCGGCACCGCCGACGGCACGATCGGCGTCGGCATGGGCCGCGGTCATGTCGGCAACCTCATCATGGAGTTGGCCGGTCTGGATATCGCCGAGTCGTTGAAATACCTGTTCGTGGCCGATCGGCAGATTCCGGTGCGCTGCATGTTTGGCGATTTCGGGGTCAAGGATGGGCTGATGCAGTCGCGCGCACTGGCCTTCGACACCACCGACACCATCATCGTCGGCGAGGGCTCCATCAGCCTGAAGAACGAGACCCTGGACCTGTTGCTGCGCCCGCGCCCGAAGGACCACAGCATTCTCAGCTTGCGTTCGCCATTACGCGTTGGCGGAACCTTCAAGGACCCGTCCTTCCACCCCGACTACAAGGCGCTCGGCATCCGTGGCGCGATTGCGATCGGCCTGGGCCTGATCGCTCCGCCCGCCGCCTTGCTGGCGACCTTCGAAATGGGCCCGGGCAAGGATAGCGATTGCGGAGGCAAGTACGCCAAGTGAGGCCGGCGCGGCGGCCTCAGCTGGCGATGTAGCGCTGCAGTTGATCGATATCGCGCTGCTGGTTCTCGATCACCGCCTTGACCAGATCGCCGATGGAAATGACGCCCTGCACCCGGCCATTTTCCATCACCGGCAAATGCCGGAAGCGCCCATCGGTCATCAATTGCATGCAGCGCTCCACGGTATCGGAGGGCGACACTGTCACCACCTCGGCGCTCATGATCTCGGCGACGCTGGTGGTCGAAGAGGCGCGATCGCGCAGCACCACCTTGCGCGCGTAATCGCGCTCGGAGACGATGCCGACCAAACGTGGCCCGTCCATGACCAGCACCGCACCGATGCCCTTTTCGGCCATCAAACGGACGACTTCGATCACCGCGGCGTCGGCCGCAACCGCAAATACCTCAACCTGTTTGGTCCCCAACAGCTGTCGTACGGTCTGCATGGCCCGCTCCGCGCTTGGTCTGGTGATCGCAGACTACTCCCACTGCGCCACGGTGGGTATCGACCAGATACAGCGGGCGCTGCTTGGCTTCGTCATACAACCTGCCCAGATACTCGCCGATCAACCCCAGGGCAATCAGCTGGATACCGCCCAGAAACAGGATCACCGACATCATGGTCGGCCAACCCGCGACCGGGTCGCCGATCAGCGCCGCCTTGATCACCACCCAGGCACCGAACAGCAACGCCACCACTGCGGTGAACAACCCCAGATACGTCGCCACGCGCAGCGGCACCGTGGAAAAACTGGTGATGCCATCCAGCGCCAGGTTCCATAGCCGCCAAGCCGTGAACTTGCTGCCCCCGGACAGGCGCGGCGCACGCCGGTACGGCACGGCGACCTGGCGAAACCCGACCCAACCGAACAGCCCCTTCATAAAGCGGTGGCGCTCACGTAACTGCTGCAGCGCCTGCACCACGCGCGGCGACAACAACCGGAAATCGCCGCTATCGGCTGGAATCGGCGTACGCGACAGCTGTCCGATGACCCGATAGAACACGTGCGCAGAACCGCGCTTCATCCAGCTTTCGCCCTCACGAAACACCCGCGTGCCAAAGATGTTGTCGTAGCCGGCACGCCACAATGCGACGAACTCGGGAATCAGCTCGGGCGGATCCTGCCCGTCGGCATCGAGCAGCATCACCGCACCCGGCAGCACGTGATCCAGGCCTGCAGAAATGGCCACCTCCTTGCCGAAATTGCGCGACAGCCGCACGGCGCTCACCTGCGCATCGTCATCGGCAAGTGCCTGCAACAGCGCCCAGGTGCCATCGATACTGCCATCGTCCACATACAACACGTGCGTCTGCAATCCACTGAGCTGCGCCAATACTGCACACAGACGCGGATGCAGCAGCGGAATGCTGGTTTCTTCGTTATAGGCCGCAATGACCACCGTGAGGCGCTCTGCGGCAGCCAGCGATGGCACCAGGTCGGGCGCGTGCACGCTCACGGCGCCTGCAGATACGCAGCGCCGCCCAACTGGCGGGCCTGGCGCTGAATCCACGCGGCGCGCCGCTGCACGTATGCGCCCGGCCGGCGTGCGTCATAGCGCCGTGGCGAAGGCAACACCGCCGCCAGACGCGCTGATTCGCCCGGCGATAACCCTGCCGCATCCTTGCCCCAGAACTGCCGGGCAGCGGCTTGCGCGCCATACACCCCATCGCCGAATTCGGCCACGTTGAGATACATCTCCAGGATCCGCTGCTTTGGCCACAGCCACTCGATCAGTACCGTGTACCAGGCCTCCAGGCCCTTGCGCACCCAACTGCGGCCCTGCCACAGGAACACATTCTTGGCGACCTGCTGGCTGATCGTGCTGGCTCCACGCACCCGCCCGCCACGGGCGTTGTGATCGCGCGCCTTCTCGATGGCCTGCAGATCGAAGCCGTGATGCAGCGGAAACTGCTGATCTTCCGCAGCCACCACCGAAATCGGCAGGCTGGCGGCGATCTTGTCGTAATCGCGCCATTGCTGGTGCAGCGAAAAGCTCCAGTCGCCTTCGCCCCAGGCTTCCAGGTAGCGTGCCACCATCATGCTGCTGATCGGCGGATCGACCACCCGCAACACCAGCACCTGCAACACGCTCGCAGCCGCGAACAGCAGCGGTGCCGCCAATATCCAGGGCAGCCAACGCCTGCGCCGCGGTGGCGCCACCTGCTTGCCATCCAATGCAACCGTCCCCATTGTTCGCTACGACCTTTCATCCCGATGCCTGCCGCATTATCCGGCAACCGGCGTCCCTTACGTCCGATGTTTCCATGACCGATCACGATCAGCTTTCCCGTTTCCTGTTGCCCGCCGCTGGCGTGCGCGGTGTCCATGTGCGCCTGACCCAGGCCTGGCACGACATCCAGGGGGCCGCCGACTACCCGCCGGCCGCACGCCAGTTGCTCGGCGAGGCGGCGGTGGCTGCGGCCCTGTTCACCGGCCACACCAAGGTCGATGGGCGTCTGTCGGTCCAATTGCGCGGCAACCAGACGCTGCGCACCCTGTTCGCCGAATGCACCGCCGCCGGCACCTTGCGCGGCATCGTGCAGCTGGCCGACGGCACCGACGCCCCGACCGACCTGCGCGAGCTCGGCGACGCCGCCCTGCTGGCGATCACCATCGAGAATCCCGGCCTGGACCCGCGCGAACCGCAGCGCTACCAGAGCCTGGTCGGCATGCAGTCCCCGGATCTGGCCGAAGCCTTCGAGACCTATTTCCACCAGTCCGAACAGTTGCCGACCCGCCTGCTGCTGGCCGCAGGCCCCGACCAGGCAGCCGGCCTACTGCTGCAGAAGCTGCCTGGCGACGAAGGCGACAACGACGGCTGGACCCGCATCGGTGCCCTGTTCGACACCCTGGGAGCACCGGAACTGCTCTCGGTCGCCGGGAACGACCTGCTGCACCGGTTGTTCCACGAAGAAGACCCTCAGCTGCTCGGCGACAGGCCGCTCAGCTTTGGCTGCTCCTGCTCGCGCGAACGGGTCGCCTCGATGTTGCAGTCCCTGGGCGAGGACGAGGCCCGGGCCGCCGCCGAGGCCACCGGCGAGGTCGAGGTGCGCTGCGAGTTCTGTGGGCGTGAGTATCACTTCCCATTGACTGAACTGGAGGTACTTTTCAGCGCCCCCCAGTCGTTGCAAGAAGCGCCGGAAAGGTTGCAATAGATAGGATTTCGGGCATTTTGGGGGAGCGGGGACGCTTGTTAAATAATCATAAACACCCTAGCATCTGCCTTGCCCGCTCTCGGGAACTTAACAACTGCCCCCTGGGTCTGACTCTGGTATGCGACACCTACTGCGCCTCCCGCTTGCTCTGATGGTTGCCCTTGCGGCAACTGCGGGCGTGCGCGCGCAGACGGCATCGCAGCAACTGCGCGAGAGCACGATCCTGCCGGTGTGGAACAAGGGCAGCGGCAAGGTAGAGGCGTTCCTGTATCTGGAGCCCACGGGCGAACAAAAGGCCGGGGCACGCTGGCACTTTGGACGGAACTCGCTGGATGCTGCCTTCGGCCTGACGTCGGGCGACTCGCTCGGCCTGCTCTGCAACAGCAGCCGTGGCACCAACATCAGCGGCCTTGCCAGCCATTGCCTGCTCGCAGGAATCGGCGATGACGAAGAAGACAGCGCCGCTGCCTCGCGCCGTGTCTCGGCCACGGTGGGTTTTAACCGTGGCGGCGCCCGCGCTGGAGTCACCGCCGGCGCTGGCCGCGATACCCTGCCGGCCTGGTTGGTGGGCGGCGGCAAGGCCCCGCTGACCCGCGTCGAGCAGAACGACCTGACCGTGTTCGGCCAGAAGAATATCGGCCGCGAAGGCTTTGTCTCGATCGGCGGCACTTACGCCCGCGCACGCCTGGTGCCGCTGGCCGATGTCTCGCCGGCGATCGCCGACCAGTGGGACAGCAAGACCCTCAGCGTCGGTGGCGGCTACGGCGCTTTCAGCGCAAACGTCATTGGCCGGGTCGTTGACGTTCCCGGCCAACCCGAAAAATGGGAAGGCCTGGGGCTGGGCCTGACCTGGCGGACTCCCTGGAGCGGCCAGTTGACGGTCGGCGCCGAGAACGTGATCTCGCGCGGCAAGAACCCGTTTGCCCCGAACAACGAAAGCAACAGCGATGGAACGGTTCCATACGTCAGGTACGAACAGGACCTGTAACTCGCTGAAATGACGAGGTTCTTTAGACGCCACCGGCTTCCAGCCGGTGGCGTTTTTCGTTGTAGGGCTCGCTTAGCACACCGCTCTTCACAGGTTTCTTCTTTTTCATTAACGGGACTTTAATTTCCTGCGCAACGCATATACCATCGGTTCACCCTGACGTTTTGGATCCGCTTCTTTCGGACCCCCCGACAGGCAAACAACCCTTGGCAGTACCCAAGATCACTTGGAGAGAGAGCTAATGAATTGCAAGTCCAACAAGCTGCGCGATGCAGTTGTCCTCGCGCTTGTCGTGGGCGTGGGCGGTACTGGTACCGCCATCGCTCAGGAAGCCGGCACCACCAACCTCGACAAGATCGAAGTGACCGGTTCGCGCATTAAGCGCGCCGACGTCGAGACATCGCAGCCGGTCTTCAGCATGAGCCGTCAACAGATCGAATCGCAGGGTTTGACCTCGATCGGCGACGTGATCCAGAACATCAGCTCCGGTGGTTCGGCGTTCAATACCAACGTCAACAATGGCGGCAACGGCGAAACGCGTGTCAACCTGCGAAACCTCGGTTCCAACCGCACCCTGGTGCTGGTCAATGGTCGTCGTTGGGTCGGCGGTACGGGCCTGGGCGGCGCTGTCGACCTCAACACGATTCCGACTGCTGCCGTCGAGCGCATCGAAGTCCTGAAGGACGGCGCCTCCACGATCTACGGCTCCGACGCCATCTCCGGCGTGGTCAACATCATCCTGCGCCAGAACTTCGATGGCGCCGAAGCGAATGCGTACTACGGTCAATACGACAAGGGCGACGGCAGCCGCGAGTCCTACGACTTCACCATCGGCTCGACCGGCGATCGTTGGCACGCCACCCTCGGCGTCGGTTACGTGAAGGAAGAGCCCGTAATGGCGGGCAATCGCGAAATTTCGTCGGTCCCGGTCTTCGGCGCAGTTCCACGCACCGGCAATAGCACAACGATTCCGGGTGGACGTTTTGGCATATTCGGGTCGACTGGCCCGGATCCGACTACTGGTGAACCTACCTTCGGTGCGACACGTTTCAATGGCACGCCTGGGTTCTCCATCACCAACAACGGTGGCACCACCTCGCGCAACTACACTGCGGCTGATAGCTACAACTTTGCGCCAGCCAACTATTTGGTGACCCCGCAGGAGCGCAAATCGGTGTTTGCCGACGCCGGGCTATCGATCACCGACAACGTGCGCTTCAAGACCACAGTGACCTACAACGAGCGCGAGTCGAGCCAGCTCTTGGCACCGATGCCGGTCGTGCTGGGTCGCTCCGCGCCTGGCACTAACGGCGCAGATATCGTTATTTCGGCCAATAACATCTATAACAACACCGGCCGCGATATCGACTACATCCAGTATCGTGCAGAAGAGACTGGCGGCCGCATCTTCACCCAGAACGTCAAGACGTTTGGGTTCAGCGGCGCATTCGAAGGTGATTTCGAAGTTGGCCAGCGCTTCTTCAACTGGGAAGCCGGTATGTTTTACGGCGAGAACGACCAGACTGATCGCACCACCGGCCTGTTCAATATTTCCGCACTGCGTAACGCGCTTGGCCCGTCGTTCGTCGACGCTGGCGGTGTAGCACGCTGCGGTACCGCAGCCAGCACGATCGACGGCTGCGTGCCGATGAATATGCTGAGCGGTCCGGGTTCGTTGACCCCGGAAATGCTGAGCTACGCCGGTTTCAATGCGCATGACCTGTACGGATATGAGCAGAAGACCTACTTCGGCAACATCGGCGGCGAATTGTTCGATCTGCAGGGAGGCGCGTTCGCATTCTCCTTCGGCGCTGAACACCGCGAAGAGTCGGGCTTTGACGATCCGGACGCACTGATCAACTCTGGCGACACCACCGGCAACGCGCGTACCGCCACCAACGGCGGCTACAAGCTGGACGAAGCCTACCTCGAACTCGCCGTGCCGCTGCTGGCCGACCTGCCGGGCGCACAGTTGCTCGACTTCAGCCTGGCGACGCGTTATTCGGATTACAGCAACTTCGGCGATACCACCAACAGCAAGTTCGGTTTCCGCTGGAAGCCGATCACTGACCTGATGATCCGCGGTAACTGGTCGCAGGGCTTCCGTGCGCCGTCGATCAGCGAACTGTTCCAGGGTGTGAGCGATACCTTCGAAGACGTGCGCGATCCCTGTGCTGGCTCATTCAGCGATGGCTCCGTCAACGGAACGCGTCCAGGTTCATGCGGTGCGGTCCCGGCCTATGCTCAGGCCAACCCGCAGGTGCGTACCGCCACCGGCGGCAACCCGAACCTGCAGCCGGAAACCTCGATATCCAAGACCTTAGGCTTCGTGTATAGCCCGAGCTGGGTGACTGGTCTGGATATCTCGTTGGACTGGTGGAATATCGAGATCGAAGACGCGATCGACACCCAGACCGTGCAGGAGACTTTGAACAGCTGCTATTTGGCGGGTATCGCCAATGCTTGCTCGCTGATTCAGCGCGAACCCACTGGTGAAGTTTCGAATCTGCTGGCAGTGCCGAACAACATTGCGAAAATCGAGGCTGAAGGCTACGACCTGACCGTAGGCTATCGTTTGCCGGACACCGCGTGGGGCAGCTTCAGTGTGGTGTGGGACTCGACCTACATGAGCAAGTTTGTGGTTGAGAAGCCGCTGCAGGATCCCGAAACCCGCGTTGGTTTGTATCGTGGCGGCTCTGCACAGGACAACAACTGGCGCATCCGCTCCAACATGATGCTCAATTGGGAGTTGGGCGATGTCGGCGGCTCGGCATCCATGCGCTACTACAGCTCGCAGGTCGAAAACTGCACCGGCGCCAATGTCGCCACCCCGGCGAATGTGGCTCTGCTGTGCTCGGATCCGAATCGGGTAACCAGTGCTGGTGCGGCTCCTCGCAACCATGTTCCCAGCGTGACCTACACCGATCTGGCCGCGTACTGGAAGGCCCCGTGGAACGCACGCGTCACCGTCGGCGTGAATAATGCCTTCGACCGCGATCCGCCGCAGGCAGCTACGGCATTTGCCAATAGCTTTGACCCGCAGTACGAAATCCCGGGTCGCTTCTACTACATGCGTTACACCCAGAAGTTCTGATATTCGTCCCCTTAAGTAATACGCAAATAAAAAAACCGCGACTCGAAAGAGTCGCGGTTTTTGTTTGCTAAACGATCAAACCTCAGCCGATGTGGGATACCTGCAAACCTACCCAGGAATCAACGTCTGAATCACATGCTCCACGTAGGCTTCGAAGTCTTCGCGGGCCTGCTTGGGTTGCTGCAGTTGCAGCGAAAGTTGCAGGAAGCCAACGTAGGCGGCGTAGGCCAGGCGGGCGCGGTGTTGGGCGTCGGTGCGGGTCAGGCCGGCCTGGCGAAATGAGGCAATCAAATAATCGAGGCGGCGTTGCGAGACACGGTCGATGACCGGGCGCACGGCTGGGTGATCGAGCGCCTTGAGCAGTTCGCTGTAGATCACGTGCGGCTTGACCTCATGCGCCACCAGTTGGAACAAGGCGCGTAGACGGGCGCTGGGATCGGGCACGTCTTCCAGGCTGCCGAAGACTTCCTTCTGCTCGAAGATCTCCCAACGTTCCAGAGCGGCCTGCAGCAGCGCATCGCGCGAGGGGAAATGCCAGTAGAAACTGCCTTTGGTGACGCCCAGACGGCGCGCCAGCGGTTCGACCGCAACGGCGCCGACGCCTTGTTCGGCGATCAGATCCAGCGCGGCCTGTGCCCAGTCGTCCGCGCTGAGGCGGTTGCCGCGACCGGAACTGGCGCGGGGCGTGGTGACGCTGGAGTCGGTAGTGTCGTTCATGGAACGATTTAACCATACGCTTGAGGCAGTTGCAGTACGCATTACCCAACGTAGGCACAATCGCCGCGATCGCGCGCCTTAACCATCCATACCACTGAGTATTGACAGCGGTCGCCGCACATCCATACCATTAGGTATGGTCACCTCTCGCTCTAGCCTCGCCCAGACTGTATCCGTGACCAGTGTTCGCGCTGGCGACGCTGTACTTGCGGTGTCGGTGCGTGGCGAAGACAACGCGCCGACGGTCGTGTTCGCGCATGGGTTGGGACAGACGCACCTGGCGTGGGAAACCACGGCGGCGATGCTGGCGGAGGCGGGCTATCACGCGTTGTCCTACGACGCACGCGGGCACGGGGATTCAAGCGTCAATGCCCTGGATCTGCCCTACTCGCCCATGCAATTCACCGATGACCTGATCGTCTTGGCGGGCGAGCAAGCCGAGCCGCCAGTGCTGGTCGCCGCGTCGATGGGCGGTTTGTTCGGCCTGCTCGCAGAAGCGCGCTGGCCTGGCCTGTTTCGCGCGATCGTGCTGGTCGATATCACCCCGCGTTGGGATACCGCTGGCGTGGAGCGGATCCTGCGCTTCATGACCGCGCACCCGGATGGATTCGCGTCGCTGGATGTCGCTGCCGACGCCATTGCCGCTTACCTGCCGCATCGGCCGCGCAAGACGCCCAGTCAATTGCAGGGACTGCTGCGGCAACGCACCGACGGCCGTTGGCTCTGGCATTGGGACCCGCGCCTGGTCGACGAACTGGCGGGACAGGATCCCCACACGCAGCAGCAGGCATTGCTGGACGCCGCCGCGCAGGTGCGCTGCCCGATGCTGTTGATCAGCGGCGGGCGCAGCGATCTTGTGACGCCGGCAAACATCACCGAATTCCTGTCGATCGCCCCGCATGCGCAGCACGTGCACCTGCACGAGGCCACGCACATGCTGGCAGGCGACGACAACACCACCTTTACCGCCACCGTGTTGCATTATCTGGACGCACTGCCCTCGGTTGGCACCATCGCAGCGTCCAACATCACCGAGCATGTCACTGGAGCAAGACCATGAGCATCGTTGCACCGTTCCTCCTCGTCATCCTGGCGGCGGGCATCGCTGCCTATCACCGTATGCGCCTTGCCACCTGGGTTGCACTGAGCGCCTGCGTGCTGGTGGCCTGCTGGCTGCTGGGTGCCAACCTCACCGCAACCATCGTCGCCGCCACGCTGGTGGTGCTGGTGTCCGCACCGGTGCTGTTGCCGTTCCTGCGCAAGCCGCTGCTGACCACGCCGTTGATGAGCTTCTTCCGCAAGGTGCTGCCGCCGCTGTCGCAGACCGAGCGCATCGCGCTGGAAACCGGGTCGGTGGGGTTTGAAGGCGAACTGTTCACCGGCGACCCGGACTGGCAGAAGCTGCTCAACTATCCCAAGCCGCAACTGACCGCCGAAGAGCAGGCGTTCCTGGACGGCCCGGTCGAAGAGCTGTGCAAGATGGTCAACGACTGGGAAATCACCCATGTCCACGCCGATCTGCCGCCCGAATTATGGGACTACATCAAGAAGAACAAGTTCTTCGGCATGATCATTCCCAAGCAGTACGGCGGCCTGGGTTTCAGCGCGCTGGCGCATCACAAGGTGATCCAGAAGCTGTCCTCGATCTCCAGCGTGGTCAGCTCCACCGTCGGTGTGCCGAACTCGCTCGGGCCGGGTGAACTGCTGCTGCATTACGGCACGCCGGAACAGAAAGACTATTACCTGCCGCGCCTGGCGGTCGGTGCCGAGGTGCCGTGTTTCGGTCTGACCGGCCCGTTCGCCGGCTCGGATGCGACCTCGATCCCGGACTACGGCATCGTCTGCAAGGGCGAGTGGAATGGCGCCAACGTGCTCGGCGTCAAGCTGACCTTCGACAAGCGCTATATCACCCTGGCACCGGTCGCCTCGCTGATCGGCCTGGCGTTTCGCGCCTACGATCCGGATGGCCTGATCGGCGACAAGAAGGACATCGGCATCACCCTGGCGCTGCTGCCGCGCGAGACCCCCGGCGTGGAAATCGGCCGTCGCCATTTCCCGCTCAATTCGCCGTTCCAGAACGGCCCGATCCATGGCGAGGAAGTGTTCATCCCGCTGAGCCAGTTGATTGGCGGCGTGGAAATGGTCGGCAAGGGCTGGAACATGCTTAACGAGTGCCTGGCGGTGGGCCGTTCGATCACCCTGCCTTCTACCGCCAGCGGCGGCGGCAAGTACGCTGCGGTGGTGACTGGTGCGTATGCACGCATCCGCAAGCAGTTCGGTCTGTCGATCGGCCGTTTCGAAGGCGTGGAAGAAGCGCTCGCGCGCATCGGTGGCAAGGCCTACGCGATCAGCGCGTTGTCGCAGGCCACCGCTGCGGCGGTGGATCGCGGCGATGTGCCGTCGGTGCCATCGGCGATCGCCAAGTATCACTGCACCACCATGGGCCGCGAAGTGGTCAGCGACATGATGGATGTGATCGGCGGCAAGGGCATCATCCTGGGGCCACGCAATTTCGCCGGCCGTGCCTGGCAGGCTGCGCCGATCGGCGTGACCGTGGAAGGCGCCAACATCATGACCCGCAGCCTGCTGATCTTCGGCCAGGGCGCGATCCTGTGCCATCCGTGGGTGATGAAGGAAATGAAGGCGGCGCAGGATCCGGATACGCGTCGTGGCCTGGAAGAGTTCGACCAGAGCCTGTTCGGGCATATCCGCTTCGGCATTTCCAACGCGGTGCGTTCGTTCTGGTTCGGTCTGACCGGTGCGCGCATCGGTGCGGCGCCGGGCGATGCGTACACGCGTCGCTTCTTCCGCAAGCTGGATCGGTATTCGGCCAACCTGGCGCTGATGGCCGACGTGTCGATGCTGATGCTCGGCGGCAAGCTCAAGTTCAAGGAATCGCTGTCCGGCCGTCTGGGCGATGTGCTGAGCCACATCTACCTGACCAGCGCGATGCTCAAGCGCTATCACGACGAGGGCGCGCCAGCGACCGACCAGCCGCTGCTGGCCTGGGCGTTCCACGACAGCGTGCACAAGATCGAAACCGCGCTTTCCGCGGCGCTGCGCAACTTCCCGATCCGGCCGGTGGGCTGGTTGATGTGGGTGCTGATCTTCCCGCTGGGCCGTCGTGCCGAAGCGCCGGGCGACCGCCTGGGGCACCGCGTGGCATCGATCCTGATGACACCGAGCGAAGCGCGCGACCGCCTGGCCCAGGGCGTGTTCCTGACCCCGTGCGCCAACAATCCGGGCGGACGTATCGCCAGCTATCTGGCCAAGGCCGTGCTGGCCGAGCCGGTGGAGCGCAAGTTCCTCAAGGCACTCAAGACCAAGGGCATCGAGGCACTGGATTTCACTGCGCAGCTGGACGAGGCCGTGGCCGAAGGCGTGATCACCATCGACGAGCGCAAGCAACTGGAAGAGTTGCGCGAGATCATGATGGACACCATCACCGTGGACGACTTCGATCCGCACGAGCTGCGTGCGGCGAGCTTCTACGACAAGCCACAGGCCCAGCAGCCGCGCGAAGCGGCCTGAGCAAGCGACACACCTCGCGTCAGGTCATCACGCAAACGGCGAGCTTCGGCTCGCCGTTTGCGTTGGCGTACATGCTGTCGCGGCGCGCATGCTTGCCGAGTGTGTGGGCCGGCGCTCCGACCAGCACGCTTGCAGTCAGCTGCAGAGCCACGCCGGAGATTGCCTGCAGGCATCAAGACGGCTGCAGCAATGGCCACCAGCTGGTATCGATCAACGCGGCAACCACACCAGCGCCAGCGCGATCAACGCCGGCAGCGCCTGCACGAAGAAGATGCGTCGGTTGACGCTGTAGGCGCCATAGCAACCGGCCACCACCACGCAGCCCAGGAAGAAACTCAGCACGTCGCTGCGTGCAGCCAATGCGCCCCAGAACAGGCCAGCAGCCAGGAAGCCGTTGTACAGGCCCTGGTTGGCCGCCAATACGCGCGTGGCTTGCGCCTTCTCCAGGGTATTGCGGAAGGTCTTCAGACCCACTGGGCGCGTCCACAACACCATTTCCAACACCAGGATGTAGACATGCAGCAACGCGACAAACAGGCCGGCGACGATGGCGAACAGGGACATGGCAGATTGATCGAGCGAATGTGGCGGCCAGCATAGCCGCGATTGCGGTCGCCCTGTTCGGAGCGGCGTGCACATCGCCGCACCGCGCTCAGACGCGCGGACACGATGCACATGATCGCGCGCGAATGAACACCGGCAGATGGGCGCACTCGCTCGACGGCGTGCGCGGTGATCGGTCAATTGCGCGGATCGGGCGCCTGCCCGGACGTATCGACACCACGCTCGGCTGGCAGCCTGCGTGCTTGGCGCAGCAAGCCGACTGCGCCCACGGTCATCCCTGCCCCCGCCAGCAGCCCGATGCCGAATACCGCGCCGGAGCCGAATGCGGACACCAGTTTGTATACCCACACAAAGCTCAGGTCGCTACCGCGATAGACCACGGTATCGATCGCCGCACCTGCCTTGTAGCGCCATTGGCGGTCCACACGCGTGTACAGCGTTTCGCGCGCGGGTTTGGCCAGTGCGAACTCGCTGGATCGCGTGATCACCTGCACGATCGCCACCATCATCGGGAGCGGCGACGCAGCCAGCACGGCATAACCCAGCGTGATCGCCACGCCGGGAATCAGCAGCGCCGGCGCGATGCCGAACCGCGACAACAGCGCGCGTGTCACCAACAACTGCAATACCAGGGTCAATGCGTTGACTGCCAGATCGATGCTCGCGTAGTACGCGGTGCTGGCCGCCACATCCGTGTACAACCGCCGCACCAGCGCCGCCTGTTCGTTGTAGAGCAGCGTGCCGACACCCACGCCGAACACCATCGTCACTGCCAGCCAGCGCAGCAGCGGCTCGCGCACGATCAACTTGAGCCCGCCCAGCACATCGCCGCCCATCGGCACTTCGCCGGAATCCTGCTGCCGCTCCTGCTCGCGTGCCACCGCCCACCACCGCAAGCGCAGCAGGCACACCACGCACAACCCCAGGAAGGCGGCCGAGACCAGCATCAGGTGCGCAATGCCGATGCGCTCCACCAGGGTACGGGTGAGCATCGGCCCGAGGAATGCGCCCAGCGTGCCGGCCGCACCGATATAACCGTAATACCTGCGCGCCTCGGCATTGCTGAAGACATCGGCCATGAAGCTCCAGAACACCGCCACGGCGAACAGATTGAACACGGAAATCCACAGGAAGAACGCCATGCCGCGTCCGGGCATGCCACTGTCGAACAGCACATAGAACAGCAGCAGGGTCGCAATGAAGAAACCGTACACCACCGGCAGGAACACGCGCCGCGGATAGCGGCTGACCAGCGCACCGTAGACCGGCTGCAGCAACAACATGATCAGGAAGGTGCAGGTAAACAGCACCTGCAGGGTGAACTCCTTGAGCGGCATGCCGTGCGCGGCGAAGAACGCGATCATGCCGGCAGGAAAGATCGCTTCCACATCGGCCGAAGCGCCCATCGTCTCGCGCACCGGACGCAGCACGTAATAGCCGCTGAGCAGGCAGAAGAAATACAGGAACGACCACGCCAGCGGCGGCGAGCTGCGCAACGCCGCGCTCAAACGGCCAGCCGCCGAGCGCGGCGCAGATGGGCTGTTCATCGGGGAAAGTTCGCTCGCATCGACGGGCGTGACAGCAAGGACATGACGGCGGCGGCACCCGCTAAACAAGCGCGCAAGTTAGCCGATGCCGTGCTGCATCACCAGCCGCCACGGGCAGGACACCGCCGGCCGGCCTAGGTATCGATACGGCACGCTGCTTGCAGCTGCATCCGCACGGGCTCCGGGCTACGTTGGAAAGGCGCTGCGCAGGCCGATTTATGAACCTAAAATCATCAATAGGATCAATACGATGCCCATTCATCTTCCGGCAGTTTGTGCTATTGCGAAGCACGGCGCTAGAATCGCCGATGGCAGTGGAACAGGCGGCACACATATGACACAAATGCGCAGTCGACGGTTCCGTCCGTTGGCCATCGGGCTGCTCGGGGCGTTACTGCCCCTGGCCCTCTCTTCCACCGCGCAGACACCCGCGCCGACTGCCTCTGCGTTGCAGCCGGCCAGCGTCACACAGTCGCCCACTGCTCCGCTGCAATACCGCGCATCGCTGCCGGCCAGCCAGGTGTTGGCGCCAGCCGCTGGCTTCGATGTCGCGGCATTCGAATCGATGGCCAACCAACTGACCTACGGCAATCGCGTGCCCGGCATGGCGATGGCGATCGTGCAGGGCGGCAAGGTGCTCAGCGCACGCGGTTATGGCGTCACCGACGTCAATCATCCGCAGCCGGTCGATGGCCACACCGTGTTCCGGCTGGCCTCGCTGTCCAAGGCCTTCGCCGGCACCATGGCGGGGCTGTTGGTCAACGATGGCGTGCTGCGCTGGGACAGCAAGGTGGTCGACTATGTGCCGGGCTTCCAGCTCAGCGACAACGTCGCCACCCGTCAGCTCACCGTCGCCGAGGTGCTCAGCCACCGCGTCGGGCTGACCCGCAATGCCTACGACCGCGATATCGAATCCAACGTCGATTACTACTCGCTCAGCCACAAGCTGGCCGCCGCGCCGCTGCGCTGCGCACCGGGCGACTGCTATGCGTATCAGAACGTCGCCTTCAGCCTGGTGGGCGATGTGGTGTTTGCCGCGTCGGGCAGCTTCTACGAGCAGTCGGTCGAACGCCGCATCTTCAAGCCGCTGGGCATGAACGATGCGAGCATGGGGCTGGCCGGCATCCAGGCCAGTCCGCATTGGGCGCGTCCGCACGTGCGCAGCCGCAATGGCTGGGTATCGCTGACGCCCAAGCCGACCTACTACCGTCTTGCCCCCGCAGCAGGCGTCAATGCCAGCGCCAGCGACATGGCGCAGTGGTTGCTGGCACACACCGGCCACCGCACCGACGTATTGCCTGCGCCGCTGCTGGCGACGCTGCATGCGCCACTGATCTCCACCCCGGGCGAAATGCGCTCGGGCTGGCGCCACGAGCGCGTGGATGCGGCCAGCTACGCGCTGGGCTGGCGTGTGTTCGATTACGCGGGCCATCAGGTGGTCTTCCATGCCGGCGCCGTCCAGGGTTATCGCGGTCTGGTCGCATTGCTGCCCGAGCGCGATCTGGGCATCGCAATCCTGTGGAACGGCGAAAGCGGCCTGCCCTCCGGCATGATGCCGACCATCCTGGATCGTGCACTTGGTCTGCCGACCAAGCGTTGGCTGGATATCGATGTGGATGGCGACTTCGGTAGCGAGAACATGCTGGCGGAGCGCCCCGATCCCGCCGGCAAGGGCGCCTCGTCCGGCAAGTCGGTGGCATCGCCACGCTGACGTGGCGACAGCAGCGCCTGATATCGGTGCGGACACAACCAAAGGCGGCCTCGGCCGCCTTTGGTGTTTTCGGCATCTGCCAGTTGCCGATGAACTGGCAGGGCCGTGAGGCGACCGTCGCCGCATGCGGGGAGACTCGCACCGTCATGGCATGCCGCTAGCGTCAGCGCATCAGAGCGCCTGTGGAGACGAACGGCCGCTGATTGGCCACCTCATCCCAGACCACGTGCGGCAACATGCATGCTCGCTGCGACGCCGTCGCGATATTCGGGCCGATTCCAGTGAGGTCGGCGACCGTCGGCAACGGGTGCGGCCGCTGCCGTCGCTGCATGGCTGGCTGCTTGAGCAGACGATCGGCCCATTGTTGGGCCGGGAGGACCATGGGCACGCTGCGGGGAATCGGTCGTGTGCACGCGCGAAGCGGGGGCGCTGCAGATATGGCGACGTCGGCACTTGACCGCAGCTGGCGTCGGTCTGTCCGTCACGCGCAGCCTGGCATGCGTGAATCGATCGGGATGGATGGCGACACCGCCAGGCACAACAAGACCGCTGCCGCGCTCACACCATCTGCGGATCGGTCGCGTGGGAGGCCATGGCGAACACCGGCTGATTGCAGCTTGCGCACATACCCGGCACGCGCACGGTTGCGATGCGCTGCCACTTCCCGCCGCGCTCGGCGGCATGGCCAGCCTGAAAACAGCTAGGTGCCAGCCCAATAAAAAAGCTCCCTCCCCGCTGGGCGTCGGGGAGAGAGCTCGATGTTTACGGCGATCGGGTATTACAGATCAGATCAGCGGTGCCGGAGTTGCGGGCAGCGCGACCGGAGCGGCCTTCTTCTTGCGAACGGCCGGCTTCTTCTTGGCGACCTTCTTCGCAGCAGGCTTCTTGGCAGCAGTCTTCTTGGTGGCGGACTTCTTGGTCGCCTTCTTCGCCACTGCCTTCTTGGCAGTCTTCTTCACTGCCTTCTTGGCGGCCGTCTTCTTGGTCGCCTTCTTTGCAGTCTTCTTCACGGCCTTCTTGGCGGCCGTCTTCTTGGTCGCTTTCTTAGCAGTCTTTTTCACTGCTTTCTTGGCGGCTGCCTTCTTCACTGCCTTCTTCGCAGTCTTCTTGACGGCCTTCTTGGCAGCAGCCTTCTTCACTGCCTTCTTGGCGGTCGCCTTCTTTGCGACCTTCTTGACGGCCTTCTTGGCGGCAGTCTTCTTCACTGCCTTCTTGGCGGTGGGTTTCTTTTTCGCAGCTTTTTTAGTGGCCATGTAATTGGCTCCTCGTCAGTGAACTATGGAGTTGAAACGCCCAGTTGAACCAAACCCCGCAACGGCGTGCCGTCGTCGGGAACCGTCCGCAGGGAATGCGCGACGGGACGGATACAGAAACACCCGCATCGAACGGCGACACGGGTGCGTGATCGAAAGGACGACTGCTTTCTTGGAGAGAAGCGAACCCGACTCCACCGCTGATGGCGCTTCGGTGGACATCCGGAACAAGCTTGTCGGCTTGATGTCGATTCTGCTCACTCTCTTTCGCAGCAATGTCTGCTGGGCGAAACCTAATCACGCTTTTTTTTACTGTCAACACTCTTTTGCAATTTTTTTTTGGCCGGGCATCGCGATGTGGTGTATCCAAGCGCGCCAAGCGTGCCGCACGCTGCCTCACCCAAGCGAGCAAAGCGTGCGCGCGCATAACAGCACTTTCAAAAAACCACTTCTTTTGCGCTGTTTTTCTTCTTCGATACAAATACACCCGGCATCGGCGACCACGATGGCGCGTTGAGCTATCGGCGCGACCGGCAGGATCCGCCGCCTGTCCGCCAGCTGAAAATTTTTTATCCAACAACGTTGCTTGAGGCAGCGCACGAGCGGAAATGCGCAAACTTATTGCGTCGTTTGATCGCCATGCGTGCGTCCGCACGCACCATCGCAGGCATGCGTTGCGCCTTGTGCTGGACGATCGGTGCGTACGGCGGCGGCAGAATCTTTCACCGCGCGCACGCTCGAACGTCACCAACGACTCACGTCAGAAATCCGACGCACCCGCATGCGCGCGGCTTCGACAGGACGCAATCGCGGACATGGCGAACAGCCAACCGCCATTCGTCGCCGACCGCATCGATGCGCGCAGACCAACAACACACGCCTCTGGATCGAGCCGTCGGCATGGTGTCCGCCATCACACCGGACCGAGGCCACGGCACTGCCACCGGAACCGCACCCAAAAAAATGGCCGCTCTCAGGAGCGGCCATCGGGACGTGCGAACGGTGCTGCGACGTCAGTGCGACTCGTCTTCCAGCAGCTCGGCGTAGTCGTCCGGCGACAGCAGGTCGTTGAGCTCTTCCTTGTCGTCGAGTTCGACCACGAAGATCCAGCCGTCGCCGTAGGCGTCTTCGTTGATGGTTTCCGGCTTGTCGCTGAGTGCGCTGTTGACCTCGACGACGGTGCCGCTGACCGGGCTGTAGACGTCGGAGGCGGCTTTGACCGACTCCACGACCGCAGCGCCGTTACCGACCTGCACGGTGTCGCCGACGCCCGGCAGTTCGACGTAGACCAGGTCGCCCAGCAGGCCCTGCGCGTGGTCGGAGATACCGACGGTGACGCGGCCGTTGCTTTCGACGCGGGCCCACTCGTGGGATTTGAGAAACTTGAGGTCGCCAGGGATCTCGCTCATGGGTGTGCTCCGGGAAGCTAGGGGTTGAGGACAGGTGGCTAGTTTAGACCGCGCGACAAGGCAGGTACACGTGCGTCGGTCCGTGTTGGTTCGCAGGGTGTTGCGCGCTGCAGGCCGACTAAGGCCGACAGCGCCTGACGCATCAACCGAGCACGCCGGCCTGCGCCTGACCATCGCGCACGAACGGGAACTTCACCGCGCGCAGCGGCACCTGCTTGCCGCGGATGTCCACGCGCAGATCGTCGATGCTGCCAGCCGGCACGCGCGCGAACGCGATCGCCTTGCCGAGCGTGGGCGAGAACGTGCCGGACAGGATCTCGCCCTCGCCGCTGGCGGTGAGCACGGTCTGGCCATGCCGCAGCACGCCCTTCTCATCCATCACCACACCGATCAATTGGCGCGGTGCGCCCTGCGCCTGTTGCGACTCGAGCACGGCGCGACCGATGAAGTCGCGGCCTTCGTCCAGGGCGATCGTCCAGGCCAGCGCTGCTTCGTAAGGACTGACCGTGTCGTCCATGTCCTGACCGTAGAGATTCATGCCGGCCTCCAGCCGCAAGGTATCGCGCGCGCCCAGACCGGCCGGCTTGACGCCTTGCGCGAGCAGCGCGTTCCAGAACGCCACCGCCGCGTCTTGCGGCAGCACGATCTCGAAACCGTCTTCGCCGGTGTAACCGGTGCGCGCGAGAAACAGCTCCACGCCATCGCGCGAGCGCGTCTGCAGGGCGGCGAAACGGCCGAGCTTGCTGGCCGCCGCGGTATCGGCCGAATCCACCAGTTCGATGACCTTGGCGCGTGCATTGGGGCCTTGCACCGCGATCATCGCGAAGTCGCTACGCTCTTCCACGCGCACCTCGAAGCGTGCGGCCTGCTCGCCGATCCACTGCAGATCCTTTTCGCGGGTAGCGGCATTGACGACCAGACGGAAGAAGTCCTCGGCCATGAAGTAGACGATGAGGTCGTCGATCACCCCGCCCTGCGGGTTGAGCATGCAGGTGTACAGCGCCTTGCCGGAGACCTTGAGCTTGTCCACCGAATTGGCCAGCAGGTAGCGCAGGAACTCGCGCACGCGTGGGCCGTGCAGATCGACCACGGTCATGTGGCTGACGTCGAACATGCCGGCGTCGCGACGCACCTGGTGGTGTTCGTCGAGTTGCGAGCCGTAGTGGATCGGCATGTCCCAGCCGCCGAAGTCGACCATCTTGGCGCCGAGCGCGCGATGGGTGTCGTTGAGGATGGTCTTCTGGGTCATGGGCGCCGGTCCGAGGAAAGAGGACCATTATCGCTGCCCGGCCGCGCTTGGGGAAAACGGCGTTGGCGATGCGCTATCGCAGCGACGGCGGCTGGATGTCGCTGCAGCATGCCGCGCCGCGCTGCAACATCGATTCCCGACAGGGCAGCGCACCCTGCCCTGCTCGCTCAATCGACTGCCTGCACCTGCAAGGTCATGCCATCGACACCGACGATGCGTACCGGCGCGCCGGCCGGAAGATCCGGGCCGCTGACCACCCAGAACGCGTCGTCGACCTTGGCGCGACCACGACCAGCGTGGATCGGCTGGTCGAGCACCACACAACGGCCGATCAACTGCTCGGCGCGTCGGTTGAGCAGCGGGCGATCGCTTTGCCGACCCTTGCCGCGAAACCAGCTGCGATACCCCTGCACCGACAAGAAACTGAGCAGCACGAAGGCGACGATCTGCAGCAGCAGCGTCATGCCCGGCAGCGCGAGAACCAGCACGCACACCGCCGCCGCGGCAATGCCCATCCATAGCAGGAACGCGCCGGGCACCAGCGTCTCGGCAGCAATCAATACCAATGCCAGCACCGCCCAGACCACCACGTCCCAGCGCATGGCTCAGTCTCCCACGCGCGGCGGCATCGGCGGCACCCGCACAGTGCTTGCGTCGGGTTTGTTCAATGCTTCCTTGGCCAACTCGGCGATACCGGCGATCGAGCCGATGATGCCGCTGGATTCCATCGGCATCAGCACGAACTTCTGGTTGGGCGCAGTGGCCAGCGCCTTGAACGCCTCCACATATTTCTGTGCGACGAAGTAGTTGATCGCCTGCACGCTGCCGTTGGCGATCGCATCGGAGACCACCTGGGTGGCCTTGGCTTCGGCCTCGGCCAGACGCTCGCGCGCTTCGGCATCGCGGAACGCGGCTTCCTTGCGGCCTTCGGCTTCGAGCACCGCTGCCTGCTTCTCGCCTTCGGCGCGCAAGATTTCCGACTGGCGCGAACCTTCGGCTTCGAGGATCTGCGCGCGCTTTTCGCGCTCGGCCTTCATCTGCCGCGCCATCGAGTCGATCAGGTCGCGCGGCGGCTGGATATCGCGGATCTCGATGCGGGTGACCTTGATGCCCCAGGGATTGGTGGCCTGATCGACCACGCTGAGCAGCTGCGCATTGATGGTTTCGCGCTGACTCAGCGATTCGTCCAGATCCATCGACCCGATCACGGTACGAATGTTGGTCTGCACCAGCGCGATCGAGGCGATCTCCAGGTTGGAGACCTCATACGCGGCCTTGGCGGCATCGAGCACCTGGAAGAACACCACGCCGTCCACGCGCACTACGGCGTTGTCCTTGGTGATGACGTCCTGGCTGGGCACGTCGAGCACCTGCTCCATCATGTTGATCTTGCGCCCCACCCCATAGACCACCGGCACCAGAAAGTGCAGGCCCGGACTCATGGTGTGGGTATAGCGGCCGAAGCGCTCCACCGTCCACTGAAATCCCTGCGGCACCATGCGCACGGTCTTGAACAACACGATGACGCCAGCGACCAGAACGGCGATGGCCAGAAAAGAAGTCGGAAACATATGCAGCCCCTTGCAAGTGACGAGTCGGTCCTTGCCTTGAGTATGCCCTAGCGCCACCTGTACCCATATCGTGAGCTACGCATGCGGCGAGGCGGCTCACCTGTTCGGGCACTTGGTCTTGGTTGGGCATCCCACCGGCACCGATCAGGCAGCTGCGGTTTGCGAAGCACATGCGTTGGTGTGCGAGTGCGCGCTCAGGCGCTACGCGGCGAAAACAGGATGATCGCCATGCCGAGCAGGCAACAGCTGGCACCCAGCAGATCCCAGCGCGTGGGCGTGACCCGGTCCACCCACCACAACCACAGCAAGGCGCTGGCGACATAGACGCCGCCATAGGCCGCATACACCCGCCCGCTGGCATCCGGATGCAGGCTCAACAACCACACGAAGATCGCCAGGCTAAGCGCCGTGGGCAGCAGCAGCCACGCGCTGCCGCCTTTGCGCAGCCATAGATAAGGAAGGTAGCAACCCACCAGCTCGGCGATCGCGGTGGCCGCGAACAACGCCAGCGTGGTCGGCGCGGAATTCATTCGCGGTCTTGCCGGTCAGAGTGCGCGCGGTGCAGACCTGGCCTGTCGCCACCTTGCTCACCGATGCCTGACATCTGCGTGACAGGCTGACCGCTGTCGAGCGCCGCCGGATCACCGTCACGCTCGTCGCGCTTGACCTGCTGCCACAGCGCTTCCTGTTCGTGCAGGGACAGCGCCGTCAACGACGTGCCAGCGGCGTGCGCCTGCGCTTCCATCGCACGGAAGCGGCGTTCGAATTTCAGATTGGCGTGGCGCAGTGCAGCACCGACATCGACCTTGGCATGCCGCGCCAGATTGGCGCAGACGAACAACACATCGCCGAGTTCGTCCTCCAGCCGGGCCTGGTTGTCGGCGACCGGCCCGCGTGCGAATTCCACCCGCAGCTCTTCGATTTCTTCCTGCAGCTTTTCCAGCACCGGTGCCGGGCCCGGCCAGTCGAAGCCGACCCGCGCCGCGCGCGCTTGCAGTTTGGTGGAGCGCTGCCATTCGGGCAGGCCGCGTGCGATGCCGGCAAGCGCGGAGTCGTCCTGATGGCCGGCGGCGCGGCGTTCGTCGCGCTTGATCTGCTCCCAGTTGACGCTCACCGCCTGCGCGTCGTCGGCCCGTTGCGCGGCGAACACATGCGGATGGCGGCGCACCAGCTTGTCGCTGAGCGTGGCCACCACGTCGGCGAACCCGAAGGCTCCCTGCTCGGCCGCCATCTGCGCATGGAACACCACCTGCAACAGCAGGTCGCCCAACTCGTCGCGCAGGCCTGGCAGGTCGTTGCGATCGATCGCGTCGGCAACTTCGTAGGCTTCTTCGATGGTGTACGGCGCGATGCTGGCGAAGGTCTGCGCCACGTCCCACGGGCAGCCGTGTTGGGGATCGCGCAGGCGCGCCATCAGTTGCAGCAGGTGCTGGATATCGCCGGTCGGCGGGGTCTGAACCATGAAGTTTTTCCTGGAACGTGGCGTGTCGTTGCGTGCGTGCCTGGGCGATGCAGGCGTGCCTGGCACGGCCATGCGCATCGGGATCCTGCGGTAGGCGGCGCACGTGCCGGAGTGTACCGTTCACGCCATCGGGATTCGCGCACCGCCAGGTCCGAGCGAGCGGCCCGCACGCGCCTGCCGGTCGCTCACACCAGCCAGGTACGCCACGGCAGGTTCGGGTCGCCCAATGCGATGAAGTCGCCGTTGAGCAAGGTATCCCGACGGTTGTAGCGGAACGGCTTGCCGGAATCGCCTGCCAGCAGCATGCCGCCTGCGGCATGCAACACGCACTGACCGGCTGCGGTGTCCCATTCGGAGGTCGGACCGAAGCGCGGGTACACGTCCAGGTCGCCTTCGGCGATGCGGCAGAACTTTAACGACGACCCCTGCGCGACGACGTCGATCTCGCCCATGCGCTCCAGCGCGGCGGCCGTGCGCGCATCGCGGTGCGAACGGCTGGCCGCGACCCGCAGCGGGCTGGTGGCAGGCGTGCGCGTGTGCAGCATTTCGTCGCGGTCGCCGTCGCGGCGATAGGCGTTTTCGCCACGTGCCGCATACCAGACTCGACCATCGACCGGCGCCTGCACCACGCCCAGTACCGGCGCGCCCATATGGATGAGTGCGATGTTGACGCTGAACTCGCCATTGCGCTTGACGAACTCGCGGGTGCCATCGAGGGGGTCCACCAGCCAGTAGCTGGTCCAGTACTGGCGCTCTTCCCAGGCAATGTGTGCGGATTCTTCCGACAGCACCGGCACGTCGGGCGTGACCCGGCGCAACGCCTCGACGATGACACGATTGGCGGCCAGGTCGGCCTGGGTCAGCGGGCTGGCATCGTCCTTGATCTCCACCGCGAAGTCCTGCGCATACACGTCCATGATCGCCGCGCCTGCGTCGCGGGCGATCGCGATCACGGTTTCGCGCAACTCCATCGGAATGCGGATCATGGATTGCGCTCCAGCCACTCGCGCGCAATGAACAAGGCGGCCAGCGAGCGGCCTTCGGAAAAATCATCGCGCAGCATCAACTCGTCCAGGCGCGCGATCGGCCAGGGCACCACCTCCATCTCTTCCGGCTCGTCGCCCACCAGGCGTTCGGGATAGAGGTCGCGCGCCAGCACCAACCAGGATTGATGACTCATATAAGTAGGAGCGAGCGTCATCGCGCGCAGCACCTGGACCTGGCGCGCGCCGTAGCCGGCTTCTTCCTTGAGTTCGCGGTCGGCCGCCTGTTCGGGCGTCTCGCCCGCATCGATGCGGCCCTTGACCAGACCCAGCTCGTAGCGATGCACGCCGGCGGCGTACTCGCGCACCAGCAACACGGTCTGCGCATCGAGCATCGGCACCACCACCACCGCGCCGTGGCCCTGGCTGAGTTGACGTTCGTACACGCGGCGCTGCCCGTTGGAAAATTCCAGATCCAGCTGCTGGCGACGGAACGGCCCGTCACCCAGATCGGTGATCTTGTGGATGGTCGGCAGGCGCGGACTCATGCGCAGCACGCAGCGGCGGAGCCGGCCGATAGAATAGGCAGATGCATCGACATGTTCATGAGCCCGAAATCCTAGCAGACCCGGCAGCCTCTCAAGCTGACGGACATTGGCGGCAACGCGATCTTGAGGTGCTTTGGCATCCCTGCACGCAGATGCGCGAGCACCCGCACACACTCCCGCTGGTGCCGATCGCGCGTGGCGACGGCGCGTGGCTGATCGGCTACGACGGTCGCCACTATCTGGATGCGGTCAGCAGTTGGTGGACCAACCTGTTCGGCCACACCGAACCGCGCATCGGCGCGGCCATCGCGCGCCAGGCCGGCGAACTGGAGCAGGTGATGCTGGCTGGCTTCACGCATGCGCCGGCCGTGCAACTGGCCGAGCGTCTGTTGGCGATCGCGCCGCGCCAGGCCGGCCGCGCGCCGTTGTCGAAGGTGTTCTATGCCGACAACGGCTCGGCCGGGGTGGAAGTGGCGTTGAAGATGGCCTTCCATTATTTCCACAACCGCGGCGAGCACCGCCGCACGCGTTTCATCGCGCTGGAAAACGGTTACCACGGTGAGACCATCGGCGCGCTGTCGGTTGGCGACATTCCGCTGTACCGCCGCGTGTATGCGCCGCTGTTGCTGGAATCGACCTTTGCGCCGTCGCCCGATGCCTACCTGGCCGAGCCCGGACAGAGCGCCGAAGAATACGCACTGCAGGCAGCCGATGCGCTGCAGGCATTGTTCGAACAATCGCCCGGCGAAATCTGCGCGTTGATCCTGGAGCCACGTGTGCAATGCGCCGGCGGCATGCGCATGTATCACCCGGCCTATCTGCGCCGCGCGCGCGACGTGTGCGATGCGCATGGCGCATTTTTGATCGCCGACGAGATCGCCACCGGTTTCGGCCGCACCGGCACCTTGCTCGCCTGCGAACAGGCTGGCGTCATGCCCGACCTGCTGTGCCTGTCCAAGGGGCTGACCGGCGGTTTCCTGCCGTTGTCGGCGGTGCTGGCCACGCAGCAGCTGTACGATGCGTTTCTGGACGATTCGCGCGAACGTGCGTTTTTGCATTCGCATAGCTATACCGGCAATCCGCTGGCGTGTGCGGCGGCGCTGGCCACCCTGCAGATCTTCGCCGACGACGATGTGATCGCGCGCAACCAGCACACTGCTGCGCGCATGAGCGCGCTCGCTGCGCAGATCGGCGAACACCCGGCCGTGGCGGACGTACGCCAGGCCGGCATGATCGTGGCCTTCGAACTCACCCAGGGTGGCGACAAACGCACGCCGTTCCCGGCGGCGGCGCGGGTCGGTTTGAAGGCCTATCGCGCTGCATTGGACAAGGGCGTGGTGCTGCGCCCGCTCGGCGATGTGCTGTACTGGATGCCGCCGTATTGCGTGGACGAGGCGCAGCTTGCGCTCCTGGCGGCGACCACCCGCCATGCCATCGAGGAGGCCGTTGCATGCGCCTGACCCGTTCCCATGTGGCGCAAGCACTGCAGTGCGATCAGGAAGTGCTGCTGCCCGAAGAGTCGGCCAATCACCTGTTGCGGGTGCTGCGGCTGCGCGAGGGCGATGCCTGCATCCTGTTCAATGGCGATGGCAGCGATTACCACGCACGCATCACCCTGGCCGGCAAACGCGAGGCACGCGCACTGGTGGAACGCGCCGAGCCGCTATGCAACGAATCGCCACTGCGCATCACCCTGATCCAGGGCATCGCACGCGGCGAGAAGATGGATCTGATCCTGCAGAAAGCGACCGAGCTGGGGGTTGCAGCCATCGTGCCTGTCAACGCCGAGCGGACCGAGGTCAAGCTCGACCCTGCGCGCATGGAAAAGCGCGTTGCGCATTGGCGTAGCGTGGTGGTGTCGGCCTGCGAGCAATCCGGACGCGCATGCGTACCCACGGTTGCCGCGCCAGCGGGCCTGCAGGACGCGGCACAGGCAAGCGATCCAAAGGCGCTACGGCTGACCCTGGACCCGCACGGCGAGCATCGCCTGGGCACGTTGCCCGCAGGCACTCAGCAGCATCTGACGGTGGCGATCGGGCCGGAGGGCGGTTGGTCGCCGCGCGATCGCGCGATCCTCGCCGAGGCCGGCTTCAGCGGCCTGCAATTGGGGCCGCGGATCTTGCGAACCGAAACCGCCGGGCTGGCCGCGATCGCAGCGTTACAGGCGCGGTTCGGAGATTTATAAGCGCGGTGCGGTGGACATGCGCAGTGCATGGAACGGCGCGCTCCTGACACGGCGTCATGGGCAATCGCCAATGGATGCGCGCGGCGTCGGGCACCGCCATGGCTGATCTGCCCCGCCTTGCGCTGCATCGCTGCATCCACCATGCACGCCTGGCAGTCGCGCATGTGCGTGCCGCCCAGGCACCGCAGCGCGGCAACTGGCGCGACGGCCGTGATCGCTGACCCGCCGTCGCACGTCGCACCTGTCAGCATCGCGACGGGCTAAGGAGTCGATCGGTTCGACGCAGCGGGCCTGACGGCCCGGCGTGATGCGCAAGCGCTCAGCGGCCGTGCTGCAAAAACCAGCTGGCTGCGCCGATCACGCCGAGCTGGCCGTGCTCGACGATGCTGACCGGCACCTGCTCCAGCGCGGGCCGTAATGCGCCCTTGTCGAGCAGCCGCGCAGCGAAGTCGCTTTGCTCGGCAACGAAGGCGGCAATCTGCGGCAGGAAGCCACCGGCCAGATACACACCGCTGCGCACGCCGTAGAGCAGGATCATGTCGCCGACCACGCTGCCCATGAAACCGCAGAACGCCTGCAACGCATCGCGCGCCAGCACGTCATTGCCAGCCAGTGCCGCAGCGGTGACATCGGCCGGGCCGGCATGCACCGCCGTCTCGCCACGCAGGGCCGCCAGCGCGGTGTACAGATTCAACAAGCCGGGCCCGGACAGCAGATGCTCGGTGGCCACGTGCGTGCGCGTGCGGCGTAGCTCCTGCAGCAGCGCCACTTCCAGATCGTTGCCTGCGGCTAGCGCGGCGTGGCCCGCTTCGGTCGGCAGCACCGCCGGATGGGCGCCATTGGGAATCCACAACGCTGCCCCCAGTCCGGTGCCGGGACCAAGCACCAGCGCCGGGCCCGGCGCACCCTGCGCAGGTCCGGACAACTGCATGACCTGATTGTCGGTCATGTAATTGGCCGCATGCGCCACCGCTTCAAAATCGTTGACCAGATGCAACGCCTGCATGCCGAGCTGGCGGCGGATCTGCTCGGGCGCCAGCACCCAGGGCAAATTGGCGGTGATCACGCTGCCGTCCTCCAGCGCGTAACCAGCGCTGGCGATGACGCCGCGCTTGACCGGTGCGCAACCAAGCTCGGCGAAGAACGCAGCCATGATCTCGGCCAGACCCGGATAATCGGCGCACCGGTACTTGCGGTAATCAAGCACAGTCACCGGTTTGCGTGGATCGACGCTTTCGCACACCAACGCAAGGCGCACATGCGTCCCTCCCACGTCTGCGGCAACGAAGGTTTCGGGGCGCGGAAAGGCCACCGCTTCCATTGGACTGCTTGCGCTCACGCATTCTCCTGATCTGTGGCGGCGGCTGGCGTCGTGTTCCGTTTCCGACGAACGGCAGCGGATAGACAACGTTGTCAGTAATCGCCTTGTAACGCAACCGTGGCGATCCCGCTTTATACAGAACGAAAGCAACCGCGGCATCTGTTGAAATTTGCCACGCATTACGAAGATTTCCGCACAAACCCTGTTCGCGCCACGCCATTTTTGGCAATTCACCATAGAAAATGCCGATCACGCCAGTCAGGCTCGGTTGAGCCGCTGTTTTAACTGCGCAGGCCCAACGCAGCCCACCCAGGGAATGCTGCATTGCAGCGCAATCGCAGGCGGTTCAGAGATCTGTGACCATGTGTTGACAACGCTGTCAGCGCTACGCGAGACTCGATCCCGATCGGGGTTCTGGCAGGAGGGGCCATGGACCGTTCGGCACTCAAAGAACGGGCTTACCCTCACCTGTCGATTCCAGATTCGCGAGTCCTGCGTCGCCAGACGTGCGTCTCGCTGAAGTCGCATTCGCACCACCGCTTCACCATACGGGGGACACCTCCTCTACCACGCGAATCGCCTGGAACCTGCGTCGGACGCAGTGCACCAATGCGGTCCCCGCGATCGGTCAGGGCGTGTTGTTTTGCCGGCCACGCCGAGCGCGTGACGCCTCTTCAAGGCGACGCACTCACAGCACTAACCAATGAGGTTTAGCCATGCACAGCCGCACCACGACGTTAGCACTCTGCATCACCGCCGCTCTGTACTGCTCCGGCTCTGCCATGGCTGCCGGGCAAGAACAGCAGGCCACTCCGAGCGCGCCCTCGGCCACCACCGAGCTGGACACGATCACCGTCACCGGTTATCGCGCATCGCTGGAAAAGAGCCAGGCGGTCAAGCGCTCGGCCAACTCGATCGTCGATGCGATCAGCGCCGAAGACATCGGCAAGTTCCCGGACATCAATGCGGCCGAATCGCTGTCGCACCTGCCGGGCATCAGCGTCGACCGCCAGTTCGGCGAAGGCGAAAAAGTCAGCATCAACGGCACCGACCCGGCGTTGAACCGCGTCCTGCTCAACGGCCAGACCATCGCCTCGGGCGACTGGGGCGGCAACCCGACCGACACCAGCGGCCGTACCTTCAACTACACCCTGCTTTCGCCGGAAATCATCGGCCTGATGGAGGTCTACAAGACCCCTGAAGCGCGCATCGATGAAGGCTCGATCGGCGGCACCGTGATCGTGCACACCCGCAAGCCGCTGGACCTGCCGAAGAACACCGTGCGTGGTTCGGTGGGCTATAACTACAACGACCGTTCGGAAGAAGGCAATCCGCGCGGTTCGGCGCTGTGGAGCTGGAAGAACGACGACGAAACCTTCGGCGCGTTGATCTCCGCCACGCACGACAAGCAGGATCTGGCGCGCGCCGGTATCGAATACTTCGGCTACACCACCGGCGCCGGCATTCCGCCGACGGCGACCATCACCGGCGACGGCAGCGATGTGGCCACCGCACGCGTGCCGGCCGGTATCAGCAGCGCGTTCTTCCAGCAGACCCGCGAGCGCAGCGGCCTGCAGGGTGCGTTGCAGTGGAAGCCCAACGAGCAGAACGAGTTCAACCTGACCGGTCTGTACATCAAGGGCAAGTACAACAACTTCAGCCAGGCGCGTTATGTGTGCCCGGCCTGTAACGACGACCGCCAGAAGATCACCCAGGCCAATGTGCAGAACGGCGTGGTGACCTCGGCCACGGTGAGCGATGGCGCAGCCGGTCAGCCGTATGCGCAGCTGGATGCCAACTACCGCGAGAGCACCGTCACCACCAAGAGCCTGAACCTGCGTCACGACTGGTCGGGCGAGAAGTGGGTGTTCACCACCCAGGCCGGCTACACCGAGGCCACCGGCGGCAAGAACCCCGAATACCTGATGAAGTACCTGATGCAGGACGGCGGCTACAACTACGCGTTCGATGGCCGCAACACGTCGGTCAATTACGACAACGGCGGCGCTTCCAACTGGGCACTGCCGGGCAACCCCGCCGGTCTGGCGCCGGGCCAGGAAGGCAATATCCCAGGCACCACCACCGGCATCATGCAGGCCGGCGGTATCGCCTACCAGAAGAGCAAGGACGACGAAAAGTACTTCCAGTGGGACGCGGCGCGCGACCTGGAGTGGGGCCCGTTCACCAAGCTGCAGTTCGGCTACAAGTACATCAACCACAACAACGGCGTCGATGCACGCGGCAACCGCATCAACACCACCGACCCGGTGTCGCTCACGCAGTTCAACCCAGGCACCACGCCCAGCAGCCTGTACGACGGCCTTGGCGCCAGCGGCGATCTGACCACCTGGCCGACCGCCAACCTGGGCGCCGTGCGCAGCTATCTGCTGTCGCAGCCGCAGGGCCCGTACCGCACCGATTTCGGCGCGTCGTTCGACGTCAAGGAAATCACCCAGAACGTCTATACGCAGTTGAACTTCGAGTCGGGTCAATGGCGCGGTAACGTCGGCGTGCGCTTGATCGACACCACCGACAAGTCGCAGTTCTGGCAGAGCAATGACGGCGGCACCAGCTTCCAGCGCGTGGCCGAAACCAACGACTACCGCAAGGCATTGCCGAGCTTCAACATCGCCTACGACATCACCGATGACACCGTGCTGCGCTTCTCGGCCGCCAAGGTCATCGCACGTCCGCGTTACGCCGACCTTGCAGGTACGTTCACCGTCAACAGCGGTAACGGCAACCTGACCGCCAACGGCGGCAACCCGGACCTGAAGCCGTACGAATCCACCAACTACGATCTGGCGGCCGAGTGGTATTTCGCCCCGTCCAGCATGCTGTCCGGTGAAGTGTTCTACCGCGACATCAGCTCCTACATCGTCAACACCACGGTCACCCAGCAGCTGAATCCGGCACCGCCGGCCATTGCTGGCCTGTACCAGGTGACCACGCCGGTCAACGTGTCCGATGCCAAGGTCAAGGGTGTGTCGGTCAACTATCAGCAATCGTTGGGACTGGGCTTCGGCGTGCAAGCCAACTACACGTTCGCCGAATCCGACTCCAGCTCCGGCCTGAACCTGCCTTACCTGTCGCGTGATACCTACAACGTGATCCCGTACTGGGAACACGGCGACTGGATGGTGCGTGTGAACTACAGCTACCGTTCCAAGTACTTCACCCAGATCGGCCGTCTGGCATCGAAGGATTTCGCAGATGCCTACAAGCAGCTGGATCTGACCGCCTCGTACCAGATCACCGACTACATGGGCATCACCTTCGGCGCGACCAACCTGCTGGATTCCAGCTACCGGGTCTTCAGCAATACGCGCGATACCCCCACGGCGTTCTACAAGAACGGCCGCGGCTATCAAGCCCAGCTCAACTTCAAGTTCTGATGTAGCACCGGCGCGCCACCGACCCTCCACGGTGGCGCGCTTTTTTGAGCGGTGCGTTGCATGCAGCGCACCGCTTGATGTCGTACCAAGGAGTGGTACTGGCCACGCCCCTTCGCGGTTGAGGGAGCATGGCCAGGCCCGCTTTTGCCATCCACGTGCCGGCTGCGCTGCAACCGGCATGTCTCGCTTGTAAGGAGTGCAGTTCCCATGACGACCGATAGCCGCCTTGCGGCTCCATCCCGCCGCCACGCCGGAGCTGCACCCAGAACGCGAATGCTCGCGCTCGGTCTGTTGCTCGCGCTACCTGCTGCCACGCTCAGCGCGCAATCGCCCACCGCGCCGACCGCCACCACGCTCAGCCCCGAACAGATCGACCAGCAGTGGCTCAGTGCCACCGCCAAGTACGCACCCGAGCGCGAGCGCCTGGTGCACGAAGCCGAACAAGGTGCGCGCAAGGGCCCGTTCCGCCCCGACTGGGCCGCGCTGAAGGCCTATCAATCACCGGCGTGGTACGACAACGCCAAGTTCGGCATCTTCATCCATTGGGGCGTGTTCTCGGTGCCGGCGTTCGGCAGCGAGTGGTATTCGCGCAACATGTATCTGCAAGGCTCCAAGGAATTTGCCCATCACGTGGCGACCTATGGCCCGCAGGCGACCAGCGGCTACAAGGATCTGATTCCCAAGTTCACCGCGCCCAAGTTCGACCCGACGGGCTGGGCCAAGTTGTTCCGCGACTCCGGCGCGCGCTATGTGGTGCCGGTGGCCGAGCATCACGACGGGTTTGCACTCTACGACTCCAAGCTGTCGGACTGGACCGCGATGAAGATGGGGCCCAAGCGCGACCTGCTGGGCGAGTTGTCCAAGGCGATCCGCGCGCAGGGCCTGCACTTCGGTTTGTCCTCGCACCGCGCCGAGCACAACTGGTTCTTCGACGGCGGGCGCACCTTCGATTCGGACGTCAACGACCCGCGCTATGCAGCGCTGTACGGCCCGGCCCAGGTGCGCCTGCCCGGCAAGGACGATGCCGACGTCACCAACGACTGGACGCCGGTCTCGCAGGCGTGGCTGGACGACTGGTTGGCACGCACCACCGAGTTGATCGACACCTACCAACCGGACCTGATCTATTTCGATTGGTGGATTGCGCACCCCACCTTTCGCAGCAGCCTGCCGACCATGTTGGCCTACTACTACAACCAGGGCGCAGCGCGGACCGAGGCCGATCGCGGCGTGGTGGTGAACTACAAGCTGGGCGCCTTCCCCGAAGGCGCCGGCACGCTGGACATCGAACGCGGCCAGCTCACCGGCATCCACCCCACCCATTGGCAGACCGATACCTCGGTCAGCAATGCCTCGTGGGGCTACATCGAAAACGACACCTACAAATCGCCCACCTTCATCATCCACATGCTGGCCGATGTGGTGGCCAAGAACGGCAACCTCATGCTCAACATCGGCCCGCGTGCCGATGGCTCGATCCCGGACACCGAACGCGGCATCCTGCTGGCCATCGGCAAGTGGCTCAAGACCAATGGCGGCGCGATCTACGACAGCAAGCCGTGGCGCGTGTATGGCGAAGGCCCCACCGAAGTGGTGGGCGGCACCTTCCAGGACGTTAAGACCAAGCCGTATACGGCCGAAGATTTCCGTTTCACCACCCGCGATGGCGCGCTGTATGCCATCGAGCTTGGCTGGCCGAGCAATGGGGAAGCGGTGATCCGCTCGCTCAATGCCGCCGATGGCGTGCGCGCTGTGACGTTGCTGGCCAATGGCAAAAAGATTCCGTTCGAGCAACGCGCCGACGGCCTGCACCTGCGGCTGCCGATCAAGCCCATTGGCGAGAGCGCCTATGTGTTCCGCATCGACCTTTCTTCCTCCCCCACTCCCTGATGGATGCTGTTTTCATGCATAAGCGATTGACCTGGATCCTGCTCGCATTGGCATCTGTCTGCATGCCGGCCTTTGCCAAAAACCCCACGGCGTTGTTCTATCTGATGAACACGCAGAAATCGACCAACTCGTTCCTGGCCAATGTCGACAAGATCGATCTGGTGGTGCCGACCTGGTATGGCGTGGATCAGAACGGCCTGGTCAACGGCACGCCCAATACGTACCTGTACGACATCGCCAAGCAGAAGAAGCTGCGGGTGATGCCGATCCTGTCGATGACCACCGGCCGCGACGGCTTCCACAAGCTGATGCACGACGAAGCGGCCAAGAAGCGCATGATCGAATCGCTGCTGATCCACGGCAAGCAGCACAAGTATTACGGCTTTCAGTTCGATTTCGAGAACATCGCCTGGACCGATCGCGACGCCTACACGCTGATGGTCAAGCAGACCGCCGATGCGCTGCACAAGGCCGGCTTCAAGATGTCGGTGGCGGTGGTGCCGAATGCACCGGGCCATGCCGAAGGCGGCCAGTTTTCCAAGTGGATGTGGGAATACTGGCGCGGTGCGTACGACCTGAAGGCGTTGGGGCAGGCGGTTGACCTGGTCAGCATCATGACCTACGACCAGCACACCCGCTGGACCACGCCAGGCCCGGTCGATGGCATGGTGTGGATGAAGAAGCACCTGGACTACGCGATCACCCAGGTGCCGAAGGAAAAGCTCTCGCTCGGCATCGCCACCTATGGCTATCGCTGGTACACCGGCAACCCGGTGAAGGAAGACGGTACCGAAGCGTCGAATATCTCGGCCACGTATATCGATGCCGACGAATCGTTCCCGCTGGCGATCGAACAGAACGCCACCGTGCAGTGGGATCCGGTCGAGCAGGAATCGTGGTTCTACTTCTATCGCGATGACATGCGCGAGTGGGTGTTCCGCCCGGACGCACGCAGCTTCAAGGCGCGCTACGACATGGTCAAGCAGTACGGCCTGGAAGGTTTCAGCTGCTGGGTGCTCGGCGCCGAAGACCCGAAGGTATGGGACGAGTTGCCGACTGCGCAGCGCTAAGCGCGTCAACGCATTGCCGGACACCCTGACGGGCGCGATCGGTGTGCGCATCGGACTGCGCGCACTGCGCCCCGATGCGAGCGCTGCCCGCGCCCGTTTTGTCGCGGCCGACGCGCGTGCGTTCGGTGCTGCACAGTGCCCACTGCGTGCATCGGGACGAAGCGTGCGCCAGTCCCTGCGCCATCCGGCATGGCTTTGCTACTGTGCGTGGCCGCCGTATTTTCCCCGCCATCTCCGGATGTGATTGCATGACGTCCAATTCCGCACCTGACCTGCCCCCCTTGCCGTTATCGAAGCCGCCGTCGTCGAAGCTGCCGTTGCGCATGCGGCCGTCGAGCCTGCTGTCGTCGATGGCACGTTCCTCGCGCCTGCTCGCGATGACGCTTGCGGCGATGGTGTTGTCCGGTTGCGGGCAGCGCGATGCAGCGACCGCGCCGGCTGCGGCCGAGTCCGGCAACGCCTCGACATTGCCTGCAACCAACGCACCATTGCCATTGATTCCCGCCCCGGCCGACGCCAAGCGCGGCAGCGGCAGTTTTCACGTCGGAACCGGCACGGTGATCTCCATCGTCGGTGGCGATGCGGATGCGCGCCGCAGTGCCGAGCATCTGGCCGGCTTGCTGCAACGCACGCGCGGGCTGGCGCTGGAAGTCCGCGCAGAGGCCACCGCATCGCCGCGCAGCATCCGCCTGGAGCGCAGCGCGCAGGCAGTAGTGGCGCACAAGGAAGGCTATCGCCTGGATGTGGATGGCAATGGCATCCGCATCGCTGCACGCGATGGTGCGGGCCTGTTCTATGGCGCGATCAGCGCCTGGCAACTGATGACGCCGGATGGGCGCAAGGGCGATGTCGATGTCCCGGCGGTAGCGATCCGCGACTGGCCGCGTTTTGGCTGGCGTGGTCAGCATCTGGACGTGGCCCGCCACTTCCATGACGTGGCCACGGTCAAGCATGTGCTCGATGCGATGGCCGCACACAAGCTCAACGTGCTGCACTGGCATCTCACCGACGACCAGGGCTGGCGCATCGAGATCAAGCGCTATCCCAAGTTGACCGAGATCGGTGCATGGCGGACCCCGCCCGGCGCCGGCCGGCACGGCACGCCGGAGCGGTATGGCGGCTTCTACACGCAGGAACAGATCAGCGAAATCGTTGCCTATGCGGCGCGCTTGCACATCACCGTGCTGCCGGAGCTGGACATGCCTGGCCACGCGCAGGCCGCGGTGGCGGCATACCCGGAAGAAGTGGGCGTGCCTGGCCAGCGCACGCAGGTCGGTGTGGACTGGGGCGTCAATCCGTACCTGTTCAACACCAGCGAGCGCAGCCTGACCTTCATCACCAACGTGCTGGACGAAGTGCTGACGCTGTTTCCGTCCGCGTATATCCACATCGGTGGCGATGAGGCGGTCAAGGATCAGTGGGAGGCCTCGCCGGCGGTGCGCGCGCAGATGCGCAAGCTCGGGGTCAAGGACGCGCACGCGATGCAGGGCTGGTTCAACGCGCAGCTGGCGCACTACCTTACCCAGCACGGCCGGCGCATGATCGGCTGGGATGAAATTCTCGAAGGCGGCGTACCGGCCAGTGCCTCGGTGATGTCGTGGCGTGGCATCGACGGTGCGGTGACGGCGGCCAAGCAAGGCCACGATGTGGTGCTTGCGCCCGGCGACTGGCTGTATATGGACAACCTGCAGACCACGCGCAGCGACGAGCCCAACGGTCGTCTCACCGTGTTGCCGCTATCGAAGGTCTACGCGTTCGATCCGGTACCGAGCGCGCTCACCGCCGAGCAGGCCAAGCACGTGCTGGGCGCGCAAGGCGCGTTGTGGGCCGAATACATCCCTTCCAAGTGGCATGTGGATCATGCGCTGTTCCCGCGCTTGTCCGCCGTGGCCGAAGTGACCTGGTCGCCGGCAGCCGCGCGCAACTGGAAGGATTTCCTGGCGCGCATGCCGGCGCAGTTGCGGCGTTACAAGGCACTGGACATCGACGCCAGCGACGGCGCGTTCGCTGCCGATATCGCATTGGAAGGCGGCCCCAACCCGGTGCTCGCCGGTGGCCCGGCCAAGGTGGCACTCAGCACCCAGACCGGTGCGGGCACGCTGCACTACACCGTTGACGGCAGCGATCCCACTCCGGCATCGCCGCGCTACGGCGCACCCTTCACGATCAAGCTGCCGACCACCATCAAGGCCAACGCCTTCGATGCCGATGGCACACCGCTGGCGGCGACACGCAGCCGCACGTTCGATCGTGCCGGGTTGTTGCGTGTGGATACGCAAGGCTTGCGCGATTGCGTGGCGACCGGTGCGCTCGGCCTGCGCTTGCCGCTGTTGCCGGAGATGACCGGCGCCGATACGCCGGTCTACAACGTCGATCTGTTCCACGCCTGTCGCCTCTATCCACAGGCGCGCCTGGATGGCATTGGCGCGATCCGGATCGAAGCCGCTCGCCTGCCGAACAACTTCGGCCTGGCGCACGAGCAATCCAAGGTGGTGCAGTACCCCGCCAAAACGCGCGGCGGCGAGCTGGAAGTGCGCCAGGGCTGCGAGGGCGAGCTGATCGCCAGCGTGCAATTGCCCGACAGCGCCGCCCTGGGCGAACAATTCACGCTGGAAACCGCACTGCCTGCACGCACCGGCATCCACGATCTCTGCCTGCGCTTCACAGCACCGATCCGCGGCCCGTTGTATGCCATCGGCGCCGTGCAATTGATTGAAACCACTGCGCAGGCGCCCCCCGCTGCCACGCGCTGATCCATCCAAGGAGAATCATCCATGCCCCTGTCCCGTCATCGTTGCGTTCCCGCCCCCGCCTGCCTCGGGCTTGCCCTGGCCTTTGCGATCTCGCAGGCCTGGGCCGCGCCGCCCACGGCAACGTCCCTGGACAGCGGCTGGCAGGTGCGGCTGGTGCCGGGCCAGGAACAGGCCAGGACATATCCCAAAGCGGCCGCCTGGTTGCCCGCGCAGGTGCCGGGCGCGGTGCAGACCGATCTGATCGCCGCCAAGATCGTGCCAGACCCGTTCTATCGCGATAACGAAGGCAAGATCCAGTGGGCGGGCCTGAGCGACTGGCAATACCAGACCCACTTCAACGTGGACGCGGCCACGCTCAAGCGCGCGCATGTCGAACTGGTCTTCGATGGTCTGGATACGTTTGCCGAGGTCACCCTCAACGGCAAGCAGTTGCTCAGCGCCGACAACATGTTCCGGCAGTGGCGCGTGGATGCGAAATCTCTGCTCAAGCGTGGCGACAACGTGCTTGAAGTGAAACTGTTTTCGCCGATCAAGAAGATCCAGCCGTGGCTGGCCAAGCAGCCGTATGCACTGCCGGGCGCCTACGATTCGGCCTTCGGCGACGAGCCCGAGGCGCGGCATAGCTCCACCTATGTGCGCAAGGCGCCGTACAACTTCGGTTGGGACTGGGGTCCGCGCATGGTCAATGCCGGCATCTGGAAGGAGGTGCGCATGGAGGCCTGGGATGCGGTGCGCGTGGACGGGCTGCATATCGCCCAGCAACGTGTGGATGCCGATAGCGCGCAGTTGCAGGCGCAGCTGGAGCTGCAGGCCGGCCGCAGCGGCCCGGTGCAGGTGACGCTGGATGTGCTTGGGCCGGACGGGCAGAGCGTCGGCCAGTTCACCCAGCAGGCGGTGGTCGATCCCGGCCAGAACCGCATCGATCTGCCGGTACGCATCGCCAAGCCCAAGCGCTGGTTCCCGGCCGGCTACGGCGCGCAGGACCGCTACACCTTCGTGGCCAGCGTGCGCGATGCCGATGGCGACAGCCAGCAGATCAAGCGCGTCACGGGGCTACGCTCGGTGGAGCTGCGCCGCGAAAAAGATAAGTTCGGTAAAGGCATGGAAATCGTGATCAATGGCATCCCGATTTTCGCCAAGGGCGCAAACCTCATTCCGCTGGATGCGTTCCCGGCCCGCGTAAGCCACGAACGCATGCGCAGCACCTTGCAGGATGCACGCGATGCCAACATGAACATGCTGCGCATGTGGGGCGGCGGGCATTATCAGGACGACTATTTCTACGACGTGGCCGACGAGCTGGGCATCATGGTCTGGCAGGACTTCATGTTCGGCGGCGCGGTGCCGCCGTACGACGTGGAGTTCCGCGAGAACACCCGGCAGGAGGCGATCGAGCAGGTCAAGCGGCTGCGCGACCACCCCAGCATCGTGCTGTGGTGCGGTAACAACGAAGTGCAGACCGGCTGGGAAAACTGGGGCGACCGGGTCAAGTTCAAGCAGTCGGTGGACCCGGAAGAACGTGCCCGGATCGAACGCGGCATGACCACCTTGTTCGGCACCGTCTTCGGCGAAGTGGTCGCCACCTACGACAGCGACGTGCCGTACTGGTCCACCTCGCCGGGCACCAACTTCGATGGCGCCGCCGACCAGGCCACCGATGGCGACATGCATTACTGGAAGGTATGGGGCGGCCCTGCCCTGCCGGTGACCGAATACCTCAACGTCACTCCGCGTTTCATGTCCGAATACGGCCTGCAGTCGTTCCCGGACATGCGCACCGTGCGCGCGTTCGCCGAACCCGGCGACATGGACCCGGAATCGCCGGTGATGCGCGCGCACCAGAAGTTCGACAAGGGCAATGGCAACAAGCGGCTGATGCTCTACATCCGTCGCGAATTCGGCGAGCCCAAGGATTTCGAGAGCTTCGTCTACCTGAGCCAGCTGATGCAGGCCGAGGGCATCAACCTGGCCGCCTCGCATCTGCGCGCCTCGCGCCCGCAATCGATGGGCTCGCTGTACTGGCAGCTCAACGATGTGTGGCCGGGTGCGTCGTGGTCGAGCGTGGACTACTACGGCCGCTGGAAGGCGCTGCACTATCATGCACGCCGTTTCTACGCGCCGGAATTGATCGCCCCACTGCGTAACGACAAGGGCCAGACGGAGGTGTCGTTGGTCTCGGATCGCACGACACCGCTGGCTGCACGCTGGCGCGTGCGGGTGATGGGCATGGATGGCAAGGTGCTGAGCAAGCGCGAAGAAAAAGCAACGCTCAAGCCGCTCAGCAGCCTGCAGGTGGGCAACTTCAGCGACAAGCAATTGCTGGGCAGCGCCGATCCGAAGCGCACCTATGCGGTGTTCGAGTTGCTGGACGGCGACACGCTGCTGTCGCGCGAGGTGGTGTTCTTCGCACCGGCCAAGCAGCTGGCATTGCCAAGCGCGAAGATCGACAGCCAGTGGCGCGCCGATGGCGACGGCTATGCGCTGACCTTGACCAGCAACACGCTGGCGCGCGAGGTCTGGCTGTCGTTCGGCGATGTGGATGCCACCTTGTCCGACAACGCGTTCGACTTGTTGCCGGGCGAGCCGTTGACGGTGCACGTGAGCAGCAAGGCTGCGCTGACGCAGTTGCAGTCCACGTTGCAGGTACGCGATCTGGCCAGCACGCTGGCCGGTGCGCCGGCGGAGCCGGTAGAGGCGAAATGAGACCGCCCTCATCCGCCCTGCGGGCACCTTCTCCCGCAATGCGGGAGAAGGAACGGCCGGCTGTCGCAGGACGACCGGGTAGAGCTGGCGGTGCGCTTCCGCCAGAGCCCGCACACGTTGAGTTCCCCTTTCCCACCAGCAGCCGCATACCTTTGAGTTCTCCTCATCCAGCTAGCCGCCTCTCCTGATCCAGCCAGCCGCCACACCTGAGCTCCTTGTCCCGTCGGCAACCAACCGCTGAGCTCGCCCTTCTCCCGCGCGCGGGAGAAGGTGCCCCGAAGGGGCGGATGAGGGCAACGCAGCACCGCCCCACCACGCACCAAAACACCATTCCCACCCATCCCTCTCTGCCCCCCTCGAGCCGCCCAATCCGCAGCAGAGTCAAGACAACGCATGGCGGCACGGCCGCTGCGCAGGAGTGAATCGATGTCACCCGTGTTTGTATCGCGCCTGGCCATTGCGCTGGGCTTGAGCCTTGCAGTGCCGTGTGTGGCGCTGTCCGCGACAACCTCCGACCGAACCGCCAGCGCTCCGGAACAACGCGCTGCCGCCCTGGTCGCGCAAATGACCCGCGAGGAAAAAGTCGCGCAGGCGATGAACGATGCTCCGGCGATTCCCCGCCTGGGCATCCCGGCCTACGAATGGTGGAGCGAAGGCCTGCACGGCATCGCACGCAATGGCTACGCCACGGTATTTCCGCAGTCGATCGGCCTGGCTGCCAGCTGGAATACCGAGTTGATGCACCAGGTGGGCACGGCGGTCTCCACCGAGGCGCGTGCCAAGTTCAATCAGGCCGGCGGCCCGGGCAAGGACCATCCGCGTTACGCAGGGCTGACCATCTGGTCGCCCAACATCAACATCTTCCGCGACCCGCGCTGGGGCCGTGGCATGGAGACCTACGGCGAGGATCCGTTCCTCACCGGGCAACTGGCAGTGGGCTTCATTCGTGGGCTGCAAGGCGATGATCTGGATCACCCGCGCACCATCGCCACGCCCAAGCACATCGCCGTGCACAGCGGCCCGGAGCCCGGCCGTCACGGCTTCGATGTGGACGTGTCGCCGCGCGATGTGGAAGCGACCTACACGCCCGCCTTCCGTGCCGCGCTCGTGGAAGGTCAGGCCGGCTCGGTGATGTGCGCGTACAACTCCCTGCATGGCACACCGGCCTGCGCGGCCGACTGGTTGCTCAACGGCCGCGTGCGTGGCGACTGGGGGTTCAAGGGATTTGTGGTCTCCGACTGCGATGCGGTGGACGACATGACCCAGTTCCATTACTTCCGTCCCGACAATGCCGGCTCATCGGCCGCCGCGCTCAAGGCTGGCCACGATCTCAATTGCGGGCATGCCTATCGCGACCTCGGCACGGCGATCGAACGCGGCGAAGTGGACGAAGCCTTGCTCGACCAATCACTGGTGCGCCTGTTCGCCGCACGCTATCGCCTGGGCGAACTGCAAGCGCCGCGCAAGGACCCATATGCCCGCCTCGGCGCCAAGGACATCGACAACCGTGCCAATCGGGCGCTGGCGTTGCAGGCGGCGGCAGAGTCGATCGTGTTGCTCAAGAACCAGGCCAACACCTTGCCGCTGAAAGCCGGCACGCGGCTGGCGGTGATCGGCCCCAATGCCGATGCGTTGGCGGCGCTGGAGGCCAACTATCAAGGCACCTCGTCCGCGCCGGTGACGCCGCTGCTTGGCCTGCGTCAGCGCTTCGGCGCACAGCAGGTCAGCTATGCGCAAGGTGCGCCGCTGGCCGCGGGCGTGCCGGGCATGATTCCAGAAACCGCGCTGCGCAGCGATGGCGGGCCGGGACTGCGTGGCGAATACTTCGACAATGTCGACATGGACGGTTCGCCGCGCGTAGTACGGCAGGATCGCGTGGTGAGTTTCAACTGGGACCAGGTCAGCCCGGCCAAGGGCGTACCGGCCGATCGCTATGCGGTGCGCTGGAGCGGCGAGTTGCTGCCGCCGAGCGCTGGCGACTACACGCTGGCGGTGCGGGTGGCGCGCTGCTTCGATTGCACCGGCCACGATCCGGTGCGGCTGTACATCGACGACAAGCTGGTGGTCGCCGGCAATGCCGAAGACAAGCACGTGCCGGCCGGCATGCACAACGCCGATGGCCGCAGCGTCGAAACCGTGCTGCACTTCGACGACACCCGCCCGCGCAAGATCCGCCTGGAGATGGAACACCGCGGCCAGGATCAGGGCGTGCGCCTGGAGTGGCTGGCGCCGGCCGCGGCGCAACTGGCCGAAGCCGAGCAGGCCGTGGCGCAGGCCGATGCAGTGGTGGCCTTCGTCGGCCTGTCGCCGGACGTGGAAGGCGAGGAATTGCGTATCGACGTACCCGGCTTCGACGGCGGCGACCGCAACGACATCGCCCTGCCCGCCCCGCAGCAAGCGCTGCTCGAACGCGCCAAGGCCTCCGGCAAGCCGCTGGTGGTGGTGCTGATGAGTGGCAGCGCGGTGGCCTTGAACTGGGCCAAGACGCATGCCGATGCGATCGTGGCGGCGTGGTACCCCGGCCAGTCCGGCGGCACCGCCATCGCACGCATGCTGGCCGGTGACGACAATCCCGGCGGGCGCCTGCCGGTGACGTTCTATCGCTCCACCAAGGACCTGCCGCCCTACGTCAGCTACGACATGAAGGGTCGCACCTACCGCTACTTCAAGGGCGAGCCACTGTTTCCGTTCGGCTACGGCTTGAGCTACACCAGCTTCGCCTACACCGCGCCGCAGCTGTCCACCACCACGTTGCAGGCGGGCAACGCGTTGCAGGTAACCACCACGGTGCGCAACACCGGCACGCGTGCCGGCGATGAAGTGGCGCAGGTGTATCTGCAGTACCCGGATCGCCCGCAGTCGCCGTTGCGCAGCCTGATCGGCTTCCAGCGCGTGCACCTGAAACCGGGCGAGCAGCGCACACTCACCTTCGCGCTGGATGCGCGCGCCTTGAGCGATGTGGATCGTGCGGGACAGCGTGCAGTGGAAGCAGGCGACTACACGCTGTTCGTGGGCGGTGGTCAGCCGGGAATCGGCGCCGCCGGTGAGGCTGCGGCGTTTTCGATTCAGGGCCGCTCGCCGCTGCCAAAGTGATCGGTACCGCCGCATGACACCCAACAGGCGTCGCCCGTCATGGCCGGCGCCTGTTGCGTCATGCAGCATGTTGCGCCGCAACGCATAACGCAGCTGCCGCGCTGATGTGGCGTCGAATTGGTGATCTATCGACAGGCAATGCGTCGATCTGAGCACACGCGTCACACCTGCTTGACAGACGCAACCGTGAGGCCTATCACTACGCGCACTCGAAAGCGCACGCCGTCAGCCCGTGCGCTCCGAAGACGGCAATCGCGTTTCCACGCAGCACCGGCATTGGGAGATGGTTGTATGCAGCATCGTCGTATCGACCAGCGCCCATGTGTTGCCGCTCTCGCATTGCATCGCACCCGCGCGATGCGCGCCGCTGCTGTCACGCTGGCGCAGCCGTTATGACCAAGCACTACAAATTGAGCGCGATGCGATCGCGCTCCAAGTGCATCGCCGGGTATTCCCCGCCCCGCCGCTGACGCCTGCATCGCGGTCCCAGCAGGCAGACGCAGCGGCGTCACTCCCGTTCGGCAAGTCGCCCACGCATTGATCGCGTGCCGTGCGATGCCGTGCGCGTGCATCACCCGCAGACCGTCTGCCCATGAGCAAGGCATCGGCAGGACGTTGCCATCGGCAACGTTGCCCAGCATCTGGCGAGGTGGCACGTGGAAAAGCGTGAGCGTTCGAACGGCAAGCAATTGATCGTGGCAATCCTGACCGTCACCGGCATGGCCTCGGCGGCAGCCGCAATGGCCGGCACGGTGGAGGGCGAGCTCAAAGAGAGCAGCAGCGGCAAACCTGCAGCGAATGCAAAGGTACGCATCGCCGGCACGTCCTACAGCGCGGTGGCCGATGCGCGCGGGCACTTCGTCATCCACGACGTACCTGCCGGGCAATACGCGCTGAATCTGGACTACCCGGGCTTCAGCGCGGCAGAAACCAGCGTCCAGGTCGGCGACAGCGGCACTGCATCGGTGGCCATCGCGCTGGAGGAGGTCAAGCAACTGAAGGCGATCAGCGTGGTGAGCAATCGCTACGACGCCAGCGACCTGAAGATCAATGCCGCCAACACCGTGGATGTGCTGTCGGCCAACGATCTGCAACGCACCGCCGTGCACAACGTGGCCGAAGCGCTGGGCCTGATTGCCGGCATCAACATCACCAGCACCGGCTCGGGCTATTTCGGCGGCATCGATGGCGCCGCGCGCGGCGAAGGCATGTTCGCCTCGGTGCGCGGGCTGCCGTCCGAATACAACGTCAACATGATCGACGGAGTCACCGTGGCGCAAGGCATGCCGTATAGCCGCAGCGTGCAACTGAGTTTATTGCCGCCGACCGGACTGCAGACCATCGTCGCCAACAAGACCTCCACCGCCGACATGGACGGCGATGCGATCGGCGGCACGCTGGATTTCCGCACGCCCACCGCCTACGACTTCAAGGACACCACCAGCGGCAGCATCACCGGCAGCGGCCGGGTGGAGAGCCGCGCACGCGATTACGGCGGCGATGGCCTGGGCGGCGGCTTCGGCGGCGAGTTCCAGCACAAGTTCGGTGAGGCGCAGCAGTTCGGCATCTATGCCAGCGCGTACTACGATTACCGCACCACCACCAACAGCGAGGTGGCCGCCGCCACCAGCGCGCTCAACGATGGGTCGTGGGAATACCTGAACACCGACGCCGACGGCGGCAACGCTGCCGGTTTCGACCCGCAGCACAACCTCACCAGCACCGGCATGAACGTGGGCATCGCTGCCGGCTGGGAGCGTCGCTACGGCGGCAATGCCTCGTTCGACTGGCATGTGGACGACAGCCTGTCGCTGTATGCGCGCATGACCTACGCCTATGCCAAGACCGACCAGGGCACCACCTTCGTGCAGTTGCTGCCGCAGGATGTGAGCTACGTACCCACCGGCACGCCGGGCGTGTTTACACCCAATATCGGCCGCATCGCTTCACGCTTCTGGTACGAGACCAATCCGGAAATCGCCGACCTGGCAACCTTCCAGGTCGGTGCGAAAAAGACCGTAGGCGGCTGGACGTTCATGCCCAACGCGTTCTACAGCTTCGGCAATAACGACCGCCCCGACCATGTGGAAATCGACGGACGCGAAGACAAGTTCACCCAGGACAACTACGCCTACTCCGGCAACACCCTGGTGGGCTATGGCGGCGGCGCGTTCCCGTACCCTCGGCTCACACCTGCACTGCAGGCGCAGGTCAACAACATCCCCTCGTTGTATGCCAGCAGCTATGGCGAACAGACCAAGATCTACTCCGGCCAGAAGAAAGGTGGCGCGCGCCTGGACACGCGCTACGACTTCGAAGATGGCGCGCTGCGCTCGCTGCAGTTGGGGGTGAAGTACAGCAAGAGCAGCCGCCGCTACACCAATCGCGACTGGTATACCGGCGGTGTGGACGGCACCACCACGCTGGGCGACCTGGGGATCTTCACCGGCACCTATGCGTCGATCTTCCCGGGCAAATACGACTGGAATACGCCCCGGGTGAGCGAAGCTGCGGTGGCCGGTGTGATCGCCCAGCACGTCACCGACGATGACCTGGACACCTGCGGCAGCGCGTTCTACGTCAACAACTACAACTGCAACACCATGCGCGGCACCGAGGCGGTCAGCGCGGCCTATGCCAGCGCCACCTTCACCATGGGCAACCTGGATATCGTGCCGGGCGTGCGCTTCGAGCACACCGCCATCAACAACACCTTCTGGGTGAGCCCGGTGGATGCCGATGGCAACGCAATCGTCGGCTACTTCGACCACAACCACACCTCCTACAATGAACCGCTGCCCAGCGTGTTCCTGACCTGGCGGCCGGATCTGCGCACCGCCTATCGCGCATCGGTATGGACCAGCTACACGCGGCCGGCCTTCGTGCAACTGGGCGGCGGCAGCCAGATCGATATCTCCAACGGCGTCACCACCATCACCCAGGGAAATCCCGATCTGAAGCCGATCGAATCCACCAACCTGGATCTGTCCGGCGAATGGTCCACCGAGCGCGGCGGGTTCTTCTCGCTGGCCGGCTTCTACAAGCAGCTACGCAACTACATCTACGATGCCGGCTCGGCCCAGGCCAATGGCAACACCAGCGGCAGCGGCACGGTGCTGTACCACATGCCCACCAATGGCGGCGACGGCAAAATCTACGGCGTGGAAATCAGCGCACGGCAGAAATTCCAGGACCTGCCCGCCCCGTTCGACGGCCTGGGCATCAGTGCCAACGCCACCCGCCAGCATGCGCGTGCGGACCTGGGCCTGGATGGCTTCGAGAACGAGCACATGCAGTCTGCGCCATCGGCGATGGCCAATCTGGAACTGTTCTACGAACACAGCGGGTTCTCGTTGAACCTGAGCTATCACTTCAGCAGTTCCTACCTGCTGGGCTACGACTTCCTGCACGCAGGCGCGCCGTGGAACGACCTGTGGGCACGCCCGACCCGGCGCGTGGATCTGCACACCGGTTACCGCTTCGACAACGGCGTGAGCATGGATCTGTCGATCTCCAACCTGACCAAGCAATACAGCTACTGGGCGCATGTGGGCCGCAAGAACCTGGCGATCTCCGACATCGTCGATGCCGGCAGCACCGCATTGTTGACGGTCAAGTACGCGTTCTGACGGCATGTCGCGCTGCGCGTTTGCGCGTGCGTGGCGGCACCGCATGCGCGGCCACAGCCGTGCAGCGCGATGCCGCGCGGCAGTTCCTTCCACCCTGGTTGGAGAGACGATGAAACGCAGGAACCTGTGCACGTTCGGCCTGCTCGCACCGTTCGGTCTGGCGGCCGCGCCGGCGGTGCTGTCGTCGCCCCGTGCGCCGGTACCGGATGGCCGGCCACATGTCTTCGGATTCGAGCGCGGCCAGTTCGTGCTGGATCGGCAGGCGTGGCAGATCCGTAGCGGCGAGATGCATCCGCTGCGCATTGCCCGTGCCGATTGGCTGCACCGCATCCGCATGGCCAAGGCGATGGGCTTGAACACCATCGCGCTGTATCTGATGTGGAATGCGTACGAGCGCGAACCGGGGCAGTTCGATATCGAAACCGGCGAACGCGACTTCGTCGCCTTCATCTGGCTCTGCCAGCAGGAAGGCATGTGGGTGTATCTGCGACCCGGCCCGTACGTCTGCGCGGAATGGACGCTGGGCGGCTTGCCTGCGTATCTGCTCCGCGAGCCGGGCATGCGCCTGCGCGACGCACACGATACCCGTTACATGGCGGCGGTGCAGCGCTACATCGGCGTCGTGGCGCCACGCATCGCACCGTTGATGGCCAGTGCCGGCGGGCCGGTGCTGATGCTGCAGATCGAAAACGAATACAGCATGCAGGGCAGCGACGTGGGCTATCTGCAGGCATTGGCCGCGCTGTGGCGCGCGCACGGCATCGATGGCCCGTTTTCATTGGCCGAAGGCATGAAGGATCTGCGTCGACGCAAGGCCTATCTTCCCGGTGCTGCACTGGGATTGGATGGTGCCGATCTGAATGAACTCCACGAAGGAACACAGCTCGCAGGCGATGCACCGGTCTGGGTGGCCGAAGGCTATCCGGGTTGGCTGACGCATTGGGGCGAGGACGCGTTCGCGCGGCGCGATTACGCACCGATGCTGCAGCGGCTGATGGCCGCCGGGTACTCGTTCAATCTGTACGTGGTGCACGGCGGCAGCAATTTCGGGCTGAGCGCCGGTGCCAATGCCGAAGACGATGGTTCGCAATTCCAGCCTGCGCTGACCAGCTACGACTACAGCGCGCCGATCGACGAAGGCGGCCGCGCCACGCCTGCGTACATGGCGCTGCGTCGGATCATCGCCCAGCACACCGGCACTGCGCTGCCAGCGATCCCGGACGCACCGCCCCGCGCCCGCTTTGCATCGTTCACTGCACACCCGGTCGCCACGCTCTGGGACAACCTGGGTGCCGGCCCGGTGCACACCGCACGGCCCGCCGACAATCAGACCCTGCTCAAGCAGAACCTGGGATTGGTGGTGTACCGGCGCCGTATCGCGGCCGGCACGCAGCTGGATCTTGGGCAGGTGCACGATTACGCGACAGTGCACATCGACGGCGACGAGATCGGCCACGTCTCGCGCATGCAGCACGCGCGCCTCAACAGCACCCCGCAGCTGACGCTGCCGCGCGCTGCGTCCAGCGCGCGCACACTGGACGTGCTGGTGGACAGTTTTGGCCATATCAATTTCGGCCCCGCCCTGGGCGATGCGAAAGGCTTGCTCGGCCCGGTGCAGCTGGACGGCGAGGAGCTGCGCGATTGGCAGGTGCATGGCTTGCCGCTGGATGGCGACAACGCACCCACGCTACGTCCGCTACAAGGACCACCCACGCGCCCCGGCCTGTTCTTCGCGGCCGACATGCACCTGGAAACAGCCGGCGATCTCTACCTCGACATGCGCCAGTGGCGCAAAGGCTATCTGTGGGTCAACGGACGTCTGCTCGGGCGCTATTGGGACATCGGCCCGCAGCACTGCCTGTTCTGCCCTGGGGCGTGGCTGCGCCCGGGCAACAACGCGGTGTTGGTACTGGATCTGCATCAGCTCGCGCCCACCGCGATCCATTGCGCCGACGGGCTGCGCTCGACACGCAGCGCAACGGCCGCAGCGACAGTCGCACCTGCAGCGTCCTGCGCATGCTGACCTCGCCCACCCTGCTGGCGCAACACGCCCAGGCCTCGGCACCGCCGCGCACGCTCGGTTTCTGGAGCGCGCTGTCGGCCAACCTGCTCAACATGATCGGCATCGGCCCGTTCATCACCATTCCGCTGGCGTTGTCGGCGCTGGCCGGGCCGGCAGTGTTGGTCGGCTGGGTCGCCGGCGCGCTGTTGTGCCTGTGCGATGGGCTGGTGTGGGCCGAACTGGGCGCGGCGATTCCCCGCTCCGGCGGGCCGTATCACTATCTGCGCGAAGCCTACGGCCGCGAGCGCTGGGGCCGGCTGTTCGGCTTTCTGTATCTGTGGCAGACGCTGTTGACCGCACCGTTGTCGGTGGGTTCTGCCGCAGTGGGCTGCGTGCAATACCTGGCGTTCCTGATGCCGGCGCTGGGCCACACCCAACTCACCGCCATTGCGATGACGCTATGCGCGTTCAACACGCTGCTGCTGTATCGCAAGGTGCGCTCGGTGCAGTTGCTGTCGCTGCTGGTCAGTGCGGTGGTGATCGGCGCCTGCGTGTGGATCATCGGCAGCGGCGTGCTGCACTTCGATGTCGGCATCGCGTCGGCATTCTTGCACGCGCGTCCCGCGTCGCCGCATGGATTCTGGCTGGGTTTCGGTGCGGTGGCGTTGATCGCGGTCTACGACTATGGCGGCTACAACAACGTGTGCATGCTCGGCGGCGAAATCCGCAAGCCGCGCCGCACGATCCCGCGCGCGGTGCTGATCTCGATCCCGATCGTGGCGCTGCTGTATCTGGGCCTCAACATCACCTTGCTCGGCGTATTGCCGTGGCAACAGGCCGCGCACTCCAAGGCGGTGATCGCCGACTTCATGCAGGCCATCTATGGCCCCATCGGCAGCACCGTGGCGGTGGCGCTGATCGTGCTGGCCAGTTGGGGCTCGGCGCTGGTGGTGCAGTTGGGCTACTCGCGGGTGCCGTATGCGGCCGCGGCGGCCGGGCAGTTCTTCAGCGTGTTTGCGCGGCTGCATCCGCGCGGCGGGTTTCCCACCGTGTCGCTGCTGTTCGTCGGTGCGACCTCGGCGTTGGCCTGCCTGCTGACGCTGGACGATCTGATCGCCACCTTGATGATCATCCAGATCCTGTTCCAGTTTCTGGCGCAATGCCTGGCAGTGGTGCTGTTGCGACGCAAGCGCCGTCGGCGTGCCTTTGCAATGCCGCTGTACCCGTGGCCGCTGTTGATCAGTGTGTTCGGCTGGCTGTATCTGCTGGCGACCAGCCCGGGACGGCGCCTGCTCGCCGCCGTACTGGCGCTGTGCGTGGGCAGCGCGTTGTATCTGATCCAGGCGAGGAGGGAGCGCGCATGGCCATTCCAGCTGCAATGAACACGGCGCAACTCATGGTGGTCGGCGAGGTCTATCTGGACCACATCTTCGCCGGCTTCGAACGCTGGCCGGCGCCGGGCGAAGAAGCGCTTGCGCGCCATTACACGCGTGAACTCGGCGGCGGCACCCTCATCACCGCCTGCGCGCTGGCGCGGCTGGGTTGCAATGTGCGCGTGATCGGCGCGATCGGTGCGCAGGACCGTCCGTTGTTCGAACGACGTTTGGGCGAGTTCGGTGTCTCGGCCGAGGGTTTGATCGACTCGGAAGCCGGTACCGGCGTGACCACCAGCGTGTCGCTGCAGGAAGACCGTTCGTTCTTCACCTATGCCGGCGCCAATGCCGAGCTGGGCACGCTGCTGTTGCGCGAAGACGTCATCGCCACGCTGTGCGCAGCAGCGCATGTGCATTTCGCAATGCCGCTGCCAGCAGAGTTGGCGCGTGTGGTGTTGCCGCAGCTGGCACGCGCCGGCTGCACCACCTCGCTGGACGTCGGCTTCAGCCCGGCATGGCTCACCGACCCGGCCAATCACCCCACCTGCCGCGCGGTGAGCTGGTTTTTGCCCAACCAGAAGGAAGCCGCACTGATGGGCTGCGGCGACGGCGCCGATGCCTGCCTGGCCTGGGCGCACGCGCTCGGCCTGCGCCAGACGGTGATCAAGCTCGGCGCCAGCGGCGCGATGGTGATCGACGCTGCCGGCGCGCGCCTGATCGCCGCGCCCACCGTGCAGGTGCGCGACACCACCGGCGCCGGCGATGCCTTCGATGCCGGATTTCTCGCCGCGCGCCTGCACGGCCAGCCACTGGATGCCTGCGCGCAGCAAGGCTGCCGCAGCGGCGCGGCGTGCTGCAGCGCACTCGGCGCGCTGGACGGTCTGTTTCAACTCTCTCCCCCCACACACGAGGACGTTCCATGAGCAGTTCTGTCGACAATCGCAAGCTGACCCTGATCGGCGGCGGCGGCGTACGCACGCCATTGGTGGTGTACGGCGTCAACGAAGCCGCCGAAGCGCTGGGCGCGCGCGAGATCGTGCTGTACGACCCCGACCAGGAGCGCCTGGCGCTGATGGTGGCGATGGGCCGCGCCATCGTCGCCGAGTCCGGAGGCGCGCTGCAGGTGCACGCCGCGCCATCGCTGGAGGCAGCGATCGAAGGCGCGCATTTCGTGCTCAACAGCATCCGCGTCGGCGGCATCGCCCAGCGCGCCTCCGACGAGCAGACCATCATCGGCCACGGTTATTCCGGCCAGGAAACCACCGGCCCCGGTGGCGTGGCCAAGGCCTTGCGCACGGTGCCGGTGGCGATCGAACAGGCGCGCATGATCGAGCGGCTGAGCCCGGACGCCTGGCTGGTCAGCTTCACCAACCCGGCCGGGCTGATCACCCAGGCCATCAGCGCACACACCCGCGCACGCGTGGTCGGCATCTGCGACACGCCGGTGGAGTTGTTCCACAACATCGCGCGCGCGCTCGGCGAGCCGGCCGCCGATGTGGAATGCGAATACGTCGGCCTCAACCACCTGGGCTGGATCCGCGCGGTGCGCGTGCGCGGCGTGGACGTCATCGACCGCGTGCTCGCCGACGACGCCATCCTGCGTCAGCTGTACCTGGCGCCGTTGTTCGACTTCGACATGCTGCGTGCGCTGCGCTTGATCCCCACCGAGTACCTGTATTTCTTCTACGAACGCCGCCGCGCGCTGGATAACCAGCGCGCCAGCGGGGCCAGCCGCGGTGGCGAGATCGAGCGGCTCAACCGCAGCCTGGTCGGCGACCTGCGCAGCCGCCTGGAGGCCGGCGACACCACCGGCGCGGTGCAGACCTATGCCGCCTACCTGGCGCAGCGCTCCGGCTCGTACATGAAGCTGGAGGCCGAGGCCGGCTCGGCGTTCGCGCCGGACCTGGCGCCGCAGCCGGACCCGTTCCGTGCCAGCACCGGCTATCACCGCATCGCCGTGGACGTGATGAGCGCCCTGACCGGTGCCCGCCCCAGCCGGCACGTGGTCAATGTGCGCAACCAGGGCGCGATGGCCGAGCTGGCCGACGACGACATCGTGGAAATCGCCGCCGACATCGACCGCGACCGCATCGTGCCGATCCCGGCCGCGCCGCTGCCCAGCGCAGTGCAGGGGCTGGTGCGCTCGTTCAAGGCCTACGAGCACGCCGCGATCGAGGCGGCGCTGAGCGGTAGCCACCTGGACGCCTGCAAGGCCATGCTGATCCATCCGGCGATCGGCGAATGGAGCCCGGCGCGGCGCCTGTTGGATGCATTGTTCGGGCATGAGCACGACGATGGCCACTGCGCAGGTCCAGCGCATTGGGGTGCGCAGGCAGCCGGGTGATCGGTGGACCGGGGCGTCGCGTATTGGCGAGACGCCTGTTCGGAGCGCACTCCACCTGCAGCCGCGCTCGGCATGCAGGCCCGACGCCCCCGGCCACCCTCATCCCCGCACCGTCGAGGACGTCGCCAGCAGCGTGTTCAGCGCGGAGCCGCACGCGCGGTGCCCATCAGCAGGCCGGTCTGCGTTGCACCCGCTTGCAGGCGTCGTTACCGCTGTTCATGGCAACGGCATTGCACGGCGAGCAGGCATTGTCCGCGCAACCGCGGTGACCTGGAGAAGCCGCCATAGCCGCAGCCCACGCATACGACGCCGAATTGTGCAGGCGCACTATGCACATTCGGCGTACACGTTGTATGGTCATCGGAAATTGGTCATGCATAGGTCTCATCACCAGCCGGCGTGTCGCGCGGCTGAGGGAGCGGTGCCGGTGATGCAGACCTCATGCCGAATCCAAGGAGCCTTCAGGTCATGCACACCCGCCGCGACATCCTCCAGTTGCTCGGTGCCAGCGCAGGCGCCGGCCTGCTTGCCGGCGCACTGCCCGCCTTCGCGGCCGCGCCCGCCGCCGGCAGCTCCACGGCCACTGGCAGCTTCGTCAGCAAGCGCCCGCCCAAGGCGCAGCGCCGCTTCGTCAGCAAGGCGGTCGAGCAGCAGATCCTGCAGATCAAGGCGCGCATCGCCGACCCCGAACTGGCCTGGCTGTTCGAGAACTGCTACCCCAACACGCTCGACACCACGGTGGAAACCGGCACCCGCAACGGCAAGCCGGACACCTTCGTCATCACCGGCGACATCCATGCGATGTGGCTGCGCGATTCCTCCGCACAGGTACACCCGTACGTGCCGCTGGCCAAGCGCGATCCCGGCTTGCGGCGCATGTTCCATGGGCTGATCCAACGCCAGGCCGCCTGCATCCGGCTCGACCCCTATGCCAACGCTTTCCTGCCCGATGGCCAGACCCAGCGCCTGAAGTGGTCGCTCAACGACATCACCGAAATGAAGCCCGGCGTGGGCGAGCGCAAGTGGGAAATCGATTCGTTGTGCTACCCGATCCGCATCGCGCACGAATACTGGCGCGCTACCGGCGATGCGGCACCGTTCGACGACGACTGGCGCGCGGCCATGCATGTGGTGGTCAAGACCTTCCGCGAGCAGCAGCGCAAGGACAACCGCGGCCCCTACGTGTTCCAGCGCCCCTCGCCGCTGGCGACCGAAACCCTGGTGCTGGAAGGCTACGGCCAGCCGACCCGGCCCAACGGCATGATCCACTCGATGTTCCGCCCCTCCGACGATGCCTGCGTGTTTCCGTTGTTCGTGCCGGCCAATCTGTTCGCAGTGGCCTCGTTGCGCCAACTGGCGACGATGAGCACCGCATTGCATCGCGATGCCGATTTCGCCGCCGACTGCACCGCGCTGGCCGATGAAGTGGAAACCGCAACACGCCAGTTCGGCCAACTGCGCGACAGCGACGGGCAGGCGTATTGGGCCTTCGAAGTGGACGGCTTCGGCAACCAGTTGTTCATCGACGACGCCAACGCGCCCGGCCTGCTCAGCCTGGCCTACCTGGGCTGCTGCGATCGTGCCGACCCGGTGTTCCTGCGCACCCGCCAGCTGGCCTGGAGCGAACGCAACCCGTATTTCTCGCGCGGCCGCGCGGCCGAGGGCGTCGGCAGCCCGCACAGCGGCATGGGCACGATCTGGCCGATGTCGATCATCCAGTACGCGCTGGTCAGCGACGACGATGCACAACTGCGCCAATGCCTGCAATGGCTGAAAACCACCCATGCCGGCACCGGCTTCATGCATGAAGCCTTCGACAAGGACAACCCGAGCACCTTCACCCGCGACTGGTTCGCCTGGGCCAACACCTTGTTCGGCGAACTGATCATCGACCTGCACCAACGCAAACCCCAGCTGCTGCGCAGCGCCTGATCCCGTGCGTCGCGCCTGACCCCTGTCCTTCTCCCGATCCCGTGCGTCGCGCCTGCCCCCTGTCCTTCTCCCGCCTACGGGAGAAGGTGCCCGAAGGGCGGATGAGGGCGCTCCCGCACCGGCCCATGATTTCCGAGAGCAAACACCCATGGCAACACGACGCGGTTTTCTTCAAGGCGCCATCGCAGCGGCACTGTTCGGTAGCGCCGGTCTCTCCGGGCTAGCCCGCGCACGCGCAGGCAACTACGCACTCCCGGCCGATGCGCGCACCCGCGCCGACCTCACCCGCCACGTCGATGTCTTCATCGGCACCGGCGGCCATGGCCACACCTTCCCCGGCGCGACGCTGCCGTTCGGCATGGTGCAGCTGAGCCCGGACACCTACAACGCGGTGTGGGATTCATGCTCCGGCTACCACGAGTCCGACGGCTCGATCATGGGTTTTTCGCATACGCATCTGTCCGGCACCGGCATCGGCGACATGCTGGACTTCCTGCTGGTGCCCGCCACCGGCGAGGTGAAGCTGGTACCGGGCGCACTCGACGCGCCAGACACTGGCTACCGCTCGCGCTACGACCATAGCGATGAAGCCGCCTCGCCCGGTTACTACCGCGTGCGGCTCAAGGAAAGCGGCGTGCATGCCGAACTCACCGCCACCGCGCGCGCAGGCCTGCACCGTTATCACTTTCCCAAGGGCAAGCCGGCGCATGTGCTGCTGGATCTCTGCCATGGCATGCAGGACAAACCCGGCATCCCCACCCGCATCACCGACGCACAGCTGCGCGTGGTCGACGACCGTACGCTCACCGGCGGACGGCGCGTCTATCAATGGGCGCAGGGGCGCTACATCTATTTCGCCATGCGCCTGTCGCGCCCCTTCAAGCGCGTGCAGTTGTACAACGAAGACCAACCGCTAGCCGCAGGCACGCGCAGCATCGACGGCGTGCATCTCAAGGCCGCCCTGCATTACCCGGATGCATCCGACGCACCGCTGCTGATCAAGGTCGGCATCTCCGCCGTCAGCGCCGACAACGCGTTGGCCAACCTGGATGCGGAACTGCCCGACTTCGACTTCGCCCGTGTGCACGCGCAAGCCGTGGCCGCCTGGGAAAAAGAACTCGCACGCGTGCGCATCGACAGCGATGACGACGCGCAACGCCGCATCTTCTACACCGGGCTGTATCACAGCCTGCTTGCGCCGACGCTCTTCAGCGACGTGGACGGCCGCTATCGCGGCATGGATCTGAAGATCCATTCGTTGCCCAAGGGTTATCACAACTACAGCACCTATTCGCTGTGGGACACCTACCGCGCACTGCATCCCTTGCTGACCCTGGTGCAACCCGAGCGCGTACCGGACCTGATGCAATGCCTGGTGCGCGGCGCCAACGAATGCCCGGACGGCGTGGGCATCTGGCCGCTGCAAGGCGTGGAAACCGGCTGCATGATCGGCTACCACTCGGCAGTGGTGCTGGCAGAAGCGCATGCCAAGGGTTTCACCGGCATCGACTACAAAGCCGCATGGCCGGCGTACCGCAAGCGCGCGATGGACGACACCACCCACGGTCTTGGCTACTACCGCAAACTTGGTTACATCCCTGCCGACAAGGTGGACGAAGCGGTCAGCCGCACACTGGAATACGCCTACGACGACTGGGCCTGCGCGCATCTGGCGCAAGCCGCCGGTGCCACCGACGATGCACGCGCACTGCGCAAGCGCTCGCGCAATTACCGCAACGTGTTCAATCGCGACAGCGGCTTTGTGCAGGCGCGCCTGGAAGACGGCAACTGGGCCAAACCCTTCGACCCACGCGGCATGGGCCACATCGCCAAGTGGCGCGATTTCACCGAATCCAACGCCTGGCAGGCCACCTTCCTCAACCAGCACGACCTGTACGGCTACATGGATTTGTACGGCGGCCGCGACGGTTTCGTTGCCAAATTGGACGAACTGTTTTCCACCAGCTCGGAACTGCCCGCCGATGCGCCGCCGGATATCGACGGACTGGTCGGCCAGTACGCGCACGGCAACGAACCCAGCCATCACGTGGCGTATCTGTTCGCCTACGCCGGCCAACCGTACAAGACCCAGGCGATGGTGCGCCGGCTGTTGCGCGAGCAGTACCACGACGCGCGCAATGGCCTGTCCGGCAATGAAGACTGCGGACAGATGAGCGCGTGGTTCGTACTCAGCGCGCTGGGGCTGTATGCGGTGGATCCGGTCAGCGGCAACTACATCGTTGGCAGCCCGTTGTTCAAGCGCGCAGAACTCGATGTCGGCAACGGCCATACCCTGCGCATCGTCGCCAACGACACCAGCGCGCAGAACGTCTACGTGCAATCGCTGAAATGGAACGGCAAACCGATCAACCGCGCCTGGCTGCGCCACGCCGATCTGGCCGCAGGCGGCACGCTGGAATTCAGCATGGGCGCAACACCGAACCTGGCCTTCGGTGCCAACAAGGAGGATCTGCCACCGTCGTTCGCGTAAACGACGCACGCTCCAAGCATCTTGCCCCCCGGCAAGCGGGGGGCTTGTTGTTTCCTTCTCCCGCAAGCGGGAGAAGGTGCCCGAAGGGCGGATGAGGGCCAACCCGCACCCCAACCCAAGCAAAACCCCATCCACCACGCGTGTCACCAGTCACTCGTCACCGCCGAGAATCGCCCATGTTGCGCACCACCCTCAGCCCCCTCGTCCTGGCCCTCGCGTTCGCGCTTCCCGTCACCGCCATTGCCGCCGACACCGAGCGCTGGCCCAGCGTCGGCACGCAAGGCACCCAGTTCGTGCGCGACGGCAAGCCGTATCAACTCCTCTCCGGCGCCATCCATTTCCAGCGCATTCCACGCGCGTACTGGAAGGATCGCCTGCAGAAAGCACGCGCGCTTGGCTTGAACACGGTGGAAACCTACGTGTTCTGGAACCTGGTCGAGCCGCAGCAAGGCCAGTTCGATTTCACCGGCAACAACGATGTGGCCGCGTTCGTGCGCGAAGCCGCCGCGCAAGGCCTCAACGTCATCCTGCGCCCCGGCCCCTACGCCTGCGCCGAATGGGAAGCCGGTGGTTATCCGGCGTGGTTGTTCGGCAAGGACAACATCCGCGTGCGCAGCCGCGACCCGCGCTTTCTCGCCGCCAGCCAGGCCTATCTGGATGCCGTGTCCAAACAGGTACAACCGCTGCTCAACCACAACGGCGGCCCGATCATCGCCGTGCAGGTGGAGAACGAATACGGCTCCTACGACGACGACCATGCCTACATGGCCGATAACCGCGCCATGTTCGTCAAGGCAGGCTTCGACAAGGCGCTGCTGTTCACCTCCGACGGTGCCGACATGCTCGCCAACGGCACCTTGCCGAACACCTTGGCGGTGGTGAACTTCGCGCCAGGCGAAGCCAAGAGCGCCTTCGACAAACTGATCAAGTTCCGCCCCGAGCAACCGCGCATGGTCGGCGAATACTGGGCCGGCTGGTTCGACCATTGGGGCAAGCCGCACGCCAGCACCGATGCCAAACAGCAGACCGAAGAACTGGAGTGGATCCTGCGCCAGGGCCACTCGGCCAATCTCTACATGTTCATCGGCGGCACCAGTTTCGGCTTTATGAATGGTGCCAATTTCCAGGGCAATCCCAGCGATCATTACGCGCCGCAGACCACCAGCTACGACTACGACGCCATCCTCGACGAAGCCGGCCATCCCACGCCGAAGTTCGCGCTGATGCGCGATGCCATCGCCCGCGTCACCGGCGTGCAGCCGCCTGCGCTGCCGACACCGATCGCGAGCGCTGCCCTGCCGGACACGCAACTGCGCGAATCCGCCTCGCTGTGGGACAACCTGCCCGCCCCGATCGCCATCGACACCCCGCAGCCGATGGAACATTTCGGCCAGGATTACGGCTACATCCTCTACCGCACCACCGTCACCGGCCCGCGCAAGGGTTCGCTGTACCTGGGCGAGGTACGCGACGTGGCACGCGTGTATCTGGACCAGACACCGGTCGGCAGCGTCGAGCGTCGCCTGCAACAGGTCGCCACCGACGTGGACATTCCGGCTGGCCAACACACCCTGGATGTTCTGGTCGAAAACAGCGGCCGTATCAACTACGGCCCGCGCATGGCCGACGGCCGCGCCGGCCTGGTCGACCCGGTACTGCTGGACAACCAGCAACTCACCGGCTGGCAGGCCTTCCCGCTGCCGATGCGTTCGCCCGACAGCCTGCGCGGCTGGACCCGCAAGCCCGTCGCAGGCCCGGCCTTCCATCGCGGCAGCCTGCGCATCGGCACGCCCACCGACACCTATCTGGACATGCGCGCCTTCGGCAAGGGCGTGACCTGGGCCAACGGCGTCAACCTCGGCCGCCACTGGAACATCGGCCCGCAACGGGCGCTGTATTTCCCCGCACCGTTCCAGCGCAAGGGCGACAACACCGTGGTGGTGTTCGACCTGGACAGCACCGCCAAACCCAGCGTGCGCGGGCTGAAACAGCAGGTGTGGATCAAGCCGACGGAATGACGGCACGGCCGGCACAGCGCGCCGCCGTCGCGTGGATGGCGGCGCACTGTGACGTCAGCCGTGACAGGGCCGGCGCTGTTTCCAAGCCATCGTTCGATGATGACTGCGGCAACGCTACGACGCCGACGATCTGTGCCCGCCCTTCGGTTCGATCGTGCGGCCGGCGTCCTTCGTCCTGAAAACCGTCACGTGTCCGCGCCACGCCGGTGCTGTACCGCTCGAAGCAGTCCCCATGCAGCCCGAACGCCACCGCCGATGCAGCCCCAGCGACAGCGTCATCCAGGTCACTTTGTTCGCTGCCGCTCCCGCCTCCCACCCACTGGCGAGCAGACCCAGGACAGCCACCAGCACGACAGGCCTTCAGACTGGCGCGCGCCCGCCGTTATCTGGACATCCGCTGCCGTGCAGCGTCTGCGACCTGTGCGGTATCGGACGGATCGCATTCCAGGCAAGATCACCGGCTCACGCCGTTGTGGAAGACAGTGGCGCATTCCCGTTGTTCGATGGAGCGACGGTCAGTTCGTGAGTTTCAGGAGCGTTTCATGTCGTCGTCCACCGTCACGCAAGACCTTGTCTCCGCGGTTCCGGAGCAGACCCAGCACGCCTTTGCCGAACACGTTCACAGCAAGCACGCGCCCAGCCAACCGATCGGCAGCATCGAAGCGGCCCACCTGATGACATTCCTGTGCCAGACCCACTCGGCCAAGCAGCCGCAGATCCTGCTGCCGCCGCAGGTGCGCGACGACAACGCGGCCTGAGCGTGACCGGCGCTGCAAGCCAGCGCCGTCACCCGCCAGTCGGGGCGAATGCTCCCACTAAAGAAAGTGCCCCACTGCCGCCACACGAACGTGGCGTACCGAATCGAAACAAACCGCACGCAACGCGCCATCTATCGCCGCACGGCAAGAACGAGACGCACACCGGCGCAAGCGCAAGCAGGCGCTGGTTTCAGCAATCGGATCTGGCTACATCACTATTGCCGCTGCGAAAGAACCGATTAACGCGCCCCAGCTCCGCTATTGAACAACTGGCACTCGCGGATATGCACCGTGCGCGGCGACTGCGGCCGCCTGGGCTAACCTGCGCATATAGTATTTAGAGCAGCTAACAAAACCTGGCGAGCGAGCGCCTCTCAGTGAGTGCAGTGGTTTTGTCGGCCGCATCTTGGTGGATGCAGTCAGAAGTCCAGATCAAACACTGAGTGGGTCGAATGCGCGGTGCCCTCACCGCTGGCGGGACACGCCGTGAATCCATCCCTGGAGGCTCGGTGGCGGCATCCATGCCGCCACACGGTCCCGCAAGCGGCGAGGACACCGCACCAGTGACTCCGCTGGTTGCTTGGTTTAAACCCATGCATGCCGACCATCTCGACTGGTCCTTGCCCGCCCAGCGTCGCGGGACCTTACGCGGCATGGATGCCGCGTAAGCGCTGACAAGGACGTACTTGCAGCGTGTCCCGCGACGCTGGGCGGGCAAGCGCCCTGCAGCCAGGCCGCAGATCAGCCGGCCTGCAGTAGGCTGACGCGAAGTCGTTTTGTTAGCCGCTCTTAATAGATAATCAAGAGGTATCTTTAAAAAATCCGCACAGCACTGGACCCAGATGCATCTGCCTCGTCTGCTGACCTGCCTTGTTGCCAGCGTTGCCGGCTTCGCCGCCCAGGCTGGATCGCCCACGCCGGCACCCTCGCCCATCGTGCTCAGCGAGTTCATCGCCGACCCGGCACCGACGCCGCAGGCACATGCTTCCACGCTGCTGGAAACCCGCAACGGCACGCTGCTGGCAGCCTGGTTCGGTGGCGCGCACGAAGGTGCGGCCGATGTCGGTATCTGGCTCACCCAACGCGGCCCGCAACAATGGCAGCCACCGCGACGCATCGCCGATGGTGCACACGCAGGTCCCGGCGGCACGGCGCTGCCGGCGTGGAATCCGGTGCTGTTTCAGTCCAGCACCGGGCCTGTGCAGCTTTACTACAAGCTCGGCCCCAATCCCCGCCAGTGGTGGGGCCTGCGCATCACCTCATCTGATGACGGCGCGCACTGGTCGCCGCCGCAGCGTCTGCCCGACGGCATTCTCGGCCCGATCAAGAACAAGCCGATACAGCTACCGAACGGCCGCATCCTGTCACCCAGCAGCAGCGAAGACCGTGGCTGGCGCGCGCATCTGGAATGGAGCGACGACGATGGCGCGCATTGGCAACGCGGCATGCCGCTCAACGACCCGGCGGTGATCGGTGCGATCCAGCCCAGCCTATTGGTGCACGCCGATGGCCGCGTGCAGGCACTCGGCCGCAGCCAGAAGAACAAACTTTTCAGCACGTTCTCACATGACGGCGGCCAGCATTGGCAACCGATGCAGTTGCTGGATGTGGAGAATCCCAACAGCGGCACCGACGCCGTGATGCTGCGCGACGGCCGTGCCCTGCTGGTCTACAACCCCGGCATCGCCGGCAAGGACTGGTGGGACGGCCGCGGCACCCTGGCCGTCGCGCTATCGGATGACGGCGTGCATTGGCAGCGCGTGCTCACGCTGGAAGACAGCGCCAAGGACGAATTTTCGTATCCAGCCGTGATCCAGACCCGCGATGGGCTGGTCCACATCAGCTACACCTGGAAGCGCCAGCGCATCAAGCATGTCGTGATCGATCCGGTGCGACTTGGCAGCAACGCGGATGGCAAAACGCCATAGCCACGGCTGCACAGTCCGGAATAAGTCGAGTGCACGGTGTCCTCGCCGCTCGCGGGACACGCCGGGAAGACACAAAACAACCGAAGTTTCGAAGCAAAGCGTTGTTCAGGTGCAGTCAAAAGCTCAGTGAGTCGAGGGCGCGGCGAGGACACCGCACCAGAAAATTTGCTGGCTGCTTTGTTGAAAAACATGCACACCGACCATCTCGACTGGTCCTTGCCCGCTCACCGTCGCGGGACCTTACGCGGCATGGATGCCGCGTAAGAGCTTACAAGGACGTACTTGCAGCGTGTCCCGCGATGGTGAGCGGGCAAGGGCCCTGCAGCAAACTCACAGTGTCGAGGGCGCGGTGCCCTCACCGCTCGCGGGACACGCCGTGAACCCATCCCTGGGGGCTCGGTGGCGGCATCCATGCCGCCACACGGTCCCGCAAGCGGCGAGGACACCGCACCAGAGACTCCGCTGGTTGCTGTGTTTAAACCCATGCATGCCGACCATCTCGACTGGTCCTTGCCCGCCCACCGTCGCGGGACCTTACGCGGCATGGATGCCGTGTAAGAGCTACATGGACGTACTTGCTGCGTGTCCCGCGATGGTGGACGGGCAAGGGCCTTGCAGCCGAGCAGCAGATCTGCCGCTCTAGGCCTCACGTCCCCTGCAACAACCCCACAATCCGCCGCACACGCGCCACATCGGTCTGTTGGTAATCGCCGCCCAGATCGGTGATATAGGCATGCCGCGCATGCACCTGCGCCGCAACCGGCCCACGTGAGGAGGCATGAAATTCGCGCGCACCGGTGTTGGCACGCAGTGCAAGCACATTGCTTTCGGAGACACCGGCGCCCGGCATGATGCTGATGCGCGCGCCCGCCTGGCGCACCAGTGCCGCGATGGTGTCGCTACCTTCCAGCGCGCTCGCACGCGCACCCGACGTCAGCACGCGCTCGCACCCCAATGCGATCGCATCTTCCAGGACACGCGACGGATCGGCACTGACATCGATCGCACGGTGGAAGGTCACCCCGAGCGATCCGGCGGCGGCGATCAACACGCGCATCGTGGCCATATCGACCTGCCCCTGCGGATCCAGCGCGCCCAGCACCACGCCATCGCAGCCCAGCCGCACGCATTGCTCCACATCCCGGCGCATCGCCTCGACTTCGTCGGCATTGAACACAAAGTCGCCCACCCGCGGGCGGATCAACACATACAACGGAATCTGCAAACGCTCACGCACCACCGCCAACGTGCCGTACGAGGGCGTCAACCCGCCGCCATCCAGTCCGCCGCACAACTCCACCCGAAGCGCACCGCCGTCCTGCGCGGCCAGTGCCGACCCCACCGAATCGGCAGCCACTTCCAGTCCCAGCACGCTCACGCGGCAGGCTCGGTGGTGTAGTGGCTTTCGCCGGGCACCAACAGATCCTGACGCTGCGCATCGCATACCGCGTAACTGAAGCCTTTCTGGATTGCGAACGCGCCGACGTCACCGCGCTTGTTCATCGCCAGGAACCCCACCTGCAAGGTGCGGGTGAGTTCGGGCTTGCGACGTATCAGCCGCATCACCACCTCGCGGCAGGCATCGGCAGGTGACTTGCCCTGACGCATCATTTCCACCACCGCAAAACTGCCGACGTTGCGGATCACTTCCTCGCCCACACCGGTCGAGGTCGCACCGCCCACTTCGTTGTCCACGTACAGGCCGGCACCGATGATCGGGCTATCGCCGACGCGGCCATGCATCTTCCACGCCATGCCACTGGTGGTGCACGCACCGGACAGGTTGCCGTGCGCATCCAGTGCCAGCATGCCGATGGTGTCGTGGTTGTCCTTGCCGCCCGGCAATTTGGCATCGCGCCAGGCGCGGTTCTCGATATTGGCTTCCGGCGAATACTTCGAGGTCTTCAACCACTGCTTCCAGGCCGCCTCCGAACTGGGGGTGAGCAGCTTGGTTTTCGGAAAGCCCTGCTCCAGCGCGAACTGGCGCGCACCATCGCCAACCAGCATCACGTGCGGGGTTTTTTCCATCACCGCGCGCGCCACCGAGATGGCATGCACCACATCTTCGAGCGCCGCCACCGACCCGCAGTTGCCGAGGTGATCCATGATGCAGGCATCCAGCGTCACCCGCCCGTCGCGGTCGGGATAGCCGCCCAGGCCCACGGTCGGATTGTTCGGATCTGCCTCGGGCACGCGTACGCCGGCTTCCACCGCGTCCAGCGCAATGCCGCCGGTGCTGAGGATCTTCCAGGCTTCCTGATTGGCCGCAATGCCGAAATCCCAGGTGGAAATCACCCGCGCCCCACCGCGCGGCAGCGCTGCGACCCGGCCGCTGCTGCCGACGCCGACGCCGACGGCCGCCTGCGCGCGTGCGCCCCAGCCAGCCAGACCAGAAGCGAGCGCGCCAAGCGTAGCGCTCTTGAGGAAGTGACGACGTTGGATCATCCGGGCGAACTCCATGACGAAAACGGGTAGCCGCATCACACGGCAGCAGCGCCCATCATGCGACAGCCGCGCGTGCGGATAAACCGCCTTACGGCATCCACCGATGCGGATCCACGCACAACGCAGGCTGTGCCGGCGGCGGAGGATGAAAGGCGTTTCGCCTTCCGGGGCTTGATCGCCTTCATGGCGCGATGCGGTGGAGAGCCGAGATCATGCGAGTGCGCCATTGCATCGCACTTCCACCGCACTGCCATTGCAGCATCGTCGCCGTACGTCCCCGTCACTCGAGCCAGCAACATGCACCGCTCGCTTGCCAGCGGAGCGGCTGCAGGGCGGCACGGCAACGTGACCCGCGCAGCGCTCTACTTCTCGCCGCTCTACTTCTCGCCGCTCCCCTGGTCGTCGTCGCGCAATTTACTGGTCAGCACATGGTCGCGCCAGACGCCATTCAATTGCAGATAGCGACGCGCATGGCCTTCGATCTGAAAGCCCAGCGATTGCAGCACACGCGCACTGCGCAGGTTGTCCGGGACGTACTGCGCCATCACCCGATGCAGGCCGAGCGGGCCGAAGGCGAAGGCGATGCCCTGCGTGGCGGCCCAGCGCACCAATCCGCGCCCCTGATATCCCGCGTCAATGCCGTAACCCATGTGACAGGCCTGAAACGCACCGCGCTGGATCTGGGTCAATCCCACTGTGCCGATGACCTGCTCACCCTGCAGCATCACCAGTTGCAGTTCGCGCTCGCCGGGTACCGCACTGCGGTAGGCGATGCACAGGCGACGCCAGCCGTCGGTGGTATAGAACGCGGGCGGCCGCAGCGGCATCGCATTGGCCAGATGTGTGCGGTTACGCGTGTGGTAATCGGCCATTGCCGCCGGGTCGACCACGGCCAGGTCGCAGAGCACGATGCCATCGGCGTGCCGCAGCGGGGCGAACACGGGGATGCTCACGACGGCCGCAGCCGCGCGTTGGGCGTGTCGTCCGTGCTGCGTGTATCAGGCTGACGCATGCAGATCACGCCCCCGTAAGCGGTCTCCGAAAAGCAGCACATCGTCGCGACCCAGTTGCCGGATCGGCACCGACTGCATGCAGCAAGTGCAGTGGCCACACGCTGCGTGCACCGAGCCAGCCCGACACCCCATCGCATCGCATCCCGACACGACGCGCATGCCCGCTGCGTCGGCGTCCTGTCAGTCGCGCCTAGGCAGCAACCGCCGCAAGCGCCTGCGCCACCTGCGCTTCGATCGCATCCAGATTCGGCAGCAACGCGCTCTGCTCGCCCAGCAGCACACGCATGTGCACGCCGTCGGGCAGCGCCTCTTCGGAGGCGTCGGCCAACAGGCCGTCACGCGGCACCGAGATCAACTGCGGGAACGAAGCGGTCAGCAATGCGAAATACGGCAATGCCGGATTGCCACCCAATGCCTTGAGCACGATCACCTTGTTGTTGAGCGCCGTCGGTTCGTCGCCAAGGCCGCTCAGGCGCGCGAACGACAGCAGCGGCACCTTCCAACCATACCAATCGATGCGTCCCACCACCCAGCGTGGCATGTCGGCCAGCGGCTCGACCGCCACCCGCGACATCACCTCGGCCACCGTGGCATTGGGCAGCAGCACGCGTTCGGTGCCCGCCTGGATCAGGACGCCGCGGATTTCGTCATTGTTGGCGTAGCTCATCGCACCATTCCGATCTGAGAGGGAGCGCCCGGCTTATGCCGGCCAACGCTGTACCAACGCCTGCGCCAAGCGCGCCGGGTCGCCGGTCAAAATGCCTTGTCGGGCCAGACGCGCCGCAGCGGCCGGGTCGTAGCAACCATCGGCGGACTGCCCCGCCAACCAAGCGCCCTGCGCGGCCAGCGCCAGCGCCGCATCCACCAGCGCCTCGTTGGCGCCACTGAGCATCAGCACCGCACTGTCGGCCGGCGGCAGCGCGGCAATCAGCGCTGCGGGATCGGTCAGGGCAACAAAGGCCAGGCTGCCAGCACGCTGCTGCACGCCGACCTCTTCAGGCAGCACATACACCTTGCCGGCAACGATCGCCTGCCCCACTTCGCCCAGCTCGACCGGCAACGCAGACACGCGGCCCATCTGCCGCACCAGGTTGCCGTACTGGCCACCATCGAGCGTCATGCGCACCAGCACCGCGCGCGGAAAATCCAGCGGCAATGCGGCCAATAGACGACGAATCGCATCCGGCCCACCGATGCCGGCCATCACCAGCACCACACCGGTGGTCTCGCCGCTGTGCTCGATTTCCACCAGCGACAGCCCGCCGGTGGACAGCACAGCGATGTCCGGCTCGGCGCGCGGGCGCACCACCACGGCGACCTCATCGACCAGGCCCCAGGTGCTGGAATCGCCCAGCGTCAAACCGGGGGTGTCGTCCACAACGGCCGGCTCGGCAGCGCCGGCGGAGCGCGTGAACAAGGCGTCGTCCGGCATGCGTTCGAAGACATGCGCGGCCGCTTCCAGATGCTGATCCAGTTGCAGATCCGAATGCTGTCGTGGCGCCAGCGCCAGCCCCGGCTCCGGGTGCAGCGACGGTTCGGTTTCGGTGCCCGGCGGCAAGACGTCGGCATGGCCGTGCAGCTTGGCGGCCAGATGGCGCACCCAGCGCTGCGCTTCCCACCCCTCGCGGCGCACGGTCAGCTCGGCCTCGTCGAAGATCACCGTGACGCCGGGCATGTTGAAGGCGGGCTCCAAGGCTTCCAGGGCATCCTCGATCGATGGCTCCAGCGCCACCAGCACCGCGACCGGTTCGACGTCGCGCAGCATCTGCACATCCACCGCCGATGGTTCGTCTTCCAGCACGACCTGCGCGCCGGCCAGGCCGAGCGCTTCGCGCAGCCGCTCGCGTGCTTCACCGGGCCGGCCCAGCAGGACGACCGGCGTCCCCATTGCGCCATTAGTCTCGAACACGGGCGATCCCCAGCAGGTCATACACGTTACGCATCAGATCCAACTCTTGATAAGGCTTGCCCAGGTAACGCTGCACACCGATCTCGAAAGCGCGCTGGCGATGCTTCTCGCCGCTGCGCGAGGTAATCATCACGATCGGCACCGCCTTGAAACGCGGGTCGGCGCGCATGGCGGTCGCCAGCTCGTAACCGTCCATGCGCGGCATTTCGATATCCAGCAGCATCAGGTCCGGCACGCGCTCTTCGAGCAACTCCAATGCCTCGACACCGTCGCGTGCGGTGGACACATCCAGGTTGTGGCGTTCCAGCACGCGGCTGGTGACCTTGCGCATGGTCAGCGAGTCGTCGACCACCATCACCAACGGCACCTGGCGCTGCGTTTCGGCCTGGGTTTCCACCGCCGGACGCGCCGGTTGGGTGAGGTAACGACGCACCAGCGGCGCCACGTCCAGGATCACCACCACGCGGCCATCGCCGGTGATGGTGGCGCCGTAGATGCCCGGCACCGACGCGATCTGCAGGCCCACCGGCTTGACCACGATCTCACGGTTGCCCAGCACCTGATCGATCGCCACTGCCGCACGCAGATCGCCGGCACGCACCAGCAACAACGGCACCTGCGCCTGGCCATCGGCACGCGCAACCGGCTGGCCGACCAGCGAGCCCAGATCGTGCAGCACGTACTCTTCGCCCGCGTAGTGGTAACCACCCTCGCCCGACTCGTAACGGGTCCGCGAGATGCGGCCGATACCGCTGACCGAACCCACCGGCACCGCAAAGGTGGTCTCGCCGATGCGCACGAACACCGCCTGGGTGACCGCCAGCGTCTGCGGCAGGCGCAGGGTGAAGGTGACGCCCTGGCCGCGCACCGAGTGGATGTCCACCGAGCCGCCGAGCTGGCGCACCTCGTTGCGCACCACGTCCATGCCCACGCCACGGCCGGCCAGCTGGCTGACCTGCTCGGAGGTGCTGAATCCGGAGGCGAAGATCAGGCCATCGAGTTCGGCATCGTTGAGCACCTGGCCCGGCTCGATCAGGCCGCGCTGCTCGCCACGGCGACGGATCGCCTCGCGGTCGAGTCCGGCGCCGTCGTCGGCCACTTCCAGCACGATTTCCGAGCCTTCGCGGCGCAGACGGATCGCGATGCTGCCTTCTTCCGGCTTGCCTGCCTCGCGCCGCTGTTCCGGCGTTTCCAGCCCATGCGCCACCGAGTTGCGCAGCATGTGCTCCAGCGGCGCGACCATGCGATCGAGCACGTTGCGATCGAGTTCGCCGTGGGTGCCTTCCAGCGCCAGATTCACCTGCTTACCGGTATCGGTGGCCGCCTGGCGCACCACGCGGCGCAGACGCGGCACCAGGCCGTCGAACGGCACCATGCGCGCACGCATCAAGCCGTCCTGCAGCTCGGAGCTGACGCGCGACTGCTGTTGCAGCAGCCCATCGTACTGGCGCGAAAGATCTTCCAGCACGCCTTGCAAACCGCCCAAGTCGGCGGCCGATTCGTTCAGCGCGCGGCTGAGCTGCTGCAGGGTGGAGAAGCGGTCCAGTTCCAGCGGATCGAAGGTGCGATCGCCCTGGTCCTGTTCGCGCTGATAGCGCGCCACGATCTGCGCTTCGGTTTCCAGATCCAGACGCCGCAACTGGTCGCGCAGACGGGCATTGGTACGATCGAGCTCGCCCATGGCGCCACGGAACGCGCCCAACTGCTGTTCCAGCCGCGAACGGTAGATGGCCACTTCGCCTGCGTGATTGACCAGGCGATCGAGCAGGTCGGCGCGCACGCGCACCTGCTCCTGCTGCACGCGCGGCAGGAAGTCTTCTTCGGTCTGGCCTTCCACCGGGACCGGTGCCGACAGCGGCGCCGGCTCCACCGACGCCTTGGCGATCGCACGCACATCGGCGTCGCTGGGCGGGGCGGCGTTGCGGCCACGGGTACGGGTTTCGAACGCTTCCACCAGGTCGGTGGGCATCGCCACCGCGCGGTGCATGCCGGTGCGGGTCAGCAACTGGTGCAACCGGTCGAAGCCGCGTTCGAACAGGCGTACGTCGTCGCGGTCGATATCGGTGCGGTTGGCCGCCACCGCTTCGAGCAGCGATTCGATCGCATGGCCAAGGTCGCCGATGGCATTGATGCCGGCCATGCGCGCGCCGCCCTTGAGCGTGTGCAGGTCGCGCTGCAGTCCGTTGAGGACCTCGCGGTCTTCCGGTGCTTCGCGCATGCGGGCGATCAGGCCGTCGCAATGGTCCAGCAGGTCGCGGCCTTCATCGACAAAGATATCCACCAGCTCGCCATCGAGCTTGTCGAAGTTGAGCGGGCCGATATCGAGCGCGGCGCCGGCATCGCTGGCAGCGGTGTCGGCCGGTGCGACATCGTCCACCGGCGCGCTGAAGGCCACGGCTGCAGTGTCTTCGTGTTCGCTTGACGCGTCGGCCTGTGCGGCGTCCTGGATCCGGTCGGCGTGCTCGCCGTGTTCGGAAGGCGCGAGGTGATCCATCGCGGCGGTCGCGGCGGCCGTCGCCTCTGCAGCATGGTGCTGTGCGTGGACCTCGGCCTCGGGTTGGACATCTGCATCAGCAACAACGCCCGCATGCAGCTCCGGCGCCAGTTCCGACTGCGGATCGCCGGCCTCTTCGACCTGGTCGGCCACCTGCGCCATCTCGAAAGCCTGCACCGATTCGATGGTGTGCTCGGGGAGCGCGTCGGCAGTCTGCTGCGGTTCCGAGGCGGACTGTGTTTCCACACTGTGCTCGACTGCTGCAGCGTGCTCTGCCTCTGCGGTGTCCTCGGCTTCTGCAGCATGCTCCGCGTAGGCTAGGTGCTCGCCTTCAGCAGGCTGCGCTGCCTCTGCAGCGTCTTCGGCCTGGGCAGCATGTGCGTGCGCTTGTGCATCGGACTGCGCCTGCTCGTTCGAATGGAGGTGCTCTTGCGCTTGCGCAGTTTCGTACGAATGCGCGGGTTCCGGGTCCAGCTGCTCGCCCGAGGTTGCGGGCTCTTCGAAGGACGCTGTCTCACCCAGGTGCGCCGTGTCTTCGGCATGCAGCTGTTCGCCCGCCTGCACGTCGGCAGCGTGCGGCGACGCTGCATCGGTGTGCGGCGCCACCGTGTGGGCAGGCTGCTCACCGTGGTGCGCCTGCGCGTTGGCGTCATCGTGCGATGTGGCAGCACGCTCGTCCTGATCGGTCGATACGCCGTCCAGCAGGCCGGATTCGGGCGTCCAGTCGTCGGCTATCGAGGCCGGCGTCTCGTCGGCCACCGGCGGCTGCGCATGCACCGCTTCCAATGCCTCGGTGGTCTCGACAGGCGCTTGGTCCGTGGACGCTACGCCCTCGATCGACGGCGCCTCGGCGTCGTGCGCCGCTGCAGTGCCATCGCCTTGGTCGTGCTGGTCGTGCACGGTCTCGCGTTCGGTCGGCAATGGCGGCTCGACCTCTGCGCGCTCGGCATCGCCATGTCCGGTTTCCGGCGCGGCAAGCGTCTGCGCGTCGCCCAGCGCGGCTTCCGCAGCAGACAATTCATCCACTGCAACCGGCTCGGCCGCCTCTGCTACATCGCGCGCTTGCTCATCCAACGCGGTGTCGGCAATCCCGGCGTGCTGCAATTCGGTCGCATCCCAGGCGGCGGCGTCGACCACCGGCTCATCGGACGGCGTGTCGTGCGTCTCGACAGCAGGCGATGCAGCAGCGTCTGCGTGCTCGTGCCGGGCCACATTGCCATGCCACGCGTCGGCGACCTGCTCCGACCCGGCATCGGCTGCGACTGCATCAGCGGGTGCTGCGTGTTCGGTCTCGAGCGAATTGCCCCCCTGTTCCTGCTCCAGCGCGGCAGCGTCGGCCGTCTGCTGCCCGTCGTTGTTCGGCACGGGCGCATCCAGCGCGAGCGCCGAGCCGTCACCGGCGTCAGCCTCGGCTTCGGCCAGCTCGTCCACCGCAATCGATGCCTCGACATCGGCATGCGCATCGGCATCCTGCGACGCGGCATCGGCAACAGGTGTCGGCGCGTCGATATCGGTGGCAGTCGATGGCAGCGTGCTCGCGTCCAGGTACTGCGACAGGTCCTGCGCGCCGGTCAGTTCGACCGTCGCTTCGCTGTTGGCTGGCGTCTCGCCGGACGCGTCCAGATCGTCCAAATCATCCAGTTCGTCGAAAGCCACCTGCGGCGGCCACTGCGCTTCGGGCAGCGTGTCCGCCAGCGCACGCAGCCGTTCGGCCAATGGTGCGAACGACGGAATCAGCGGCGCCTCGGCGCGCAGTGCGGTCACGGTCGTGGCGATCGCTGCCGCTGTTGCCGTGATGGCCTCGACACCCTCTGGCGACGGGATGACCGATGCGGCGAGCAGACGCTTGACGTAACTTTCGGCCGGCGTGGTCACCAGGGTGATTTCCGGCACGTCGGTCATCGCAAACGCGCCACTCATGGTGTGCACGGCGCGTAGCAATTCTTCGCTTGCCAACTGCGGTTCGGCCTGGTTGGCCTGCAACCATGCGTTGACGGTTTCCAGGTGCGTGGCGACTTCGGCTTCCAGGATCTCGCGCAGCACGCTGTCCACCGACGCCGGCGTACCGCCGCTTGCGGCAACCCCATCGGCGGCGGCCGGAATGTCGGCCACACCCGCAGCCACCGTCGTCACCGGCGCTGCCAGGTAGTAGGCCTCTTCGCCTGCGGCGACACGTTCGGCAACGGCCTGAATTTCCGGCAGATCGGCGCTGATGCGGCCTTGGTCGCGCAACGCGGCATTGAATTGCGGCAGCACCTCGTACGCCAGTTCCACCATCGCCACGACTGCCGGACTGGCCGGGCGCGAGTTGTCGAGCACGCGGTTGAGCATGCTCTCGATCTTCCAGCTGAACTCACCCAGCACGCTGGCGCCGACCAGGCGACCGCTTCCCTTCAAGGTGTGGAAGACGCGGCGGATCGTGCGCAGGTTGTCGGGGTTATTGGGCGCGGCACGCCACGCCGGCAACAGCTGGCCCAGGTTGACCAGTTCTTCGTCGAATTCTTCCAGGAACACGTCGCGGATATCGTCGTCGATATCGCTGTCGCCGAAGCCGCCGAAGATACCCGCAGCGGCGTTGGCGCCGGCGTGCGCCGGTTCGCTTGCGGACTGCTCGGGCATGGCCTCGGCATCGGTATCGGCAGGCGCAGCAGTGCTCGGCGGCGTCTGTGGTCGGTCCACATCGAACTGCGCAGCGGCAGCGTCGAGCTGGGCCAGGAACGCCGCCGACGTATCGTCCAGCTCGAATTCGCTGACCACCGCCTGCTGCACGCGCGGCGCATCCGGCGCTGCAGTGTCTTCTGCCGGCGGCGCCGGCGGCTCGGGCATGGACTCGACGAACGGGTCGTCCAGTTCCTGCGGCGGCAATGATGGCGGCAACGGCGGCGGCGAAAATGCGTCGTCGATGCTGATCTGCGCACGCTGCGTCTGCGCCTGGGCGATGAAGTCCAACGGTGCTTCGCGTTGATCGGCATCGCCCGGCAGGTCGATCTGCTCGATCTGCAGCGGCGCCGGCTCGGCAACCACCGGCGGTGCAGTATCGTCCTGCTCCAGCGCGCTCAGGTCCACGGTGTAGCTGACCTGCGCGGCATCGGCAGGCACGCCGGCGTCCTGCTCGGCCGACACCGGGTCGAATGCGGAGGTGGCGATCGGTGCAGCCAGCGCACTGGCGTCCAGTTGCCAATCGCCGGGCGCCTGCGCGCCGTCGTCGGACAGGTCCAGCGGTGCGACCGTAAACGGCACATGCGCCTGACCGGAGAGGGTTTCCTCGGCAGCCACCGGGTCGAACGAGAACACCGTGTCGCTGGCGGCAGCGCCAGTGTCGTGCACCACGCTCGCGGCGAACGGCGTCTCGACCACGGTTTCGTTGGCCCATTCCAGCGTCGCGGTGGGTACCAGGTCATCGACTACAGCCGTCGGCATCTGGACGGGTTGGCTCGGGGAAGCAACAAGCGGCGGTGGCTCGACCAGCGTGCCCGGTTGCTCGGCGCCGACCGGCAATTCGGACGGTTCGCCCGACGGCAGCGGCCAGTAACGCAGCGTTTCCAGGCTGTTGCGGGTGATGTCCAGAATCTCTTCGCGGCCGGGACGGCGCTCGCGCAGCGCTTCCAGGTAATACTCCAGGCTGGCCATCGCATCGGCCAGCGTATCGAGCTGACGCCCGCTGGGCACGCGCTGCTTGCCGATCAGCTCCTGATCGACGTAACGCCGCACACCTTCCAGATAATCGGCCGCCTGCGGCAGTTCGAGAATGCGCAACGCACCGCCCACTTCGCCGAGCAGATGCGGCACATCGCTCAGGCGGGAGTGATCCCAATTGGTTTCGATGAAGGCGACGAAATGCTCGCGCGCCGCACCGAAATTGGCGATCGCTTCCTGCGCCAGCACATCCACGGTGCGGCGCACTTCCGAGGAAGTGGCACTGATGCCGGCTTCGTTCCCATCGCCGATGTCGGCGCCAAGGCTGGCAACCTGATCGTCCAGCGAGGCATCCACGTACAGCAGCGCGCCGGCGATATCCAGCAGCACGCCTTCATCCATCTGCACCTGACCATCGACCACGCGCGCCAGCGCATCGCGCTGTTGCACGACGACATTACGCGCCACGCCCAGGCCCATCATGCCCAGGGTGTCGGCAACGCTGCCCAGGTCCTTGACCTGGGTCTGCAGTTCGGCGATCTCGCCGCCGGTACGCAGATGCAGATCCAGCGCGTCTTTCACGCGCAGCAATTCTTCCTTGACCGCGTTGCCGACGGTGTCGAGCAATTCGCGATTGCGCCCGCTCAGACTGCCGCGGGCATGATCCAGCTCGGCTTCGGTGGCCACACCGGCCTGCGGATCGAACGCGAACAGCACGCTTTCGTTCAGACCCGGCTGACCACGGGTGGCGCGGATTTCATTGAGCAATGGCAGCAGCACGATCGGAATATCGCGGTGACCGTTCTGCAGACGCTCCAGATAGTCGGGCAGCAGCACGGTGCCGCGCATCAGCATGGCGCAGGCTTCGTCGCGGTCGGCGACCTCGCCGCCCTGCACGGCCTGGGCCAGCAGTTCCAGCTCTTCGGCCACCATCGCCGGTGCGTAGAGCTCGACCATGCGCAAGGTGCCCTGCACCTGATGCAGATAGCCGGCGCAAAAACGCATCCGACTGGTGTCGGACGGTTCTTCGGCAAAGTATTCGATCTCGTTGCGCGCCTGGCGCAACGTCTCGTCCAGCTCCGGCTTGACCCAGCCCAGTGCGGCGTGACTCATCGCATCGCGAAGCGCACTCATTCCAGCCCCCTGACAACGGCCGATGTACCGCCAGTGCGGCACCCGGTCACTACCTGCATCGACGTAACGCGACTACGCGCCATCTGCAATCCTTTCCCGTTCCGCGTCGTGGTCACGCCGGCAGCTTGAAGTCGGCGACCGAACGGCGCAGATCGGCAGCGAGCTGGGCCAGGTTGCCGATCGACTCGGCCGTCTGCTCCGCACCCTGCGATGTCTGGCTGGTGATCTCACGGATCACGCCCATGGTCTGTGTGATGTCCGTCGCTGCGGCCGACTGCTGGTGCGCGGCGATGGAGATGTTCTTGATCAGGTTGTTCAAGGCGTTGGACACGCGCTCGATTTCGGTCAGTGCGGTGCCGGCGTCTTCGGCCAGACGCGCGCCGGAGACCACTTCGGAAGTGGTCTGCTCCATCGAGCTGACCGCCTCGTTGGTATCGGCCTGAATGGTCTGCACCAGACCTTCGATGCGTCGGGTCGCACCGGAGGTGCGTTCTGCCAGGCGCTGCACTTCGTCGGCCACCACCGCGAAACCGCGACCGGCCTCGCCCGCCGAGGCGGCCTGCACCGCGGCGTTGAGCGCCAGGATGTTGGTCTGCTCGGAAATGTCGTTGATCAGTTCCACGATCGAGCCGATCTCCTGCGAGGATTCGCCCAACCGCTTGATGCGCTTGGAGGTTTCCTGGATCTGGTCGCGGATCTGGTCCATGCCCTGAATCGTCTCGCGCACCACGCCGGCACCTTCGGCCGCGATCACCACCGAGCGCTGCGCCACTTCGGCCGACTCGGTGGAGTTGCGCGAGACCTGTTCGATGCTGGCGGCAATTTCGCTGATGCGCTCGGAGGCAGTGGTGATCTGGTTGGCCTGCTGGCCGGCCGCGTCGGCCAGCTGCATGGCCGTGGCCTGGGTTTCCTGGGTCGATACCGCGACCTTGGCCGAGGTGTCGTTGATCGTGGTCACCAGATGGCGCAGTTCGTCCACGGCGTAGTTGATCGCGTCTGCGATCGCGCCGGTCATGTCTTCGGTCACCGACGCCTTGACGGTCAGGTCGCCCTCACCGAGCGAGCTGATTTCGTCCAGCAACCGCATGATCGCCTGCTGGTTGCGGCTGTTGAATTCCACCTGCGCCTGATAACGCACGTCCTGCTCGCGCGAGCGCACCCGCACCGAGCTCCACACAAAACCGATGATCGCCAGCAACGCCACCAGGCCGGAGACCACGCCCAGCCAGAAATTCGGGAACGGACGCGTGTCGCGCGCCGAACCGAACGCCGAGAACGCGTCGAACAGCTTCTTGCTGTCGTCGAGCATCTTGTTCGAGCCGGCGGTCAGCGCGGCCGCCGCCGACTGCGCAGCGAACAGGTTGCGCGAGCTGGCGAGGATGGCATCGACGTCGGTCTTCATCGTCGCCCACTGCGCCTGCGACTGCTCCAGTGCCGACAGCGCAGCCGGGTTACGCACCGCGGCGATGCCGAGTTCTTCGTTGCCTGCACGCAGGCCCTCCAGCATCTGCGTGAACACCACCGAGTCGCGGGCCAGCGCGTCGCCCGAGGCGGCCGCATTGGCGCCGCCGGCGCGCATTTCGGTCACCCGGCGTGCCATGGTGCCGGCCACCACCACCTGCTGCAGGGTGTTATAGATCTGCGAGGCGGGCGCGCCGCTGACCGTCATTGCGCGCACCACTTCGTTCAACTGCGCCTGCAACTGCGGCACGTTGCCCGAGAAGCGCTCGGCATTGCCGGCCAGGCCGAGCACCGCCGGTTCGCTGGCGATGACCTGATCGGCATTCTTGCTCAGCGGCACCCAGGTGGCCTTGAGTTGCGCCATCGGGCTGGCCACCGTGCCTTCCTGGCCATAGCGGCCATCCAGGTCGCTGACCGTGCTGTCGATGCGGCTCTTGGTCTGCTTGAAGGCGGCAAACGCCTTGGGGTCGCCGGAGACCGCTTCGCGCCCCTGATTGGCCAGCTGCTGCGAGAGCACCTGCAGATCGGCCGCGCCGGTGCCGGCACCGGCCAGGCGACTGCCTTGCCAGGTGGCAACGCCGGTATTGGCGCCGAACACGATCATCGACAACACCAGCAAGCCAAGCCAGAAGCTGGTGCTGACGCTGCCGAGCTTGTTGGTCTTGCGGGCGTCCGGGGCGGTACTCATGGTTCGACCTCGATCTGTAGGGCGTAGCGGGGTCGCGGCTTAGGCCGCGGCCTGCCGGAATTCAGGAGTGCGCGACAGCAACGCCAGGGAAAACACGCCCCAGTCCTGCGTCTCGTTGCGAAAGGCACGGTCGATGAAATGCGCATATCGGCCCTGCGCCAGCTCGCCAGGTTCGACCGCCTGGACCTGCTCGAAACTGCGCTGGCCGTACAGCTCATCGATGGTCAGCGCGACGTCGCCGCCGCTCTGGCGCATGATCAGCACGCGTTGGCCTTCCTGCAGTACCGTGCGCCGGCCCTCCAGAAACTGTTTCAGATCGATCACCGGGAACAGATTGCCGCGCAGGTTGCCCACGCCCAGCAGCCAGGGCTGTGCGCCCGGCACCGGCGTCACCGGCGGCATCGGCACGATTTCCGCGACTTCGCGAAAGTCCGACACCAACCGCCGCGTGCCGACGCGGTAACCGACCCCGCGCCAGATATCGGTGGAGAACTGGCGTTCCGGCAGCGGCGTGGCGTGCGCAAGACTACGGCGTTCGTAGTCTTCGAGAATGTCGAATGGAGAGCGCATCAACGCACCAGTTGTTTAATACGAGCAATCAGATCGTCTTCGCGCGGCGGCTTGACGATGTAGTCGCTGGCACCTTGTCGCAGTCCCCAGGCCTTGTCCGTTTCCATGCCCTTGGTACTGACCAGCAGCACTGGGATGTCCTTGGTGGCCGGGTCGCGCGCCAGCGCACGCGTTGCCTGGAATCCGCTCATGCCGGGCAGCACCACATCCATCAACACCAAGTCCGGCGCCTGGCTGCGAATCAGCTCAAGCCCGTGTTCGGCGTTGTCGGTGGCGACGACCGTATGGCCGGCTTTTTCCAGCCATTGACTGAAGACTGCCCGGTCGGTGGGCGAGTCCTCGATCAATATAATTCGAGCCATGTTGCCTTTCCCCCTGGTCAGGCGTGGACGTACGTGCGAATCGCGCTCAGTAGTTCTTCACGGGTGAACGGCTTGGTCAGATATTGCTCGGAGCCGACGATGCGGCCACGTGCCTTGTCGAACAGGCCATCCTTGGACGACAGCATGATGACCGGCGTCGACTTGAAGAGCTGGTTGCCCTTGATCAACGCGCACGTCTGGTACCCATCCAGGCGCGGCATCATGATGTCGACGAAAATGATCTGAGGTTGCTGGTCGGCAATCTTGGCCAGTGCCTCGAACCCATCGGTCGCTGTTACCACTTCACACCCCTCGCGCTTGAGCAGCGTCTCGGCAGTGCGGCGAATGGTTTTCGAATCATCGATCACCATCACCTTCAGTCCTGCGAGTTCCCCACCCGCAGCAATGTGTTCACTCATGCAAATATCCCCGGACGTGCGACGCTTCTTTCCTGCCGACGTCGCTACGAAACTGCATGTATATCCCAAGACCCGCGCTGACTGTCAAGGGCGCATTGCCGGGGGCCCGCCAGGCGGACGTTCCGACCACGTTTGGGGGTGTCCGGACCGACAAGTCGCGCACTCACGACCCGCCGGACGCGCCATCGCCCGCCGCTTGAAGTTACCATCGGCAGCCTGTTCGAAAGGTTTAGCCTCATGTCGCTCGACGTCGTTGTGGTGATGGACCCCATCGCCTCCATCAAGATCGCCAAAGACACCACCTTTGCCATGTTGCTGGAAGCCCAGCGCCGTGGCCACCGGTTGCAGTACGTGCGTCCAGGCGGGCTCAGCCTGCGCGAAGGACGCGCGGTGGCGCAGGTGGCACCGCTGAGCGTGCGCGAGGACAAGAACGACTGGTTCACCCTGGGCGCGTTCGCCGAGCTGGCATTCGGCACTGGCCAGGTGGTGCTGATGCGCAAGGACCCGCCGGTGGATGCGGAGTTCATCTACGACACCCAGGTGCTGGCCGTGGCGCAACGCGCCGGTGCGCAGGTGGTCAACGATCCGCAGGGCTTGCGCGATTACAACGAGAAGCTGGCGGCGCTGCTGTTTCCGCAGTGCTGCCCGCCGACCCTGGTCAGCCGCGATGCGGCCGCGCTGAAGGCCTTCGTGCTGGAACATGGCCAGGCGGTGCTCAAGCCGCTGGACGGCATGGGCGGGCGCTCGATCTTCCGTAGCGGCACCGGCGACCCCAATCTCAACGTGATCCTGGAAACGCTGACCGACGGCAACCGCAAGCTGACCCTGGCGCAGCGCTTCATCCCCGACATCACTGCCGGCGACAAGCGCATCCTGCTGGTGGACGGGGTGCCGGTGGACTACTGCCTGGCGCGGATTCCGCAGGGCGACGAGTTTCGCGGCAATCTGGCCGCCGGCGGGCGCGGCGAAGGCCGGCCGCTGTCCGAGCGCGACCGCTGGATCGCCGCACAGGTGGGCCCGGAGATGCGCCGCCGCGGCATGCGCTTCGTCGGCCTGGACGTGATCGGCGATTACCTCACCGAGGTCAACGTCACCAGCCCCACCTGCGTGCGCGAGCTGGATGCGCAGTTCGGCCTGAACATCGCCGGGCTGCTGTTCGACGCGATCGAGGCCGGCCCCGCGCAATGAAGGCGGCTGCAGCGCTGCCGACGGCCATGGACGAACGTCGGCGGCTGACCGCGACGCTGGTGGTTTCGCTGCTGCTGCACGGCGCGCTGATCCTGGGCGTGGGCTTCGTGGTCAGCGAAGACGCACCGTTGGTGCCGACGCTGGATGTGATCTTCAGCCAGACCAGTACCCCGCTGACGCCCAAGCAGGCCGATTTCCTGGCTCAGGCCAATCAGCAAGGCGGCGGCGACCACGCCACCGCCCAGCGTCCGCGCGACAGCCAGCCCGGCGTGGTGCCGCAGGACCGTCCCGGGCTGGCGCCGCAGGCACAGCGCGCGACCAGCGTGCAGGCGCCGGACCCCATGCAGACGCGCGTGGTGTCCAGCCGCCGCGGCGAGCAAACCGTCGCGACCCCGCAACCGAATCCGCAGACCGACCCGCTCTCGGCCAACGATGCGCAGCGCGTGCAGCGCGATGCGGAAATGGCCCGGCTCGCCGCCGAGGTGCACCTGCGCTCGGAGCAGTACGCCAAGCGTCCCAATCGCAAGTTCGTCTCGGCCAGTACCCGCGAATATGCGTATGCCAACTATCTGCGCGCCTGGGTGGATCGCGCCGAGCGCGTGGGTAATCTCAACTACCCGGACGAGGCGCGCCGTCGCCGCCTCGGCGGCAAGGTGGTGATCAGCGTGGGCGTGCGCCGCGACGGCAGCGTGGAAAGCAGCCGCGTGCTGATCTCCAGCGGCACCCCGGCACTGGATGCGGCCGCGCTGCGCGTGGTGCAGCTGGCGCAGCCGTTTCCGCCACTGCCCAAGACCAAGGACGATGTGGATATCCTGCAGGTCACGCGGACCTGGTTGTTCCTGCCCGGCGGCGAGCTGCACGACGATCGCTGAGCTGTGACGCGTCCGATCGGGACGCGTTTTCCTGTGGCATGCCTGGCAACCCGGATTGGCCAGTTGCGTCAGGTGCGGCGTTACGCGGCCTGCGCCGCAGCGTAGAGGCGATCGGCCAACGCCACGATCTCGCCCGCATCCTGCACACGCTCGCGCCAGGCGGCGGGAATCCCGTCGATGCCATAGAACGCACCGGCCAGCTGCCCGCAGATGGCGGCGGTGGTGTCGGCATCGTCGCCCAGGTTGGCCGCACGCAGCACCGCGTCGGCGAACGTGTCGGTGGTGGCGAAGCACCAGAGCGCCGCCGATAGCGCATCAACCACATAACCCGTGCCACGGATCTGCGCTGCCGGAACGGCCGCATGATCGCGCATTGCCAGCGCGCGCACTGCTGGTGTCGACAGCGCCTCGCACGGGGTCTGCAGCACCGCCTGACGCGTGCCGCCGAGCAGCGCTGCCCGCAGTTGGAACGCGAACAACCTGCAGGCGTCCACTGCTTCGGCAGCGGCATGGGTGGTGCGCGAGCTGTCGGCCGCGCGCTCGCCCAACGCATCCGGGCGCTGCGCGTAGTACATCGCCACCGGCGCCAGCCGCATCAACGAACCATTGCCGGCCGAACGCGGATCGGTGCTGCCGCTGAAGGCCGGGCCGCCATCCAGATAGCGCTCCAGCGCCTGCCGCACGGTCGCGCCGATATCGAAGCAGGTGCCGGTACTGCTGAGGTAACCGTGCTGGTACCAGTTGCAATAGCGATTCATCTGGTCGGCGGCATCGAAGCCCTGTCGATGCAGCAGGCTGTGCGCCAGGCACAGCGCCATCGAGGTGTCGTCGGTCCACTGCCCGGCGCGCAGCGCGAACGGGCCACCGCCGCGCATGTCGTCGATCGGCGTGAAACTGCCAGGCGCGCAGAATTCCAGCGTGGTGCCGAGCGCATCGCCGACCGCCAGTCCAAGCAGGCAGCCGCGAAACCGCGCGCGTTGAAGAGCGTCGGTCATGGCGCGCCACCCGCCAGCTTGGCGGCGCGTGCGGCCTGCTGCTCGACCAGGGTCAAGGCAACGTTGTCGCGCAGATACGCAGGCTCCACCCGCTCCGGCGCCACGCCTTCTCCACGCAGCAACGCCGGCACCGCGAGCGTGAGCAGATCGGCCGCGTGCGGCAATGCAGCCGCATCCACGCTGGTCAGTTGCGCTGCGAAACGGTGTTGCAGCACTGCATCGGCGGCAGCGAATCCGCTGCCGACCCCGGCAAGGTTGTGCAGCGTGCCGGGCAGCACCCATGCCTCCGGTGCACAGACCCGTTCCGGCGACAGTTCCAGCAGGGTGTCGCCACGGCGCTCGAACATGCCGGCATACACCTCGCCCATGCGCGCATCGATGCAGGCCAGCACGTGCGTGGCCTGTGCCGGCGCACGCAAGGCCAGCACCTGCAAGGTGGAGACCGCCAACACCGGCAGATCCAGGCCCAAGGCAATGCCTTGCGCAATGCCGATCGCCAGACGCACGCCGGTAAACGCGCCCGGACCACGCCCCACCGCAATCGCATCGAGTTGCCGCCGCGTGATGCCCGCCTCGGCCAGCAACTGCTCGGCCCATGGCAGCGCCAGTTCCGCGTGGCGACGCGGCGCCACCTCGAAGCGCTCGAGCACGCGGCCCTGCACGTGCAGTGCGACGGAACAGGCTTCGGTGGAGGTCTCGAATGCGAGAACGTTCATGGCAGGGCCGCAGGCAGGAAGGAGAAGATCACGCGTCGCCGAACGGCAACGCCAGGACGCCATTGTCGCCCACCGGCTCGGCGACGCCAAAGAACGCGCGCACGTCGGCGATGTCGCGGGTGCGTGCGAATGGCGGCAGCGAGTTCATAAAAGTGCGGCCGTAGCCCTTGTTCAGCAGCCGCGGATCGCACAGCACCAGCACGCCGCGATCGGTCTCGCTGCGGATCAAGCGGCCCACGCCCTGCTTGAGCGCGATCACCGCCTGCGGCAGTTGTTCGTCGCGGAACGGGTTGCCGCCGTCGCGGCGGATCGCATCCAGGCGTGCTTCGAACACCGGGTCGTCGGGCGCGGCGAACGGCAGCTTGTCGATCACCACCACGCTCAAGGCATCGCCGACCACGTCCACGCCCTCGCGGAAGCTGGCCGACCCCAGCAGCACGCCGTTGCCGGAATCGCGGAAGCGCTGCAGCAAGGTCGCGCGCGGCGCTTCGCCCTGTACGAACAACGGCCACGGCGCGCCGCGCAACGCTTCGGCCGCTTCACGCAGCGCGCGGTGCGAGGCGAACAACAGGAAGGCGCGGCCGTTGGAGGCGTCCAGTACCGGCGTCAGTGCCGCAATCAACGCGGTTCCGAAACCGCGTGCGGCCGGATCGGGCAGATGCGGCGGCAGATAGCACAGCGCCTGGCGCGCCCAATCGAACGGACTGGGCTGCAGCAAGGTCACCGGATCGCTCAGCCCCAGGCGCTGCGCGATGTGATCGAACTCGCCGCCCACCGCCAGCGTGGCCGAGGTGAACACCCAGGCCGCATGGGATTTTTCGCGGTGTTCGCGCAGCGGGCCGGAGACATCCAGCGGCGTGCGCTGGCAACGGAATCCGCGCGGGCTCAGCTCGTACCAGAGCACATCGTTGTCGACGGTGTCGGGCAGGTCCTGCTCGAAATCCAGCACCGGCGCGTCCTCGCCCAGCCAGCGCGACAGCCGTGCAAGCGCTTCGCGCGCGCGCGCAGTGCAGCCATCGAAGCCCGGCGATGCCTCGCGCAACGGCAGCAAGGCGTCGCCCAACCGCGCCAGCGACGACAGCACCGCATCGAAGCCTTCGCGTACCTGCGGCTTGGACAGCGCGCGCCATTGCGTGCCGCGCGACGGCAGCCCTTCCATGCCCGCGCGCAGACTGCGCAAGGCTTCGTCCAGGGCCAGGATCGGCGCTTGCAGGCTGGCCTGCGCGCCGGCGACCAGACGCGCTTCCACCATGCAATCGCGTGCCAGCTCCTGCCATGGCCGCATGCCGAAACTTTCGCCGAAGAAATTGGCCGCCAATTCCGGCAGCTGATGCGCTTCGTCGATGACGAAGGCCTGCGCACCGGGCAGGATCTCGCCGAAACCTTCCTGCTTGAGCGCCAGATCGGCCAGCAGCAGATGGTGATTGACCACCACCAGATCGGCCGCCTGCGCACGCTGGCGCGCCTGCACCACGAAGCATTCGCTATAGAACGGGCACTCGGTGCCCAGGCAGTTGTCGACGGTGGAAGTCACCAGCGGCAGCAGCGGCGAGTCGTCCGGCAAGGCTTCCAGCTCGGCCATGTCGCCGAACTGGGTGCGTCCGCTCCAGGCGACGATGCGCTGGAACTGCGAGACCTGTTCGGGCGTGGCAAAACGCGGCTCGCCACGCGCCTGCTGGGTGCGGTATTTGCACAGATAATTCGCGCGCCCCTTCAACAGCGCGCTGCGCAAGCCGATGCCGAGCGCGGCCCGCACGCGCGGCAGATCGCGATGGAACAACTGATCCTGCAATGCGCGCGTGCCGGTCGAGACGATGGTCTTCAGGCCCGACAACAATGCCGGCACCAGATAGGCGTAAGTCTTGCCGGTACCGGTGCCGGCTTCGGCCAACAGCACGTCGCGCTGCTCGAACGCCTCGGCGATGGCGCCGGTCAGGCGTAACTGCGCGGCACGTGGCGCGAACGCGTCGAGCTGACGCGCAAGCGCCCCGCCCTCGCTGAGCGCCTCGATGCTGGCAGTGGCAAGTTGGGACATGAGAGCGGACGAAAAGCGGGCAAGAAGCGCGACAGCCTAGCGCGTGTGCGGCGATGCTGCCTTGATTGCGCTTGGCGGACTGCCGAACGTTGCCGAAGCGCCAACGCTCGGCTGTTGCATCCGACGACGTACCGTTGTGTCGTCGGCAAGCGCACATGCGGCGCGCCATGCATCGCCGCCGTGGCTGACGCACGTCGCGCCGCGAGGTCGGTCTGGGATGGACGAAGCGCTCTGCAGCGCTGCACGCACGAGGCAGCCCTGTCGCACAGCGGTCGCGTCCGGCGGCTGCCGGGCACGGTCGTGTTGAAGGCTCCGCTCAGCCGGTCGCCTCAATACCGCTTCACGCCCGGCACCGTGCATCCGGCGATCTGTGACTTGGCCGAGGCGGCGTTTTCCTTCTCGCCACGCGCAAGCCTGGATTGCTCGATGGTTGCCCAGTGCCGGCGGCACAACGGGCCGGTCTTGGAGCCCAGCTCCACCGCCTGATTGGCGAAGCGCTCAGCCGCAGGCCAATCGCCCTGCAGCACGGCCACTTCGGCGCGTTCCTGCAGGATGGCCGGATCGCCGGAGACCAGGCCCAGCGCCTGATCCAGCGCGGCGGCGGCGGCGGCCAGATCGCCGGCCTGGCGCTTGGCCTTGGCGGTCTCGCGCAGATCGTCCACCTGCGGGTCGCGCAATGGCTGTACCGACAGCTCGGTGTCGTCGACGCCGGCCTCGCGTTCGATCAAGGCCAGCCGTTGCGCGGGCGTGGTCGGGTCCACCGGTGTCGGCGGCGGCGCGGGCGGCGCACTGACGCAGGCGGTGAGTGCGGCGAGCACGCCGGCAACAACAAGCAAACGGTGCAGTCGGTTCATCGGGTCACTCCGGTTCAACGCGCGGGTGGAGGTGAGGCCGGCGCGGGCGCAGGCTCTTGCGGCTTCTTTTCCAGACCGAAGAAGCGACGCCAGCCGCCGCCGCTGGATTGCTCGGCAGGGGCGGACGTGTCGGCGGGAACGCCTTCGATCGAGGGGGCATTGCCGGCACACGGGGCATGGGCCGGGGTGAACCCGACCACGAACGGGAACTGGCGCGCGCCCGGGCAACCGGGATCGGTCACGCCGGTGCCGGCCGCCTCCACCCATTGCCAATCCAGGCCCTTGCCGCTGACCTTCAACGGCGCAGTCGGCAGCCGGGCAAAGATGCTCGACCACACCCGCATCGCGCCGGTGGCGCCGTACAGGCCGGTCTGTTCGTTCTGATCGTTGCCCATCCAGATCACTGCCAGATGGTCGCCGGTATAGCCGGCATACCAGCTGTCGCGGCCATCGTTGGACGTACCGGTCTTGCCGGCGGGCGAGAGCCGTCCCAGGCCGTCGCCGAGCAACTGCCGCGCGGTCCCGCCGCTGACCACCTGCTGCAGGCCGATGCTGATGAGGTTGGCGGCCACCGAATCGCCTTCCTGCGCCGGCGCCGGGGTCTTGTCGTAGCGCTTGAGCAGCTTGCCCTGCGGATCGAGCACGCCGCGCACCGCATGCAGCGGCTGGATTTCGCCACCGGCGGCCAGGAACTGATACAGCTGCGCCATGCCGTACGGACTCTGATCGGTCGCCCCCAGGATCAGCGAGGGATTGGTGTCGGCCTTGATGCCGGCCAGTACCTGGATCAACTGCGCGATGCGCTCCGGGCCGACCTGCATGCCCACGCGCACCGTGGCCTGGTTGTAGGAATGCGCCAGCGCATCGATCAGCCGCACCGTGCCATGGCTGCGGTTATCGGAATTGCCCGGCGACCAGGTCTTGCCACGACTGAGTTGCACCGTGACCGGTGAATCGTCGACAAAGCTCGACAAGGCCCAGCGATCCGGGGAGGCCAGCGCCAGCAGATACACGAACGGCTTGAGCAACGAGCCGACCTGCCGCTGCGCTTCGACTGCGCGGTTGAAACCGGGCTTGGCCACATCGCGGCTGCCCACCACCGCCAGCACGTCGCCGTTATGCACGTCGGTGAGCACCAGGCCAGCCTGCAACGGCGGGCGTTTCTTGTTGTCCAGGCGCTTGATGGTGCCGGTGACCGCGCCTTCGGCGTAGGCCTGCGCGGACGGCGACATGCCGGTCAGCACGCTCATGCCGGCGCCCTGCAGCACGCCTTCCGGGTAATCGTGCGCCAGCTGGCGCCGCACCAGGTCCACATAGGCCGGGAAGCGATTGGCCGCGACCAGGCCGGGCTCGGTCGGCACGCCCAATGGTGCGGCCAGGGCGCGCTTGTATTCGGCTGCGTCGATCAGGTTGTTTTCGTGCAGCTTGGCGAGCACGAAGTTGCGCCGATCCAGCGCGCGTTCCGGGTTACGCCGCGGGTCGTAATACGACGGCCCCTTGACCAGCCCGATCAGCAACGCGATCTGCTCGGTGGTCATCGAATTGAGTTCGCGCCCGAACCACAGTTCGGCACCGGACGACACGCCGTGGATCGCCTGCCCGCCGCGCTGGCCCAGATACACCTGATTGAGATAGGCCTCCAGGATGGTGCGCTTGTCGTAACGCGCCTCCATGATGACCGCGTACAAGATCTCGTTGAACTTGCGCGTGACCGTCTGTTCCTTGCCGATGCCGAGCAGGCCGCTGCGCGCCAGCTGCTGGGTCAAGGTGCTGGCGCCCTGGCGAACCTGGCCGCCGGAGCGCGCCATGATCCAGGCCGCGCGCACCATGCCGCTGAGATCGATGCCGTGGTGGCTGTTGAAGTCGCGGTCCTCGACCGCCTGCAGCCCGGTGACCAGCAGCTCGGGCACTTCTTCCATGCGCACCAGACGGCGCTCTTCCTGCTTCTGCCCGTACAGCGTGGCGATGCGTGCCGGATCCAGGCGCGCCGTCTTCAATGCCTTGCGGTCGCCGGCATCGCGCAGGCTGGCCACACGTCCGCCGGACAGGCTGACCTCGACCCGCCGCGCGGGCACGCGCCCGTCCACATCGATATAGCCGCGGCTGGCGATGGTGAAGCGGTTGCCGTCCTGCTGGTAGGTCCCGGCCAGCGTGGCCTGTCCGTCGTCGCGGTAGGACGCCGCGTCCAGCTCGGTCTTCAAGGTGGCCGCATCCAGCGCGTTGCCCGGCGCCAGCACCAGCGGCCGCCCATATACGCGGGTCGGGATCTGCCAACGCAGTTCGCCGAAGCGCTGGGTGACCTGCTTGTTCAGATACACCGTGTACGGAATCAGAAAACCGAGCGCCAGCGCCAACGCGGCAAAGCCCCAGACAATCAGTCTGCGTTGCCAGCGGGAGCCTTGCTCGGTGGAATCGTCCTCGAAATCGTCGGGAGCGTCGTGGTCGTGGCGTCGGGGCACAGGGATGCGAGAATGTAGGGTCCGGCGAGTCTAGCGCAGCGCTGCGGTGGCTGCGGCATGCCGGGCTCCCTTGACTTAGCGCCTGTTATGGACTTCGCGGCGGGTGCGAAGTCCATAACGCGCTCAAAGCGCGGCCGACGCAATTATTGCGGCATGCAGCGTCACGCCGACGCGCACCGCGCTCGGAATCGGCAGGGACCGCTCGTACACTGCGGTTCCTGCGCACCGTCCAGGCTACCGGACATCCGCCCGCTCCATTTCATTCGCCGCTCTACGTTGGAGTTCCACCGCAATGTCGATGTCCTTGGCCGACGCACGCTATCTGTTCAATCGCGTGCTTGGGCTGATCCACCGCAGTGTGGCGAGCATGCGCACACGCGGCTGGCGCGCCACCTGGCAGCGCATTCGCGTGCACACGCAGGCGCCGCCGGTCGCGCTTGGCGCGCCGTTGTGGCTGCCCGACAACACACCGTTTGCCGCGTTTTGCGTGCCGCACAGCGAAGCGCCGCACGTCACGCTGGTGATTCCGGTCTACAACCACATCCAGCACACCGTGGCGTGCCTGCGCGCATTGGCGGCACATCCGCCGCAGCTGGACGTGGAGATCGTCGTGGTGGACGACGGCAGCAGCGATGCCACGCAAGCGCAGCTGCCGCAGGTGCAGGGCCTGCGCTATCACCGCCGCGCGAGCAATGACGGATTCGTCGCCGCCTGCAACGACGGCCTCGCGCTGGCGCGTGGCGAGTACGTGGTGCTGCTCAACAACGACACCATCCCGCAACCCGGTTGGCTGGATCGGCTGATCGCCACCTTTGCGCAGCATCCACGCGCCGGCTTGGTCGGCGCGCAACTGGTGTATCCGGACGGACGCCTGCAGGAGTCCGGCGGAGTGGTCTTTGCCGATGGCAGCGCCTGGAGTTACGGCCGCTTCGAATCGGTCGACGACCCGCGGCATGCGTACGTGCGTGCCATGGACTACTGCTCGGGCGCGGCGATCGCGCTGCCGCGCGCATTGCTGCAGACACTGGGCGGGCTGGATCGTCGCTACATGCCGGCGTATTACGAAGACACCGATCTGGCGTTCGCGGTGCGCGCGGCGGGCCATCAGGTGCTGGTGCAACCGGCCAGTGTGGTGGTGCACGACGAAGGCACCAGCAATGGCACCGATACGCGTACCGGGGTGAAGGCGTATCAGGTGCGCAACCAGCGCGTGTTCGCCGAAAAATGGCAGCAGGTGCTGGCCACGCAGTTGCCGGCCGGCAGCGTGCCCGCGCCTGCACTGCTGCATCGCGGCCAGCGCCAGGTGCTGATCCTGGACGAATGCGTGCCACAACCGGATCGCGATTCGGGATCGTTACGTCAGTTCAATCTGATCCGCCTGTTGTGCGAAGAAGGCGCGCATGTGGTGTTCGTGCCCACCCGCCGCGAACATGCGGGGCGGCACACGCAGGCGCTGCAGCAATTGGGCGTGGAAGTCTGGTATGCGCCGTTTCTCGACGGCATCGGCAGCTGGTTGCGCACCCATGGCCCGCGCTTTGCGGTGGTGCTGCTGGTGCGTCACCACGTCGCGCATGCCTGTCTGCCGTTGCTCACACGCTATGCGCCGCAGGCGCGCACCTTGTTCGACACCGTCGACCTGCACTACCTGCGCGAACGCCGCGGCGCCGAGTTGGCTGGCGATGCCAATCTACTGCGGAGCGCCGAGCGCACCCGTCTGCGCGAGTTGGAGATCATGGCCGCCACCGACGTCACCGTGCTGGTCTCGGCCGCCGAACAAGCGCAATTGCAGGCGGATGCGCCGCAGATCCGCACCGCCCTGCTCTCCAACCTGCATGAAGTGGCCGGCAGCGGCCATTCCTTCGCGCAGCGCCGCGACCTGGTGTTCGTCGGCGGCTTCCGGCATCCACCCAATGCGGATGCGGTGCAATGGTTCATCAGCGCGATCTTTCCGCAGGTGCGTGCGCAGTTGCCGGAGGTGATCTTCCACTGCATCGGCGCGGACATGCCGGATGCGCTGAGATTGCTCGCCGACCAATCCCCAGGCGTGCAGGTGCACGGGCATGTGCCGGATCTGGTGCCGTTTATGGAGACCGCACGCATCGCCGTGGCGCCGCTGCGCTTCGGTGCCGGCGTGAAGGGCAAGATCAATCTGAGCATGGCACACGGGCAGCCGGTGGTCGGCACTTCCTGTGCGGTGGAAGGCATGCATCTGCGCGATGGCGAGGATGTGTGCGTGGCCGACGACGCTGACGCGTTCGCCACTGCGATCGTGCGGCTTTATCAGGACCCAGCGCTATGGCAACGCCTGGCCGATCACGGATTACGCAACGTGGCCCGGCATTTTTCGCTGGATGCAGCGCGTGACACGGTGCGTGCATTGTTTATCAAGGGTTGAGTGTGGCGCGAGCGCGTGAGTCGCGCGCGGCGGCGGGGCAGCCGACCTGTTGCTGCGTGCCTCAACGTTGCTCGGCCACGGCCTTGACCCGACGGGTGAACTCGACCAATTCCGGCAATCCCGGATCCAGTTGCTGCGCCTCGTCCTGCGCACGCCGGGCAAACGCCGCATCCTCCTGCCCCAACCGTTCGCTCCCCACCGCGACCCAGCGTTGCGCCAGGCGACGACGCGCGCCGACCAGCGCATCGCCATTGGGCGTCAGCGCCTGCCATGCATCCAGACAACCGCGCGCAGCACGCAGTCGGTTATTGCGTAGCTCCTCCTCGAAACAGCGCTGGCTAGCCGGTGCCACGCGGGCGGCCGCCTGCAATACCCGCGGATCGCGCGGTGCCAGCGCCTGCGCTGCACGTACCGCGTCGTAGGCACTGGCGCCGGGCGGGGTCATCCATTGCCGCTGCGTTTCGGCATCGGCCACGCGTTGCAGCAGCGCGCGCAGGCGGCGCTCGCGGGCGTTGCGCGACAAGCCGGTTTCGGGGCCGCGCTGTGCGTCGCGGGCACGCGCAATCGCCTGTTCGGCCTGTGCGATCGATGCGGCGCCAGGGACCAGCGTGCGTGCTTCCTGCAGCGACTGCAGTGCGGCGTCGAATTGAAAGTCGGCGGCCTGACGGCCGGCCTGCGCGGCGTATTCGCCTGCCACCTGTTCCAGCCCGCGCTGGGCGCCTGCATCGTCTGGCTCGGCGGCCAGCAGCGCATTGAAATCGCGCGCCGCCGGTGCCAACCGGCCGCGTCGCAGCAAGGCCAGCGCGCGCTGCCGTCGCTGTTCCAGCGCGCGGTGGTAATGGCCCTCGGTCAGCGGCATGTCCACATGCCCCGCATCGTAGCGTTTGGCGGCGGCCAGCAACGCCGCCGCATCGGCGAGCGCATCGCATGCCAGCGCATGGCGTGCCTGCGCCAGCAGATCGGTCAATGCATCCTCGCGCCCTTCCAGCGCATCGGTGCGGTCCGGCGCCAGGGTCAGGATGCGCTGGTACAACGGCAATGCGCTATCCGGGGTGCCATCCAGCTGTCCGTGTTGCTGGGCGGCCACGGCTTGTGCGAACAAGGCGTCCAACCCGGCGCGTTCGGCCTGCAAGGTGCGCAAGCGCAACGCCACCGGCGCGATCTGCGCCTGCGGTACTTGCAGCGCGTTGGCCAGTGCCACCGCACGTTGCGCAGCGGCAGCGTCGCCGGCCGCGATCGCCGCTCGCGCCTGCACGACTGCCGCAGCGCCGGTGCGCGCCAGCCCGGCGCGGGCCTCGCTGCGATCGCTGTCCAATGCCAGGGCGGCCGCGAACAGTTCGCGCGCACCGTTGCCATCGACTGCGCTGAGGCGACCGCGCGCCAAGGCCGCATCACCGCGTTGCAGCAGTCGCTGGATGCGCGTGTCCGGCCACAGCCAATCGGCCAACGGCTTGCGCAAGACGACCGTGGTCAGCAACAGGCATGCGCACAACGCCAACGCCACGCGCCACAACGCACGGCTGCGCAATGGCGCCCAGAGGCGGGGCGATCGGGCCCAGCGCGGAAGCGGAAACATGCGGTGGCGTCCATCCTTGGTGCGACCTGACGGGGGCGCGTTCACCGCATCATGTTAGCTGGCTGTCCTGCGAAGGCGACGTGGGGATGGAGAATCGTCAGGCGAGCACACCCTGCCTGTTCAGACCCGACCACCGGCGCGCTGCGGCGCAATCACCCCAGGCGTCGCACCTCGTTGACGCCGGGCAAGGCGTCCAGCTTGCCAAGCAGGCTGGACAGCTGGTCGTAATCGCTGACCTTCAAGCGCAAGCGCAATTGCGCGCGGCCGGTGTCGCGCACGTTGTCGCTGTTGATTTCCAGCACGTGCGCGTCCTCCTGCGCGATCAGGTTGGTGATGTCCTTGAGCAGCCAGCGGCGATCGACTGCGCGCACCTGCACATCCACCTCGTAGCCGCTGCCGGCCTGCCCCCACTCCACCGACAGCACGCGCTGCGGATGCGCGGCTGCCAGACGTGCCAACGCGGCGCAATCGGTACGATGGACCGTCACGCCCCGGCCACGGGTGAGATAGCCGGCGATCGGCTCGCCCGCCACCGGCTGGCAGCAGCGCGCCAGCTGCACCAGCAGATTGCCCACGCCCTGCACGGTGAACTTGGACTTGCCCAGGCCCTCGCGGCGCGCCGTCGGTCGCGGCGGTGCCGGCACGACCGGCTGCGAGGCGGCCCGCTCGGCCTCCAACAAGGCACGGCTGACCTGGTTGGGCCCGGTATCGCCCAGCGCTACCTGGATATACAGATCGTCGATATTCTCGGCGTGGAATTTGCGCGTGGCCACGCTCAGGTCGGAGTGCTGCAGCCCCAGGCGCTTGAGCTCGCGATCGAGCAGGTCCTTGCCGGCCTGCACATTGCGCGCGCGGTCGAGCTTGTGGAACCACGCACGCACCTTGTCGCGCGAACGCCCGCTGGCCAGAAAGCCATTGGACGCCAGCAGCCAGTCGCGGCGCGGGTCGGCTTCCTTGGCGGTCATGATCTCCACGCGGTCACCGCTGCGCAGCCGGTAGGTGAGCGGCACGATGCGGTCGTTGACGCGCGCGCCTCGGCAGCGATGACCGACCATCGTATGCACGTGATAGGCGAAATCCAGCGGCGTGGCGCCTTGCGGCAAGTCGATGACCTCGCCCTTTGGCGTCAGCGCGTACACACGATCTTCGATCAGCTCGGCATCCAGCGCACCGGCGAGCTCGCCGTGGTCGCCTTCCTGCACTTGCTCCAGCAGCTGGCGCATCCACAGGATCTTGCGGTCGAACGCCTTTTCGGCACCCTTGCCGCCTTCCTTGTACTTCCAGTGCGCGGCCACGCCGAGTTCGGCCTGCGCGTGCATCTCGTGGGTGCGGATCTGGATTTCGATGGTGCGCCCTTCCGGGCCCAGCACTGCGGTATGCAGCGAGCGGTAGTCGTTGGCCTTGGGCCGGGCGATGTAATCGTCGAACTCGCTCGGCACCGGCGCCCACAGCGAATGCACCGCACCCAGCGCGGCGTAGCAGGCCGCCACGTCGTCGACCATCACCCGCACCGCGCGGATGTCGTACAGCTGATCGAAGGACAGGCGCTTTTTCTGCATCTTCCGCCAGATGCTGTAGATGTGCTTCGGCCGCCCGCTCACGTCCGCATGCAGGCCCTGCTGGGCCAGCGTCGTCGACAAGGTGCGTTTGACCGCTTCCAGATAGCGCTCGCGTGCGACGCGGGTTTCGTCCACCTCGCGCGCGATGCGGCGGTAGGTCTCCGGCTCCAGGTGCCGAAACGCGAGGTCTTCCAGCTCCCATTTCACCTGCCAGATGCCCAACCGGTTGGCCAGTGGCGCATGGATGTCGCGGGTGAGCTGGGCGAGCGCGCGGCGCTCTTCTTCGTTCTGCCGGTCGGCCACGCGCATGCGCGCCAATTGCCGCGCCAGCAGGATCGGCACCACCCGCAGGTCGTGGATGATCGACAGCAGCAACCGCCGCAAGCCTTCGCTGTTGCGCCCGGCTTCACGCCCGGCGTGCAGCGCCCAGACCTGGTCGGCGGCATCCAATCCTTCCAGCAAGCCCTCCACCGCCACCCGCCGCTCGGCCGGCTGCCACGGCAAGCCTGGCACCGAGGCGCGCAACACGGGCAGGTCGAACAGCAACGCCGCGATCAAGGTGGCTTCGTCGGCTGCCAGCAGCGCCAGCGCATCCAGCGTGTCGGCCAGCAGCGTCCACGGCACGTCTTCGGCCTGCGCTGATGGCAATTGCTGCCAGGCCTGCGCCAGCGCCTCACGCAATGCGGGCGCGATCGAGGCGATGGCAGGACGCTGCAGCAAGGTCTGCAGACGGTCGACAGAGGAACTGGTCACAGCAATGGACACGGGCGATGGGCAACACAAGTGGTCTGATCGCTACGGTAACGTGCGCGTTACCTTCTTCACAACGCGCGATTGCAGTGCGCGCGCGGCGCATCGACACGGTTGCGCTTAGCGTCGATTCACCCGCCAACGCCTTGATTCGCAACCGCTGTGCGGCGCAGATCACACACGGGTTCAAGCAACCCGCACGCAAACACCGGTTTTTACATGCCCTTTACAACTCGGCCCAGGCGGCTGCCTATGCTGCAGTGGCGTCCTCGCTGCGTACTTGCGTACTGCAGTGGCGACGTCCTCTCAATCAACTGCGAGATAGCCGATGAAGACCTGGAAGAAGCCTGTCGTTCGTGAAGTCAATTGTGGCGCCGAGATCAACTGCTACGTCTCCGGCGAATTCTGAGCTCAACTGCCGCCCTTCCTCCCGATGCATAACCGGCTGCTGCCGGCAGATTCAGGTAACAGTTCTCCATGCGCATCATCGTTCTGGGATCGGCGGCCGGCGGTGGGCACCCGCAGTGGAATTGCCACACACCCGCAAGTCAGCGCGCGTGGCAACAAGCAGACGGTGCCCAACGTCGTACCCAGGCCAGCATCGCCGTCAGTGCCGATGGCCACCGCTGGGTCCTGATCAACGCCTCTCCCGATTTTCGCCAACAGGTGCTCGCGACACCAGCGCTTTGGCCGCAGCACGGCCTGCGGCATTCGCCGATCGAAGCGGTGCTGCTCACCAGCGGCGAAATCGACCACATCGCCGGTTTGCTGTCGATGCGCGAAAGCCAGCCCTTCTCGCTGCATGCCAGCAGCCGCGTGCTGGACCTGCTCGCGCAGAACCCCATTTTCGACGCGGTCAATCCGCAGCACGTGCAGCGCCAGCCGTTCGCGCTCGACACGCCCCTCTCCTTGTTGGGCCTGCAACTGACGCCCTTCTCCGTGCCCGGCAAGGTGCCGTTGTTCATGGAATCGCGCAGTGGCGGCGACCTGGCCGGTTCCAACGAAGAAACCCTTGGCCTCACCATCGACGACGGCCGGCACCGCGTGCACTACATTCCGGGCTGCGCGGCGATGACCGACGCCCTGCGCACGCGCCTGCGTGGCGCCGAGCTGGTGTTCTTCGACGGAACGCTGTGGCGCGACGACGAAATGGTGCAGCTCGGCGTCAGCCAGAAGACCGGCCAGCGCATGGGCCATATGAGCATCGACGGCCCGGACGGCACCATCGCCGCGTTTGCACCGCTGGAGGTAGCGCGCAAGGTGTTCATCCATATCAACACCACCAATCCAGTGCTCGATAGCCACTCGCCGGAATACGCCAGCGCGCGTGCCAGCGGCTGGGAGGTCGCGCACGACGGCCTGGAGATCACCCTGTGACCGCCCTGCTCACTCCCGACCAGCTGGAAGCGGACCTGCGCGCCATCGGCGCGCGTCTGTATCACGACCAGCATCCCTTCCACGCGCTGTTGCACGACGGCAAGCTCGATCGCGGACAGGTGCAGGCATGGGCCCTGAACCGCTTCGAATACCAGCGTTGCATCCCGTTGAAGGACGCCGCGATCCTGGCCCGCATGGAAGACCCGGCGCTGCGGCGGATCTGGCGCCAGCGCATCCTCGACCACGATGGCAATAGCGCCACCGATGGCGGCATCGCGCGTTGGCTGCATCTGACCGATGCGCTGGGGCTCGACCGTGGCCTGGTCGAATCCGGGCGCGCGCTACTGCCCGGCACGCGCTTCGCGGTACAGGCGTATCTGCACTTCGTCCGCGAAAAAAGCCTGCTCGAGGCGATCGCCTCCTCGCTGACCGAACTGTTCGCACCCAACATCATCGGCCGACGCGTGGCCGGCATGCTCAAGCACTACGACTTCGTTTCGCCCGAAGCGCTGGCCTATTTCGAGCATCGCCTGACCGAAGCGCCACGCGATTCGGACTTCGCGCTGGATTACGTCAAACAGCACGCCGATACCGTGGAGCGGCAGGAGTTGGTCAAAGCCGCGCTGCACTTCAAATGCTCGGTGCTGTGGGCGCAGCTGGATGCATTGCATGTGGCCTATGTCAGCCCGCGCATCGTGTGGCCGGATGGCTTCGTGCCGGACCGCGACGCCGGCCGGGTAGCGGCGTGAGCGCCATCACCCGCGACAGCCAGCCCGCCCTGCGCGCAGGCGTGCGCCTGCAGCACGATCGCGCACGCAGCCAATGGGTGCTGCTGGCGCCCGAGCGGGTGGTCGAGCTGGACGAGATCGCATTGGTGGTGGCGCAACGCTACGACGGCACGCGTTCGCTGGCGCAGATCGCGCTGGAACTGGCGGCGGAATTCGATGCCGATGCGGCCGATATCGAAGTGGATGTGATCGAGCTCACCAACACCCTGCATCAGAAGCGCCTGCTGCGGGTATGAGCATCGCGCCGCCGCCCCTGTCGGTGTTGCTGGAGCTGACCCATCGCTGCCCGTTGGCGTGCCCGTACTGCTCCAACCCGATCGCGCTGGCCGCACTGCGCGAGGAAATGGACACTGCCGGCTGGCGCTCGCTGCTGCAGCAGGCTGCCGACATGGGCGTGCTGCAGGCGCATTTTTCCGGTGGCGAGCCGATGCTTCGCAAGGATCTGCCCGAGCTGGTGGCACATGCACGCGCGCTCGGGCTGTACAGCAACCTGATCACCTCCGGCGTGGCCGGCGGCGAACCGATGCTGGATCAATTGCAGGCCGCCGGGCTGGAGCATGTGCAGCTGAGCGTGCAGGACGTCGACCCGGCCGGCGCCGACCGCATCGCCGGCTATCGCAACAGCCTGTCGAAAAAGCGCGAATTCGCTGCCGCCGTGCGCGCGCGCGGCCTGCCGCTGACGCTCAATGCAGTGCTGCATCGGCATAACGCCGAGCGCGTGCCCGGCATGATCGCGCTGGCGCTGGAATGGCAGGCCGAGCGCATCGAAGTGGCGCACACCCAGTATTACGGCTGGGGCCTGCGCAATCGCGCCGCGCTGATGCCCAGTCGCGCGCAGCTGATGGCCACCATCGACGCGGTGGAGACCGCGCGGCGCGACCTTGGCGACCGCCTGGCGATCGACTTCGTCACCCCCGACTATTACGCACGCCAGCCCAAACCGTGCATGGGCGGCTGGGGCCAGCGCTTCGTCAATATTTCCCCGCGCGGCGACGTGCTGCCCTGCCATGCGGCCGAAACCATCGACGGCATGCGCTTTGACAATCTGCGCGAGCGTTCGCTGGCCGACATCTGGAACAACGGCGAGGCGTTCGTGCGCTTTCGCGGAACTGCGTGGATGCCGGAGGTCTGCCAGGGCTGCCCCAAGCGCGAGATCGACTGGGGCGGCTGCCGCTGCCAGGCTCTGGCGCTCAGCGGCGATGCCGCCACGCTGGACCCGGTCTGCGAACGTTCGCCGGCACATGCCCAGGTGCGCGCCACCGCCGAACGCGAAGCCGCAGCGCCGGCACCGGACTTCATCTATCGCCGTCCAGGCCGCCCCGAGCGCGCAGCCTCTGCCGCCGCAGACGCGCTGCGCATCGACAGCGAATAGCCATCTGCGGCGGGCGCCGGCTAGCGTCTACACTAGTTGCCTCTTCTGATCGGATGGCTTCCATGTCGCTTGCGCGCCGCATTCCCCTGCTGGTCTGCCTGATCCTCGCCTTGAGCGCCACCCCAGCCCTTGCGCAGCGCGCAGTGCACGGCGACCTGCAGTCGCAGATGAGCGCCGAGCAGTTCAAGGCCGCCGGCCTGGACAAGCTCGACGCCAACGAACTGGCCGCGCTCAACGATTGGCTGCAGGGCAAGGTCGCCAAGGAAGCGGCCGTGGTGGTCGAACAGGCCAAGGAAGCCGGCCGCCAGGAAGTCATCGTCAAGAACCGGGGTTTCTTCGATTTCGGCAGCAACGAGCCGATCGAAAGCACCATCGTCGGCGAGTTCAAGGGCTTTTCGAAGGGGCGCGTCTATACCCTGGCCAATGGCCAGGAATGGGAGCAGACCGACAGCGCCAGCTTGGCAGGCGTGCGCAAGAATGCGCCCAAGGTCAAGATCAAACCCGGCCTGGTCGGCGTGTGGTATCTGCAGATCGAAGGGTACAACTCGCCGGCCAAGGTCCGCCGGATCAAGTAAGCGCAGCGATCGACACTGTCTGTCGCCACCGCGCGGGCGCAGCCGACGCCCAACACCGCACACGTGAGTGAGCCGACAAGATCGATCCAACCCGGCCGGACCATTGACACCGTTGTCACCAACTTCGACACAAGCTCTACCCGCTGACCGCTTCGGCCGATCAGACGACCACAAAGGACCGCCCGTGGCTGCGACGTCGTACTCTGCTCTTGCTTCCACCTCGCCCACCGCTCCGATCGCCGCCAGTTTCATTGCGGCCGACGTGGGAGGCACGCATGTGCGGGTCGGCCACGTGACGCGAACGGGCGACGCGGCGATCGCGCTGTCGCACTACCGCACATATCGGTGCGCAGAACACACCAGCCTGGATGCCATTCTTCTCGACTTCCTGCAGCAGGTGCGCGGCGTCGATGCAGTGGTGATCGCCAGCGCCGGGGTCGCGCTGGACGATGGCAGCTTCATCAGCAACAACCTGCCGTGGACGATCTCGCCCAGCCATCTTCGCACCGCGCTGGACATGCCCAGGGTGCACCTGGTCAACGATTTCGAAGCGGTGGCCTATGCCGCACCGCAGATGGACCAGCGCGCGGCCCTGCAACTGAGCGGACCGACGCCGCGGCATGCACGCAGCGCTGGCCCGATCCTGGTGGTCGGCCCCGGTACCGGGCTAGGTGCTGCGGTATGGATCGACGCAAAACCTCGCCCGGTCGTACTTGCCACCGAAGCCGGCCAGATGGCACTGGCCAGCACCCACGACAGCGAACTGCAGCTGCTGCAAATCCTGCTGCGCAAGCAGCCTTATCTGTCGCTTGAGCATGTGCTCTCCGGCCCCGGGCTGCTGAGTCTCTACGGTGCCATCTGCACGCTGCATGGCACCACGCCACGCCATCGACTGCCTGCCGGGATCACCCATGCAGCGCTATACGAAGACGATGCGCTGGCGCGCGATTGCCTGCAGACCTTCTGCGCCGTGCTGGGGAGTGCGGTGGGCGACATGGCGCTGGCCTACGGTGCGACCGGCGGTATCTATCTGGCGGGGGGCATCCTGGCAACCATCGGGCCCTTCCTGCATGAGAGCGCCTTTCGCGAACGCTTTCTGGCCAAGGGGCGGATGCGCGCAGTCCTGGAACGCATTCCGGTCAAGTTGGTCGAGCACGGGCAACTGGGCGTACTCGGCGCAGCCAACTGGTATCTGCAACACCACGCCGAGGTGGCGTAAGCGCACCATTACGCGCTCACCGCGCGCTCACTGCGAGCGCGCGCAAGACCAGCACACTGCGCACACGCCAGCTCTCCGTCCATCGGTGTGGGTGATGCGGAGAGGCACCATGAGCTACCGCACCACCCTGCTGTGCAGCGCGATCGCGTTGTCGCCGGCATTGGCTGCGCAAGGCCAAGACGCCGGTGCCCGACCGGCGACCGATCTTGATGCGTCGCAAGGGGTCGGCATCGCTGCCGGCCTGGAAATCGCTCGACTCCCGAGGCACCGGCACCGGTCTTGCCGAAGCGATCACCGCCGATGACATCGGCAAGTTTGCCAGTCCCAACGTCGCCGAAGCGCTGTCGCAGATTCCCGGCGTCAGAGCGGCCAACGGATGTCGTGCGCATGGATCAGTGCGCCAAGGAGGACGGCAAGCCATCATCCTTGGCATATCCAGCGCCACTCACGTACGCAACGCAGCCGCCCGCTGCGACAACTTCTTCGCCGACACACCCGACTTTGCGCCCAGCTCCTGCGCAAACACCGATACGCGCAATTCCTCCAGATCCCAGCGTAGCGACTGCCACTCATCGCGTTGCTGCAAACCACGCGCCGCCGCCTCGTCCAACGCATCTACGAACGGCTTGAGTTCGAGCATGCGCGCCTGGTCGCGGGCCGGATCGCGTTTGGCGCGCTCGGTCCGCAGGATCATCGCCTTGAGATAGCGCGGGTAATTAGCCAGCGCCTCGGCCGGTGTGTCGCGCAGGAAACCGGCATGCACCAGCGCACGCAGCTGCTGCTCCATATCGTCCAGATTACCGCGCGCCCAGCCCATCAACGGTGCTTCCAGCAAGGGCTTGAGCTCGGCCACGGCGCCGAGAATGCTTTCGGCCAGTTTCAGTCGCTCCATCGCCTCGCCGAACAGGCGCTTGATCGCCTCGTCGCGGCGCTGCGCAAAGCCGCCAGGGTCACGAATCGCGCCCAGGCCATCGGCCAGTACCGCGTTGAGCGCGGCATCGACCAGATCGCCACGCAGGCGCTCCTGCGATTCGATCGCCGCGTACAGCAGACCGGTCTTGGGCGACACCGGCAGCTGCTTGCGCGCCTGTTTGATCTTGTCGGCCAGCGCGATTTCCAGCAGCCGGCGCACGCCGCGTGGGTGCGCCTGCGCCGCTTCTTTGCGATCGGCAAAGATGCGCAGCGCTGCGTCGTCGCCTTGATCCACCAACGCCGGATACGCCGGCACACCGGCTTCGCCGGCGACCTGTTCGGGAATCGGCGTGGACGGAAAATCGCGCAAGCCCTCGGCCGCCAGGGCACGGCCTGCGCGCGCGGCAAAGGCCTGGCCCGCACGCTCGCCAAAGCGTGCGCGCAATCCGTCCAGATCGCGCGACTCGGCCAATACCTTGCCGTCGTCGTCGCGCAGGCGCAGGTTCATCAGCAGATGCGTGTCCAGCGACTCTTCGTCGAAATCCAGCGCCGCCACCTGCGTGCCGGTGGCCTTGGTCAGAAAGCGCGCCAGCTCGCCCCGGATATCGTCGGCCGAGGCGATGCTGTAGGCCTCGTAGAACGCGCGTCCGAAATCCGGCGCCGGCACATAGTTGCGCCGTTGCGCCTTGGGCAGGCTGCGGATCAACGCCGATGCCTTGTCGGCAACGAAGCCCGGCGCCAGCCATGACAGCCGCGCCGGATCCAGCGCATTGAGCAGGTGCAGCGGCACATCCAGCGTCACGCCATCATCGATGGCGCCCGGCTCGAAGCGGTAATGCAGCGGCAGCCGCGCATCGCCCAGCGGGAAGTACTTCGGAAACCGATCGGCCTCGCTGCCTTCGCCCGGCAACAGATCGTTCAACGTCCAGTGCAGGCTGCGGCGCTTGTCCGGCGGCAAGGTCTTCCACCAGGCATCCAGCCCGCTGGCCGAATGCAGTTCGGCCGGAATGCGATCCAGATACCAGCGCGCCTGCCAGTCTTCGTCTGCAACGATGCCCGCGCGACGCAGCTTGGCTTCTTCTTCGCGCGCCTGTTCCAGCACCTTGAGGTTGTCGGCGATAAACGCCGCACGCGTAGTGATCTCGCCCGTCACCAGGCCCTGGCGCACGAACAAGTCATGCGCGGCGGGCGGGTCGATCTTGCCGAAATGCACCGGCTTCTTCGGCGCCAGCACCAGCCCGAACAGGCTGATCTGCTCGGAGGCGACCACCTGCCCCTGCGCACGCGACCAGTGCGGGTCGAAATGCTTGCGCGCCAGCAGATGCCCCAACTCGGCGATCGCCCAATCCGGCTCGATCGCGGCATTGGTCATGCCCCAGACTTTTTGCGTATCCAGCAGCGTGGCAGCCAGCATCCACGGCGGCGGCTTGCGCGCCAAGGCCGAGCCGGGGAACGGCACGAACCGGCGTTGGCGCGCGGCGAGAAAGTCGCCTTTTTCGGTGCGATGGCCGATCTGCGTGGGCAGGCCGGCCAACAGCGCGCGATGCAAGGCCTGATACGCCGCCGCGCGTTCGCGCTCGCTGGTGCGCGCCGACGCCTCGGCAGCTTCGGCCTGCTTGCTGACAGCGGCAGACGTGTGCTGTTGTGCAGGTGACGCGTTCGGATCCGGCTTGCCTTCGCGCGCCAGCCGCGCAGCGCGATGCAACTGCCCGCGCGTCGGCCGGTTGGCGTTGTGGCCGTCCTCGCGCGCAGGCGCGCTGGCACCGGCCAGCAATGGCGCCAGCATCGCAGCGGCCGGCTCCTCGCTCCAACCCAGTTCTTCGCACAACAGGCGCAGCTGCCGATGCAGCTCACGCCATTCGCGCATGCGCAAAAACCCGAGGAAATGCCGGTTGCACCAGTCGCGCAACTTGGACTGGGTGAGATCTTCGTGCACCTGTCGGTACGCCTCCCACAGGCGCAGGATGCCGACGAATTCCGAGCGTGCATCGGCAAACAGCGCATGCGCGTTGTCGGCTGCTTCACGTGCTTCGGGCGGGCGCTCGCGCGGATCCTGGATGCCCAGGAACGAAGCGATGATGATCATCTCGCGCAGGCAGCCGTGCTGCTGCGCCGCCACCAGCATGCGCGCCAGTTTGACGTCCACCGGCAGGCGCGCCATCTGGCGGCCGATGGCGGTGAGACGGCGCTCGCCATCGATCGCGCCGAGCTCCAGCAGCTGCTGCCAACCATCTGCCACCGCGCGTTCGTCCGGCGCTTCCAGAAACGGGAAATCCTCGATCCGCCCCAGCCCCAGTTGCAGCATGCGCAGGATCACGCCCGACAGCGACGCGCGGCGGATTTCCGGGTCGGTAAACGCCGGGCGCGCGGCAAAATCCGCTTCGGCATACAGGCGGTAGCAGATGCCTTCGGCGATACGCCCGCAACGGCCCATGCGCTGGTTGGCGCTGGCCTGCGAGACCGGTTCGATATGCAGGCGATCCAGCTTCTGCCGCGGGCTGTAGCGCTTGATACGCGCAAAGCCTGGATCCACCACATAGCGGATGCGCGGCACCGTCAGCGAGGTTTCGGCCACATTGGTGGCCAACACCAGGCGCCGACGCGGGCCCGGATTGAACACCCGGTCCTGGTCGGCCGCCGACAGCCGCGCGTACAGCGGCACCACTTCGGTTTCGCGGTACTTGCGTCGTTCCAGCGACTGGTGCGCATCGCGGATCTCGCGTTCGCCCGGCAGGAACAGCAGCACATCGCCGCGCGGGTCGATGCGGGTGATCTCGTCGATCGCTGCCACGATCGCATCGTTGACGGTGCGTTCGCCATCGCGCCCATTGTCTTGTGCGCTGTCGCCGCTGTCGCCCGCATCGCCTTCCAGCGGGCGGTAACGCACCTCCACCGGGAAGGTGCGGCCTTCCACATTGATCACCGGCGCATTGTCGAAATGCTGCGCGAAGCGCTCGGTGTCGATGGTGGCCGAGGTGACGATCAACTTGAGATCCGAGCGCTTCTGCAGCAGCTGCTTGAGATAGCCGAGCAGGAAATCGATATTGAGGCTGCGCTCGTGCGCCTCGTCCACGATGATGGTGTCGTAGGCCGACAACCAGCGGTCGCTGGCGATCTCGGCCAGCAGGATGCCGTCGGTCATGAACTTGATCCGCGACTGCTCGCTGACCCGGTCGGTAAAGCGCACCTGGAAGCCCACCGTGGTGCCCAACGGCGTCTTCAACTCCTCGGCCACACGCGCAGCCACCGCACGCGCCGCAATCCGGCGCGGCTGGGTGCAGCCGATCATGCCGGCCGCACCGCGCCCGGCCGCCAGACACAGCTTGGGCAGCTGCGTGGTCTTGCCCGACCCGGTTTCGCCGGCGATGACCACGACTTGATGGTCACGGATCAGCGCGATGATGCGCTCGGCCTCGCGCGCGATCGGCAGTTGCGTATCCAGCGTGATCGCCGGCTGCTGCTCGGCACGCGCCTGGCGCTGCGCCTGCGAGGTGGCCAGCGCCTGCTCGAACGCCTCGCGCACCTGCAGGTTGCCGGGCTTGCCCTGCCAGCGTGACCATAGACCCAGCAAACGACCACGGTCGCGGCTCATCGCGCCATCGACGGCGCGGCGGCGCTCACGCAAGGTGTTGGCAAGATCGGTATCGATAGCGCTCATTGATGGAAAAATGTGAAAGATTGAATGACAGATGATCCTTTAGCTTGTCTATTGTGACGCCATATCAGTTCCACCAGATATCTGTTTCCTCAGGAGAACCATCCCATGTCCAAGAAGAAGAACGCCAACAAGCCCGTCGTCGTCAACGACGCATTGCCGGTTGCCGCTGCATCCGCACCTCACATCGATATCGGGATCAAGGACAGCGATCGCAAGCGCATCTCCGACGGCCTGGCCCGCTACATGGCTGACGCCTTCACGTTGTACCTGAAGACCCACAACTTCCATTGGAACGTCACCGGGTCGATGTTCAACTCGCTGCACACCATGTTCGAAACCCAGTACACCGAGCAGTGGGCCGCGCTGGACGAAGTGGCCGAGCGCATCCGCGCCCTGGGCTACAACGCGCCGGGCTCCTACAGCGAGTTCGTCGCCCTGACCTCGATCCCGGAAGAACAGGGACTGAGCGACAGCGCCGACTGGCGTGAGATGGTGCGCCAACTGGTCAGCGGCAACGAAGCGGTCTGCCGCACCGCCCGCAAGGTGCTGGGCACCGCCGACGACGCCGGCGACGACCCGACCGTGGACCTGCTGACCCAGCGCCTGCAGACCCATGAAAAGTACGCCTGGATGCTGCGCTCGCTCTTGCAGTAAGGCGCTGTGCGCTACTGGGCGATGGATTGCCCGACCAGTCAGTTGTCAGGTGCAAGGTAGCAAGTCTCTCCCGCCTGCGGGAGAGCGCAACTGTCTTGATCGCCCGGCGGTGATGGCTGCCCCCATCCGCTTGGGCACCTTCCCCCGCAAGCGGGAGAAGGCAGGCAATCGAGCATCGCGGTGGGCAGGCAGTCGGCGGGCAGGCAGTCAATCGCTGCGATGGGGAGCCCCTCTCCCGCCTGCGAGAGAGGGTGCCCGAAGGGCGGGTGAGGGTACGCCAACGCAGCCCTGATCGTGACAACCGCATCGGCTGCCTGGCATCTCCCGCGCCGCACGACCTGCGTCCAGCGCATCCGCCAGGCGGTGTTCGCCACGTCGACCACATCGCGGCGTTCCCCGATACCGCATTGCGCAACACCGTCGGCATGACACCGGCCAGGGCTTGACCTGCGCGGTATCCTAGAGCGATGTCTTCTCCCGCTCACGAACTGCTCAGCCGCGTCTTCGGTTACGACGATTTCCGTGGTCCTCAACAGGCCATCGTCGAACACGTCGCCGCTGGAAACGACGCACTGGTGCTGATGCCTACCGGTGGCGGCAAGTCGCTGTGTTACCAGGTGCCGGCACTGCTGCGCGATGGCATCGGCATTGTCATCTCGCCGCTGATCGCGTTGATGCAAGACCAGGTGGAAGCCTTGCGCCAGCTCGGTGTGCGCGCCGAATTCCTCAACTCCACACTGGACGCCGAAAACGCACAGCGGGTCGAGCGCGCCCTGCTGTCCGGCGATCTGGACCTGCTCTATGTCGCGCCGGAACGGCTGCTGACGCCGCGCTTCCTGTCGTTGCTGGAACGCAGCCGCATCGCGCTGTTCGCCATCGACGAGGCGCATTGCGTGTCGCAATGGGGCCACGACTTCCGCCCCGAATACCGCCAGCTCACCGTGCTGCACGAGCGCTGGCCGCATATCCCGCGCATGGCGCTGACCGCCACCGCCGATCCGCCGACCCAGCGCGAGATCGCCGAGCGGCTGGACCTGGTCGACGCGCGCCATTTCGTCAGTTCCTTCGACCGCCCCAACATCCGCTACACCGTGGTGCAGAAGGACAACGCGCGCAAGCAGCTGCAGGAATTCCTGGGCCGACATCGCGGCTCGGCCGGCATCGTCTATGCGATGTCGCGGCGCAAGGTCGAAGAAACCGCGCAGCATCTTTGCTCACAAGGCTTCAATGCCCTGCCCTACCACGCCGGCCTGCCAGCCGAGGTGCGCGCGCAGAACCAGCGCCGTTTCCTGCGCGAGGACGGCATCATCATGGCCGCCACGATCGCCTTCGGCATGGGCATCGACAAGCCGGACGTACGCTTCGTCGCGCATGTGGACCTGCCCAAATCGCTGGAAGGCTACTACCAGGAAACCGGCCGCGCCGGCCGCGATGGCGACCCCGCCGAAGCCTGGCTCTGCTACGGCCTGGGCGACGTGGTGCTGCTCAAGCAGATGATCGAACAGGGCGAGGCGGCCGAAGAGCGCAAGCGTCTGGAGCGCGCCAAGCTCGATCACCTGCTCGGCTACTGCGAATCCATGCAATGCCGCCGCCAGGTGCTGCTGGCCGGCTTCGGCGAGACGTATCCCAAGCCCTGCGGCAACTGCGACAATTGCCTGACGCCGGCCGCCGCCTGGGACGCCACCGTGGCCTCGCAGAAGGCGCTCAGTTGTGTGTACCGCAGCGGGCAGCGCTTCGGTGTCGGCCACCTGCTCGACATCCTGCGCGGCAGCGAGAACGAGCGCATCAAGCAGCTTGGCCACGACCAGCTGAGCACCTACGGCATCGGCCGCGACCTGGACGAGCGTACCTGGCGCGGGGTGTTCCGCCAGCTGGTGGCCGCCAGCCTGCTGGAGGTCGACAGCGAAGGCCACGGCGGCCTGCGCCTCACCGACGCCAGCCGCCAGGTGCTCAAGGGCGAGCGCCAGGTGATGATGCGGCGCGAGAACCCGGCAGCCGGACGCGAGCGCGGCGCGCAACGTACCGGCCTCCCGGTGCAGCCGCAGGATCTGGTGCTGTTCAACGCCTTGCGCGGCCTGCGCGCGGAACTGGCCAAGGAACAGAACGTGCCGGCCTTCGTGATCTTCCACGACAGCACGCTGCGCAACATCGCCGAACAACGGCCCACCAGCATCGATGCGCTATCGCGCGTGGGCGGCATTGGCGGCGGCAAGCTGGCCCGCTATGGCGCGCAGCTGATCGAGATCGTGCGCGAGCAGGGCTGATGCAACAGCGCGTGGTATCGCAGTGGCGGCGCTGGCACAAACAATCCGCACAATCGACAGCGCGCATTCAATCAGCCGTTGCTAGTTTCACAAGGCGATCTGGCACGCGCTGTCAGTCCCTCTTAGTAGAGTCCAACCGATGAAACGCAGCCTGCTTCTTCTGGCAACTCTGTTCGCTGCCGGCAGCGCACTCGCCCAGGCCGGCGATGGCCGTGCCGAGCCCGGCACGGCACGCGCGCTGGACCTGAGCATTCCGCAGGCGCCGATGCAGTACCGCTCGGACCCTGAATACAGCACCGACCCGCCGGGCACCTTCTATGGCGACAAGACCGGCCCCAAGCCCGCCTTGAGCGTACCCAGTGCCGCCTCGATCGCTGCCGAACGTGCGGAGCAGTGCCAGGGCAAGCTGCATGGTGCCGTAGAGACCGGCATCGGCTACTCCAACCGCGGCGGCAACAGCAATTGGCAGGCGGTCAATCTGAACTCCTGCAAGACCTACTACGACGACGACGGCAAAGCCCATCAGATCGGCGTCAGCATCAGCGTCGGGCGTGGCGAAGGCCCGGTCTTCGGAACTCGCTACGGGCCTGGCGGTTACGGCCCCGGCCCGTTCGGCTGGTAACCATACAGCCCCGTCTGCATTGACAGAGGGTTCACTGCCGCATCGCTGAAAATGAGGCCTGCCTCACGAGACATGCGCATGCCACAGAACAAGGAACGGCCGATTGTATTCGTCGTCGAAGACGGCGACGGTACACGCCAACTCAGTTGCCTTGTGCTGGAGAGCTATGGTTTCACCTGCCGCAGTGCCGGCTCGGTTGAAGAAGCCTTGCGCTTGATCGAAAGCGACCCGCGCGTCGATGTACTGTTTTCCGACATCCATTTCCCTGGCGGTCTGACCGGCGTGGACCTGGCCGTCAAGACCGCGCACGCGCCGTACAACCTGCCGGTGTTGCTGACCTCGGGCCTGGCGGTCGAATACGTGGAAGAGATCCTGCCCGATGGTGTGGCGTTTCTGGAAAAGCCTTACACGCCCGAGCAATTGCTGACCGCGATTCGCAGCGTGATGGCAAAGCACCGGGTGCTGTCGACTCCGGTTGCGTGATGCTGGTGATGGCGCCTTGATGCAGGTCGTGGTGATGGATATCGGCGTCTTCGCTATGGCCGAGGCATGTCGTTTCAACGCCATGTAGACACCGATCACGCGCGCGTTGGTCTGAATTGCATCGGCGCAGCGCTAGAACCTCTTGTCCCATGTCCGGTTGTAACGGGCGCGCATCGCTGTGCATGGACGCACGCCGCCTGCACTGCAACCCCTCGATCGCAGCGAGCTGGCACCACAAGCATCGCCTCGCGTTTGAAGCTCGCATCAGTCGACGCTGCGAGGATCTGCGTGCAAGGCATTAGCGATGACCTCGCGTGCGTCATCAGCAGCTGTGTCGCAACGACACCCCCACGCGCATCGCTGATGCATTCGGTAGTCCGCATACCTGCTATTTCACGCGATCAAGCAGATCGCTCGCTAGGCTAGTTCGAATGCAGCTTTTCGCTGCACAAGAATTCAGGAGATTTCCATGGGCGACAATTCGTTTCTGTCACCGGCGTTCGTCATCTTGGTCGTTGCGATCATCGGCGTGGTTTTCTGGCTGGTAACCCGGGCCAAGAAAAAGCGCAACAAGAAGTAAGGATCAAGCGCCGCAACGACGGTGTGCGCATGCACATCCTCGCCAGGTTGCAATCCACTGGCGAACGGACCGCGTTGGTGAGCTCATCTCGGGTCACGCATCGCCGCTGTGTGCGCCTGCACATACAGAGCAGACAGGCATCAAGTGCGGTTGCGGCAGCTGCGCCAGGCACTACAGCAGTGCCGAGCGTTCTTCCTCATTTGCTTGCAGCGGCCTGCGCGCGCGCCACGGCAATCAGAAGCGCTCACCTGCCGGCAGATAGCGCCATTGCCCAATGGCGAGCTTGCCAAGCGACACGCGACCAACCCGCAGACGTCGGATGTTGACCGCCTCCAGCCCGACCTCGCTGCACATGTGGCGCAATTGGCCGGGGTGCACATGCTTGATCGCGAACCGTAACCGCTCTTCGTTCTGCCAACTGACCTTGCACGGCGACAGGCTGCGTCCTTGGTAGACCAGCCCGTGCGCAAGGCGCGCCATTCCATACGGACGCAACTCGCCACGCACTTCGACCAGAAATTCCTGCTCGATCGCGCTGGCATCGGCGCTGAGCCTGCGCAACACGCGACCATCCTGGCTCAGCACCAGCAACCCACTGGCTTCGTCTTCCACCGGTAACGGTGTAGCCAAGCGCAGGAAGTGCCGCTTCAGCACACGCGTGCCGGACTGGTCCAGGTCGCTGCGGGCAGCCGGTGTCGCCAGTCCCAAGGCAGCTTCCGCAGTCATCCCTGCCGGCTTGTGCAACAGCAGGGTGGCGGGCTCGGCCGGCTCGAGCACTGCATCCGGGGCCAGTGTCACCTGCGCTGCAGTCGCCAACGCTTGCGGCTCTTCGACCACCACACCGTCCACACTGACCCAGCCGCCCTCGATGTACTGCTGGGCCTCGCCGCGCGAGCAGCCGAACAGCGCGGCAACGCATTTATCGAGACGGATCGGATCGGACATCGGGGCGGCTCTGCATCGGGCCCGGCAGTGTACGGGCGATAGCGCACAATGTGCTTCTGCGCCGCCTATCGACGTGGGAAAATCGGCGTTCACCCAGGAGACCCCACATGTTCATCAAGTTCGGCACGACCCGGATCCGCCTCGCCCACATCTGCGTCGTCAACGATCCGTTCAACGCCGGGGAAAACTTCGGCTCGTACTGCCACTCGGTCCGGGTGGGAATGCTCTCGGGCGAAGAAGTCATCGCGCGCTTCAACAGCGAAGCAGCCGCCGAACAGCTGCACGCCGAGGTCCTCGCTGCGTTGGAAAGCTGACCCCGAACCGGTCTGCGGGTGCGCCTGCGCAAGCCTGGGTGCTGAGCACCAGGGCGCTCGCAATGGCGCACGCCGACAGCGCAGTGCGATGCCGCGTTACGCAGGCTCTATCGCCTCGGCCAACGACGGCGCGCGCAGGCTGCGCCGTCTCATTCAGGCGTGAGCGACGCCGATGCGATCCCACGCAGAGGCTCCAAGATGCGCGCTGGTGCGTGCGGCGGAACTGTAGCAACCTGAACCGCACTCGGCATCACGGCAGATTCCTTGAATGAATCACAAAATATTCGCGTGAATTGGGTTCTTAATAGCGCAACCACTGATACGCAATTTTTTCATACGTCATAACGCGCAGTGGTTTGCCACGGTCCGTCCGTGCCGTTGGACCATCGCCACATCAGCTGGAAGAACGCGTTGCCGGGGAATCGGCGCGGACTGCCCAGACCCGGAACAGAAGACACCCGTAGCACCCTAGGTCCCTGCATTCGCCATCGCGACTGCGGGGAATCGCTGTGTCTGCGTCCAGCCGTCTTGCCTCCCGCCGGACGTGCCGTGCCGGTCGAACACTTCCCATCAACGCGACACGGTCGCTCCGGACGCATCTGCCACGCAGATGTAGCGGTGGCCGCTACCAGTCAGGACGCAGACCATGAATCCAAGAATGAAACTATTGCCGTTGATGCTGCTCGCCGTCAGCCACGGAGTGCTCGCCCAGCAGTTGCCTGGAGCGGGCAGCCAGCTGCGCCAGCTGCCGACACCAACGCCTCCGCAGCAAACGTCGCCCCAGATCCGTATCGAGGACGGCACCGCTGCGGTCGCGACCGCAGCCGCCGATGCTCCCAGCGTCGTGATCGACCAGCTACGGGTCACCGGCGCTAGCGCGTATCTAGACGCCGAGCTGGTCGCCCTTACCGGTTTCACCGCAGGCACCCGGCTGACGCTGGCGCAGATGCAGGCCATGGCCGCGCGCGTCACCAAGCATTACCGCGACCATGGTTACTTCGTCGCACGCGCGTATCTTCCGCCGCAGGACGTCACCCTGCATACGCTGACCATCGCGGTCAGCGAAGGGGTGCTCGGACAAGTCGTCCTGCGCAACCACAGCGGCCTGGCCGACGACGTGGCCAACAGCCGCCTGGCCGGGCTGGAAAGCGGCGCTCCGCTCACCATCAAGCCGATCGAAAACCGCCTGCTGCTGCTATCGGACATCCCCGGCGTTGTCGCGCAGTCGACGATGGCACCAGGCCAGGCGCCGGGCAGTTCCGACCTGATCGTGGACATCGCCCCGGGCCGGCGTGTCACCGGCAGCGTCGATGCCGACAACGCCGGCAACCCGTACACCGGGGAGTACCGCGTCGGTGGCACGGTCAACCTCAACAATCCGCTGGGACGCGGCGACGTGGCCTCGTTGCGCGTGCTGACCTCCGGCTCGGGCCTGACCTACGGCCGCGCTGCGTACCAGATGCCGTTCGGCCGGGTCACCGCAGGCGTGGCGTACAGCAGGCTCGACTACGAGCTGGGCGAGCAATACAAGGGCCTCGGCGCGCACGGTACTGCCGACATCGCCAGCATCTTCGGTTCGGTTGCGCTGATCCGTTCGCGCGACACCAATCTCTACGCGGGCCTGATGTACGAACACCGGACCTTCGAGGATCGAATCGACCTGATCAACTCGGTGGTCGACAAGAAGGCGCAAGTCGCCACCGCCAGCCTGTACGGCAACCATTACGACAATGTCGGCGGCGGCGGCGCCAATACGTTCTACCTTGGTCTGTCCGTTGGCACCCTCGACATCCAGACGCCGGCAGCGCGCACGGCCGACGCGGCCACCGCACGTAGCCAGGGCGGTTACACCAAGCTGGCCTTCAACGCATCGCGCCTGCAGCGGGTCTCCGAGCTGGTTTCGCTGTATGCGGCGATCGGCGGACAGATCGCATCGCGCAACCTGGATCCCTACGAGAAGATCGTGCTGGGCGGAATCGACGGCGTGCGCGCCTATCCGCAGGGCGAAGGCTTCGGCGACGAAGGCCTGCTGCTCAACCTCGAAGCGCGCCTGCTGATGCCGGGGCTGAGCGAGCGCGTGCCCGGTCAGGTTCACCTGGTCGGCTTCATCGACGCCGGCCGGATCACCAGCAACCGGGATCCGTGGTTCGCCGGGTCCAACGACCGCACCCTGAGCGGTGCAGGCGTCGGCGCCATTTGGGAGATGCAGGGCAACTTCGCGGTCAGAACCTACTACGCACGCAAGCTGGGCGGCGAAGACGCGGTTTCCGCGCCGGACAAGTCCGGGCGCTTCTGGATCCAGGCCATCAAGTATTTCTGATCCTCGCCTTTTCGCCGCATTCGCTTCATCCAGACATTCGAAGGATCACCCATGAACCTTGTCCAAGCTTCAAGCCAGGCCACCGGCCCGGCAACCGCCAACGCGCACCGCCGCGGGCTCGATCGCATGGTCACCCATGCACTGTCGGCAGCGCTGCTGCTGGCGCTGGCTCCATCGCTGCATGCAGCGCCGCCGTCGGGGGGCGTGGTGACCACCGGCACGGCCACCATCGATCAGTCCGGCGGGAACACCCGCATCACCCAGACCACGCAGAAGGCGTCGATCAACTGGCAGGACTTCAGCATCGGCTCCGGCGAATCGGTGCAGTTCGTGCAACCTGGCGCCAGCTCCATCGCGCTCAATCGCGTGCTCGGGGCGAACCCGTCGCTGATCCTTGGCAACCTCTCCGCCAACGGTCAGGTATTCCTGCTCAATCCCAATGGCATTCTGTTTGGCAAGGGTTCGTCGGTGAACGTCGGCGGACTCGTGGCCTCGACCATGAACATCAGCGACGCCGATTTTCAGGCGGGACGATACGCCTTCACCGGCGCAGGTTCCGGCTCGGTGGTCAACCAGGGCAACATCACCACCGGTGATGGCGGCTACGTGGCACTGATGGGCAGGAGCGTCAGCAACCAGGGGCTGATCGTCGCCCGGCTGGGCACGGTGGCGCTGGCAGCAGGCGAGGCCGTCACCCTGGACATGGCCGGCGATGGACTGTTGAACGTGGCGGTGTCGGCGGGCGCAATGAATGCGCTGGCCGAGAACGGCGGGATCGTCCGCGCCGATGGCGGCCGCGTACTGATGACGGCGCAGTCCGCCGACATGCTGATGCACACCTCGGTCAACAACACCGGCGTCGTCCAGGCGCGAACCATCGAGCAACGCAACGGCACCATCCTGCTGCTGGCAGACATGCATAGCGGCACGGTCACGGTCGGTGGCGTGCTGGACGCCAGCGCACCGAACGGTGGCGACGGAGGCTTCGTGGAGACCTCGGCCGCCAAGGTCAGCGTTGGCGCAGGCGCCCGCATCACCACCGCTGCGGCCGCTGGCAGGAACGGTCGCTGGCTGATCGATCCGCAGGACTTCACAGTGGGCAGCGCACCCGGCGACAACATCGCCGGCTCCACGCTGTCTGCCCAGTTGGTGACCAACAATGTCGAGATCACCACCAGCGGAGCGGGAACCGAAAACGGCGACATCTTCGTCAACGATGCAATCGTCTGGTCAGCCAGCGGCGGCCCCACCACGCTGACGCTGACCGCCAACCGCAACGTCGACATCAATGCGCCCATCAACGCCACCAACGGCAACTTGGCGGTGTGTTGCGGCCAGGACGTCAACGTCAACTCCGCCATCACCACCACCAACGGCAGCGTGCTGCTCAGCGCAGGCCGGGACATCAACCAGCGTGCGTCGATCACGGTGACCGACGGCAACCTGATGATGTGCGCGGCCAATAACGTCAACATCAGCGGTGCCATCACGCTCACTCGCGGCACCAACGATCCTACCCGCAGTCTGGGCTTGCCGCTGGGCGTGACCCTGAGCGCGGACACCGACGGCACCGGCCCTGGCATCGAAGGCGGCACAGTCGTGTTCGACGCACTCGCGCCGCCCGCTGCAGTCACCGTTGCTCCAGTGAGGATCTACTACAACCCCGTCTCGTACACGACGCCGACCGACTATTCCACCCGCTTCACGCTGACCCAGGGTGCCGCGCTGAGCCAAGCGATGCTGGTGTTCGCAAACGGCGGTGACAAGGCCTTCAACGGCACCACCGCGACCACGCTGTCCGGGCTGAAAGGCAATCCCGATGGGGTGGTCCTGGTCGCCGGCCCGGGCGCCAGCGCCAATTTCGACACCGCCGATGCGGGCAGTGGCAAGGGCATCAGCTTCACCGGCTATACCCTGGCCGGAACCAACGCCGGGGCGTTCGCACTGCCGTTGAACTGCTGCGGCACGGTTGTCGCGCATACCACGGGCACCATCACCGCCTTGGTGCCGACGCCTACCACGCCGACTATCCCTACGAATCCCACAACGCCTACCACGCCTACTACCCCTGCTAATCCAACTACACCGACCACGCCTACGACACCCACAAACCCCACAAACCCCACAACGCCCGGCACGACCACGCCTACGACACCCACAAACCCCACGACGCCCGGCACGACCACGGTACCGGGCACCCGCGAGCCCTTCTTCGTGCCGCCGCCGCGTCCCGAACTGCCGCTGTTGCCGCCGCAAACCCTGCTGGTGGTGACGCCGCCGGAAGAACCGCCGCAAACGCTGTCGTTCGTGACGCCGGAGCCGGTACCGGTACCGGTCAAAGCGCCCGCGTACGTAGCGCCGATGCGCGCCCCCAAGCCGTACCGTAACTAGCATGGGGAGCGCAGTCGACTCACCGCTAGCCTTTCGGCCGCTGCGTGGTCTGCGCGCAGCGGCGAAGCGGGTAGGTGTCGCGGCGCTGCTGACGGTGGCGCTGCAGACCGCGATGGCGGCGGAAAGCGCACCGGCCGTGGCCGCAGCCCCGGCGGCGGTCACGGCCGGCACGGGGCCACAGCTGGCTGATTTCAGGGGCGCGGACACGTCACCCGAGGCCAGGGGCGTCGCGGACTGGGTTGTGCACTCCAGTGACAACGCCGGCATGCCGTATCTGATCGTGGACAAGGTCCAGGCCCGCGTGTTCGTGTTCGACCGGCTCGGGCAGTTGCAGGGCAACGGGCCTGCGTTGCTCGGCATGGAACGCGGCGACGGCACCGTCAATGGGATCGGCAAGCGCCAACTCGCGTCGATAGCGCCCAACGAACGCACCACGCCCGCGGGCAGATACGTGGCATCCCTGGCCCTGGATCTAAAGGGAAAACAAATCCTGTGGATCGACTACGACTCGGCGCTGGCGCTGCACCCCATTGCCAAGGGCACGCCAGCGGAGCGGCGCGCCGAACGCCTGGAAAGCGTCACCCCGGCGGACAACCGAATCTCCTATGGCTGCATCAACGTGGCGGCCGCCTTCTTCGAACGGGTGGTCAGCCCCACCTTCGCGCACAGCAACGGCGTGGTCTACATCCTTCCGGAGACGCGCTCTGCGCACGAGGTTTTCGGCTCTTACGACGCGGATGGGACAGCAACATCGGTGGGGATCGCGCCGCATTGAGCGCTCCAAGACGTCACCGCTAGGGCAGGGCCAGGACAGGCTAGCTCCTTGGCGCCTTCATCGCGCCCACGTTTTCCTGGCGCTGCTGCGGTCGGTCAGGGACCGGAAAAGCAAAACTGCGAGCCGTTGTTCCGGTACTTGCAGCGAAACGACATGGTCGGCTCGACGCAGCACCGACTGTATCGCTGGCATTCGCTCACGCACACCTTCAAGCCTCTGATCGATATCGGCTCGCACACCTGCAACACGCTTCCAGATGACGCGAGTGCCAAGGCCAGCAACGGCAAGACGGATTGAGCGGCGACGTGCGGCAAGCGCAACCCCAACTCGCACCGGGGCACATCGCGATAAGCAAGCACCATGTGCACGAGCACAATGAAGCGCACCACTCCCCGCGTCATTGTTGAGCAGGCGAGCGATTGCGGAGCGGTAGACCCGGCTGAAAGCCATGCTGGAATTGGTGGGCCGTGATGGATTCGAACCATCGACCAAAAGATTAAAAGTCTTCTGCTCTACCGACTGAGCTAACGGCCCCCTGACCCGACTGCGCGCCGGGGTGCGCATTCTACCCTACCCTGGCGTCAAGACGAAATCGCGTACCGGGTCGGGTCCGGAACACCGGCGTCGGCGAAGCCGGCGGCGCGCAGGCGGCAAGCGTCGCAGTGGCCGCAGGCGCGCCCGTCGGCATCGGCGCGATAGCAGGAAACGGTCAGGCCGAAGTCCACGCCCAGGCGCAGGCCTTCGCGGACGATGTCGGCCTTGCTGAGAAATTGCAGCGGCGCGTGCACCCGCAGTCCGGCGCCTTCGACGCCGGCCTTGGTGGCCAGGTTGGCCAGGACTTCGAACGCACGCACGAATTCCGGCCGGCAATCGGGATAGCCGGAATAATCGACCGCATTGACCCCGCAGAACAGGTCGTTGGCGCCGACCACTTCGGCCCAACCCAACGCCAGCGACAACATGATGGTGTTGCGCGCGGGCACGTAAGTGACCGGAATCCCTTCGCCGCCGGCATCGGGCACATCGATATCGTCGGTCAGCGCCGAGCCGCCGATACTGCGCAAGTCCACATCGACAACCTTGTGCGCGACCACCCCTTGCGCGGCGGCGACCCGTGCAGCCGCATCCAGTTCCGATGTGTGCCGCTGGCCATAGCGCACGCTCAATGCGTGCACCGTAAAACCCTGCTCCTGGGCGAGCGCGACGACGGCGGCGGAGTCCATGCCTCCGGACAACAGAACAACGGCTTTTTTCATGGGATCAGGCACCAACAATGGGAGCGGAAGGCTAGCAGGCCCGCCGCATGACGGCGACGCGGCGGCCCGCTGGCGAATGCAACGCGGTGGCACGGGCGATGCCGGAGCAGTGCCGACAGCATCCTACGGCTGACAGGTGGCAAAAACGCAGTCGACGAACTCGACGTAACCCCGCAGTAGCGCCGCGATCGGGTACCAGCGTCCAACCCTCCGGACTCGGCAACGGCGACGCCAGGCATGCACCCTACGCCGCCCGGCGAGCTCGGCCAAGCCGCCGCACCAGCGCATCGGTGCCAGCCATCCCCATTCCACTGTCCCCACCCGCTCAGCCGCGCAGTCTCAGCGGCCCGGCTCATCGTTCCATAGCAGCTTGTGCAATTGCATCTGGAAGCGCACCGGCAGGCGATCGGCCACTATCCAGTCCGCCAATGCGCGTGGGCTCACTTCGCTCTTGCTGGGCGAAAACCACACTGTGCAACGACGATCCAGCGCGTGCGCAGCGACTACATCGCGCGACCACTCGTAGTCCGCGCGGCTACAGATCACGAACTTGATCTGGTCGCGTGCGGTCAATAGCGGCAGGTTGTCCCAGCGGTTGCGCGCCTCTTCGCCGGATGCCGGCGTCTTGATATCGACCACGCGCGAGACGCGCGGATCGACCTCCGAGACGTCCAGCGCGCCGGAGGTTTCCAGTGAGACATCAAAGCCGGCATCGCACAATTTCTGCAGCAGCACCAGGCAGCGCTTCTGCGCCAGCGGCTCGCCGCCGGTCACGCAGACGTGACGCACACCGTGACCAGCCACCTCGGCAACGATCGCATCGATATCGTGCCACTGCCCGCCATGGAAGGCGTACGCGGTATCGCAATAGTGGCAACGCAGTGGGCAACCGGTCAGGCGCACGAACACTGTCGGCCAGCCGGCGGTGTCGGCCTCGCCCTGCAACGACAGGAAGATTTCGGTGATCTTCAATCGCGGCAACGGCGACTGGACGATCTCGCTGGGGGCGGCGGCGGCATTCATGGACAAAGTATGCGCCACGCCGAAAGGCGTGGACGTGCGGACTCAGCGCAGTTGCTGGCCGAGGCGGATGGACTGCAGGCGTTCCTGGGCGACACGTGCAGCGTCGGAGCCCGGATACTGCGATGCGACCTGTTGCAGCGTCTGCTGGGCTTCGTCGTTCTTGCCTTCGCCATACTGCGACAGGCCGAGCTTCAACAGGCCGCCAGCGGCCTTGTCATGCGTGGGATAGCGGCTGACGAGATCGCGGAACTGCACCTCGGCCAGCTGGAAATTTCGGGTGGCGTAATAGCTTTCGCCCAGCCAATACAACGCATTGGGGGTGTAGACGCCGTTGGGGTAGAGCTGGAGAAAGCTCAAGAACAATTGCGAGGCATCGTCGTACTTGCCGTTCTTCAACGCATCGAATGCGACGTTGTAGGCGGTACGTTCGTCGCCACTGACGGCCAGGGTGCCTGGGTCGCCATGGACGGACGGCGGCTTCTCGGAAGTTGCCGCCGCTGCAGGCCGCGCGGCCGGAGCCGGGGCGGGGGTGGCGCTGCCGTTGGCCGGAGGCAATGGCGGTGTTGCACCACCTGCACCTTCCAACCGATTCAGACGCCCGTCCAGGTCCAGATACTGGTCCTTGGACTGTTGCTTGAGTTGCTCGTTGTCGTGCTGCAGCTGTTCCACCGTCGCTCGCAAGCCCTGCAGGTCCGAACGCGCCTGCTGCAGCTGATTGAGAAGATCGGTGTTGGCCTGACTGTTGGCCTGCTGCTGCTCGAGTACGGCCACACGATCAGCGAGACTGGCCCGCTGTGCGTATGCCGGCGCGGCGACCACGAGGGCCGCCGCGACGAACAGGGATGTCACTCGAAAGCGCATCGCTTCTTACTGAGCCGTGTACACGATTTCGACGCGGCGGTTCTGCGACCAGCAGCTTTCGCTGGTTTCGGTGCAGACCGGACGCTCTTCACCGTAGCTTACGACGGTCAGCTGGCTGGCCGAACCACCGGCAGCCTGCAGCGAGGACGACACGGCGTTGCCACGGCGCTCGCCCAGGCCCATGTTGTACTCACGCGAACCGCGTTCGTCGGCATTGCCCTGCAGGGTGATGCGCGAGGACGGACGGTCACGCAGGTACTTGGCGTGGCAAGCCATGATGGCCTGGAATTCCGGCTTCAGGGAGTCCTGATCCAGATCGAAGTAGACAACGCGCTGGCGCAGGCAGGCATCGGTATCCAGGTCGCCCGGGCCGTACAGGCCAGAGGTGGACGGACCGGTCGGAGCAGTGGAACCGGCGGTGGTATCAGTTGCAGGAGGCGGAGTTTCCTTCACCTTCTTCGAGCAACCAGCCAGCACGGCGACGGACAACAGGGAGACAAGCAAGACGCGGGTGGACTTGTTCATGGGATACCTATGGAGGCTCTGGGCCAATGAGTGGTTTAACGCAGCGAAATATTAACATTAATGCGCGGTTCGGTAAGGCCCCCATGCGGGTTCTCTTACATCTCCATCGGCCAGGACCAGACGCTGGCGGACGCGAGCGTCGGAAGACACGGCGTAGAGCACGCCCCGGCCACCCTCACGAGCGGCGTACAGGACCATGCTGGCGTTGGGCGCGAAGCTCGGCGACTCGTCCAACGAACCCGGCGAGAGCGTGCTCCAGCTAGGCGAACCCAGGCTGCGATCCATCATGGCGATGCGGTAGCTATTGCCACTGCCCTGCGCCACCGCGATCTTCTTGCCGTCGAACGACACGCTGGCGGTGGCGTTGTAGTTGCCCTGGAAGGTCACCCGATTGGCGCTGCCGCCGCTGGCAGCCACCTGATAGATCTGCGGGCGACCGCCGCGATCGGAGGTGAAATAGATGCTGCCGCCGTCCGGCGCCCAGGTCGGCTCGGTGTCGATGCCGAAGTGGTTGGTCAGCTGGGTCAACTGCTTGCTGCCCAGATCCATCACGTAGATTTCCGGGTTGCCGCTGCGCGACAGCGCCAGCGCCAGGCGGCGACCGTCCGGCGAGAACGAGGGCGCACCGTTGATGCCACGGAAGCTGGAGACCAGTTCACGTGCGCCGGTGGAGATGTCCTGCAGATAGATCGACGAATTGCCGCGCTCGAAGCTCACGTAGGCCAGCTTCTTGCCGTCCGGGCTCCAGTTCGGCGACAGCAACGGCTCGGCCGACCGCACGATGGTCTGCGGGTTGTAGCCATCGGAATCGGCCACCATCAGCGCATACCGCATCGCGCCGCCCTTACCGCTGGCAGTCACGTAGGCGATACGGGTCCAGAACGCGCCGCGCACGCCGGTGATCTTTTCGTAGATCGCATCGGCCATCTGATGCGAGACATCGCGCATCGCGTTGGCGCGCGCAGTCATTGCCAAGCCGAGCATGCGCTCGCCCTTGGCGACGTCGAACAATTCGTACTCGACGCGGTAAGCGCCCTCGCCCGCATCCATCACGCGACCGACCACGATGTAGTTCTGCTTGAGGGTGCGCCAGGTCTGGAACTGCACTTCGGTGCCGCGCACCGGCTTTTCGACGATCTGCGCCGCCGGCAAGGTGCGGAACTGACCCGAACGATCCAGGTCGGCGCCGACCACGGCGGACACATCGGTCTGCGGGGCAGTACCGGAACCCTGGTAGGGCATGGGGATGACGGCGATCGGCGTGGCCGAGGCACTACCGCCCACGATATCGATGGTGAGCCCTTGCTGCTGCGCGAATGCGCTCAGCGGCAACAACAGGACAGTCAAGGCAGCTAGCCAACGCAGTGGTTTTTTCATGGACGGCTCGGATGGGCGGGAAAAGTGTGCAAGGGATACCAATCAACGAGTGAACATACTCGCAATCGTGAACGAGACAGCGTGAAAATGGAGCGAGCGGTCGAGCACCGTCATCTGCGGGCTCGGCGCGCGTACCGGCCACGCCGCGCAAATCGATCGCTCGACAACGCGGCGTCCGTGCATCCCAGCCGGCACACCACCCACTCAATCCAACCGAGGCGCGGCGCCAACTGCGCTGCCGCACCTCGTCCTCCCAGGCCAGCGTCTACTGGTCCTGCGGAGTGAATACAAAGGTCAGATTGCGCTCGAACACCGACTCGAACCCGCGATACGGCAGCGGCTGCGCACTCAGCACCGCAGCCTCGATCGACCGCTGGCCGGCTTCGTCGTACGGGCAACCCGGCGCAACCTTGGCCTCCATGACCGTGCCACCGGGCAACTGGCGGATGTTGATGGTGCACTTCTGACCCGGCGGCACCGACGGCGGGCGCACCCACTGCGACAGCACCTTCTGCTGGATCGCGGCCGCGTACTTGGCCGACAGGTCGGTATTGGTACCGCCCTGCCCTGCTGTCGGTTGCGCGGTGGCAGCGGCAGCCGACGAGGCTTGCTGCGCACGCGCAGCAGCGACCTGGCGCAACTTCTGCTCGGCCAGCGCCGCTTCCTTGTCGGCCTGGGCGCGCTGACGGCGGATATCGGCGATCTTCTTCTGGCGATCGGCGTCGGCAGCCTGCTGGGCAGCGGCCTGCTTCTTCTTGGCGTCGTCTTCTTCCTGCTGCTTGGCCAGGCGCAATTTCTGCTCGGCTTCTTCCTGGCGTTTGCGCTCGGTCAGGTCGATCTGTTCCTGGCGACGCTTGGCCTCCTGTTCCTGCTTGGCCTTTTCGGCAGACAGCGCGAGCGCATCGACGCGTTCCTGATCGACCTTGTCCGGTTGCGCGACGCGCTCCTGTGCCTGTGCCTGCTGTGGCGTGGGCGCATCCTGCGGGCGCGGCTCGGGAATCGGCTGCGGCGGCGGCACGCTGTCTTCCGGCGCGGGTTCGGGCAATGGCGCGGGCGGTGGTGGCGTCTCTACCGGGGTCGCCTTCAGTGCCTGGCGTGCAACACGCGCCTCGGCAGCGGACACGTCCAGCGAGGCTTCCATGCTGGGATCGCCCGCGGCCGGTTCGACCGAGCGTTCGGGCGACCACAGCCAGCCGGCGATGAACACCAGCGCGACCAGCACGTGCACGACCAGGGCCAATACGACCGGTCGAAGCCAGCCATCCTCGCGCGCCGTCTGCGTGGGAAGTGCGTCAGCGTGCATCGCTGCCTGCAGTGGCGCCGGCGTCGGAAATCAGACCAACCTTCTCGACCTTGGCCTGCTTGAGCACATCGATGGCGTCCATGATTTTTTGATACGGGGCAGCGCGATCGCCAGCCACGACCACGCGCGCCTCCTTGTCCTGCGCCACGATGGCGGCCAGCTGCGCCTGCAGCGCGGCCACGTCCATCGCCTGCGGCTTGCCCTTGGGCAGCTGCAGCGCGAGCTGACCATCGGCAGCGACCACCACCACGATCGGGTCCTGCTTGCTCTCCAGCGCCTTGGCGCGTGAGCTCGGCAGGTTGACGTCGGTGCTGAGGGTCAGCAACGGTGCGGTCACCATGAAGATGATCAGCAGCACCAGCATCACGTCGATGTACGGCACGACGTTGATGTCGGATTTGAGCTTGCGCTTCTTACGGCGGGAAATACCGGAAATCATCGCGAAACGTTCCTATTGATCCCCCGCACAGGGATGTGCGGGCTCTTGCGAGGGACTCGCCCATCCAATCCCTCGCACACGCCTGTGCGAGCTGCCGCGAGTGGCTCGCCTGTCCAATTCCTGCGCGCTGGCACACAGGCGTGTGCAACCGCCCCGCCTGCCACGTCCACGCACAGGAACGTGCGGGCGATGGCGAGGGGCTGGCCTACGCGCCAGCTGTCGCAGGGCACGCGCATCACTCGTCCGCGCCAGCCTGGCGCTGCAGGATCGAGCTGAACTCGTCGGCGAAGGTCTCGTAGCGCACCGACAGCCGTTCCACACGGGTGGTGAAGCGGTTGTAGGCCCACACTGCGGGAATCGCCACGAACAGACCGATGGCGGTGGCGAACAAGGCTTCGGAGATGCCCGGCGCCACGGCCGCGATACCGGCCTGCTCGCCGCTGCTGACCATGTCGTGCATGGTCACCATGATGCCGAACACGGTGCCCACCAGGCCGACGTACGGCGCAGTGGAACCGATGTTGGCCAGCAACTCGAGATTGCGTTCGAGCTGATCGACTTCGCGGGTGAAGGCGGTGCGCATGGCGCGCTGTGCGCCTTCCAACTGCACACGCGCATCCAGCCGACGCCGGTCGCGTAGCCGCGAAAATTCGCGGAACCCGCTTTCGAACATCGACTCCAGACCGCCGACCGTGCGGTTGCGGTCGGTGGCCGAGGCGTACAGCTTGGCCAGATCGGCGCCGGACCAGAAGCGGTTTTCGAACTCGTCCGCCTCGCGGTTGGCTTGCTTGAAGGCGCGCGCCTTGCGGAAGATGATCACCCAGCTGATGAACGAGCCGATCAGCAGCAACAACACGATGATCTTGACCGGGATACTCGCCCGCAGGATCAGATCGACATAGTTGATGCTGCTGTTGTGCGCCACGCTGGCGGTCTGTGCCGCAGCGGCGGCAACGTCCTGCGGTAGTGCTTCCACTACCGTGTCCTGCAGGGCCAGGAGCAATGCAATCGACATCCGTTTGTTCCTCAGTAATCGGATTCTTGGGTTTCTAAAGCTTTCAACACGTCATACAGCGCATCGTCCATCCCACGCGGGCGGAAGTCGCTGGCGCCGAGTGCGGCAATACGCACCTCGGCGGTCAGCAGCACTTCGCCCTCGCGACGTACCGACTGCGCAAACAGCAGGCTGGCCCGTTTGCATTTACGCAAGACCGCCGACACTGACAGCGCGTCGTCGAGCCGGGCCGGCTTGAGGAAATCCAGTTGCATCGAACGGACCGCGAACACCAGATCGTGCTCCTGGCGCATGCGGTCCTGCCCGTAACCGAGTGCGCGCATCCACTCCGTGCGCGCCCGTTCCATGAAAGCGACGTAGCGCGCGTGGTAGACCACGCCCCCGGCGTCGGTATCTTCCCAATACACGCGTGTCGGCCAACTGAATACAGGCGGGGATTGGGGAATCGGGAGTCGGGAATCGGATGTCATGGGCACGGATGCTTGATCGAGACGGCCCGGGCGCGGGACTGACGGAGCGTCATCAGAACAGGTCTCCCGGCTCGCCGATGCCCGGAGAGCGATCGCGCGGTGGCTTCAGGCCCAGGTGCAGATAGGCCTTGGTGGTGGCCATGCGCCCGCGCGCGGTGCGGATCAGAAAGCCCTGCTGGATCAGGTAGGGCTCGATCACATCTTCCAGCGTGCCGCGTTCTTCCGACAGCGAGGCGGCCAGCGATTCCACGCCCACCGGGCCGCCATCGAAGTGATCCACGATCACCCGCAGCATGCGACGGTCGAGCTCGTCGAAGCCTTCCGGGTCGACCTTGAGCATCTGCATCGCCGCCTGCGCCACCGGCAGGTCGATATGGCCGGACGCCTTGACCTGGGCGAAGTCGCGTACCCGCCGCAGCAGCCGGTTGGCGATACGCGGGGTGCCGCGCGCTCGGCGCGCGATCTCGGCCGCGCCATCGGGCGTGCAGTCGATGCCCAGGATCGCCGCCGAGCGGATCACGATGCGGGTCAGTTCCTGCGGGGAGTAGAACTCCAGCCGCTGCACGATGCCGAAGCGGTCGCGCAATGGCGCGGTCAGCAGGCCGGCGCGAGTGGTGGCGCCGATCAGGGTGAACGGCGGCAGGTCGATCTTGATCGAGCGCGCGGCCGGGCCGTCGCCGATCATGATGTCGATCTGGAAATCTTCCATCGCCGGATACAGCACTTCTTCCACCACCGGTGACAGCCGATGGATCTCGTCGATGAACAGCACATCGTGCGGCTGCAGATTGGTCAGCAGCGCGGCCAGGTCGCCGGCTTTTTCGATCACCGGGCCGGAGGTCGAACGCAGGTTCACCCCGAGCTCGTTGGCGATGACGTGGCTGAGCGTGGTCTTGCCCAGGCCGGGCGGGCCGAAGATCAGCACGTGATCCATCGCCTCGCCGCGCGCCTTGGCCGCTTCGATGTAGATCTGCATCTGCTCGCGCACCGGCTGCTGGCCGAGATAATCGGCCAGGCGCTTGGGGCGGATGCTCGCATCGGCGGCATCGTCTTCGCGGGTGGCGCTGCTGGCGATGATGCGCTGTTCGGTCATCCCGCCATCTTCTCATGCCGCGCATCGCCGGCGCAGCATTGATCCGGATTTCTAGAGCTAAAGCTCGGCTTGCCGCAACACGCCGAAGAACGCCTCGAAGCTCGGCGCGCGCCAGGTCGGCACCAGCCCGTCCCAGTCCTCGAAATAGACGACCTCCGGCTCGCATTGCGGGCCGCGTGCGCGATAGTCCAGGCATAGCAGGCAGTCGATGTTATGGGCCGACAGCACCAGCAGCTGATCCAGGCCGGCGTGCAGGCAGGCTGCGGCGCTGAAGTCATTCCGGTCTTCGAAGGCATCGGCAAAATCCAGCACGCTGCGGATTTGCGCCAGCGGCAACAGATCGCGATCCACCAGCACGCATTCCCAGTCCACGTAATGACCCGAAGGAAAGCGGGTCCGCGGCACCCAGCACCAGCGCGTGTCGCCGCCGTCCTGGACACTGTAGAGGCGCTTGAACAATGCCGGCAGGCGCACGCCCAGGCGCGCCTCGGTGGCAGCCAACAGGGTAGCGTCCGCAGCGGCTCCGCCGTCGTTCCAGTGCCCGGCGCCGCTCCAGAACGTGGTCAATGCGGGCGGCTGCGGCTGCCACTGCAGCACATCTCCGTCGTGCTTGGCCTGCAATGCGGGCGACCAGTACACGACATCGACCAGTTGCGACAGCAGGTCATCCACACCGTCGAACACGATCAGCCGACGATTCTCGCCCGTATCCACATAGACCAGGCTGGGCTCGGCGTCCGGCTCGGCGTCCGGCGCGGAGTAGTCCAGGCACAGCGCGCGGCTGGGCGTGCGGTCATCGGCCGCGATGGCGATCAGGCGGCGATCGTCGCCACCTGCGGCCAGGCCGGCATACGCATCGTCGCGGTATTCCTGGCGGGCGCGCACTTCGGCAAAGGAAAACAGTGCGGCGGCGCCCAGCAGGCGCGCACGGGGAATCAGCCACTCGGCCTTGAGCCAGTTGTCGGGCTGCTGCAGCGACCGGCCACGCGCCATCTGCACCGCGCCGCCGTCATAGCGCGCATACAGTTGCCGCAGCCAGGCCGGCAGACGGATGCCGAGCCGGGTTTCGGCCGCTTCGATCGCCTCCGCCGTAGCGGGCATCCGACCAGGATTCAGTGCTTCGTCCCAGAATGTGTCCAGGGTCGGGGAGCAGCCGTAAAGCATCCACTTGAGCGCGGCCATGCTCAGATCTCCACTTGCGCGCCCAGTTCGACCAGGCGATTGCCGGGGATGCGGAAGAAGCCGGTCGCCGGGGCCGCGTTGCGATGCATCAGCGCGAACAGCTTGTCGCGCCAGATCGGCATGCCGCGGTTGGCGCTGGCCACGATGGTTTCGCGGCTGGCGAAGAAGGTGGTATCCATCGGGTCGAAATAGATCCCGCCCTGGTCGCAGGAGCGCATCAGCGCCAGCGGCACGTCCGGCGTTTCCATGAAGCCGAAGCGCACGTAGACGCGGTAGAACTCGTCGCCGATGGCGTCCATCTGCAGCCGTTGCCTGGCGGTGGCATACGGCACGGGCAGCGTCTCCACGGTGAGGAACACATTGCGCTCGTGCAGCACCTTGTTGTGTTTGAGGTTATGCATCAACGCATGCGGCACCACCATCGGGTCGGCGGTCAGGAAGATCGCCGTGCCGGGCACGCGCACCGGTGGCGCCAGCATCAGCCCGGGCAGGAAGCTATCCAGCCCGATGCCGTCCTTGCGGATCTCGCTCTGCAACAGTTTGCGGCCACGTCGCCATGTGCGCATCAGGATGAACAGGATCAGTCCGAGCAGCAGCGGGAACCATGCGCCGTCCATGAACTTGATGATGTTGGCGTACAGAAAAGCGCAATCCACCACCAGGAATACCGCTGCAAGCACCCAGAGCAGGGGGCGCGGCACGCGTGGATTGGCGCGTGCGTAGATGATCATCAGCACCGTGGTGATGAGCATGGTACCGGTCACCGACACGCCATAGGCCGTCGCCAGCGAAGCGGAATTACCGAAGCCAAGCACCGCCACGATGACCAATGCCAGCAGGATCCAGTTGATCGCGGGCACATAGATCTGGCCGATCGTGGAGTGCGATGTATGGCGGATATGCATGCGCGGAATGTAGCCCAGCTGCATCGCCTGGCTGGCCACCGAATACGCACCAGTAATCAGCGCCTGCGAGGCGATCACCGTGGCGGCGGTCGCCAGCACGATCATGGGGTACAGGCCCCAGTCGGGCACCGCTTCGTAGAACGGATTGCGCACCGCAGCCGGGTCGCGCAGCATCAGCGCGCCCTGGCCCAGGTAGGTCAGGGTCAGCATCGGCAGCACCAGGAAGTTCCAGGAGTAGCGGATCGCCTTGGCGCCGAAATGCCCCATGTCCGCATACAGCGCCTCTCCGCCGGTGACCGAGAGCACCACCGCGCCGAGCACGAACACCGCATGCCAGTTGTGCTCGGCAAAAAACCGCACGCCCCACCACGGATTGAGCGCATGCAGCACTTCCGGCGCCTGCGCCAGGTTGTAGACACCAATCGCACCAAGCACCAGAAACCACAGCAGCGTGATCGGGCCGAACGCCTTGCCGACCTTTTCGGTACCGAACCGCTGGGCCAGGAACAGCGCCACCAGCACCGCCACGGTGATGGGGACGATGAAATTGTGCAGCTGTGGCGCGGCGACCTCCAGCCCCTCCACTGCCGAGAGCACGGAGATGGCCGGGGTGATCACGCCGTCGCCGAAAAACAACGAGGCGCCGAAGATGCCGAGCACGCCAACCACGTAGACCGAACGCGAGCCGCCAGGCAGCGCGTTCTGCGCCAGCGCGGTCAGCGCCATGATGCCGCCTTCGCCGTCGTTGTCCGCACGCATGATGATGGCGACGTACTTGAGCGTGACCACAGTCATCAACGCCCAGAACACCAGCGACAGGATGCCGAGCACGGTGTCGTGGTCGGGGGTCAGGCCGTAGTGCGGCGAAAACGCTTCCTTGAGGGTGTACAGCGGGCTGGTACCGATGTCGCCGAAGACGACGCCAATGGCACCCAGCACAAGCGGCAGACCGGTCTTGCCATGCGAATGGCTGGAGCTGGGGGGAGTTGGGGTGGAGGCCATGTGGGAGTCAGATTAGCGCCGCGAGGCGTGAAGAGGGAGATTCGCGCGCAACTCAGCGCAGCGCGGCTTGAAGTGCCTTGCGGATGACGGTGGCGACTTCGTCGCCCTCTGCCCCGGCCTCGCGTGCCATGCGCACGGCCTCGGCCGGCTTGTAACCCAGTTGCTGCAACGCCACGGCGGCTTCGGATACCGCATCCGGGCCGAGCTGACCGGTGATCGGCGCGCCGCTGCTGAAATCGGCGGCGCGGTCGCGCAGTTCCACCACCATGCGCTCGGCGGTCTTCTTGCCGATACCGGGGATGCGGGTCAGCGCGGTGATATCGCCACTGGTGATGAGGCGGGCGAATTCGTCCACGCTCACGCCCGACAACACCGCCAGCGCGATCTTGGCGCCGATGCCGGTGACCTTCTGCACATCGCGGAACAGCCTGCGCTCACCCTCGCGCAGGAAGCCGTACAGCGAGACGCTGTCTTCCTTCTGCGCGTAGTGAGTGAACAGGATGACGTCACGGCCGACATCGGGCAGATCGTAGAAGGTGCTCATCGGCGCCTCCAGTTCATACCCCACCCCGCCCACGTCGATCACCAGCCACGGCGGCTGCTTGTAGGCCAGGATCCCGCGCAGGCGGCCGATCATTGGGCACCGCCATGGCGGTGCCGGGATTGGGCATTCGGGATTGGGGATTGGCTGGATCCCTCGCTGCCGTTAACGACGGCCGCGCACCGCCGCATCGGCACCGCACGCGTGGACTCGCCTTTGCGAATCCCCAATCCCGACTCCCGAATCCCTGCTCTCATCTTTTGCGGCTCCAGGCCTGTTGGGTATTGACGCCCATTCGCTGCGCAGTGGCGCGGACATGGGCGTGGGTGATGGCGACCGCCAGTGCGTCGGCGGCGTCGGGCTGCAGCTTGCCTTTCAGGTTGAGCATGATGCCGACCATGTGTTGCACCTGCACCTTGTCCGCACCGCCCTTGCCGACCAGTGCCAGCTTGATCTCGGTGGCAGCGTACTCGTGTACCGGCAGGTCGCGTAGTACCACCGCGCAGATCGCCGCGCCGCGCGCGTGCCCGAGCTTGAGCGCCGAGTCGGCACTTTTGCCCATGAACACCTTTTCGATCGCCACTTCATCCGGCCGGTAGGTCTCGATCACCTCACCCAGCCCGTGCAGCAGGCGCTTGAGCCGCTGGGCGAAGTCGCCCTCGCCCAGCAGCACCAGCGGCGCGTGATAGACATGCCGGCTGCGACCGCTCTCGTCGATGTCGATGATGCCGAGCCCGGTGCGCTGGGAGCCGGGATCGATGCCCAGGATGCGGGTCATCGAGGGGCCGGGATTGGAGATTGGGGATTCGGGATTGGTAGCGTACGTACAGCGCGGTGCATCCATCGCTGTTGCGAATCCCGAATGCCAAATCCCGCCATCCCGGCTTGCATCAGGCGCCGAGCGCCGCTTGATCGACGTTCGAATACACGTCCTGCACGTCGTCCAGGTCTTCGAGCATGTCGAGCAGCTTGCGGACCTGGATGGCGGTGTCGCCGTCGACGGCGATGTCGTTTTCGGCGCGGAAGGTGATTTCGGCGTGGGCCGGCTCCAGGCCGGCGGCGGTCAGGGCGTCCTTGACCTGGGCGAAGGCGTCCGGGGCGGTCAGCACGTCGATGGCGCCGTCTTCCGGGTACACCACCACGTCGTCGGCGCCGGCTTCAATCGCCGCGTCGGTGAGGGTGTCTTCGTCGCTACCGGCGGCAAAACTGAGCACGCCCAGGCGCTTGAACATGAAGGCCACCGAGCCATCGGTGCCCATGTTGCCGCCGCATTTACTGAAGGCATGCCGCACGTCGGCAACGGTGCGCACGCGGTTATCGGTCAGGCAGTCCACGATCACCGCCACGCCGCCGGGCGCGTAGCCCTCGTAGCGCACTTCTTCGTATTCCACGCCTTCCAGCTCGCCAGTGGACTTCTTGATGGCGCGTTCGATCACGTCCTTGGACATATTCGCCGACAGGCCCTTGTCCATGGCGGTGCGCAGGCGCGGGTTGTTGGACGGATCGCCGCCGCCAGCGCGCGCGGCCACGCTGATCTCGCGGATGATCTTGGTGAACATCTTGCCGCGTTTGGCGTCGGAGGCGTTCTTGCGGCCTTCGATCGAGGGGCCTCTACCCATGGGTGGTTCCAGACTGGCTTGGATGACAGGGCGCGGATTTTACCTGATTGCTCGTCCGCACCGGGGCCGCAACATCCGCCAGCGGATGTTCAAGACGCAAACCGGCCGCTGCGCAGGAAGGCCAGCGCCTGCCGGGCGGCCTCGGGCGAGCGCAACAGCCCGCTGTGGCTGGCGTGCACCACGCAGTGGCCGCGCAGCCCGGGCAGACGGGTTTCGGCCAGCGCCACGGTGCCGTCCGAGCCCTCGGCCAGCGGTGCCAGCCAGCGGCCGACGCCGCGCGGCACGCACCCGGCAACCTGGCCGATCTCCGCCCGCCCGTCCCAGCGCGCAAACCCTTGCTGCAACAGGGTGGCGCTGCGGCCCATCGCCCAGACGCCGCCACGCCGGGCCAGCCCGCGGGCGGCGGCGCTGCCGCACAGGGGCGAGCCCAGGCAGACCACACGGCGCACAGCCAGGTCGGGGGCATCGCACAAGGCCTGCAAGGCCATCAGCCCACCCAGGCTGTGGCAGACCAGCAATTGCGCGCGACTACTGCGCAGGCGTTCGATCAAGCGCGGCACCGCCTGCGCCGGCCCGCCGAGCACGCTGGCATAGCCGAACAGCGCGGGTGACAGCCCATCGGCGCGCATCCGGCGTGCGAGCGGCAACAGCCAGTGCGCGGTATTCCAGATGCCGTGCACCAGCAACACATCGGCGGTGGCGGTGACCGCGTGCTTGCGAGGACTGCGCCGGGGAATGACCGGGATGGCCGACGATGGGCTGGACAAAGGCGTGGTTACCGGGATGGGAGGCGGACGTCAGGCGCGTGTCTGACGCGCGCACGGTGTGCAGGGAACATCGCTGATGCCGATCGCATGCACGCGCTACGCCGATCTTGCGGCAAACGCCGCACACGACTGACCGAAGGCGGCGTCACGTCGCACGGACGCCTGGCTTACTCGGCCGCAACAATCGGCTTGCGGCGCAGGATGAACTCGCGGTCGACGATCTTGCCCACCGGGAAATCGTATTCGCCAACTTTCTCGAAGCCGTAGCGGGCATAGAAGCGCTGCGCGCCGAAATTCTCCGACCACACGCCGATCCATAGCGTGCGTGGGCCGTCGCGCTCCAGCCATTCCAGTGTGGTTTCGAACAGGCGGCTACCCCAGCCGCTGTTTTGATAGTCCTTCAACAGATACAGCCGCTTGAGCTCTCCATCACCGGGACGCACATCTGCGTGCGGCAGCCCGCACGGCCCGGCGGCGGCGTGGCCGACCAACAGGTTGTCCATCTCCAGCAACCAGATCGCATAGTCCGGGTGCGCCAGCACGATGCGGGAGCGCTCCACTGCGTAGGTCTCTTCCAGAAAGCCGTGCAGGTCTTCTTGCGGATACAGATGCCCGAAGGTTTCGGTGAAGGTCTGTGCGGCCAGCAGCGACAAGGCTTCGGCATCGTCCGGTGTGGCGCGGCGGATGCGGGTCATGCGGGACTCTCGTGCCGGGTAGACGTGGCAGCTTCTCGCATGCGGCGGCGTTGCTGCAAGCGGGGAATCGGGAATCGGGAAAGCATCTGTGGTGCGTGTATGACCCGTGTGCAGGATTCGGTATGGGCGCTGACGGGTTTCACCAAGCGCGCACGGCCGGCTCAGCATGGCACCGCGCAGGAAAGATGAACACTGCGAGGGATGGCTCCCTATTGGCGGAGCTCAGGCGAGCTTGAGGCGGACCTGCAGGACGCACTGCCGCCGGTGATCGGCGGCGGTTGGACGGCGGTGACCGGTGCGCAGCGCCCAGCCCCTGACCCTGGCGCTAACGGTTCCACCAAAGCGCGCAGCGCTGGCTGCGCTGGGCGCCTCGTACAGATGACCACGCACACCGCATGGCCATCTGCTAGCGCAGGTCACACCTGCTTCGGGCGTACCTGCACGTGCACTTCGGCCAACTGATCGGCCGGAATCGGCGACGGGGCGTCGGTCATCAGATCCTGCGCGCCGGTGGTCTTGGGGAACGGGATCACGTCGCGGATCGATTCGGTGCCGGCCATCAACGCAGCGATACGGTCGATCCCGAAGGCGATGCCGCCGTGCGGCGGTGCGCCGTAATTCAGCGCATCCAGCAGGAAGCCGAACTTGGCGCGCGCTTCTTCTTCGCCGATGCCGAGCAACTCGAACACCGCGCTCTGCATGTCGGGGCGGTGGATACGGATCGAGCCGCCGCCGATTTCGTTACCGTTGAGCACCATGTCGTAGCCGCGCGACACCGCCGTGCGGGCATTGGCGCGCAGGTCGGCGATATCGTCCACGGCCGGTGCGGTGAAGGGGTGATGCAGGGCGACGTAACGCTGCGCTTCGTCGTCCCATTCGAACATCGGGAAGTCGGTGACCCACAGCGGTGCCCAGCCATCGGCGATCAACTTGAAGTCCTTGCCGGCCTTCAAGCGCAGCGCGCCCATGAAATCGGACACCTTGTTATAGCTGCCGGCACCGAAGAACACGATGTCGCCATTGCTCGCACCCACGTGCTTGAGCAACGCGGCAAACGCCTCTTCGGAAAAGAACTTGGCGATCGGCGAGCTGACTTCGCCGGTTTCCGACAGCTTGATATAGGCCAGGCCCTTGGCGCCGTACTTGGCGGCATGCGCGGCGTACTCGTCGATCTGCTTGCGCGACAGCGCGGCGCCACCGGGAATGCGCAGCGCGGCCACGCGGCCGTCGGCATCGTTGGCGGCAGCGGTAAACACCGGGAATTCGCTGGATTTGACCAGCTCGGCCACATCGACCAATTCCAGCGCGATGCGCAGGTCCGGCTTGTCCGAGCCATAGCGACGCATCGCCTCGGCCCAGGTCATGCGCGGGAACTGCGCGGCCAGCGCGACGTCCACCACCTCCTTGAAGATGGCGCGGATCATGTCTTCGACGAAATCCTGCACGTCACGCTCGCGCACGAAGGCGAACTCCATGTCGAGCTGGGTGAATTCCAGCTGGCGATCGGCGCGCAGCGCTTCGTCGCGAAAGCAGCGCGCGATCTGGTAGTAGCGGTCGAAGCCGGCCACCATCAGGATCTGCTTGAACAGCTGCGGCGACTGCGGCAGCGCGTAGAACTCGCCCGGATGCATGCGCGCCGGCACCAGGAAGTCGCGCGCGCCTTCCGGGGTGGCCTTGGTCAAAATCGGGGTTTCGATGTCCTGGAAATCGCGCGCATCCAGATGGCGGCGCAGCGCCTGTACCAGCTTGATGCGGGTGCGCTGCATGCGCTGCATTTCCGGACGACGCAAATCCAGATAGCGGTACTTCAGGCGGGTTTCTTCGCCCGGATTTTCGTGCGCATGGAACGGCAGCGGCGCGGCCTTGTTGAGGATGGTGATGCGGGTGGCGATCACTTCGACCTTGCCGCTGCGCAGCTTGTCGTTGACCGCATGCCGCGCACGCACCACGCCTTCGACCTGCAGCACGTCTTCGTAGCCAAGGCTGGCGGCCACCGGGAACACCTCGGCGTTCTCGGGTTCCACCGTCACCTGCACGATGCCTTCGTGGTCGCGCAGGTCGATGAAGCACACCCCGCCCAGGTTGCGGGCCACGTCGGTCCAGCCGGCGAGAGTGACGGTTTGGCCGATCAAGGTCTCGTCGACCAGGCCGCAGAAGTGGGTACGCATCGAAAGCTCCGCTGAAAACCCGACACAGGACAGCGCCGGAGAGCCGGATATTCTGGGGCCGGCGGGCGGCAGGAGCAAATGCGCAGGCACTCATGGGCGCTTAAGTCAGCGCCCGGCTGAATAGGCGCCAGATCCCTCCGCACCAAGGACGACACGATGCTGCGCACCGCCCTGCTGCTTTCCGGCTTCGGCCTGATCTCCCTGACCGGCCTGCTGACCAGCGCCCCCGCCGCCGCGCAGGACCGCAGCTGGAACGGCCCCAGCATCACCTGCTCGAGCAACGACAACCGCCGCCGCGAATGCGATACGCCATTCCGTGGCCGCGCCGTGCTGGTGGAAAACATCTCCGGCACACGCTGCATCGAAGGCCGCAACTGGGGCAGCGACCGCGGCCGGGTCTGGGTGGACGATGGCTGCCGCGCGCGCTTTGTCGAAGGCCGCGGCGGCGGCTGGGACCGTGGCGATCGTGGCTACGGCGGCCGCGACGACCGGCCGCGCGACGACTACGCCCTGACCTGCGCCAGCGACGATCGCCGCCTGCGCACCTGCGACTGGGACCGCCGTTACGGGCGCCCGGTGCTGACGCGGCAGCTGTCCGACGCGCGCTGCGCCGAGGGCCGCAACTGGGGCTACGACGCGCGTCGCGCGACGATCTGGGTCAACGATGGCTGCCGCGCACGCTTTGAGGCACGTTGAGCGGCCGCGCCTGCCGGCCGATCCTGGATTGGATCGGCCGGCGTGCGCCAGCCAGCCGCCGGCGCCGCTAGAAAGCCGCTCAGTGCCGCAAAAGACGGGTTGCGCCGCGTGTCAAGCGGCTTGCCCGTAAACGCCCCTGGCGTCGCGGATGCCGACATATCGACAACCACCGACCGGCAAAGGCCTGACCGCAATACCCGGCAAAGTGCGGCGAGAAAGCGATCGGCAGGCGCGGGACTGGCGGCGACGGCGTGCGGCGACGTGGACATCGCGCATCCGCCAGCGGCGGCGAGCGCCGCCAGCAGCAGGATCAGGCGGAAGCTCATCCGTTACGCGCGTGCCGCACCGGTCACGCAGGGTCGGAGGCGGGCTTGGCGGCCGGCTTGCTCTCGGCGGCCGGCGCTGGCTTGGCATCGCCCCCGCCGCTGCTGTCGGTGAGGTTTTTCTTCTTTTCCCCGGCCGATTTGAAGTCGGTCTCGTACCAGCCACTGCCCGACAGACGGAACGACGGCGCGGTGATCTGGCGCTTGATCGTGGCGGCAGCGCACGCCGGGCAGTTCTGCGGATCGGGGTCGGCCATCTTTTGCAGGCGGTCGAAGGCGTGGCCGCAGGTGGTGCACTGAAACGCGTAGATGGGCATGGAACTCTGGTCGGTGACGATGCGAAGGCGCAGATTCTAGAGCGTGCCGGGCGGTTTGAGGTGGGCCGCACAGTCTGCGCGAGGTGGGCGCAGACGCATCGCGGCACCGTTGGCAAGCCGCGCACCGGATCCTGCCGACGATGTTCTTCGCTCTCTGGCAACCTCCACGCGCTGGAGGCTGCATCTGTCATGGGCAGCGCCGACCACCCACGCATCGCAACAGCGTTGCGCAGGCATGCAGAACACCGGCACGCAGCGCCATGCGGTGACCGATGCGGCGGCGACCACACGCTAAAACAAACATCGCACGCACTGGCTACATAACGCAGCGCCGATGCGTTGCACGTCTGCAGTAAAAAACAGGCAACTGCGCAAACGTAGCGACGAGGTGAAAGAGGCCAATCGAGCGGGCTGTTAAACTTGGTCACGTGATCGACGCGCCTTTTCCCCCACAAAGGCCGCTTCCATGTTGCGGCTGACTGCGCTTTTGCTCGGTGTTGCCCTGCTGCTGACCGGCGGCGGGCTGCTCGGCACGCTGCTGGCCGTGCGCGGCGGGCAGGCCGGTTTCGACGCGCGTGCGCTGGGGCTGATCATGTCCGGCTATTTCGCCGGCTTCTTTCTCGGCACCTTCTTCGCACCGCCGCTGATCCGCCGGATCGGCCATATCCGCGCCTTCGCGTTCTATGCCGCGCTGGCCGCCATCGCGGTGCTGCTGCATCCGATCTGGCTGAGCGCCTGGGCCTGGGGTTTGCTGCGGCTGGTCACCGGTGTGGCGCTGGTCGGTCTCTATACGGTGATCGAGAGCTGGCTCAATGCCGAGCCGGATGCACGCCGACGCAGCCGGGTGTTCTCGGTGTACATGGCGATCAATCTGTCTGCGCTTGCGCTGGGCCAGGTACTACTCACTGCCGGTGATGCGCGTGCGCCGGCGATGTTCACGCTGACCGCGATCCTGATCTGCGCGGCGGTGATGCCGGTGATGACCACACGGCTGATCCCGCCCGAGGTGCCGCACGTGTCGCGCCTGCGGCTGAAAACGCTGTACGCGCTCGCCCCGGTGGCGACCATCGGCGCGGGATTGTCCGGCCTGGCGATGGGTGCGTTCTGGGGCCTGTTGCCGGTGTACGCCGACCGCATCGGGCTGGATGCCGATGGCGTGGCGATGTTCATGCTGAGCGCCATCGTCGGCGGCGCGGTGCTGCAATGGCCGATCGGGCGCATCAGCGACGGCCATGACCGCCGCATCGGGCTGGTGGCGGTGAGCGTGCTGGCGGCCAGTGTCGCCATCGCTGCGGCGCTGCCGATGGTGCAGGCGCAGACCACGCTGCTGTTCGTGCTGTTCTTCGTGTACGGCGGGCTGGCGTTCTCGCTGTATCCGTTCGCGGTTGCGCACATGCTGGACTACCTGCCGCGCGAACAGCTGCTGTCCGGCTGCAGCAGCCTGCTGCTGGTCCACGGTGTGGGCGCGGCGCTCGGCCCCGCATTGGCCGGCGGCGCGATGCAGAAATTCGGACCGGCCGCATTGCCGGTGTATTTCGCGGTGATGCTGCTGGGCCTGGCCGGTTTCACCCTGACGCGGCTGCTGCGCTTTGCGCGCCTGCGCACCCATCCGATTGCGTTCCGTCCGATGTTGCGCACCACGCCATCGGCGTTGGAACTGATCCCGGAAACCGATTCTCCCTCCCCTCCCAAAAAGGACGCCCATTGACTGATCAAACACTTCATTCGCATCCCTCATCCCCGACTCACCCCCGCCCGGATCCGGCCGTGATCCTGGCCACCGACCTGGACGGCACCTTCCTGGCCGGCTCCGCCGAGCAGCGTCACCAGCTCTATCGTCTGGTCGATCAGCATCCGGAAATCCGCCTGATCTTCATCACCGGGCGCGGCCTCGAAGCAGTGATGCCCCTGCTCACCGACCCCACCATTCCCCGCCCTGATTACGTGGTCTGCGACGTTGGCGCCACCGTGGTCGATGGACACACCCTGCAGCCGCTGCAGCCGTTGCAGTCGATGATCGATGCACACTGGCCGGGCGAACAGGTGGTGGCGCAGGCGATGCGCGCGTTTCCGCAACTGCAGCGCCAGGACGTACCGCAGGAACGCCGGTGCTCGTATTTCTGCGATCCGGCGACGCTGGCACCCTTGCGCGCGCAGATCGAAGACAGCGCACGCGCACTCGGCTGCGACGTGCTGTATTCGGCCGATCGCTATCTGGACATCCTGCCGCCGGACACCGACAAGGGCCGCACGCTGGCGGCCCTGGCGCGCCATCTGGACTTGCCGCGCGAACGCATCCTGGTGGCCGGCGACACGCTCAACGATCTGTCGATGTACCGGGCCGGTTTTCGCGGCGTCTGCGTCGGCGATTCGGAGCCGGCGCTGACGCAGGCCACCGCTCATCTGCCCGAGACCTATCACGCCAGCGCGCCCGGCTGCGGCGGCATCCTTGAAGCGATCGCGCACTTCGGTCTGTTGGCCGCCAACGACCCGCATGTGCCGGCGATGCAGGTACCGCCCAAGGGTGGCGCCGATCTGGTGATGGTCTATCACCGCCTGCCCTATGACGAAGTGGTCGAAGACGGCCAGCTGGTGCGCCGCGCGCCACGTTCGCCGAACGGCATCATTCCCTCGCTATTGGGCTTCTTCGAAGGCGGCCAACGTGGTTCGTGGGTGGCCTGGAGCATCGACGATCCCAAGCGCGGGCCGTTCCAGACCCATACCGAGGTCGATGCGCAGCGCTATCCCACGCTGACGGCCGCACGCGTGCCGCTGAGCAAGAGCGAGGTGGACATCTTCTACAAGCGTTTCTCCAAGGAAGCGTTCTGGCCGATGCTGCATGTGTTCTGGGAGCGCGCGCGTTTCCGCGAAGACGATTGGCAGGTGTTTTTGACCGTCAACCGCAAATTCGCCGAAGCCACCTCCGCCGAAGCCGCGCACGGCGCCACCGTGTGGATCCACGATTACAACCTGTGGATGGTGCCGGCGTACCTGCGCGAGCTGCGCCCGGACCTGAAGATCGCCTTCTTCCATCACACCTATTTCCCCTCGGCCGATGTGTTCAATGTGGTGCCGTGGCGGCGCGAGATCATCGGCAGCCTGATGTGCTGCGACTATGTCGGCTTCCATATTCCACGCCAGGTGGAGAACTTCGTCGACGTGGTGCGCGGCGTGATGCCGGTGGAACGACTGGCGCAGGAAAGCTGCGCTCCGCGCTTTCTGACCTATGGATGCGCGGTGGGCCTGGATACGATGACCACCTGCCTGCGCGTGGCCGACCGCGACGTGGCGCTGGGTGCGCACCCGGTCGGCACCGATCTGCGCCGCATTCGCACCAGTCTGAGCCAGCCGGACGTGCGCAATGACATCTTCAAACTGCGCCGCGAGATCGGAGCGCGCAAGCTGGTGCTGTCGGTGGAGCGACTGGATTACACCAAGGGCACGCTGGCCAAGCTGGAAGCCTTCGAGCGCCTGCTCGATCGCCAGCCGCAGCTACTCGGCAAGGTCACCTTGCTGATGGTGTGCGTGCCCGCCGCGCGCGAGATGACCATCTACCGCACCTTGCAGACACAGATCGAGCAGGCAGTGGGTCGCATCAACGGACGCTTCTCGCGGCTGGACTGGACCCCGGTACGGTTCTTCGCCCAGGCACTGCCGTTCGAGCAGGTGGTGGCGCATTACGCCGCCGCGCAGGTGATGTGGATCACCCCGCTGCGCGACGGGCTGAACCTGGTCGCCAAGGAGTTCGTCGCGGTGCAGGGCATCGAAGGTGGCAGCGGTGTGCTCGTGCTCAGCGAATTCGCCGGCGCCGCCGCCGAATTGAAGGGCGCGGTGCTGACCAATCCGCACGATCCGCTCGATCTTGCCGCCGGCCTGCTGCAGGCCTTGTCGATGCCCGACGACGAGGCCGCCGGGCGCTTGCGACAGCTGTACGACAGCGTGGAGTACTACGACGTGGACCGCTGGGGACGCGAGTTCCTGCAAGCGGTCGCACGCAGCCGCGGCGCGCAGGGGCGGCCGGCGCTGCACGCGCCCACCACGGCCGTCGAACCGGTGGCCTGACCCGACCGGCAGTACGAACGCATGACAACGCCCGGCTCGTCCGGGCGTTGTCATGTGGGCGCAGATGCGGTGCGCCTGCGACCCGACGCACCACCCGTCATCATCACGCAATGCAGACGCGGCAGGCTTGCGAGCTCCCTCCCCGCTTGTTGGATTGCAATGGATTCGACGTCCTCCTCGCGCGTGCGCCACCCGGCCACGCTCGCGCTGCTGCTGGTTCCGCTCACCCTGCCCGCCTACGCACAGCAAACCCCGGACGGCGCAACGCCAGGCCCGACCGCGGCCGAACCGGCCGGCAACGGCGAGCAGGTGTCCACGCTCGACCAGGTACAGGTGGTCGGCCAGGCGATGACGTATTCCAAGACCACCGTCAGCAAGGAAATGCTGGACCGCCAGTTCGTGCTCGGCAGCGTCAACGACGCGCTCAACGAACTGCCCGGCGTGGTGGTCACCGAAGCCGATGCGTTTGGTTCCTCGGACTGGGGCACGCAGATCAGCATGCGCGGCTTCGTCAGCAATCGCGACACCCAGCAGATCGGCACCACCATCGACGGCGTGCCCAACGGCGGCTCGGCGTATGGCGGCGGCTCCAAGGCCAACCGCTTCATCGACATGCCCGATCTGGAAACGGTGGAAGTCAGCCAGGGCACCGCCGACATCGCCTCGCGCTCCAACGAAGCGCTGGGCGGCACCTTGAACTATCTCACCGGCGAACCGCTGGAAACGCAGCGTGTGCGCGTGATCGGCGGCATCGGCGACAACCAGGCGCGCAAGTATTACGCGCGCTACGACACCGGCCTGCTCGGCGACAACACGCGCGCCTGGGTCAGCGGTTCGTCGGCACGCAACGACGACTGGATCGACGGCAGCGGCCACACCAGCCGCGATCACCTGGCCGGCAAGTTCGTCAGCGTGTTGGACAAGTGGACGCTCAGCGGCTACGCGTCCTACGACGATGCCGACGAATCCGAATACACCAGCGTGACGCCGGAGCAGTTCGTGCGCGATCCCGAACATGACCTACTCACCGGCACGCTCACCGGCATTCCGTACCTGGATCAGAACTACCGCTCCGGCTCGCGCGCACTGCGCAAGAACACCTTCGGCTACCTGCGTGGCGCCTTCGATGGCGGCAATGGGTTCAAGACCACGCTCACCGGCTACGCGCACCGCATGCAGGGCCGTGGCGACTGGATTCCGCCGTACCTGGTGGACGTCACCAACGATGGTGCCGGCGCACCGGAATCGGAAGCGCGCGGCGGCAACACCGTGTATGCCGGCAGCGACCTGGGCAAGCTGTATTACCTCACCCCCGGCGGCGCGGCCGCCACCATGCTGGCCGGCTGCGCAGGCAGCGATGCATTGCCTGCCGAATCCAATCCGGCCTGCTATCCGGCAGGGTCGGTCCCGGTGCAGTCGTACCGACACAGTCACTACGACAACCACCGCGCCGGTGCGATGGCCGATGTGGAATGGCGTGCCGATCTCGGCGCCATCGACAATACCGTGCGCGCCGGTGCCTGGCTGGAGCGCTACGATCGCAGCGTCACCCGCGACTGGCACCGCCTGCTCAACGTCGGCACCAACATCAGCTTCGATCACCAGCCGTACTGGGTGCAGTTCAAGGACCAATACCAGACCGACGAACAGATGTACTACGTCGAAGATGTGATGCGCTATGGCGCGTTCGCCTGGCGCGTGGGCGTCAAGCAGTTTTTCGTCGACCAGACCCGCGATCGCCGTATCGGCGACGCGCAGCATGTGGAATCGGATTCGCATTCGGACCCGCTGCTGTCGGCCGGCCTGACCTGGACCACCCCGGTGCAGGGCCTGGAAGCCTTTGCCGGTTACTCGCAGAACTTTGCCGCGATTCCCTCCGGCGTGCTGGGCGAAACCGACCCGGTCGCGCTGAGCCGGGTCAAGCCGGAAACCGCCGACAACGTCGAGCTCGGCCTGCGCATCAGCCGCTGGCCGTTGACCGGCAGCGTGACGCTGTACGACATCCGCTTCGACAACCGCATCGTCTATGTGCCGGCCAACTTCGTCAGCGGCATCGACTATCTCGGCGAAACCGATGGCGTGTATGAAAACTTCGGCGGCGTGCATGCGCGCGGCGTGGAAGCAGCGCTGGGGTATGGCTGGGACAACGGCTGGCGTCTCAACGGCGCCTACACCTACAACAAGGCCGATTATCTCGGCAGCGGCGATGCTGCGCGCGATACCGCGCTGGAGATCACGCCTGGTGCGCAGGTGATCGGCCAGCCGCGCAACACGCTGGTGGTGTCGGCCGATTGGCGCGGCCAGGCATGGCGCTTCGGTGTGTCCGGGCGTTATCTGGGCAAGCGCTATCTGGATGCATCCAACGTTGCCGCGCTCGACGGCGTGACCACCTTCGATGCCAACCTCGGCTTGGAACTGTCGCAGCTATCGTCGCAACTCAAGGGAATGCAACTGGCGCTCAATGTCAGCAATCTCACCGACAAGCGTTATCTGGAAGGCGTGGATGGCAGCGACAGCGCGTTCATCGCCGCACCGCGCACGGTCGGCCTGACGCTGACGCTGGATCTGTAACGGCAGATCGACAGCTGCGTGGATGCGCCGACGCTGTTGCTTCTTGGGCTGGTGAGAGAGGAAGGATTGGGGTGAGGGCACAAGCGCCCCCATCCGCCCTTCGGGCACCTTCCCCCGCAGGCGGGGGAAGGGAGTCGGAGAGGTTCGGCCAATCACGCAGGATGCAGGGAGATCCTCCCCCAGCAATCCGCCCCCTCTCCCGCCTGCGGGAGAGGGCTGAGGTGAGAGCACGGCGCCCTCATCCACCCTTCGGGCACCTTCCCCCGCAGGCGGGGGAAGGGACTCGGAGAGGTTCGGCCAATCACGCAGGATGCGGGAAATCCTCCCGCAGCAATCCGCCCCCTCTCCCGCCTGCGGGAGAGGGCTGGGGTGAGGGCACAAGCGCCCCATCCGCCCTTCGGGCAGCTTCCCCCGCAGGCGGGGGAAGGGAGTCAGAAGGGTTCGGTCAATCACGCAGGATGCAGGGAGATCCTCCCGCAGCAATCCGCCCCCTCTCCCGCCTGCGGGAGAGGGTTGGGGTGAGGGCACAAGCGCCCCCATCCGCCCTTCGGGCAGCTTCCCCCGCAGGCGGGGGAAGGGAGTCGGAAGGGTTTAGCCAATCAAGAGGTGACACGATGATCGATCTTCCCCGCCGCCGTGTGTTGCAGGCCGGACTCAGCGCTGGTACGGCGGCGCTTTTGCCGAGCATCGCGCGTGCCGCAGCAATCGCACCGGACCGTCGCACCGGCACGCTGGAAGATCTGCAACACGTGGTGATCCTGATGCAGGAAAACCGCGCGTTCGATCATTACTTCGGCAGCCTGCCGGGCGTGCGCGGGTTCGGCGATCGCTTTCCGATTCCCGCGCCGCCGCTGCCAGGTGCCCCCACACGTACGGTGTGGCTGCAACCCAGCCAGGATGGCCGCCAGTGGCTGACCCCGTTCGCACTGGATACGGCAGCGCAATTCGGCTTCATGCGCGTGCAGGGCACGCCGCATAGCTGGGTGGACGCCCAGTACGCCTGGGACCATGGACGGCTCGGGCATTGGACCGCAGCCAAGCACAACCACGCACTCGGCTATTACGGGCGTGCGGACATTCCGTTTCAGTACGCGCTGGCCGATGCATTCACCGTCTGTGATGCATACCACGCCTCGATCCAGACCGGCACCAATTCCAATCGCGTGTTTCTGTGGACCGGCAGCAACGATCCGCAGGCACGCGCCGGTGGGCCGGTGATCGGCAACTCGCACGACAACTTTGCGGAATTGGGCGGTTTCGCCGAGCCGTATCGTTGGACCACGTATGTCGAGCAGTTGCAGAACGCCGGGGTGTCCTGGCAGATCTATCAGGACATGCGCGACAACTTCACCGACAACCCGCTCGCCGGCTTTGCGCCATTTCGCCAGGCGTTCAGCGGCGCCCCCGGCCACGATGCGCCGCTGCGCGCGCGCGGGGTGAGTACGCGCGGCGTGGAGCAATTGCGCGACGACGTGCTTGGCGGGCGTTTGCCGTCGGTGAGTTTCCTCATTGCCGATGCGGCCGGCAGCGAACATCCGGAACCGTCCAGTCCCGCACAAGGCGCCGCTTACACCGCGCGCGTGCTGGATGCGCTGACCGCCGATCCGCAGGTCTGGAGCCGCACCGCGTTGCTGTTGATGTTCGACGAGAACGACGGCTTTTTCGATCACGTGCCACCGCCGGCACCACCGTCGCTGGACCCACGTGCGGCCGGCGGCGTTGCCGGGGCATCGAGCGTGGCCACCGACGACGACTACCATCGCCACCCCGCACCCGGCGAGCAAAAGGTGGATCTGCCCGACTTGCGCGGCCGCCCCTACGGCCTGGGCCCACGCGTGCCGCTGTACGTCATTTCGCCGTGGAGTCGCGGCGGCTGGGTGGATTCGCAGGTGTACGACCACACCTCGGTGCTGCGCCTGCTGGAACGTCGCTTCGGCGTGCCCGCGCCGGAGATCACGCCGTGGCGGCGTGCGGTCTGCGGCGACCTCACCAGCGCGTTCGATTTCCGCAACGCGGATACGCGCCCGTTCGTTGCCGCGTTGCCCGATATCAGCGCCAGCGCAGCGCGCGCGGCGGCATTGCGCGAACACAGCTTGCCGCCGCTGCCGGCGACGCTGCAACCGCCGCAGCAGCCGTTCGGTGTGCGGCGCTCACGCGCGGTGCCTTATCGTCCCGCCGTGCAGCTGGCCTATGGGCAGGAGGAGCCCGGCAAGGTGCTGCTACGCATGTCCAACAGCGGCGCTGCCCTCGTGCTGCATGTCTACGACCGCTACGACCTGACCGCGATTCCGCGCCGCTACACGGTCGGCAATGGCGCCACATTGGAAGGCAGCTGGCCCACCTACGATGGCCGCTACGATCTGTGGCTGATCGGCCCCAATGGCTTCCATCGCCACTATTGCGGCGATCTGAGCGCTGCATTGCTCACCGCCGATGTCATGCAGGATCCGAACGATCCGACCCTGCTGGCGGTAACCCTGCGCAATGCCGGCAATGCCGCCGTGCGCGTTGCGCTGCAGCCGGCGGCGTATGCGAATGCGCAGCCACACGAACGACTTGCCGTTACGCCCGGCAGCATCCAGCGACGTAGCTGGAAGGCCGGTGCAAGCGGCGGCTGGTACGACCTGTGGGTGCAACACGACGGCGCAGCCCAGCGTCTGGCCGGACGCATCGACACTGGTGCAGACAGCGTCAGCGATCCAGCCATGGGGGGGCCGGCGCGGCTGCAGCAAGACATGCCTTTGTCGATCGGCGCACTCGGCTGAGCCTTGCAGCCAGGCGTGCGGTGGGAGCGCATGTCTGACTGCGTGATCAGCACGCTGGCGCACGGCCGCGCTCAGCGCGCGTCGGCCGCGTCCAGCATGCCGATCGTGCCTAACCAGGTTTCCACCAGATGCGGCCATTGCGCGATCGGCAGTGCGCCCGCGCGCAGACCGAACGCATGCCCACCTTCGGCATAGAGATGCATTTCGACCGGTACGCCGGCCTGATTGAGCGCCACGTAGTAGGCCAGCGACTGACTGACGCCATCCACCGCATCGTCCTCGGCCTGCAGCAAAAAGGTCGGCGGCGTTCGGGCAGTGACGGTGATGTCTGGCCGCAGCGACAGATGGGTCGGATCGCGCGTGGCGCCGTCTTCATCCTCGTGCGCCCACAGATGGCCCGGGTAGACAGCGATGGCGAAGTCCGGGCGGCAACTCTGCGCATCCGCCGCGTCCACCGGCGGATACGTGCGCTTCGCGAAATGCGTACTGATCGCGGCCACCAGGTGTCCGCCCGCAGAAAAACCGAGCACACCGATCTTGTGCGGGTCCACGGCCAACTGGTCCGCCTGCGCGCGCACCAGCCCTAGCGCACGCTGGGCGTCCTGCAGGGCCGTTTGCACCTTCGGGTAATAGCGGCGGTCGTTGATCCAGGTCGGCCCCGAGTTCGGGACGCGGTATTTCAACAGCACACAGGTGATACCGCGCGCGGTCAGCCAGTCGCAGATTTCCGTCCCTTCCAGATCCATGGCCAGGACTTGATAGCCACCGCCGGGAAACACCAGCACCGCCGCACCGGTGTTGTGCGTTTTGGGCGTATACACCGTCATCGTCGGGCGGCTGACATCGTTGACCCTGGCCCACCACGTGCGCCCTTCGCCGGGACCGACCGATTCCGGCTTCGGATGCGGCAACGCATTGGGAACCTTGCCAGGCCAGATCGGTACCTGCACATGGCCCGGCGCCGGTTGCCAGATCTCCGCCTGCGCCGATGTGTGAGCGAGCACAAGTGCAGCGGCTGCGACTGCAAAAAGAAGCGAATTACGCATTGGGAGTGATCCAGTGGATGGCGAGAGTGGGATAGGAGTGGATGCGATGCGTTCGATTGCAGGCCTGGCAGCGCATGCGCCTGGATGTCGTGATCTGCAATGCGAGCGCGGCTGCCGCGCTCCACTGGAATGCGCGATGCCGCAAGCCTGCGGCGGCATACGCTGGGCCGCCACGCTCGCGGAGCGAGGAGATGGCTACGCCGCAGACGCGCCTAGCACCGCGACACTCAATCCGCGAGCGTCTCGCGCACCGCGACCGCCACCGCCTTCAGCGCCGCATCGCGTGCTGCGTCGTCGACCTTGGCGCCGTTCAAGTACGTCGTCAGCAGCAGTGGCGCCCGGCCCTTCGGCGGCCAGAGGATGGCGATGTCGTTGCGGGTATCGGTGCCGTTGCTGCCGGTCTTGTCGCCGATCGTCCAGTCGGGCGTGAGCCCCGCACGCAGGCAATCGTCGCCGGTGCGGTTGTCGATCATCCAGGCGGTCAGCTGCTTGCGCGAGGCCGGTTGCAGCGCGTCGCCGAGCAGCAGCGTGCGCAGCGTGGCGGCCATCGCCGCAGGGGTGGTGGTATCGCGCGGGTCGCCGGCGGCAAACCGGTTCATCTCCGGCTCGTAGCGGTCGCTGCGGGTCTGGGCATCGCCGATGCTGCGCAGGAAGGCGGTCAATCCGGCCGGGTCGCCGATCAGCGGAAACAGCAGGTTGGCGGCAGGATTGTCGCTGTAGATCATCGTGGCCCGGCACAGTTCGCCGACACTCAGCGAACCGCCGACATGGCGCTCGGTCACCGGCGCATGCTCGAGCATGTCCGAGGCACGGATCTTGACCCGTTGCGCCAGCGTCAGCCTGCCCTGGTCCACCCGCTGTAATACTGCAGCAGCCAATACAAATTTGAAGGTGCTGCACATCGGAAAGCGCTCGTCTTCACGCTGACCGATGCGCTTGCCGGTGGCGCTGTCGAGCAGGCCGATGCCCAGGCGGCCGCCGGTGCCACGTTCGATCTCCGCCCACCGTGCCCGCAGCGCATCGTCTGCCGTCATCGCCGGGGTAAGCGCCCATGCGGGTCTGGAGGCTGCAAGCAGCACGCTCGCGCCGGTGGCGCACAAGAATTGTCGACGGTTCAACATGGACTATGCCTCCTCGGGAGAGCCCGCAGTATCGGCGCAGGCTGGCCACCGGACTATTGCGATGTTTCAATCCCTGGCATGAATTGAACTAATCTCTGCGCATGCCCCGCCCTCGCCTCCCACTCAATGCCCTGCGCGCCTTCGAGGCCGCTGCGCGTCATCAGAACCTGACCCGCGCGGCCGGCGAGTTGTGCGTCAGCCAGGCCGCACTCAGTCACCAGATCAAGGCGCTGGAGCAACAGCTGGGCACCAGCCTGTTCCACCGTCTGCCGCGCGGCGTGGCGCTCACCGACGAGGGCGCGGCGTTGGCGCCAGTGCTGGGCGAGGCCTTCGACCGCATCGCCGCCACCCTGGAGCGCTTTGCCGATGGGCGCTATCGCGAGGTGCTCAGCGTGGGCGTGGTGGGCACCTTCGCCACCGGCTGGCTGCTGCCGCGAGTGCCGGCCTTTCATGCCGCGCACCCGGAGATCGAATTGCGCCTGTCCACTCACAACAACCGGGTCGACCTGGCCGGCGAAGGGCTGGATCTGGCGATCCGTTTCGGCGATGGCGACTGGCAGGGCCAGATCGCGCATGCGCTGATGGAGGCGCCGTTTGCGCCGGTGTGCGCGCCCAGCATGGCGCGCGGCTTACGCACCCCGGCCGATCTGGCGCAGCTGCCGTTATTGCGTTCGTACCGCCAGGACGAATGGCCGCAGTGGTTTCGCGCCGCGGGTGTGGCCGAAGTCACCGCACGCGGGGCGATGTTCGATTCGTCGTTGACCCTGGCCAGCGCGGCGGCGGCCGGTGCCGGCGTGGCGTTGCTGCCGCTGCCGATGTTTCGCCAGGATCTGGATGCAGGGCGCCTGGTGTGCCCGTTCCCGATCCAGATCGACGCCGGGCGCTATTGGCTCACCCGGCTGCGCTCGCGCCCGGAAGGCGACGCCGATGCGCGACTGCGCGACTGGCTGCTGGCAGAGCAACAGCGCTCCGGCTGAGCGGCCTCACTGCAACTGCGTGCTCAGCGGCGCGCGGACGCCTCGATGCCCTGCACCGCCACGCGGCGAAACGCCTCGTAGTGCGCCTTGTCGGCGAACCAGTGCGGGGCGAACAGCTCGAACAAGCGGTCGTTGTGATACAGCAGCAGCACGCGCTCGTTCTCGCGGTAGCGGATGTAGTCGGACCACGGCCGGCGCAGCCGCCCGTCCGCCCAGGTGATCTCCAGCCCGGTCTCGTCCCACGCATAGGTGTAGGTGTACCGCAGCGAGGCCTGCTGGGCGTGCAGGCGTTTGATCTTGCGTGGCAAGCCCCAGACGTGCAACAACGCCAGGCCGATCAAGCCGCCGCCGCCGCCGCCGATCAGCACCGGGCCGATGATTTCGCTGGCCCCGACCAGTTGAAACACCCCTACCCCGATCAGGAGCAGGACAACCAGGAACACGATCAAGAGCTTGGCCGTATACCGTGCATGCAACCGCTGCGCGGCCAGATGGTCTTCCAGGCTGATGGTGACGGTGATCATGTTCGCGACATCCTTGTGCTTGGTTAGCTGCGCATCGTAACGCCTGCGCGTTACGCGCCCTCGATCAACTCCATCCACGCCGCTTCCGCTGCAGCCAGCTGCTGCGCCGTCGCCTCGCGGTCGCGGCCCAGCACCGCCATCTTCTCGGTGTCGGCGTAGTTGCGCGGGTTGGCCAGTTCGCGGTCGAGCTCTGCCAGCGTCGCTTCCAGCTCGCCGACGCGCTTTTCGGCGCTGGTCAGCTTGTGCGGGTTGACGGCTTTTTTCGGCGGCAGCGGTTTGGTCGGCGGCGGCGGGGTCGGCGCCACTTCGGCCATCTTCTGCTTGGTGCCTTGCGCGGCCGGGCGGCTGCGCAACCAGGCGGCGTATTCGTCCAGATCGCCATCGAACGGCTCGACCACGCCATCGGCCACCCGCCAGAAGCTGTCGCAGACCAGGCCGATCAGATGGCGGTCGTGCGAGACCATCACGATGGCGCCTTCGAAGTCGCTCAGCGCCTCGGCCAGGGCTTCGCGCATTTCCAGATCCAAGTGGTTGGTCGGTTCGTCGAGCAGCAGCACGTTCGGCTGCTGCCAGGCGATCAAGGCCAGCGCCAGACGCGCGCGCTCGCCACCGGAGAAGCCATCCACTGCTTCAAACGCGCGGTCGCCGGCGAAATTCCATTTGCCGAGGAAATCGCGGAAGGCCTGATTGGAGCCATCCGGCGACAGATCGCGGAAGTGATCCATCGGCGACTGGCCTTCGTGCAACGATTCCACCGTGTGCTGGGCGAAGTAGCCGATGCGCAGATCCGGATGCGCGCTGCGCTCGCCGGCCAGCGGCGCCAGTTCGCCCACCAGCGTCTTGACCAGCGTGGTCTTGCCCGCGCCGTTGGGCCCCAGCAGGCCGATGCGGTCGCCCGCTTCCAGGCCGAAGCCGACGTCGTGCAGGATGACGGTCGCTGCGCTGCCCCCATCCGCCCTTTGGGCACCTTCCCCCGCTTGCGGGGGAAGGGTAGCGGGATAGCCCGCTTGTAGATGATTGAGACGGATCAACGAAAACGGCAGGCGATTGGGCTGCGCAAACTGGATGCGGAATTCGCGCTCGGCACGCACCGCCTCGGTGCCGGCCATCTTGGCCAGCCGCTTCATGCGGCTCTGCGCCTGGGTGGCCTTGCTGGCCTGCGCCTTGAAGCGGTCGATGAAGCTCTGCAGATGCGCGCGCTCGGCCTGTTCCTTGTCGTGCGCGATCTGCTGCTGGCGCAGGTGCTCGATGCGCTGGCGCTCGAAATCGGTGTAGCCGCCGACGTACAGCTTGGCGGTGCCGCCGTGCAGATGCAGCGTATGCGTGGCTACGTTGTCGAGGAATTCGCGGTCATGCGAAATCAGCAACAAGGTGCCCGGGTACTTGAGCAACCATTGTTCCAGCCACAGCACCGCGTCCATGTCCAAGTGGTTGGTCGGTTCGTCGAGCAGCAGCAGGTCGCTGGGCATCATCAGCGCGCGCGCCAGATTCAACCGCACCCGCCAGCCGCCGGAGAACGAGGACACCGCGCGGTGATGGGTGTCGGCCGGGAAGCCCAGGCCGTGCAGCAACTTGCCGGCACGCGCTTCGGCATCGTAGGCACCGAGTTCGGCCATCTTCTGGTGCGCGTTGGCGACCGCTTCCCAATCTTCGCGCGCGGTGGCGGCAGCTTCTTCCTGCAGCACCGCAGACACCTCGATATCGCCGCCAAGCACGAACGACAGCGCCGGATCGGGCAGCGACGGGGTTTCCTGCGAGACGCTGGCGGTGCGCACCTTGCCGGGCAGATCGACATCGCCCTTGTCCGCTTCCAGTTCGCCCTTCACCGCAGCGAACAGGCTCGACTTGCCGGTGCCATTACGGCCCACCACACCGACGCGGTAGCCGGCATGCATGGTCAGGTCGACGTTGGACAACAGCAGACGCTCGCCGCGTCGCATGGAGAAGTTGCGCAGGGAAATCATTGATGGGCAGTCCGATAGAACGAAAAGGAATGAGCAGATGAGCAGCACTCCTGCGACGCCATTCTAGCGTTAACGAATAATTAGCGCCTTCGGGCTGGCCGCCATCTTCATCCACCGTGTTGCGACCAGACCCTGCCCAGCCTTGCAGGTCCTGCATGGACCCCCGTTTCGGAGTTGCCATGAATACCCCGTTGTCCACGCTCGCAACCGCTGTCGTTGCGGCGCTGCTTGCCTCCCCCGCGCTCGCCCAGACCGCCACACCGGCCACCGCGCCCGCCAATACGCTCGACACCGTCATCGTTACCGGTACCCGCGTGTCCGACCGCACCGTGGCCGAATCGCAATCGCCGATCGACATCATCAGCGCCGAATCGCTGCAGGCCACCGGCACCTCGGAGCTGGCCACCGCGCTGGCGCGTGCGCTGCCGTCGCTGAACTTCCCGCGCCCGGCGCTGAGCGACGGCACCAGCGCGATCCGCCCCGCGCAGCTGCGCGGCCTGTCGCCGGATCAGGTGTTGGTGCTGGTCAACGGCAAGCGCCGCCACACCTCTTCGCTGCTCAACCTCAACGGCACCATCGGCCGTGGCGCGGCGGCGGTGGATCTGAACACCATTCCGGTGGCGGCCATTGCGCGCGTGGAAGTGCTGCGCGACGGCGCTTCGGCGCAATACGGCTCCGACGCCATCGCCGGCGTGGTCAACATCGTGCTCAAGGGCGCTGAAAAGGGCGGCAGCCTGCAAGCCGGCTTCGGCCAGTATTCGGCCGGCGATGGCAGCAACTACGAGCTGTCCGGCGATACCGGCGTGGCCTACGGCGGCGAGCGTGGCTGGTTGCATGTGGCCGCCCAGCTCAATCAGCAGGACCCCACCGACCGCGCACGCGGCTATGCCGGCGCGCCCAGCGCCGCGCAGCCGGCCGTGGGCCAGAAGGCATTCAAGATCGGCGACCCCGACGTCAATGCGCAGGCAGTCTCGGCCAATACCGAATTCGCCTTCAGCGACAGCATCACCGGCTATGCGTTCGCCACCGCCAGCAACCGCGACATCACCTCGTTCGCGTTCTTCCGCGCGCCGGGCAGCACCACCCAGAACATCCTGTCGGTCTATCCGCAGGGCTTTTTGCCGGAAATCCAGACCTACGCCAAGGACCGCTCGCTGGTGGCCGGCGTGCGCGGCTCCACCGCCAGCGGTTGGGATTGGGATGCCAGCTACAACTACGGCTACAACAAGATCGATTTCCACACCCGCAACACGCTCAACGTGAGCCTGGGCCCGACCTCGCCCACCGCGTTCTACGATGGCGCGCTGGAGACCACGCAGAACATCGTCAACCTGGACGTCAAGCGCGGTTTCGACTGGGGCCTGGCGTATCCGGTGACGGTGGCCTTCGGTGCCGAATACCGCAACGAGAAGTGGAACCAGTCGCCGGGCGAAGTGGGCTCGTATTTCCAGAGCGGCACGCTGGCCGGTGGCGCGCAGGGTTTCGGCGGATTCGCGCCGAGCGTGTCCGGGCAGTATTCGCGTGACAGCTACGCGCTGTATGCCGACCTGGAAGCCGATTTCACCGACAAGTTCTCCGCCGGCCTGGCCGGGCGCTACGAGGACTTCAACGATTTCGGCAGCCAGGCCTCGGGCAAGGTGTCCGGGCGCTATGCGTTCACCGACAAACTCGCGCTGCGCGGCACGGTGGCGTCGGGCTTCCGCGCGCCGTCGCTGGCGCAGCAGTATTTCCAGTCCACCAGCACCACCTTCCTGGCCGGCAATCCAACGCCGTTCGAGATCCGCACCTTCCCCGCCGACAGCAGCGTGGCGCGCGCGTTGGGCTCAGAGCCACTGGATGCCGAGACCTCACTGTCCTACAGCCTGGGCCTGGTGTTGCAGCCCACCGATGCGCTCTACCTCACCATCGATGCCTACCAGATCGATGTGGACGACCGCATCGTGCTGTCGTCCAACCTCACCGGCACCGGCGTACGCAACCTGCTCGAAGCGCAGGGCATCTTTGGCATCAACGGCGGGCGCTACTTCACCAATGCGGTGGACACCCGTACGCGCGGCGTGGACGTGGTCGGTAGCTACCGCTGGCAGCTGGCCGCCAGCAGCGTGGACCTGACCGCCGGGTACAACTATTCCGAAACCGAGGTGCGCAGCGTGGCCGCCAATCCGGCCGCGTTGTCGGCCAACGGGCTGAGCCTGGAGCGCATCGACCGCACCGAGCGTGGCCGCATCGAAGAAGGCTTCCCGCGCGACAAGTTCCTGGTCAACGGCAGCTGGAATCTGGAGCACTGGACGCTGGCGCTGGGTGCCACCCGCTACGGTAAATACAGCACCCGTCCGGCCGCAGCGATCAACGACCAGACCTTCGGCGCCAAGTGGGTGGTGGATGCCTCGGCCAGCTACAAGGTCGATCGCTGGACGCTGACCCTGGGTGCGGACAACCTGCTGGACGAATACCCGGACGAGAACAACTTCGCCAACTCCACCAGCGGGCAGTTCCCGTACAGCAATCTGTCGCCGTTCGGCTTCAACGGCGCCTACGTGTACGGGCGTATCAACTACCGCTGGTAAGCGCGGCGGGTTGCGCTTGGAGGTTTGAGCCCACGCCCCGGCCCGTCCGGGGCGTGGGCGTTCTGGGCGCTGCCGCAGCTGTCGGCGCTGCCTCGCTTGCAACGTCGATGCAGCCGACGCGGGACTGCCTGATGCCTGCAGTGTCACCTCTGCGGCTGCGCCTTCCGCCGCAATGTCGGCGCAATCCACCGGCGATTCTGCGCAAAACCGCACACATGCGGCATGGATCACGTTCTGATACGAAAATTTTATAGCTTGTATTGCCGTCCAAATTGGTGCGTGCGGTGCCGCACCGCGACAGCGGTGGTGCAAGTAGCGCATCACTTTGGTGCACGATGACAACGTTGCCAGCAGCACGTCATCGATGACGGTTGCAAGCGCAACTCAACGAAAATTTGACATGCGGTTACGCGTGGTTAATGGTTGAGAACGCAATGCAGCTGCCGCAATGGACGCGGCCTGGGAGGGGGGCCCACTGCGCTGCATCCGTTCCCCACTCGGAGTTGTCACCGCATGAATCGCAAGACCAGTCCACTCGCAGCCGCCGTCGTTCTGGCCCTGTCGTTTTCCGCTTCAACCGCATCCGCGCAGTCGCAAGCTCCCGCCCAGAAAACCCTCGACACCTTGATTGTGACCGGCACACGCGTGGCCGATCGCACCGTGGCCGAATCGGCGTCGCCGATCGACATCATCTCGCCACAGGCACTGGAATCGACCGGCACCACCGAGTTGGCTACCGCGCTGTCACGCGCGATCCCCTCGTTGAATTTCCCACGCCCCGCCATCTCCGACGGCTCGGACGCGGTGCGCCCGGCGCAGCTGCGCGGCCTGTCGCCCGACCAGGTACTGGTGCTGGTCAACGGCAAGCGCCATCACAGCACCGCGTTGATCAACCTCAACGACACCCAGGGCCGTGGTTCGTCGCCGGCCGATCTCAACACCATCCCGATCGCGGCGGTGGAGCGCATCGAAGTGTTGCGCGACGGTGCGTCGGCGCAATACGGCTCCGACGCCATTGCCGGCGTCATCAACATCGTGCTCAAGGGCAGCGGCGAAGGCGGCAGCATCAATGGCCGCTACGGCAAATACAGCGCCGGCGACGGCGAGCAGTACCAGCTGTCCGGCGATGCCGGTTTCAGCTTTGCCGGCACCGGCAAGGTGCATCTGGCTGCGCAGGCCGGGCACTCGGACCAGACCAACCGCGCATTGCCGTTCGGCGGCCGCGTGGAGCAGCGCTACGGCGACCCGGAGATCGACCAGGGCGCGGTCTCGTTCAATGGCGAATACAGTCCCACCGATTACCTGACCTTCTACTCGTTCGGCATGCTCAGCCGCCGCGAAGTGCTGTCCAACGGCTATTTCCGCTTTGCCGGCGATAACCGCAACCGCCCGGAAATCTATCCGGACGGCTTCCTGCCGCAGATCTACAACGTCAGCAAGGACGTGTCGTGGGTGGGCGGGTTGAAGACCTCCACCGAAGGCGGCCTGAACATCGATCTGAGCTACAACTACGGCCAGAACAACCTCACCTTCGATGTGCGCAACAGCTTGAACAACAGCCTGGGCCTGGCCAGCCCGACCGACTTCCATGCCGGTACGCTGGAAGTCACCCAGAACGTGCTCAATGCCGACTTCACCAAGACGCTCGATTGGGGCCTGGCCTACCCGGTCACGCTGGCCTTCGGTGCGGAATGGCGCGGCGAGAAGTTCAACCAGTCGCCCGGCGACGCGGCATCCTCGGCCAACGGTGGCATTCCGTCGGCGGCCGGTACGCTGATCCCGGGCGCGCAGGTGTTTCCGGGCTTCAAGCTCTCCGATGCCGGCTATTACAACCGCAACAGCCACTCGGCGTACGTGGATCTGGAAGCGGATCTGACCGAGAAATTCTCGGCCGGTCTGGCCGGTCGCTACGAGAAGTACAGCGACTTCGGCGATACCGCGACCGGCAAGCTGTCGATGCGCTACGCATTCACCGACAAGGTGGCGCTGCGTGCCACTGCATCCACCGGCTTCCGTGCGCCGTCGTTGCAGCAACAGAACTTCCAGTCGATCGCCACCCAGTTCCTCAACGTGGCCCAGCCCAACGGCACGGTCACCGCCGTTCCGTTCGAGATCGGCACCTTCCGCACCGACAATCCTGCCGCGATCGCGCTCGGCGCCGAACCGCTCAAGGCCGAGGAATCCAAGAACTACGGTCTTGGCGTGGTGCTGCAGCCGGTCGATAACCTGTACATCACCATCGACGCCTACCGCATCGATATCGACGACCGCATCGTGCTGTCGGAGAACCTCACCTCCAATGCGGCGCGCAATTATCTGCAGGCCAATGGCTTCCCGGGCATCGGTGGCGGGCGTTACTTCACCAATGCGGTGGACACCAAGACCCAGGGCGTGGATGCGGTCGGCACCTATCGCTGGAACTTCGACGGCGGCAGCGCCGAGCTGACCTCCGGCTACAACTACAACAAGACCGAAGTGGAACGCATCGCCGACAATCCGGCGGCGCTGGAAGCGATCGATCCGGGTGCGGTGCGCATCGGCCGCGCGGAAATCGGCCGTATCACCGAAGGCACGCCGCGCGACAAGTTCTTCCTGGGCGGCACCTGGTCGCCGGGCAACTGGTCGTTCACCGGCACCGCCACGCGCTGGGGCGAGTTCAGCACCTTCGGCACCAACGCCGGCAGCGACCAGACCTATGCTGCCAAGTGGACGCTGGATCTGGCCGCATCCTACAAGTTGAACGACTGGAACTTCACCATTGGTGGCGACAACGTGCTCAACGAGTACCCGGATCGCCAGGAAGCCGGACTGGGGACGCGCACCTATCTGCCCTACAGCAGCGCCTCGCCGTTCGGTTTCAACGGTGCGCTGGTGTACGCCAACGTGAGCTACAAGTGGTAAAGCGCTGCGCGCTGGTCGGCAACGGCCAGCGCTTGTCTTGCCTCGCAAAACGCACCACGCACCACGCAGCGCTGAAGCGCTGCAGGTAACGCCGCAGCATCGCTCCCCCTCTCGCATCGATGCGCGAGGGGGAGATCAACGCTCTTCTTCAGCAAGGATGCGCAACGCAGCAGCATGGCTGCGTCACCGGCCGACGTCATTGCTGCACACGCCGTCTCCGCGACGCGGAATGCATCTGGCGCGCAAGCACGACGGGCCACGCAGTACGCAGTCGCATTCCAGTCGCACTCCCCCGAGCAACACGCGCATTTCCTTACCTGCGTCCATCATCCCCTTTGAGTCTCCATTCCCATGCACACCTCCAACGCACTCTCGCTTGCGATCTCGGTCGCACTCACCGTCTGCACGTTCACCGCCAGTGCGCAATCGCAGCCTGCCCAGCCGCAGAAAACCCTCGATACCCTGATCGTCACCGGTACGCGCGTGAGCGACCGCACGGTGGCCGAATCCGAATCGCCGATTGACATCATCACCGAGCAATCGCTGCAGGCCACCGGTGCCACCGACATCGCCACCGCGCTCGGCAAGCTGCTGCCCTCACTGAACTTCCCGCGCCCGGCGATCTCCGACGGCAACGACGCCGCGCGCCCGGCCACGCTGCGCGGGCTGTCGCCGGATGCGGTGCTGGTGCTGGTCGATGGCAAGCGTTATCACACCTCGTCGTTGATCAACTACAACCCGTATGTCGGCCGCGGCTCTGCGCCTGCCGACCTGAACTCGCTGCCGATGTCGGCGATCGCGCGTATCGAGGTGCTGCGCGATGGCGCGTCGGCGCAATATGGCTCCGATGCGATCGCCGGCGTGGTCAACATCGTGCTCAAGCATGGTGCCGACGCCGGCAGCAACAGCATCTCGGTCAACGGCGGCATCATGGACAAGGGCGATGGCGAGCAGAACGGTCTCGATGGCTCGGTCGGCCTGCCGTTCGGCGGAAGCGGCGGCGATACCGCACCGGGCTGGGTGCGGCTGTCATGGAATTACCAGAACACCATGAGCACCAATCGCGGCGAGAACACCAATCGCGCCACCACCGTGCCTGGCGCCTTCAATCCCAGCGGCGTGCCGTATCAACGCCACGGCGACCCGGCGTCCACGTTCTATCAAGGGCTGGCCGCATTCGGCTATACGTTCTCGCCGAATCTGGAACTGTACGGCCACCTCAGCATGAGCCGTCGCGAAGTCACCTCCAACGGTTACTACCGCGCAGCCGACAATCCCAGCCGCAACGTGCAGGCCATTTATCCCAACGGTTTTCTGCCGCAGATCTACAACCCGGTCAACGATCGCTCGGCCGTGCTCGGCATCAAGGGCAGCACCGCCAGCGAGTGGAATTGGGACGTGTCGGCCACTTATGGCAAGAACGACATGACCTTCAATATCCTCAACACCATCAACACCAATCTGTACTGGACCACCGGCAGCTCGCCGACCACCTTCAATTCCGGCGGCTTCGAAACCGAGCAGGGCACGGTCAACCTGGACGTCAACAAGTCCTTCGATTGGGGCCTGGCGTATCCGGTCAATGTCGCCTTCGGCGCCGAGCATCGCCAGGATCGTTATCAGATCACCGCTGGCTCGCCGGAGTCCTATTTCTTCGATCCGAACACCATCGACCCGAGCACCGACGCGCCCTACCCGGGCGGTGCGCAGGTGTTCTCCGGCCTGGAGCCGACGGTGGCCGGCAAGTTCGGCCGTCACAGCAATGCGGTCTATGCCAACCTGGAAGCGGACCTGACCGACAAGCTGTCCGGCGGCATCGCCGGGCGCTATGAAAACTACAGCGATGCCGGCTCCACGCGCTCGGGCAAACTGTCGGCGCGCTACGCGTTCAGCGATACGTTCTCGCTGCGCGGCACCATCTCCAACGGCTTCCGCGCACCGTCGCTGGCGCAGCAGAACTACGCCTCGGTGGTCACGCTGATCCAGAACGGCGAGCTGGTGCAGGTCGGCACCTACCGCACCTCCGACCCGGTCGCAGTTGCGCTTGGCGCGCGGCCGCTGAGCCCGGAAAAATCCACCAACTACGGCATCGGCGGCGTCTGGCAACCGACCGCCAATTTCACCTCCAGCCTGGACGTCTACCAGATCCGTATCTGGGACCAGATCCTGTACTCGGATCAATTGCAGCTCGCCGAGCCGATCGGGCAGGTGGCCGCCGTGCAGTTCTTCGTCAACGGTGCCACCAGCCGCACCCGTGGCGTTGACTGGATCAACAGCTACCTCGCCGACCTGGGCGAATACGGCAAGCTCAATCTCACTGCCAGCGCCAACTACAACAAGACCACGATCCTGGAGTTGTCCAACCCCAACTTCGGACGCGCCAGCCAGGGCCTGCTCACCGATGCAACGCCGCGCACCAAGTACATGGCTGCGGCAGACTGGTCGATCGGCGGATTTGCGCTGAACTTCAACGCCACCCGCTACGGCTCGGTCAAGCGCATCAGCGACCCGGCCGATGGCAGCCAGGACCAGACCTACGACGCGCGCTGGCTGCTGAATCTGGCCGCCAGCCAGACCTGGAACCAGTTCACCTTCACCGTGGGTGCGGACAACATCACCAACCAGTATCCGACCAAGGCGCAGCTGACCACGGCCTACGACGACCGCGCCGGCGGCCTGCAGTATTCGTCGTTGTCGCCGTTCGGCTTCAACGGACGCTACTGGTACGGCAAGGTCACCTACCGGTTCTGATCTGCACTCACGGCATCGGCAACATCGCAAAGATGGCTGCGATGTTGCCGACTGCCGGCATGCGAGGTCGCGCGCACGCATCGACTTCGCTGATCGCGCGTCTGCAACGTCGACCGGCGTTACCGCCTGCGATCTGCGGTCTGCATGTGGCCTGATGGCGTCACGCGATCGGGCACGCGTGCAGTGATAGAGGCGCCCGATACCGCCTGTCCTGCCCACGTCGCATCACGCATCGATGCAACGGCGCATGTCCGTCGGCCACAGCGCTGCGCCGCCGCTTGTCGATGCCGTCGCGGACGTACGCGGTGGCAACGCGCTGACTGCAGACAACGAGGTGCATCGATGGCAAACGCAAACAGCCCCGAACGCGGGGCTGTTTGCGTTTTTGGCGCATCCTTGGGCCACGTGTCGCATCGCGTTAATCAAGCGCTGTGTACTATGGGCATCCGGCCACCCGGACCAGCAACGCGGTCCCGGTCTCCCCCGCGCCGGACCCCAGCCATGACCACGCAATGCCCGCAGGCGACGCCCGGCGCAGTGCCGTTGGCTGGTCGCGCCCGCGATGCTCTCTCGGACACTCACAACGGATTGGAATGCATCACGACACCAGCCTCATCGACATCATCGCCGTCGGCCTCGCGGTCGCTTTCGTGCTGGGCACGCTCGCACAGAAAGTGAAACTCTCGCCGCTGGTCGGCTACCTGCTGGCCGGTGTCTGCGTCGGACCATTCACGCCCGGCTTCGTGGCCGACCAGACCATGGCCAACCAGCTGTCCGAGCTGGGTGTGATGCTGCTGATGTTCGGGGTAGGCCTGCACTTCTCGCTCGATGATCTGATGGAAGTGAAGTGGATCGCGGTGCCTGGCGCGCTGGCGCAGATCGTGGTCGCCACACTGCTCGGTTGGGCGCTGGCCTGGAGCATGGGCTGGCCGTTGATGCACGGCCTGGTGTTCGGGCTGGCGTTGTCGGTGGCCAGCACGGTGGTGCTGCTGCGCGCACTGGAAGAACGCCGCCTGCTGGAAACCCAGCGCGGCCGCATCGCGGTGGGCTGGCTGATCGTCGAAGACTTGGTCATGGTGATCGCGCTGGTGATGTTGCCGGCCTTGGCCGAGGTGCTCGGCACCGGCGCACCGGCGGCCGCGCATCCAGGCGAGTCCACCTCGCTACTGGCTGCGCTCGGTTTGACCGTGTTGAAAATGGTGGCGTTCGTGGCCGTGATGCTGGTGGTCGGGCGCCGGGTGATTCCGTGGTCGCTGGAAAAAGTGGCCGCCACCGGCTCGCGCGAGTTGTTCACCCTGGCCGTGCTCGGCATCGCGCTGGGCGTGGCGTTCGTGTCGGCCACGCTGTTCGGCGTGTCGTTCGCGCTGGGGGCATTCTTCGCCGGCATGTTGTTGAAGGAATCCGAGCTCAGCCACAAGGCCGCCAGCGATTCGCTGCCGTTGCGCGATGCCTTCGCGGTGCTGTTCTTCGTCTCGGTGGGCATGTTGTTCGACCCGATGATCCTGGTCGAGCACCCGTGGCAGGTGCTGGCCACGTTTCTGACCGTCACCGTGGGCAAGTCGCTGGCCGCGTTCGTGATCGTGCGTGCGTTCGGCCACCCCACCGGCACCGCGCTGACCATTTCCACCAGCCTGGCGCAGATCGGCGAGTTCTCCTTCATCCTGGCCGGCCTGGGCGTGCAGCTGGCGATCCTGCCCGAGACCGGGCGCGACCTGATCCTGGCCGGCGCGCTGCTGTCGATCATCGCCAACCCGTTCCTGTTCTCGTGGCTGGATCGCTGGCAGGCCAGGCAGGCGCAGGACGCCCCGGCAACGGTGGAGCCGGAACTGCCGCCCGGCCCGGCGCTGCCGCTGGATGGCCATGCGATCGTGATCGGCTACGGCCGCGTGGGCAGCGCGCTGGCGCAGTTGCTGCGCAGTCGCGGGGTGCCGGTGCTGGTAATCGACGACAACAGCGACCACGTGGCCAAGGCGCATGCGGCCGGCATTCCCGGCATCCGCGGCAGTGCGGCGGCCGACCGCGTGCTGGCCGAAGCCCGCCCTGAGCACGCCAAGATCGCGATTCTTGCGATCCCGCAGCCGCTGGAAGCCGGCGAGGCGCTGGCCAAGCTGCGTGCAATCAATCCCTCGCTGACCTTGCTGGCCCGTGCGCATAGCGATGCCGAGGTCAAGCATCTGCTCGAACACGGCGCCGATGGCGCGGTACTGGCCGAACGCGAGCTGGCCTATTCGCTGGCCGAGATGGTGATGTCCACGCCGCCGTATCGGGCATTGCGCGTACCGGCGTCGTAACCGCAGCGCGGCATCACGCGAGGCCGCAGAGACCCCAAACCCGCCGGCAGCCGTCGCGGGTTTTTTGTTGCCCGCAAGTTGTTCAGTGCGGAATGGCCCGCCCCATGCATTGAGCAAACTGCGACCAGGGCACCGAAAACCTCCCAACAGATCCACTTGATAATCATTCCCATCCGGAGCAGGATGAGCGCCCGTTTCCTTGCGGCCTCATCCATGACGTTTGCGGTTGGCGTTCTCAATGCAGTGCCAAGCGTGCAGGTGTGCGAGCTGCTGGGCCGCATCGGCTACGGCTTTGTCGTGCTCGATCTGGAGCATGTACTGCGCGCGCCGGACGAACTGGAACACGCCATCCGCGCCTGCGAGCTGTCCGGCTGCGAGGCCTGGGTGCGGGTGCCGGAGGTGGACGAAAAACTGATCGGCCGCGTGCTGGATGCCGGCGCGCGCGGGATCGTGATTCCACGCGCCGAATCGGCCGCGCAACTGGCCTCTGCCATCGCTGCGGCGCGCTTTCCACCGCTGGGCCGGCGCGGCATCACCGGCGGGCGTGTCACCGGCTTCGGCAACGTCGACCTGCACACCTATATCGCTCAGGCCAATCGCGATATCCGCATCGTGCCGATGATCGAAAGTGCGGCAGGCGTTGCGGCATTGCCCGAGCTGCTTGCGCTGCCCGGCGTGGCACTGGTGATGGAAGGCGCACTGGATCTTGCGCTGGATCTGGGCCTTGGCCCGCAACCGACCCATCCACAGGTCTGGGAGCTGCTGCTGCAACTGCATGCGCAATGCGTTGCCGCCGACGTGCCGTTCTGCCCCAATCCGCGTACCGATGCGCAACGCGCGCACTGGCTGCAACAGCCCGATCTTCGCTGGCTGCTTGCCGGCGAAGACCGCGCGCTGATCCAACGCGCACTGCGCGCTCACCTGGCCACCTTCGCCGTACCCACTTCACCGCCCGCCTGCAGGAGCACGCCGTAGATGTCGACGTTCCGTTTCCACGCCCTGGCCATCGCCATCGCTGCGGCCACCCTGATCATGCCGCCGTTGGCGTTCGCCATCGAGTCGCCGGATGCGGCGTCCACCGATCCGCAGACGCCGATCCGCGCGCTGGACGCGATCCAGGTGCAGGGCAGCCTGCTCGGGCGCTCCAGGCCCGACGATGTGCAGCGCTATGCAGGCAGCCGCCAGGTGATCGACCGCGAGCAACTACGCAACGGCGGCAACCGCTCGCTGGACGATGCGCTGCAGCGCGTCCCCGGCATCAAGATCTTCGACGAGACCGGCACCGGCGCGTTGCCGCAGCTGATGCTGCGCGGCCTGTACGAAAGCCGCAGCGGCCGCGTGCAGGTGCTGGAAGACGGCATTCCGCTTGCCTTGGCGCCGTATGGGCAGACCAGCCTGTCGCTGTTTCCGGTGGGGCTGAATCAGATCGACCGCATCGATATCGTGCGCGGCGGCGCGGCGGTGCAGTACGGGCCGAACAACGTGGGCGGGGTGATCAACCTGGTCAGCAAGGACATCCCCAGCGCGTGGAGCACCACGCTGGCGCACAAGATCACCGCCGGCGGCCAGGGCCAGTTTCTGCAGGACAGCGCGCTCAGCAGCGGCGGCTATCTCACCGACAACGTCGGCATGCAGGTCGATGCCAATCGCAGCTACGGCGAGTATTGGCGCGCGCACAGCGATACCGATATCAGCAATCTGCGCGTGCGTGCGGAGTGGTGGCTGGACGACACCAAGTTGCTCAAGGCCAGCGTGCAACGCTATCTGGTCGACATGGATCTGGCCGGCGCGCTCAGCCCGGACGACTACCGGCGCGACCCGCGTCAGTCCACGCGTCCGTTGGACAGCTTCAATGGCCGCACCACGCGTGCATCGCTGGGTTATGAGCAGCTGTTGGGAGACTGGGGGCCGCTGCAGGATGTTCGGTTGTCCTGGACCAACTTCAGCGCGCGCAGCAGCCGCAACTTCATCGTCGGCATGCGCCAGGCCTCCACCGAGACCTGGCGCTCGGATCTGCCGCCGCAGCTACGCCAGACCGCACCGCGCGACTTCCGCGTGGTCGGCAGCGAGCCGCGGCTGACCTGGACCATGGGCGATGCCGGTGGTGTGCAACAGCAATGGACGCTGGGCGCGCGCGCGGTGCACGAGGACATCGACTTCCTGGTCGGCAATCTACGCCTGCGCGATGGCCTGTTCACCAGCGTGCGCGATTGGCAGTTCGAAGACCGCGCCGTGGCGGCCTACGTCAGCAATGCGATCACCCTGCCCGATGCACGCTTCACCATCACTCCCGGGCTGCGCTACGAACGGCTGGATTCGCGTTACTTCAATCGCGCCACCGGCGTCAGCACGCGCAACCAGACCCGCGATGTGTTGCCGGGTCTGACGGTCGGGTTTCAAGCCAACGAACAGTGGTTCTTCTATGCGGACGGACAACGCTCGATGCGTGCGCCGCAGGTCACCCAGATCATCTTCGGCAACAACCTGGATGCCGAACTGGCCTGGAATTACGAAGCCGGTACGCGCTATCAACCCAACGACCGCACCCGCATCCAGCTTGGTGCGTATCTGATCGATTTCGATCAGCAGATCCAGCTGGACAACACCACGCGCGTGTTCCGCAACCTCGGCAAGACCCGCCATCAAGGCGGCGAGTTGGAACTGCAATGGAGCCCGGAAAACCTGCGCGCGCTCACCCTAAACGCCGGCTATGCCTATCTGGATGCCAGCCAGGAATCGGGCGCATTTCGCGGCCTGCGCGTGCCTTACACCTCACGCAACCAGATCACCCTGGGCGGCAACTACACGCTCGGTCACACCACTGTCGCACTGTCGAGCTACTACTTCAGCAAGGCCTACAGCGATGCGGCGAATACCGTGCAGGAGAACGCGATTGCCTCGGTCGGCGAACTGCCGTCGTACTGGGTATGGAACACGCAGGTGAGCCATACGCTGTTCGAACGCGATGGACAGAAATTCAGCGCGTCGCTGGCGATCAACAACCTGTTCGATCGGCAGTACTGGTTCCGCGGCGTAGATACCAGCCCGTGGGGCCGCCAGGCCGCGCCGTCGCGCACCGTCACCGCCGGGCTGGAGTACACGTTTTAAGTCGGCACCAGTAGGCACCGCTACAAACGACCGCCGCACAGGGGCGTCGGTCGCGCCTGACGGCAACGGCGGTCGCGCTGGCGAGCGCCGCAGACAAACACGGCGTGCATGACGCACGCATCCTTAGCCGCAGCATGCGGCATGCGATCACCGCATCGCAGGCCACCCAACGCCGTCACGGCGCCAGGCAGCCCGTTTCAGTACCGGTTTCCCCACCGTCCTGTCGAACGAGAACTGCCATGACCGCAACATCCGCTGCACCATTGGTGATCCTCACCCATGTCTGCCACCCGGCCATCACCGACGGCTTTCTGCCGGCAGCGCACGCGTTGGGCCTGCCGGTGTGGTTGCTGACCGACCACCGACTCGATCACCTCAGCCATTTCCGCGAGCACCCCGAGCATGCGCCACAGCGGGTGATCGAATGCGATGTGTTCAACCCACTCGGTGTGCTGGATGTGCTGCACGACGCCGATGTGTCGCCGCGCGCGGTGTTCAGCAACAGCGATCATCTGCAGACCAGCACCGCGCTGGTCGCTGCCGGTCTGGGCCTGCCGGGCAAGGATTGGCAGGTGTGCTACGCGGCCAAGAACAAGGCGGCGATGCGTCAACGTCTGCGCGCGCGGGCACTACCATCGCCGTGGTTCTGCACACTGGCGCCAGGCGCCGCATTGCCGACCGACATTCCGTGGCCGGTGGTGGCCAAACCGCGTGAGGGCGTGGCCAGTCTGGACGTACGCCACTGCGCAGATGGCGCGCAATTGCAGGCCTATCTGGACGATGTGTGGCAGCGCCATCCGCAGCGCACCGTGTTGCTGGAAGGCATGCTGCAAGGCGCGCTATTTACGCTGGAAACGCTGGGCGACGGCCACACGCTGCAGCCACTGGGCGGCTTCAAGGTGCGCTTGTCGCCGCCGCCGCACTTTGTGGAATGCGAGGCGCAGTGGGATGCCCGCGTGGACACGCCGGTGATTGCGCAGGCGCTGGAGCAGCTCCGCAGTTTTGGCGTCGGTTTCGGGCTGTGCCATAGCGAATTCATTCTCACCGGCGATGGCCCGGTGCTGGTGGAGATCAACTACCGAAGCATTGGCGACCGCCGCGAATTCCTGCTCGACGACATGTTCGGCAGGCAATGGTTCACTGCCGCGCTGGCGCCGCATCTGGGCTTGCCGCTGCCGCAGCTGCGCTGCGATCGTGCCCATGCCTTGCTGCGTTACTACGTTGCCGAGCAGGACGGCGAGCTGGTGAGCGCCAGCGAAGATCGCCGCCATCACGCTACGCACAGCGACGTGCAGTACCGGCGCATGCGCGCACCCGGCGAACGGATCCGCTTGAGCCATTCCAACAAGGATTACCTGGGTGTGCTGAGCGCGCTGGCTAGCGATGCCCAAGCGTTGCAACAAGCGGTGCTGCATGCCGAAGCGGGGCTGCACTGGCGGATCGATGGCGCGGAGCTGCGCGCATGAGCAGCGCCGCCGCCCAACGCTATATCGCCACACGCGTCATCGATGCCTGCCTGCGCGAAGACCTGCGCGGAATCGCCACGCAAGGCAGTGCCGCAACACCTGAAGCACGCGTGCTGGCCGCATGGACCGACCCCGGCCCGGTGGAAGACTGGTGGCGCATCGCGCATCTGCCCGATGGCACGCTGTGGTTGCCGATCCATCGGCAGGGCTATCTGCAGGACATCAGTGCCTGCGGCGACAGCTGGATCGTGCACACCGCCGAGGGCGCGCATGTCGAACGCGGTGCGCAGGCGTGGCTGCGGCGCATGAGCGCGCAGCTCGACATGGAAACGCAACAGCTGCATCGCGCCTATGCCGAAGAAGCCGAGTGCGCTACCGCCCACCTGGGCCTGGCACGCCAGGCCTACAACGCGCAGGCACCTGCGCTGCTCAACGCGCTGCAACACGCAGACGCCACCGAGCGTGCGTATCGCTGCGATCAACTTGCCAGCTACCGCGACCATCCGTTCTATCCGACCGCACGCGCCAAGGCCGGGCTGGATGCCTCGGAACTGCGCGATTACGCGCCGGAGTTTGCGCCCACCTTCGCGCTGCGCTGGCTGGCGATTCCACGTGCGCAGGTCAGCTGCACCGGCGCAGCGCCGGCCGAGCTGTGGCCGGACTTCGCCACGCTGGGCCTGCCGCCCGCGCTGGCCGATACGCATGTCGCCTGGCCGGTGCATCCGCTGGTGTGGGCGCGCCTGGAGCAGGACGGTTTTGCGCTGCCGGCAGGTAGCCTGCGGGCACCGCAGGCCTGGCTGGAGGTGCGCCCTACCCTGTCGGTGCGCACGCTGGTGCCGCTGCACCATCCGCAGCTGCATCTCAAGTTACCGATCCCGATGCGCACGTTGGGCGCGCTCAATCTGCGCCTGATCAAGCCCTCCACGCTGTACGACGGTCATTGGCTGGAGCGCGCACTGCGTCGCATCGATGCGCTGGATCCGGCCTTGCGCGGCCGCTGCGTGTTCGTGGACGAATCGCATGGCGGGCATGTGGGTGAGACGCGTCATCTGGCCTATCTGGTGCGGCGTTATCCGCCGCTGGGCGACGCTACGCTGGTGCCGGTTGCTGCGCTATGCGCGCTGTTGCCGGATGGCCGGCCGATGGCGATCCATCTGGCCGAGCGCTTCATGCAGGGCGATGTATTGAGCTGGTGGCGCGATTACACCGAGCTGATGCTGGCGGTGCATCTGCGCCTGTGGCTGCGCTACGGCATCGCACTGGAAGCCAATCAGCAGAACAGCGTGCTGGTGTATGCCGATGGCCAGGCGACACGGCTGCTGATGAAGGACAACGACGCCGCCCGCATCGCGCTGCCGCAGTTGCGCGCACAGCTGCCGGATCTGGACGCGCTGGGCCCGCTGCACGATGCGCGCATCGCGGTAGACGACCCACAAGCCCTGGCGCAGATGTTCTGCACCATCGTGCTGCAACTGGATCTGCAGGCGGTGCTGGAAGGCGTGGCGGAATGGCAACCGACGTTGCGCACCCCGCTGTACACGCAGCTGCAGACGCAGTTCGCATTGACGCTGGCGCAGCTGGATGTCGATGGCATCGATACCGGACCCGCGCGTCGCCTGCTGGCCGCACCGCGACTGCCGGTGAAGTACCTGCTCAGCGCCGGCAGCCTGCTCAGCAAACAGCTCACCGGTGCGAGCGACATCAACAAGTTCTACGGCGATAGTGCGCCCAATCCCTTCGGCGACGCCTTCGCGGGTGCGCAGCACATGCCACGCCGGCAGGCGGGTGCTCAGCGATGAAGCGCATCCTCGGCCCGGTGCTGGCGGCGCATTACCTGGCCGCCTTCACCGCATTGGGCATGCCGCTGTTTCTGCCGCAGGTGCTGGCCGAGCTGGCGCCCTCGGCAGCGGTGGGCTGGAGCGGCGTGCTGTACGTGCTGCCGACGCTGTGCACCGCGTTGACGGCCAGCACCTGGGGACGCCTGGCCGACCGCTATGGACGCAAGCGCTCGTTGCTGCGGGCGCAACTGGGGCTGGCGCTGGGCTTTGCGATCGCCGGCTTCGCGCCCTCGCTGACCTGGCTGGTACTCGGGCTGATCGTGCAAGGCACCTGCGGCGGCTCGCTGGCAGCGGCCAATGCCTATCTGGCCAGCCAGCCGCAGGCCGGCCCGCTGGCGCGCGCGCTCGACTGGACGCAGTATTCGGCGCGCCTGGCGATGGTCAGCGCGCCCGCGTTGTTGGGCCTGGCATTAGCGCTCGGCCCTGCGCAGTCGCTGTATCGCGCGCTCGCACTGCTGCCGCTGCTGGCGTTCGCGCTGACCTGGCGTCTGCCGGCCGACCGGCCTGCGGGGCGGCCGACAGCATCCACTGCGCCGTCGACACCCTCCGGGCGCGCAGCTGCGTCGTCGCTGTCGGCGTCACCACAGACCGTCACACCGGCCAGCGCTCTGTGGCCTGCGTTGCTGATCGCGCAGTTCCTGTTCTGCTTCGCGATGGTGGTGACCTTCCCCTACTTCATCCCGTATGCGCTGGCGCGCGGTGCCGGTCACGACGCGCTGGCCGGCCTGCTCTACAGCCTGCCGCATCTGGTCTATCTGGTGGTACTGCCGTGGTGGCGGCGCGGCGATGGCGACGCCTGGCTGGTGCCTGGCCTGATGCTGTTCGCGCTGGCCTGCCTGTGGCAGGCGCTGTTGCACGACGCCGTCGCATTGGCAGTGGCGCGGTTGCTGTTCGGCCTGGGCATGTTGTTCGGCCTGCGTGGGCTCAACCGCAGCCTGGCGATCGTCGCCAGCGGGCACGGCGCCGGACGCCTGTTCGGCCGCTTCGATGCCTGCGGCAAATGGGCCGGCGTGTTCGCCGGTGCCGCTGCCGGCGCGCTGGCCCAGGCGGCCGGCCCCGCCATCCCTTTTCTGGCTGCCGCGCTGGCTGCGGCGGCCGCTGCGCTCACCGTTCTGGTGCGCTTCCCTTCGAGGAGATCCGCCGATGTCGCCGCACACGATGCATGACCCCTGGTACGACAGCATGGCCGACGCGCAGGCCTGCACCTGCTGGTTGAACTGCTACCTGCGCGAGTTCGCGATTCCGCAGCGCACAGTGGACTTCGATTATCGCGGGCTGGATCGCCCCGGCCCACGCGTGGCCGAACACCATTGGCTGCGCATCGCGCTGGGCGATGCCGGCGCGCTGTGCGTGCGCATTGCCTATGCCGATCGCCTGGGCCGCTGTCGCTTTGCCTCCACGCCGTTTCTCAAGAGTGGCGGCCAGCCGTGGCAGAGCCTGGACGCGCATGCCTTGGCGCGTCGCCTGCTGCAGGCACTGGGCAGCACGCAGGCGGTCAATCCGGAACTGCTGGCGCAAAGCGCCAACAGCGTGGCGATCACTGCCGCACTGCTGCGCCAGGCACAAGGCACCTTGCCGACCGGCGAGGCGATGATCGACGCCGAACAATCGATGCTGTGGGGGCATGCCTTGCATCCCACGCCCAAGAGCCGCGAAGGCATCGATCTGGCGCAGGTGCTGGCCTGCGCGCCGGAAGCGCGCGCGGCGTTCCAGCTGTTCTGGTTCCGCATCGATCCACGGCTGCTGCGCATGCAGGGCCGCGATGTGCGCGCGAGCCTGCGGCAGCTCTCCGGGAGCGAGGATCTGTATCCCTGCCATCCGTGGGAAGCGCAGCGGCTGCTCGACGATCCGTTGCTGCGCACCCTGCAGGCGCGCGGCTTCATCGAGCCGGTCGGTGTGCTGGGCGAAGCACTGCGGCCGACCTCCTCGGTGCGCACCTTGTATCACCCGGAACTGGACTATTTCCTCAAGTGTTCGGTGCATGTGCGGTTGACCAACTGCGTGCGCAAGAACGCCTGGTACGAGCTGGAAAGTGCGGTCGCGCTCACCGAGCTGCTGGCGCCGAGCTGGCGTGCACTGGCGACGCAGGTGCCGGGCTTCGATGTGATGCTGGAGCCTGCGGCCACGTCATTGGAGATCGCCCAGGTCGATCCCGCCTTGCACGACGCCGACCCGTTGGCGGCGCGTGGCTTGTCGGAGAGCTTCGGCATCCTGTATCGGCAGACCCTGCCTGCCGCGCAACGGGCGCGTTGGCAGCCGCAGGTGGCCGCCGCCTTGTTCACTTGCGATGCGCAGGGCAACAGCGTGTGTGCGTCGAAGTTGCAGGCACTGGGCAGCGCGCAGATGGATCGCCACACCGCCACGCTGCTGTGGTTCCGCACCTATGCCGGCTTGCTGCTGGATGGCGTATGGACTGCCCTGTTCCAGCACGGCATTGCCTTGGAACCGCACCTGCAGAACACCGTGATCGGGTTTGCCGATGGCTGGCCGACGCGGGTATGGATCCGCGATCTGGAAGGTACCAAGCTGCTCGCACACCATTGGCCCGCCACGCGCTTGCTGGGCGTGGGCGAACGCGCGCGGCAATCGCTGTACTACACGCCGGAACAAGGCTGGAATCGCGTGGCGTACTGCGCGCTGGTCAACAATCTGGCCGAGGCGATCTTCCATCTGACCGAAGGCGATGGCGTGCTGGAAGCGCGCCTGTGGCAATGCGTGGGCGAGCTCGCCGCATGCTGGCAGCAGCGTCATGGCACGCAAGCCGCGTTGCAGGGCCTGATCGACGGCGCGCCGCTGCCCGGCAAGAACAACCTGGGCACGCGGCTATGGCAACGCGCCGATCGACAATCCGATTACACCGCGCTGCCCAATCCGATTCCGCGCATCGCAGCGGTGCGGCGGGTGGCAGCATGAGCCTGCGCATCGACACCGCCGCAGTGCTGCAGGCATTGCCCAGCCTGCGCGACCAGAGCGATGGCCCGCTCTGCGCGTATGTCTACGACCTGGCCGCATTGGACGCACACGCAGAATGGATGCGCGCGCAACTGCCGGCCGAGTGCGAGCTGTTCTACGCGGCAAAGGCCAATGCGGAGCCGCCGATCCTGCGCACGCTCGCCCCGCACATGGATGGCTTCGAAGCGGCCTCCGGCGGCGAACTGGCCTGGCTGCATGCGCAACAACCGCAGGCCACACTGTTGTTCGGTGGGCCGGGCAAGCTCGATAGCGAACTGGCCCAGGCCGCTGCGCTGCCCGATTGCACCATGCATGTGGAAAGCCTGGGCGAGCTGGAACGCCTGGCCGCGATCGCCGCGCAGGCCCGCCGCTGCGTACCGGTGTTCCTGCGCATGAACATCGCCGTGCCAGGCGCGCAGAGCACGCGCCTGATGATGGGCGGGCAGCCCTCGCCGTTCGGCCTGGACCCGGACGATCTGGATGTGGCGATCCATCGGCTGCGTGCGAGCCCCTCGCTGCGGTTGGCAGGCTTCCATTTCCATCTGATGTCGCACCAGCGCGATGCCGGCGCGCAACTGCATCTGATCGCCGCCTACTTGCGCACCGTGCAGCAGTGGCGGCAACGCTACGGGCTTGGCCCGGTGCGGGTAAATGCAGGCGGTGGCTTCGGTGTGGATTATCTGGCGCCGGAAGCGTCGTTCGATTGGGCCGGCTTCTGCGCCGGCTTGCCTGCGTTGCTACGCGAACATGGCGACGCACTGCGTCTGCGGTTGGAGCCGGGGCGCTATGTCAGTGCCAGCTGCGGCTGGTATCTGATGGAAGTGCTGGATCTCAAGCGCAGCCACGGTGCGTGGTTTGCAATCGCACGCGGCGGCACCCATCACTTCCGCACCCCGGCCGCACAAGGCCACGATCACCCGTTCCGTGTGTTGCGTGGCGCACGTGCGCCTGTGCTGCGCGACACGCCGGTCACCCTAGTCGGACAGTTGTGCACGCCCAAGGACGTGCTAGCACGCAACCAGCACGTCGCGGCGCTGGCACCGGGCGACTGCCTGGCCTTCCCGCTGGCCGGCGCGTATGCGTGGAATATTTCGCACCAGCAGTTCCTGATGCATCCGCCGCCGCAGATGGCGTTCTTGCAGGTGACGGCTCAGGCGGCAGCAGCGGCGTCCGTCGAAGCCCGGACCGGCACACGGATGTCGGCACGCAGCTCGGCCTCTGCCACGGTGTCGGGATCATCCAGGTAGAGATAGCGACTGCGCACCTCACCCGATCAAGCTACCGGCCTGCTGCAGGCGCTTCTCGAAACCGGCGACCGACGTGTCCATGCCCTGCTGGACATTTCGCACCAAGGTGTCGGGGACGCGCTGCAAAGTCTGTTCGGCCGAACGGGTCATCACCCCGGGCAACGACTGCGCCACCTGCTCCAGCTGCTGCGCATGGCGACGTTGCTGCTGCTCCATGTCATTGCAGCGGCGCTCGAACTGCTCCATCAGCGAGGCGGCCTTGCTGGTCAACGTCAGCGGGTCGTTTGCATTCATCGTGCATCGTCCTTTGCTGCTGATGACGGTTACATGCTGCGCCCACCGATGCGCATCGTTTCCTGCTGTTGTTGTTGTTGCTGCTGCGCCTGCATCGCCTGCTGGGCCGCCTGCTGTTCCTGCTGGTTCACCGTCTCGATGGCCTCGGCGCGCAACACGCGGCCGGCTGGTTCATTGGCCAGGATCTGCGTCATCTGCCGGAATTGATCGCGGTCGCCATTCTGCGCGGCGGCCAACATGCGGTCCAGGAATGCGTCCGGGTCGTCACGCAAGGATGGCGGCTTGTCGGCCGCTGTCCGCGTCTGCTGCGCCTCCGCCTTCATCGGCACATGCCATTGCTGCGGCGCATGGCTGCGCTCGCGCTCTTGCTGCAATTGCTGCATCTGCTGCTGCCAGCTTTGCGCATCGGTCTCACGACGCCATTCCCCAGGTTCCAATGGACCGCGCAGGTGATCGATTCCATCCCGGACAAGGCCATCTACCCCTCGCGAGTAAAGCGTCAAGCCTGCGCGCAGCG